>NZ_JBSFCW010000014.1:0-167523 GCF_053593595.1 Streptomyces sp. NPDC002206
TGCGTCCTTGCAGGTTGCTCGGCCGGTGCGGGGCAGTCCGGGAAGCATCTCGAAAACCCCGCGGCGCAGTCCCTCCGTATCCCCACGGCCGTGGAAGCCGCTCGCATGGAGGTGCCGCTGGCCCGTTACACCGTCGGCCTGGCCGACGGGCGCGCCATCAACGCGGCCGAGAGCCGCCTCGTCGCGCAGTGCGCGGCGCGCTACGGCCTCACCCTGGCGCCCGAGCAGCGGGACGGCGGCGCGGAGCCCGGCACCAGTGTCGAGCGCCGGTACGGGATAACCGACCGGAAACTGGCCGCAGTGAGCGGGTACGGAATGGGCGACAAGCCCGCGAAACGGACCGCCGAACCACATGCGAAGATCCCCGAATATCTCCGGACGGCAATTCTTTCCGGCCGTGGACCGGCCACCGTGAACGGCCGTAAGGTGCCGGACCAGGGATGCAGCGGAGAAGCCCGCGAGACGCTAGCAAAAAGAGCGGCTCCCAGTCGGAACCAGAATCTTGCCCTCAGTCTCATGGACGAGAGTTTCTATGTGTCACAACGTGACCCCCGGGTGCGGAAAGTGATTTCCGGATGGTCGGCCTGCATGCAGCGGAGTGGTTACGACTACAACGATCCGCTCGACGCGGCAGGAGATACCCGTTTTGGTACCGGACAGACCCGGCTGGAGCGTGCTGTGGCCTTGGCGGACATTGACTGCAAGGAAGCGGTGAATCTCACCGGGATCTGGTTCGCGGTGGAGTCCGAATATCAACAAGGACAACTCGCCGAGAACCGGGCACAGCTCGAGGACGCCCGTCGAGCAGGTCGTGCACGGGTCGTCGCCGCACAAGGGATTCTCGATCGGGCCGGGAGCTGAACGGGGTCCCCTGGTCCGCTGGGTCGGCCCCGCCCGAATATGGCGAGTTCATCGTGGCCACGCTCAGATCGTGCGACCGCCCGCACTCGTGTCGCGCACCGCTCAGTTACCGCCTCTCGTCACTTGACTGCGCGCCCTCCCCATCGGACGTTCCGGCGCCGACGAACCAGCAGGCTGAGCCGCCTCAGCACAGCTCCGACAACGCGCGCGCCACCGGCTCCAGCACAGCCGGTGTGTACGGCGGCCGCAAGTAGACGATCGCGAGCTCCGCGCCTGCCGCGTGGAGGGCCACGGCTGTTGCGGCCGTCTCCGCCGGGTCTCCTGTGAACTGCACTTGGCCGGACAGCAGGATCTCCGCCGGGTCGCGACCGATGTCCGCGCAGTGCTGGTGCAGCACGTCCCGCGCCCGGCTGAATTGTTCGGGTGTGCCGGTGTCGAAGTTCCAGTGCTGGGCGAATCGGGCCGCGGTGCGGAGTGTGCGTTTCTCCCCACTGCCGCCGATGCATATCGGCGGGTGCGGCTGCTGCACCGGCTTGGGGTTGCATCGCGCGTCGGTCAGTTCGTAGTAACTGCCCTTGAACGTGGTGGTTTCCTGCGGCGACAGCAGCCCGATGAGCACCTCGCAGGCCTCTTCGAACCGGTTGCTGCGCTGCCTGGGCGTACCCAGCTCGATGCCGTAGGCGCCGGACTCCTGCTCATTCCAGCCGGCACCGAGGCCGAGCTCCAGTCGTCCGCCGGAGATGAGGTCGAGCGTGGCTGTCATGTTGGCCAGCACCGCCGGATGCCGGTAGTGAATGCCGGTGACCAGTGTGCCCATCCGCAGCCGTCGCGTTGCCTGCGCAAGTGCGGTCAGCGTGATCCAGCCCTCCAGGCGGGGGTCGGCGGGGGAGGAGGTGTGGGTCGGGTGGAAGTGGTCGGAGGTCCAACCGGACTCGAAGACCTCGATGTCGTCGGCTGCCCGCCAGACATCGAGCATGGCGTCCCAAGTGGTGTTCTGGGGCGAGGTCTTGAAGGCGAATCGCATGGCCCCAAGCTAATTGGGGAACCCCGTGCAAGGTCGCAGGACCCTCAATGAACTCCTGTGGCGGTTCACGGGGGTTGACTTTCCAGCCGTTTCGGTGGGCGCCGGTGCGGTCCCGGCGGACGATCTCCGCCCCGAGGTGGCCGGCAGCCACGTGGGGAAGGCGGCGCTGCGTCAGCCCTTGCCGTCCTCTGCCGCTGCGGAATCCGCTGCGGCGGCGGCCGATTCGGCGGCATCCACGAGACGTTTCATGCGAGTGACCTCTGCGGGGCCGGTGGTCACGGGGCGGTCGGCGGTTCCGCTGCCCTTGCCGTCACTGCCCTGACTGCAGCCGGTGACGGCGGTGAGAAGCAGGAGGGCGGCCGCGACAGCGGTGGCGGTGCGGCGGGCCATCAGTTCTCGCTCCCGTTGTTGTTGGTCTTGCACCAGGTCTTGACCGCGGTCAGGTCCTTCTGGCGCTTCTCGATGGTGGGAACGAGGGAGCGGCGGAAGGTGAGCTTGTCGTTGAGGTAGGTCTCGATCTCGGTGTGACCGGCTGTCTTTGCGTTCTCCACCCGCTTCGCCAGCCGGGCGATTGAGCCGCGTCGCGTCGCGTCCGCGCCGAGGCGGTTCAGGGCTCGCTCAAGACGCTTCTCGATCTTCGGTACCCGCTTGCACAGCACCTGCGCTCCGTCTCCGGCCGGCGTGGTTTTCGGTTCCGGCGTTCCGCCGCCGGCCGAGGCCGTGCCTGCGGCGGCGAGCAGTGCGCTGACGGCGGTGAGAGCCAGGGCAGCGGTCTTGGTGGTCCTCATGACGGTGTCTCCTCAGGGAGCGGGCGCGAGGCCCATGTGCCTGCGCATGCGGAGAAGTTAGGAGCCATCTTTGTGGAAACCTTGTGGGCGCCCGGCGGTCGCGATCAGCCAGTCCCGCTCGGCCGGCAAGGGGATCTCGTTCTTTCTGTTGTCTCGCACGGGGAGCCGGACCTCGATCCGCGTACCCGGGCCGCCAGGGCAGTCCTGGATCCGGACGCGGCCTGTGTGCAGGGCGGTCTGTTGCGCGACCAGGGTCAGGCCGAGTCCGGAGCCGGGGCTGTCCGGTCTGCGCTCGAAGCGATGGAACACAGCATCACGCTGCGACGGAGGGATGCCGGGGCCGCGGTCGTCGATGGTCAGCACGGCAGTCGACCCCGTGGGGTGTCCGCCCGCTCGAAGACCCAGTTCCACTCGTGCCCGTCCGTCCCCGCTCCGTCCGTGGAGCAGGGCATTGCCCAGGAGGTTGTCGATGATGGTTCGCACCCCGGGCTCCCATGCGTGCACGCTCAGACGCGGCATGACCGGCACAGTGATCTCCGCCGTGGGGTACCTGCGCCTGGCGTCGGCGACGGAGGCGTCGATCACTTCGGTGAGGTCCACGGGGCCGAAGGCATCGGCCTCGACCAGGTCGCCCCGTCCGAGTTCCCTGAGCATCACCAGCAGGCCCAGGAGCCGAGCGTGCTCGGCCTGGAGATCTCCCAGGACCTCGTCCCGGTCCGCCGATGCGAGGTCGGGATGCTGGGCGAGGATCTCCAGGTTCGTCTGCATGCTCATCAGCGGGGTGCGCAGTTCATGTGCCGCGGCGGCGGCGAACGACCGGGCGGTGGTCAGGGCCTCCGTGGTCCGCGCGGCCTGTTCGTCGTAGCGGGCCAGCACGGTCTGCAGAGTCCGGGCCAGGTCGTCGACTTCGGTGACCCCGGTCCGTGTGTGGTCGAGCCTCGCCGCATCCACCCCCGGGTCGAGGCCGCTGGTGCGCTGTTGCAGTCGGCGCAGCGGGCGGCCGGCCCGTGAGGCGACAGCCAACGCCATCAGACCGGACGTGACGGCTGCCAGCAGGGCCACGGTCACCACGCGTCGGCGTACGAGAGCCAGTTGGTCCTCGCTCGCGGTGTCGGGGGAGAACAGCCAGAGTGTGCCCCGGACGCCGGGGCGCGAGCCCTGCACGCGGACCGACAGCACCCGCCAGCTCCTGGCCCCGTCCTCGACGGTGACCGGCGTCCGTGCACGGGCCGGCAGGGGCACGGAGGCGTCGGGCTGCGGGCCGCCCGAGACGGTGCCGTGCGGTCCCGCCAGCCGGATGCCGACATCCAGGCCGGAGGCGTACAACTGCCGCTCGCGGGCTTGCTCAACTGCTGCGGGACGGTCGGCGGCGGTGACCCGCAACAGCTGGCGGGCGTTCACGGCAGCTACCTTCGCGCGCTCTCGCAGATGCGCGTCCTGCTCAGCATGCAGGTCATGGGCGACCAGCAGGAGCAGCAGCCATCCCGCGGCCAGCACCAGCACCGGCACGGTGGCGCCGACGGCGAGCGCAATACGCGTGGCCAGTTTCACGCGTTCCCACCCCCGTTGTCCGGGCGCAGGACGAAACCGACTCCCCGCACGGTATGGATGATCCGGGCCCGACCGCCGCTCTCCAGCTTGCGCCGCAGATAGCTGACGAAGGTGTCGACGGCATCTGTACGCACCTCGACGTCGTACCCCCAGACGCGCTCCAGCAGCTGGTCCCGGGTGAGTACGATCCCCGCATTGCGCGCGAGGATCTCCAACAGCTCGAACTCCCGCCGGGTCAGCGCCAGCAACTCGCTGTCCAACCGTGCTTCACGGGAGGCCGGCTCCAGCACAAGACAGCCGACGCGGACCATGTCCGTGTTCCTGGGCGGCCGTCGGCGCAGCAGAGCATCCAGCCGCAGCACCAGCTCCTGCAGCGAAAACGGCTTGATCAGGTAGTCGTCGCCACCCGCCTGCAGTCCGGCGATGCGGTCCGCCGTCTCGTCCAGCGCCGACAGCATCAGCACGGGCAGGTCGTTGCCGTCCTCGCGCAAGGCCCGGCACACCTGGATTCCGTCGAGATCGGGCATGGAGATGTCGAGGACGACCACATCGGTCGGTTCCCGGCGCACATGGGCCAGAGCAGGCCGCCCTCCCCCGGCAAGGGCTACCGCGAAACCGGCCAACCGAAGTCCCCGCTCCAGCGAACGCCGGATCGCCGGATCGTCGTCCACCACCAGCACCTGTCCGCGACCGACGCCACTCATCCGGCCCTCCCTCTTGCGGTCCCTGCACCGGAGTGGTGCACCCCTGACCGTGCTTACCGGACAATGCCAGAGATGTGTCTCGCTCATCCCTGGATGCCTGATCGAGGATGTGGGAGGGAGCGGTTGTCCGGGCGAGCACCGTATGACTGCGGCGAGCGGACGGCCTGCTCAGAAGGGCAGTTGGAGTGCGGCTGTCCTGAGTCAGGATGGGCCGCCCGGCCTCGCCGCAGCTGTCAGGATCGGCTGGAGGCGGCGGGCGGCGTTGAGGTGGTCGGCAGTCCAGATGATGCGGACAGCGGTGGCTGTGGCCAGCCCGCTCTCGTCACGCAGGTCGTGGCGGAGGGAGTCGACCAGGCGAGCCTCGGCGGCAGGATTGCATGGCAGCGGATCCGGGAGCGAGGTGTGCCGACCGAGACTGGTCGCCAGGTCGCGGTACCAGGTGGACACTCGACCGGCGGCGTCCAGCAGTACGAGGCGGGCTTCGGCCCGGTCCGCTTCAATGCGCTGTTCGCTGTCGCGCTGCCATAGTCCGAGCACGGCGTCGGCGGCGAGGCGCAGTCCGACGACGCCGGTGACCAGGGCGGTCATGTCCGCCAGCGGCACACGTTTCGGACCGCGTTCGGCCAGATAGCTGCGGAAGGCGTCGTCGAGTCTTCGGGCGGCGGCGGCAGCCTGGCGTCTCTCCTGCAGCGGAGCGTCGGCTGGTGCAGGACCGGAGCTGCAGCGGCTGACCGCGTAATCCACCGCCCCGGCCAGATACCGGGCGCTGTCCGTGTACGCCTCGGCGAGGGCCTGGTTGACGGCTGCGGAGGCGCCGCGCGGCCAGAAGAACAGGCCCACCAGGACGCTTACCGCGCAGCCGATGCCGATGTCCTGGATCCGCAGCAGCGCGATGTGCCAGTCCGGGCTCTGGCCGATGTTGAACATGATCACCAGCGTGATGGTGAAAGCCGCCTGGCCGGCGGCGAAGGAAATGGCTGAGGGGGCGATGCCGGCGATCAGTACGGCGAGCGGCAGCAGGAACCAGAGCAGAGTGCCGTGGTGGCCGATGAGATGCAGCAATCCGGCCCCGATGAGCGAACCCGCGATCGTGCCGCCCAACGCGCGGACCGCGTTCTGCCCGGTGTTGAGCGCGTTCGAGCGCAGCACGGAGAGGGTCCCCAGGAGTACCCAGAACGAGTGCTGAACGCTCGTCAGGTCAGCCAGGGCAACCGCGATGCCCAGGCCGACCGCTCCCCGGAGGCTGTTGTGCAACCAGACCGAGTTCGGCCGGAGATGGGCGGCTGCCCGCTCGCGGGCCGAGGCCAGTGGTCGAGTCAGGGCGCCGGGCTCGCGGCCGAGCAGCCGATCCCGCCAGCTGCGTCGTTGGGCCGCCGCTGCCAGGTCCACGTTGTTTGCGATCTGGAGGGTTGCGAAACCCAGTTCCTGGGCGCGGAATGACAGGTCCAGGGTTTCGATGAAGGCGCGGGGTTCCCACTCCGTGCCAGACGCGGGCGGGTGCACTGGCAGCCGGGTGGTCGCGCTGCGTTCCATGGCGGTCATGGCCTCGTGCAGGTCGACCGAGGCAGTTCGGAGCGCGTCGGGTGCGCCGTACGGTGCGTCGAGCAGGTCGGCCGCCTGGTCCAGGACCGCGGCGGCACCCTGCCGAACGGCGTGTGCCTCGGGATCGCAGGTCGGGCGGCCGCTGTCCGGGGGACTGCTGTCGGCCACGATGGTGCTCAGCCAGGTGAGTTCGTCGACCAGGCGGACCAGGGCGCGGGAGCTGGTGGACAGTCCGGTGGGCCGATAGGGGGTGGCGTCGAAGGCAGTACGGAGGTCGGATGCCGCTGCAACGGCCTGATCGGCGGTGTCCTTGCACTGCCGGGTGCTCGGTGCGTCAGGCTCTCCGGTCAGCCGGTAGGCGTCGGCGCGTAGTTGTGCTGCGGCGGTCCGGCAGACACGGGCGGCGTGCGGACCGAGCGGGTCGGTGGCGGGCCGGGGCCACAAGAGGGAGATCGCGAGCATGGCGCCGGCCGCCGCAAGGCCCGCTCCAGCGAGTCGGTCGGGCAGCTGGGACAGTGGTGCGGGCGAGGTCACCGGCAGGACGAAGGCCAACAGCAGAGCGGTCGTCGCTTCCGCGAGGACGGAGCTGACCACGCCGGAGAAGAGCACCAGGAAGCCGACCACGACGGTGATGGTGACCGCGAGCCAGGTCGCGCGGGCCACGAGCGTGCTCAGGCAGATGAGCACCGCCCAGGCCAACGCGAGCCCCAAGTGCGCGCGCAGCCGCTGCACCATCGGGCCGGTGAACTCCACCAGCAGCAGCATCGAGAACGAGCCGAAGGCTGCGAAGGTCGCCATCGTCGGCGAGTGGAGCACCTGGCTGCAGAATGCGAACAGCGCGGGCATCACCAGCGCAGTGCGTGCGGCCCGGCGGGTCGCAGCCAACTCCGGATCATGGGTACGCAACCACGCAAGTGGCCGCCCGAGCCGGATGTGGCCAGGTGTCCGCATTCGCTCGCACACCTCCTGTCACGGGGTCCCCGCCTATCCCGTCGATCGAGAGTATCTGCCCGGCCGGTCTGCCCGGCTCGGGGCTCGCGCGGCGTTGAGTGACGCTCCACCTACGGTCGTCGCTGCTGCTGCCGTACCGGGTGCACGCCCTGAGGGAGCAGCGGGCACACGAACTGTTGGGGGACGGCCCCCGCCAGGTGTGCAGCCGCGTCTTTCCGGCCGCTGCCTGTCACGGCGAACTGTCTGTGATCGGGCGGGCAGTTGGCGTCGTGCGGGCCTGCTGCTCGACGACGGCAGTGCTCAGGCTGTGCGGCCGGCTCACCCGGACCACGACATGGGCGGGGATTTCACGAGGCGTCTTACCGCAGGCGCTCCCGGGGCCCTGGTATGCGCTCCGCGCACGACCTCGGGGCCGGGGAGAGGGACAAACACGTATGCGCAGGACAACGGGCGTAGCTGTGGCGGCGGGGGCGGCGGCGCTGACGCTCGTCACCGCGAAGGGCGCGCACGCCGAGGGTGAGGCCCGGCGATGCACGGGTCAAGGATCAAGTCAGACCCTCGTTCCGGTCGGCAGGACGGCACGGGTGATGCCGGTGAGGTTGCCCTGCAGGACGAGGATCTCCCTCCGGTTCGATCCGTCGAGATCGGCCGCGTAGACGTTCCCGGCCAGGTCGGTCACGTACATGCGGCCGTCGTCCGGATCGAGGGCGAGGCCGATCCCTTCCATCAGGTGGGTCAACAGGATCTCGGGTGCCCGCCGCCCGTCCGGCGGGTCCATCGGCGAGCGGTTCACGCTGTTGCCCCGCGGCGGGTCCCCGCGATCCGTCCAGTACAGCGTGCGCTCCGCGAGGTCGAGCTCGAGGTCGATCGGCTCCGGCAACCCGTCGAACAGCACCTCGATGTCGCCGCGTTCGGCCGCTCTCTCCCCGGCGGGCAGGTCGACTCCGGCCCGCAGGATCTTCCCGAGCCCCGCGTCACTCGGGCCCTTCTGCGTCCAGTAGAGGTGTCCGCCCACAGGGTCGACGGCGACTCCCACGCACCATCTGGTCTCGTCGCGACGGTCGTCCTCTCCCTGTCCCGTCTGCACGAGGGTTTCGACGTTCGAGCCGTCGAGGTCGCAGCGCATCACGCGCATGCCCTCACGATCACCCCAGTACAGCTTCCGGCCGGCGGCCTCGAAGTGGAGTTGCTTGGGCGTGTGCGTGACGCCGCTGGGGACGATCGTCGTCCGGTTGCCTCCGTCCAGGTCCACGCGTTCGATCGAGCCGTCGTTCTCCGGTGGAAGGCCCATGTTCGTCCAGTAGATGTGCCCCGCCACGACATCGGCGGCGACCCCGTCGGGAATCCTGCACCCGGTGACGACGACCTTCTTGTCGGAACCGTCGGGGTTCACGGAGAACAGCCGACCGCCACTGCTGGCCTCGAGCACGAACAGTTTCTCCCGGCCCCCCGTCACGGTCCCTCCTTCGCCGGGTGACCGGCTGCGGCGCTCGGCGGGCCGGACGGGTCGTACTGGGCGCGCACGGCCAGCAGGGCCGAGAGCATCGCGTCGCGCCGAGCGGCCAGTTCATCGACCGAGTGGCCGTCCGCCTCTTCCAGGACGCCGCCCACGATCTTCTCCTTGAGCTCGGGCGTGAACTCGGGCGTGCCCAGTTCCTGCCAGGACGCCACCATCCGAGGCATGAGGGTGTCCATGAAGTGCTCGATGCCGCCCTCTCCTCCGCCGAGATGCCACAGCAGATGGGGGCCCATGACGCCCCATCTGAGCCCCGGTCCCCAGGACACGGCGTCGTCGGAGTCCGCCACGTCGAGCACTCCCTCCTGCACCAGGTGGACGACCTCGCGGTACAGCGCGGCCTGGATACGGTTGGCGACGTGCCCGGGAAGCTCCTTCTTGAGGTGGATCGGCTTCTTGCCGATCGCGGCGTAGAACGACATGGCGTCGCGGATCGTCTCCGGGGCGGTCTTCGTGCCGCCGACGACCTCGACCAGCGGGACGATGTGCGGGGGGTTGAAGGGATGACCGATGACGGTCCGCTGCGGACGCCGGCACTCGGCCTGGATGACGCTCATCGTGATGCCCGACGAACTCGACGCGATGATCGCGTCCGGCGGCGTGGCGTCGTCGATGTCGGCGAACAGCCGGACCTTGAGCTCCGGGCGCTCCGGCGCGTTTTCCTGTACGAAATCGGCGTCCGCGACGGCCTGACGCAGGTCCGCGGTGAAGCTCAGGCGATCGGGCGAGGCTTCGGGTGCGAGCCCGATCGAGGCCGCCGCGTCCCATGCCGTGTCCACGTACGCACGCAGGGCTGCCTCCGCGGTGGGGGAGGGGTCGGTCGCCGTCACGTCGAAGCCTCGGACGAGATAGTGCGTCGCCCAGCTCGCACCGATGGTGCCCGTGCCGACGATTGCCACGCGGTGGACGGGTCTGTGCGCGTTCATGGCTGGTCACTGCTCCTTGGATTGGGACACGGGCTGTGGGGGAGGTAGGCGGCTGGTATCCGGCCAATGCATCAGCGGCCGTGCCAGACAGGGGCGCGCTTCTCGGCGAACGCCCGTGCGCCCTCCTGCGCGTCCTCGCTGGAGAACAGCCCGCTCGTGAGCTCGTCCTGGCGTGTGAAGGCGTCACTCTCGTTCAGGCCCTGTGTTTCACGCAGGACTTCCTTGACGGCCGCCAGCGCCAGCGGCGCGTTTCGCGCGACACGCCCCGCCAGCTCGCGGGCCGCGTCCAGCGCGGCGCCGGGTGGGGTCAGCTCATCGACGAGGCCGAACTCCTTGCCTTCGGCTGCGGTCAGCGGTTCGCCCGTGAGCAGTACGCGCGCGGCTACGTGGTACGGAAGGCGGCGCGGCAGCCTGACCAGTCCGCCCTCTGCTGCCACGAGACCACGCGTGACCTCGGGAAACCCGAACCGGGCGTCCTTCGCGGCGACGATCAGGTCGCAGGCGAGCACCAGCTCGAAGCCGCCGCCGAGCGCCCAGCCCTCGACCGCGGCGATCAACGGCTTGCGCACCACCGCGCGGGTGAGCCCGCCCAGTCCCCGGCCCGGCAGCAGGGGCAACTCACCCTTGGCGAACGCCTTCAGGTCCATGCCCGCGCTGAACACCCCGCCCGCGCCCGTGAGTACGCCCACCGACAGCTCCGGGTCCGCGTCGAGCAGATCCAAAGCCGCGGCGAGCCGTACCGCGACCTCGTGGTCCACGGCGTTCTTCTGCGCCGGGCGGTTGATGGTGATGGTCAGCACGCCGTCGCGGCGCTCGTGGAGCACCATGTCGGACGCTTCGGACGCCGTGCTCATTGCGACGCCTCGCCTTCCGTCGTGCCGGGGATCGTTCCCTGGGCGCGCAGCTCGGCGATCTCGGCGGGACCGAATCCCAGCTCGACGAGGATCTCGTCGTTGTGCTCGCCCAGATCGGGTGCTCGCTTCGCCGGCACCTTCGGCACCCCTCGGAGGTTGACCGGACTGCTGATGGTTTCCTCCAGCCCGCTGACTCCTTCCAGCGGCACCACGATGTCGTTCGCGCGCAGCTGCGGGTCCTGCGCGGCCTGCTCCGGCGTCTGAATGAGGCTGTAGGTGACGCGTTCCCGGCCCAGGGCGTCCTTCCAGTGGGCGAAGGGCTGCGTGCGGAACTCGGCGTCGAGCAGCTCGCTCAGCGCGGTGGAGTTCTTGACGAAGCCCTCGACGTCCGCGAAACGGGGGTCCTCGAGCAGCTCGGGGTGCCCGATGGCCCGCGTCAGCCCCGGCCAGTGCGGAGGTGAGGCGACCAGCATGAACCACTCGCCGTCCGCGGTCCGGTAGGGGTTGATCAGCGGGTTCGCCGGCGCCTTCCGGTCGTGCAGCTCGAACGGAGTGCCGCCGGCGAGCGCGCCGGCCACGAGCGTTCCCGTGGCCCAGACGCCCGCAGCCAGCAGCGACGTCCCGACACTGGCCCCTTGCCCCGTACGCTCACGGCGGTACAGGGCGGTCACGATCGCCGCGTAGATCGCGATCGCCGACATGTAGTCGCCACTGCCCCAGACGGGCACTGTCGGCGGGGCTCCCGCGTCCCGGGTGGAGGCCAGCAGTCCGCTGCGCGACCAGGCGGCGGTCAGGTCGAAGCCCGGCTGTCCGGCGTCCGGGCCGGTGTCCCCGAAGCCGGTGATGTCGGCGTAGACGACCTGCGGATTCCAGCCCGCGACCTCCTCGTAGCCAAGGTGCAGCTTCTCGCGTGTGCCGTGCGGGAAGTTGGTGATCACCACGTCGGCCCACTCGACGAGGCGCTTGAGGACCGTGGTGGCCGCCGGTGACTTCAGGTCGATCACCATGCCGCGCTTGTTGCGGTTGGCGAGGTGCCAGCTGTAGTTGGCCTGCGCCCGGGGACTGGGCGGCACGGAGCTCAGCCGCCGCTGGGGATCGCCCGTCCCCGGCGGCTCGATCTTGATGACGTCCGCTCCGAAGTCGGAGAGCACGGTGGCCGCGGCCGGTCCTGCGATGAAGCTCGACGCGTCGAGGACCTTCAGGCCGGTGAAGACGGATTCGGTGGTCATCTTCGTCACCTCACGAAGGCGCTCAGGCCGCCGGTCACGGCACGTCCGACGATGAGGGTCTGGATCTCCCGCGTGCCCTCGTACGAGTAGATGGCCTCGGCGTCGGCGACGAAGCGGCCGATCTTGTAGTCGAGGAGGATGCCGTTGCCGGCCAGCAGTTCCCGCGCCCACCCCACGTTCTCGCGCATCCGCACGGTGCAGTAGGCCTTCGCCAGGGCGGATTGCTCGTCCCGGTACACCCCGGCGTCCTGCAGCTGGGCCAGGCGCGCCATCATCCCGCACGAGGCCGTGGCATTGCCGAGCATCTTGACCAGCAGGTCCTGTACGAGCTGGAAGCCCCCGATCGGGCGCCCGAACTGCTCGCGCTCCTTCGTGTACTGCAGGGCGATCTCGTAGGCGCCGAACATCACTCCCACGGCCTGCCACGCCACGCCGCTGCGCGTCTGGCGCAGGATCTTGGCGGTGTCCTTGAACGAGTTCGCGTTCTGCAGCCGGTTGGCCTCCGGCACGCGGCAGCC
This sequence comes from Streptomyces sp. NPDC002206, assembly GCF_053593595.1. NCBI lineage: Bacteria > Bacillati > Actinomycetota > Actinomycetes > Kitasatosporales > Streptomycetaceae > Streptomyces > Streptomyces sp. NPDC002206. The sequence continues at coordinate 12,465 of NZ_JBSFCW010000014.1, forward strand.
TTCGAGCACGATGTCGGCGTTCTGCACGATCCGCAGCGCCATCTTGTTCTCGATCTTCGTCGCGGTGAACCCGGGGGTGTCCTTCTCCACGACGAAGCCCAGCACGTGCTGCGTCTCGACATCGCGGGCCCAGATGACGACCAGGTCGGCGAACGTCGCGTTTCCGATCCACCGCTTCGCGCCGTCAAGGATCCATACGTCGCCGTCGCGGCGCGCGGTCGTCCGCAGGCCGCCGGCCACGTCGGAGCCGCCGTGCGGCTCGGTCAACCCGAAGGCGCCGATCTTCTCGAAACGGCTCATCGCCGGCAGCCACCGACGCTTCTGTTCGTCGGAACCGCAGGTGAGGATGGTGCCCATGGCCAGACCCGTGTGCACGCCGGCGAACGTCGCCATGGACGCGTCGACATGCGCCAGCTCCAGCGCGATGAAGCCCGCGAGGAGGTTGCTCGGCCTGGATTCCGGGGAGTCCGGGTCGGCCCAGTCCATCGTGCCCAGTTTCCCGAAGCCCTCGACCAGCTGGAAGGGGAACTCGGCCCGGGCCCAGCAGTCGTCGACGATCGGGGCGACCTGCGTGCGGAGGAACGCGCGAAGGGACTCGACCTTCTCCCGCTCGCTGTCCGACAGCAGTTCCTCGTAGGCATAGAAGTCGGCGGGCAGCAGCCCTTCGTCCAGGTAGGGACCGGATGGTGTCGGCAAGGCCGTCGTGCCGCTCATGGCAATCTCCCTCAAGCGCTGTGGGGCGTGGCCCGGGGATCCGCGCCCGTCAGCGCTCTCCGTGCCCGGCGTTTCGGTTCTCGGAGGCGATTAAACGCGGATCCGGAGCCGGTCCCCAGGACCCGCGCCGCCCACGGGTGCCGTGTCGCCGCGGACCACCCCAGTGGCCCGTAGAGGTGAGGCAGGACTGAGAGGACTGACGGAACGTCATGTCAATGGTGGTGCTGCTGCTGGTGGGCCGTTTCTGCTGCGATCCCGCTGCCGCGGGCCGGGCGCGCGCCGAAGCGGCGGTGGGCAATGCAGGCGACGGCCTCGATCCACTCATGTCCGGTGCTAGCGTCAGGGAGAAGTTCCGGGACACGGGGGAACCGAATGCAGGAACTGAATCGGCTCACCACACTGCGGCGGCGAATCGTCCAGTACGAGCAGGGCGGGCGCGACGCGGTGACCGACCCGACGGCAGTGACCGCCGCCGAGGAACTGTTGGCCCGGGCACCTCAACTGGACCTGGAGGCGACCGCCGTACTGGCCTGGTTCTACTGGTATCTGCGTCTGGAGGTTACCGAGCACGCGCACGAGGAGGCGACAGACGCCGCCGTGCGGCTGTTCTTCCGGGTGCGCGACCTGGATCCCGATGCAGTGCTGCCACCGGTGATGGAGCAGCAGTATGCGGCCCGTGCCGCTGCTCGGGAGCTGGACACAGCCTTGGCGGCGGCGCTCGCGCGCGATGCCTCGCACGGGCGGGATCCGGACGCGATGTATTGGGCGATCGCGGTGCTGACCGAGGCCGAGGTACTGGCCATCGAGGCCGGCGCGCACGCCGACCGCGTGGTCTACCGGTGCCTGCGCGGCCATCAGCTGTGCGCGCTCTACGAAGTGCTCGGACGGGCGCAGGACCTGGACAGAGCTGTCGCCGATCTGAGCAACGCACTGCGGCACGCCCCCGACGACCCGGCGACGGCGGCCGTGATGCACGGTTACCTGGGCCGGGCCTTCTTGCGGCGCCACCAACTGCAGGGCCGGCCGGAGGACCTGGAGGCGGCCCTGGCCGAGCTGCGCCGGGCCCACCGAGGGCTGGCCCCCCTCGGTCCGGACGACCGCAGGGGCGGCAGGAAGACCGCGCCGGCGGCCGTGACCCAGCCGATGGGAACCACCCCCAGCACCAGGATCCGAACTGTCCAGTGGGTGAGAGCGTCGCATCGCGCGACGAGCACGAGGACGGGTCTCGCAGTGGGTGCCCTCCAGACCCATGAGGAGTCCGTGAAGGGCCACCGCAAGAGCCAGCATCGTGGCCGTCACCCCACCCAGCACGCGAAGCGCGATCGTTACGGCACGCCGGTCGGATCGACTGTCCGTCATGACCGAAACGTAGAGGGAGGCGGCCTGATGGTGCATCAGTACGGGTACTCACTTTGCCGTTCAGCCCTCTGCTCGGAGGCCGGAGGGCAAGGAACAAGTGAGGCGGACGACATACGTAACGTCGTCACGTCGCAGCGTGAACGTTCTCCATGCGAGCGCCCGAAAAGGCGATCAGGGCAACCGCAGTCATCACGGCGCCTATCGGTCCGGCCCAGCCGCGCACGAGCGCGTGCACAGGTGATCGTCCTCGCGACCGGGCAGGACACCAGAGACTGGTTCGACCGTCCGCGCCCGTAGCGGAGACGTCTTCCATCGGCTCGGTTGCCGGTCTGGTCGGCCCCGCGGATGCGTTCGAACCCTCATGTGCGTACCGCGGCCTGCGCGGATAACGGTGGGTGAGCCTTCGAGATGCGAGGGCACAGGTGCGCTGCTTCGCTGGTGTGGCCCGCTCTTCCCCGATGACACCAAGGAGTGATCATGAGCGTTGCAGGCGAGTCCGGTGCCCGTGCCCAGCAACTTCTCCAGAAGGCACAGGAGATGGAACAGGCCGCAGAGCGTATCTCCGACCCGCAGGAGCGTCAGCGGCTGAAGGACAAGGCCCGCGAGCTCAAGCAGCAGAGCAAGCAGGCGAGCAGCGGGGACATCGACCCCACGGTGTAACAGCCGTGTGCATGCGCCAGCCGGTGGCTGCCGCGCGACCTTCCAGGCGCGCGAGGCCATCGGCTGGTCATTTGTGCGGGGCCACCCCGACAGCACACCTCCACTCACTCTTCGCGCGATTTCCGCTCCAGCCGTCGCGGCCCGACCTGGGCAGGTCACTTCGGATACGGGTCGTAGCAGTCCAGTGCGGGGTGGTAAAGCACCTGCCAGGTGTCCCGGTCGACGACCCCGGTTCTGCCCAGGCCGTGACATCCCTGAATCCAGATGATCTTCTTCGACGTGGCTGTGCCGAAGACCCCGTCGACCGCGAGTTTCGGAACGCCGCCCCACACGTTGCTCAGACACTGCGCCTGCTTCACGGAACGACCGGTGCTCACGTACGTGAGCGCGGGGCGATCGATGGAGGACGTGTAGGGGCATGTCTTCTCGGCGGCGGCCGCCTCGGGCGTCGTCGCCGCCAGGGCCCCGGCGGTCAGCAGCGCTGCGCCGAGGACCGAACACTTGCGGCGGATCATCTCGCGCACTCCTCTCCGTGCGGGCCATGTGCACACGCATCCAGCATGGGGGTGCAAGCGTCGTCTCGCGCATTTTCGAGCCGTTGCGCCCGCGCAAGGGGTCCTGACAAACGCCGCGTCGGTGGGTAACGAGGCCCGGACGGGTCAGCTGTCGCCCGACAGGGCCGCGTGGGCGGCGTGGAGGATCTCGTCGGACAGTGGGGAGCCGTTGGTGGCGCGGGCCAGCAGGAGGGCGCCGACCAGGGTGGCCAGACGGGCCAGGCCGTCTTCGTCGTCGGTGGCGAGCCACTGGGCGAAGTCGCGCACTCCCTCGATGTAGACGTCGTGGGCGGCGTCACCCGCGTCCCGGGCCATGTCGGCGGCGAGCGCGGCGGCGGGACAGCCGTCGCCGGCGTTGTCGCGGTGCCGGGTCGACAGGTAGTGGTCGATCAGGCCCTGACGGGCCGCGTCACGTTGCCCGTCGTGCTCGTCGAGCTCTGCCCTGCGGCGCGCCTCCAACTGGGCGAAGGCGTGCACGGTGGCCTCGCCGACCAGGGCGTCCTTGGAGGGGAACTGCTTGTAGAAGCCGCCCTGCGTCATCCCGGCCGACTTCATCAGGTCCGCGACGCTGACGCCGGTGCCCTGCTCCCGGAACAGCCTGGAGGCGTTGGCGACCACGCGCTTCCGGTTCTCCTGCGCCTGTGCCTGTGACACGCGGCCCATCGGGCCACCTCCTCCATATGGATGTCGGTTGCAATCTATCGTACGACCCTGTTTAGATTGTTAGTGAAATCTATTTTCGGTCCGCTGCGTTCACGAAGGGTGGCCGCCGCGGCCGGTGCAGGGAGAAGGCATGGGACTGAAGGACTTCGTCACCGGCGGCCACCTGCCCGGTACGGGGCCTCGTAGCCGCCTTGTGCGTCGGCTTCATGGACACCGACATGGCCGCTCACGTCCCCGCCGGCCAGAAGATCGACCCGGCCTCGATGGCCACGCAGGCCTTGGACGGCCTGCAGTACGGACTCCCCGAGATCCTCACCGACGACTGCAGCCGCCAGGTCGAGCAGAGCCTGGCCGCACAGCCGGCCGCCGCCTGAGCTGCACGGCCCCCACGGCCTCGCGCGGCCCCATCATCTTTCAGAACACCGGAGTTACCTCATGACACCCACCGTCGGTTCCGTCTCCGTCCGCAGCGAGGAAGTGACCGCACCGCCCGGCTCCGTCCCCGGCGAGGCGGTCGCGCCGCGCCATCCGGGCCCGAGCAGCCGGCCGCCGCTGCGGACGCTGCTGCAACCCGCGGTGATCGCCCTCGTCCTCGTCTCGGCCTTCATCAGTTGCTACGTCGGGCTGCAACGCGACCCGAAGCCGCATCAGCTGCCGGTGGCGGTCGTGGGCAACACCCTCGCGCACAGGATGGAGCTGTCGCTGGGCGACAGCGTCGACGTTCGCCCCGCGGTGAGCGCGGCCGCAGCCCGCGAGGCCCTGGAACAGCACGACGTGGTGGCTGCGCTGAGCTCCGGCGGCGACGGACAGCTGAGCCTGGAGGTGGCCGGGGCGAACGGCCTGTCCACCACGGGCGCGGTCAAGAGCGTGGTGTCCGCGTACGCCGCGGGATCCGGCCAGCAGGTCACGACGACCGACGTGGTGCCGCTCGCTCACTTCGACGGGCGGGGTCTCGCCGGGTTCTACGTGTCGTTCGGTGTCACCCTCGCCGGATTCGTCCTGGCTCAGAACGCGCTGGGCATGGCGAACGTGCTCCACCTGCGGCACCGGTTCTGGCTGATCACGGGCGTCTCGGTGGCGACCGGCACCGTTGCCGCGATCATCGCAGGCCCCGTCCTGGACGCGGTGCCTGCCCCGTTCTTCCCGCTGGTGGCCACACTGGCGCTGCTGGCGGCCGCGGCAGCGTTCACCACGAAGCTGCTGGGCACCTACCTCGGCCCCATCGGCGTCCCGGTGGCGACGTTGCTTCTGCTCACGGTCGGTAACTCCACCAGCGGCGCCACCATCAGCTCCGACCTGCTGCCGGCCGCGGCCCGAGCCGTCTCCGCTCTGTTGCCGCCCGGCGCGGCGGTACGGGCGGTGAGCGACCTGAGCTACTTCGACGGTGCCCACGCAGGAGTGCCGCTGCTCACGCTCGCCCTCTGGGCCGTGCTGTCGGCCGTGCTCGTGGGCATCAAGTCCCGTCTGCGCTCCACCCGCCCCGCCGCGCACGCCTGACCGGCCGAACCCCTGCCTCTTCCGGGCGGTGGCCGCCCGGAAGAGGAGCGGCCACCGCTGTGACGAGTACCCCTCGGGCCTCGCCTCGGCCCTGAGATTCAGGGCGCTCCAGGGGCCGCAGCGTCGTCCGGGCATGCTCCCGCCGATCCGAGCGCAGAACCTGTTCGTATCAGGGCAGGAAGTTCGTGAAGGGAAGTGATCTCGTGTGACGGGGGACGCAGTAGGGGGTCACGCGCCACGTGCGACCGGTTCAGCCATATCGAGGCACCCAGACCCGCGTTGAGCGCTCCGCCGATGTCGGTCACCAGGCTGTCGCCCACGTGGCAGACATCGGCGGGCCCGAGCCCCATGCGTTCGAGGGTGATCTCGAAAATCCTCCGATCGGGCTTGGATACGGCTACCTCGCCCGAGATCACGGTGACGTCCAGGAACCTGTCCAGACCGGTCGCCGTGATCTTGTCCCGCTGCGCGTCGCCCGGACCGTTGGTGACAAGCCCCAACCGGTACGAGGCGCTGCGAAGCGCACTCAGCGTGTTCGCCACGTCGTCGAACAGCACGTAGCGCCGACAACGCTGCCGCTTGTATTCATCGGTCGCAGGGCCGGCGAGCTGGGCGTGCCCGCACTCGTCGAGTGCCTGCCGCCAGCACTCCCTCCAGATGGAATCGGCATCCGGGATCCGGCCGGGCGGGTGCTGCGCACCGTCCCCGCCCGCGCGCATGTGGTCGAGATAGCGGCGTGTATAGGCGTCGTGCAGCGAGTCGGCATCGAGGTCGGGGGCCGACCGGACCAGGACGTCGCACACGGCCCGAACAGTCGCCCTCCAGGCGGGCATGCCGTAGTCGAGCAAGGTTGCGTCGAGGTCTAGCAATACCGCCTGGATCATTCGCAGAGCATACGCACCGACTGCGTCAGGAGAAGCCTGCACTGCGACGGCAGTTGAAGGAGCTGCTACGTCTGAGCAGTCGCGTACACGCAGCTCACGAATTCAGCGATCTGTTCGTCGCTCAGGTTCTTCGCGAGATCGGCCTCCGTGATCATGCCGACCAGACGGTGGCCGCCCTTTACGTCGATCACCGGCAGTCGCTTGATCTGATGTTCCTCCATGGTCCTCAGGACATCGGCGGCGTCCGCTTCGGTATCGATCCAGTGGATCTTGGCATTGAGGGATCCGGCCTGCACGGTTGCAGGGTCGATGCCCTCGGCGCAGCACTTGACGACGATGTCCCGGTCGGTGATCAAGCCGGTGAGCCTGTTGTTGTCGCCGCAGATGGGTAGGCAACCGACACCCAGATCGCGCATCGTCTTCGCTACCTCGAACAGCGACTCGTGTGCACCGACGCACTGCACGCCACCGGTCATGATGTCTCGAGCCAGCAGCTTCTCGGACATGATTTCCTCCCGCCCTCGACCGGCGTGTTTCCCTGTCTTCGATCACAACACGAATGGCTCAACCCCGCTTGCCGGCTGCGTCGGCGAGGTAGCGGATCCCGACTCGGCCGCGAGCGGACCTTGGTCAGGGCCGTGATGTCGGCCCGGCGACTCTGCGTCGCCGGCAACGCCTGGAGCGCTGACTACGACGGCTCCACATGACTGAAACCCACTTCGAAATGCTCGACCGAGGCGACGCGCTGGCCTTCCCTGTGCGCAACCTCCTCGCGGAGCCGGGCGGCACTGTCCTCGCTGGCCTGCATGGCCTCCTCGTCCTCCCACAGGGTCAGCGACGTAGCCTTCCCGGAGGCCCGGTCGACGAGGTAGAACACTCCACGGAAGCCCGAAGCCTCCTGGATCTGCTGGAGGACCGCTTCCCAGTTCGCGGTCAGGTCTCCCTCTGCAGGAACCGGTGAACCCTGGTAGGTGCTCAGCCGCGCGAACATGGCTGTCACCCCTTTCCTGGCCGGCTGCCGGTCGGGGGACAGGCAGCTTCAGGACCAGGGTGCTCCGGCGGACCGTGTGTCGCATGCCGAGCAACCTGGGATGCTCCCTCCAGGGGTGGCACGGCGGGCCTTCCGGGCTTGACCTGCTGGAACAGGCAGCCCCATCTCGGCCAGTGGCCTGAATTTGACATTAGCTTGCCTTATGAAAGATAAAGAAGGTCCTTTGGGCTGAACTTCACGCAGCGTGATATCCGACGTGTGACAGCCGACGATCGTCTACGCGAATGAGTGAAGCCGTGTCCCACGCCGCCGCCCCGGACCAGCCGACCGACCCCGCTACGGACTGGGAGGCATGGCGCGCCGAGCGACGGCGCTCCATCACTTCGTCCTCCGGGAACCTCGCCCTCGTGGAGACCCGCTGGGCCCCGACCGGTGAGCGTCCCGACCTCGACGCGGCCCGTGCCGGACAGCCGGGGAATGTGACTGTCACCACGGTCGAGCGCACCGACCTCGTCACCGGCGAGCCGGAGCACGGTCTGCGCTTCTGGGACGCGCAGTCGCCCGCGATCCAGAACTTCGATCGCACCGATGTCTTCCCGTACGACCCGGCCTGGGTGCTGGAGGCCTCGTACACCCCGGTACCGGGCGCCCGGCGGGTCGGTTTCGAGCACATCCGCGACAACGGCGGTACCCGTGACCTCGCCGTGCCGGGTGACATCGCGCTCACCCTGGACGGACAGGACTACGTGCTGAGCGCCTTCGACGACGACGGCACCCTGCTTCTCGTCTTCGGTGACCCCACCAACGGCGACATCACCTACGGCGCCGGGCGCTTCCTCTTCGTCACCCACACCGGCGAGGGCCGCGTCCTTCTCGACTTCAACCGCGCCTTCGTGCCGCCGTGCGGATTCTCGGACCAGTACAACTGTCCGATGCCGCCGCGGCAGAACCGTTTCCACCTGCCCGTCGAGGCCGGCGAGAAGCGCCCCGTCTTCCGCGACGGCTTCCCCGCGCAGCACTGATCGACCCCGTACTCCCGCCTCGCAGCACGAAAGCGCGTACTCCTCATGAGCATCAAGAAGACCTCTCTGTACGGCGGCGCCACGGCCGCTGCCCTCGCCCTGACCCTCACCGCCTGCGGCGGGGGCTCCAACGGGGGCGGCGCCGCCGCCGGAGGGGCGTACGACAAGAACGCCACCGTCAATATCGGTTCGCTCTACGAGCCGCAGAATCTGGACAACACCGCGGGTGGCGGCCAGGGCGTCACCGAGGCGCTCAACGGCAACGTGTACGAGGGGCTGTTCAAGCTCACCGACGACGGCAAGGTCGAGAATCTGCTCGCGCAGGACTACAAGGTCAGCGGCGACGGACTCACGTACACCTTCACCCTGCGCGACGGTGTGAAGTTCCACAGCGGCAAGAAGCTCACCAGCCAGGACGTCAAGTACAGCCTGGAGAAGGTGATAGCCAAGGACTCGCAGTCCGCGCGCAAGAGCAATCTCGAGGTCATCAAGTCCGTCGAGACACCGGACGCGCGCACGGTGAAGGTCCAGCTGTCGAAGAAGTCGATCTCCTTCGTCTACAACCTCTCCTACGTGTGGATCATCAACTCCGACGCGAAGAGCCTCAAGACGAGCGAGGACGGCACCGGCCCGTACCGGCTGAACAAGTGGACCCGCGGTTCCGCTCTCGGCCTCGACCGGTTCGCCGGGTACTGGGGTGACGCGGCCAGCAACAAGCAGGTCGTCTTCCATTACTACAAGGACGCGACCGCTCTCAACAACGCGCTCCTGACCAACGCCGTGGACGTCGTCACGAGCGAGCAGTCGCCCGACGCCCTCGACCAGTTCAAGAGCAACCAGAACTACAAGGTCAACGACGGCAACTCGACGACCAAGCTGCTGCTCGCCTTCAACGACAAGGCCAAGCCCTTCACGGACGTCAAGGTCCGCCAGGCCGTCTCCTCCGCCATCGACGACAAGAAGCTTCTGGAGTCGGTCTGGGGCGGCTACGGCAAGCTCATCGGCTCCATGGTGCCGCCCACCGACCCGTGGTACGAGGACCTCACCAAGGTCAACGCCCACGACACCGCGCGAGCCAAGAAGCTGCTCGCCGAGGCCGGATACAAGAACGGCTTCACCTTCACCCTCGACACCCCGAACTACGACCCGCACCCGACGGCGGCGACCTTCATCAAGTCGCAGCTCGCCAAGGTCGGCATCACCGTCAAGATCAACACCATTACGCCGGACGAGTGGTACACGAAGGTCTACAAGAACCACGACTTCACGGCCACGCTCCAGGAACACGTCAACGACCGCGACCTGGTCTGGTACGGCAACCCCGACTTCTACTGGGGCTACGACAACAAGCAGGTCACGAAGTGGGTCGAAGAGGCCGAGCAGGCGTCCGGCACGGCTGAGCAGACCGAACTGCTGAAGAAGGTCAACCGCCGGACCGCGGAGGACGCGGCCAGCGACTGGCTGTACCTGTACCCGCAGATCGTCGTGGCGAGCAGCAAGGTGTCCGGATACCCGGTCAACGGCCTCAACTCGCAGTTCTTCGCGTACGACATCGAGAAGGGCTGATGGCGCGGTATCTCCTGCGCCGCCTCGCCTTCCTGCTGGTGTCGCTGGCGCTCGCGAGCGTGGTCCTGTTCGTGCTGCTGCGGATGCTGCCGGGCGACCCCGCCAACGCGCTCACCTCGGTGGGCGCCAGCCCCGAGCAGATCGCGGCGGCGCGGCACTCCATCGGCTCCGACAAGCCGCTGCCCGAGCAGTTCGTCCACTGGATCGGGCAGCTGGCCGGCGGTGACCTCGGTACGTCGTTCGTCAGCTCGCTGCCCGTCGCGCCCGAGGTCGCCTCGCGGCTGAACGTCACGATCCCGCTCACGCTCACGGCGTTCGTCCTGGCGGTCCTCATCGCCGTCCCGGTCGGCTTCGTCGCCGCGCACCGGCGCAGGACCTGGTACGGCGCGCTGCTCAGCGGAGTCTCCCAACTGGGTATCGCCGTGCCCGTGTTCTGGCTCGGGATGATCCTGATAGCCGTCTTCGCGCTGAACGCCGGCTGGCTTCCCGCAGGCGGCTTCCCGCCGGACGGCTGGTCGCAGCCGGCCGAGGCGGTCCGCTCGCTCGCCCTGCCCGTCATCACCATCGCGCTCGTGATGAGCGCCTCGCTGATCCGCTACGTCAGGTCGGCCACGCTCGACGTACTGGACAGCGACTATCTGCGCACCGCGCGCGCCCTGGGCTCGTCGTTCGGGCGGGCCATGTGGCGCCACGGGCTGCGCAACGCATCGGTGCCGGTGATCTCGATCCTCGGCATCGAGCTGGCGTCCACACTGCTCGGCGCTGTGGTCGTGGAGTCCGTGTACGCGCTCCCCGGCCTCGGCTCGCTGCTTGCGACGGGCATCGCGCAGCACGACTATCCGGTGATCCAGGGCGTGCTGTTCGTCTCCACGCTCGCGGTGCTGGTCATCGGCTTCGCCGCCGACTTCGTACAGCGGATCATCGATCCTCGGCTCCGCGGCAGGCTCTCCGGAGGTGTCCGATGAAGCAGTCGACGAAGCGCTCGTACACGCTGACCTCCGGATGCGTGCTGGCCGGCCTGATCGCGCTGCTTGCGCTGGTCTCGCTCGTCTGGGCCCCGTACGCCGCCGACGACACGTCCGGCGGGCGGCTCACGGGCCCCGGTGCGGGCCATCTGCTGGGCACCGACAAGCTCGGCCGTGATCTGTTCACCCAGCTGATGACCGGCTCCCGGGTCGCGTTCGAAGCAGGCCTGGGTTCGGTCCTCATCGCGGCCGCCGTCGGCGTCACGCTGGGCGTGCTGGCCGCGTTCGCCCAAGGCTGGCTCGACGACACGCTCTCCGCGTTCCTCGACATCCTGATCGCCTTCCCGACGCTGCTGCTTGCGATGCTCATCGTCGCCGCGCACTCGGCCACACTGGGGTCCGCCGTGCTGGCGATCGGCCTCGCGCAGAGCGCGGTCGTGGGACGGCTCGTGCGGGTCCTGGTCAAGCGGGTCCTGGCACAGGACTACATCACGGCCGCGCGCACGTCCGGCACGTCGTGGCCGCGGATCGTGGCCGGGCATGTGCTGCCCAACATCTGGCCGACGCTCGTGGTGAACCTGGCCCTCCAGTTCGGACTCGCGGTGCTGGCCGAGGCCGGCCTGTCCTACCTGGGCCTGGGGGCGCCGCCGCCCAACGCCTCGTGGGGCCGCATGCTCCAGGAGGCTCAGGCCACCTTCACCACGGCCCCGGCCGGCGCACTGGCCCCCGGCATCCTGCTCGTCCTGCTCGTCATCGGTGTGAACCTCATCGCCGACGGACTGCGCGACACCCTCGACCCGGCGGCCCGACGGAGGAGCGCATGAACATCCTCGACGTACGCGACCTCGCGATCCGTACGGCCGACGGGCGCATCCTTGTCGACGGCCTCTCGCTGACCATCGCTCCCGGCGAACGACTCGGCCTCATCGGTGAGTCGGGCTCCGGGAAATCGCTGACCACTCTCGCCGTGCTCGGCCTGCTGCCCGACGGCATGACAGCCACCGGCAGCGCCGAACTCGCCGGCACCCAGATCGTGGGCGCGAGCGAGAAGCAGCTCACGGGTGTACGCGGCCGGGACGCCGCCATCGTCTTCCAGGAGCCGCTCACCGCACTCGACCCACTGATGCGCGTCGGCAGGCAGATCGCCGAACCCCTGGGCAGAAGGCGAGGGCTGAGGGGCGCCGGGCTGAAGCGGGCCGTCGTGGAAGCCCTGAAGCAAGTGCGACTGCCCGAGCCCGACCGTATCGCCCGCGCCTTCCCGCACGAGATCTCCGGCGGACAGCGGCAGCGCGTCGCACTCGCCATGGCGCTGGCCTGCGACCCGAAGCTGCTCATCGCGGACGAGCCGACCACCGCGCTCGACGTCACCGTGCAGTCCGACATGCTCGACCTGCTCGACACCCTCGTACGGGAACGGGACATGGCCGTCCTCTTCGTCAGTCACGACCTCGCGGTCGTCTCGAAGGTCACCGATCGCGTTCTGGTGATGAAGGACGGTCGCGCCGTGGAGCAGGGCGACGTCCGCGAGATCGTGCAGGCCCCGCGCGAGGAGTACACCAGGGCGCTGGTGGCAAGCGCGCGGCAGCTGGAATCGGCTCTTGACCTGAGGAGCGCACGATGACGCCCGTACTGGAGCTGAACGCGGCCTCCTTCGCCTACCGGGGACACCCGGCGCCCGTCGTCGAGGACGTCTCCTTCGCCGTCGAGGCGGGGCACAGCCTCGCCCTCGTCGGCGAATCCGGCGCGGGAAAGACGACTCTGCTGCGGCTGCTGCTCGGGCTCGCCCGGGCCACCTCCGGCAATGTCCGGTTCGACGGCGACGAGTTGAAGCCACGCGACCGCGAGCAGATGCGGCGTTTCAGGCGCAGCGTGCAGTGTGTCTTCCAGGACCCGTACTCGTCGCTGGACCCGCGCCGGCGTGTCGGCAGCATCGTGTCCGAGCCACTGCGTTCCCTCGGCATCGACAGCCGGAGCACGGCCGGGCCCAAGGTGGCTGACGCCCTGGAGCGGGTCGGTCTCCCGGCCGACGCCGCAGAGCGCTATCCGCACGAGTTCTCCGGCGGCCAGCGCCAGCGCATCGCGATTGCCCGGGCGACCGTGTGCGACCCGCGGGTGCTGCTCGCCGACGAACCCGTCAGCGCACTCGATGTCACCACCCGGGTCAAAGTCGTCGACCTGCTCAACGAGTTGAAGCAGAAGCAGGGTCTGACCCTCGTCATGGTCTCCCACGACCTGTCGGTAGTGGCCTCGCTGTGCGAACGCACCGCCGTCCTGGAGCGCGGTCACATCGTCGAACAGGGCGAAACCGGACAGGTGCTGGGCGCTCCCGCGCACCCTTACACACGCCGCCTCGTCGAAAGTGTGCCGCGGCTGCCCGCGTGACCGGTGGGCCTGATCACGAGGCCTCTCCGTCCCGACCTGATCCGTGCGGCGCCCGATACCTCCGGCGCTGCACGGACCTCAGCTCGCCCTCGCCCACGCGTAGCGGTGCTCGGGCCGGCCGGTGTCGCCGTATTTGAGACTGAGGCTGATGCGGCCCGCGCTCTCCAGATACTTGAGGTAGCGCTGGGCGGTGGAGCGGCTCAATCCGGCCCGGACGGCGACCTCGTGTGCGGACAGCGGTTCGTCCGCCGCCGACAGTACGTGGCGGATGACCTCCGCGGTCGGCGCGGAGTGTCCCTTGGGCAGACCGGCTGCGGGAACGGCCTCCGGGGTGCGGAGCGCCCCGAAGATCTGGTCGACCTGCTCCTGGCCGGCCTCGCCGCGGCCGCTGCCCACGCCTTCGAGAGTGCGGCGCAATGCCGCGTAGCTCTCCAGCTTGGACCGCAGACCGCCGAAACTGAACGGCTTCACCAGGTACTGCAGGGCGCCGTAGCGCATGGCGGTCTGCACGGTCGTCACATCGCGAGCGGCCGTCACCATGATCACGTCCGCCGTGTGGCCGAGCTGGCGCAGTCGCCGTACCAGCGTCAGACCCGTCTCGTCCGGAAGATAGTGATCGAGAAGTACGAGGTCGACATGGTTGCGTTCCAGGACGGACAGTGCCTGTGCGGCGGTGTGTGCGCGAGCGACCACGCGGAAGCCGGACACCTTGGCCACGTACGCCGCGTTGATCTCGGCCACCCGGAAGTCGTCGTCCACCACGAGGACGTCGATCATTGCACCCCTCCCACTTCGGTCAGCTGCCGGACGGTGAGCGTTTCGGGCAGTACGACGGTGAAGACCGCGCCACCACCGGCCCTCGCACCGACGCGGGCCACCCCGCCGTAACGCTCCGCGAGACGGCGTACCAGCGCGAGGCCGAGCCCACGGCCCCGATGTGCGGGGGACTGCTTGGTGGACCAGCCCTCGGTGAAAATCTGTTCGCGCAGATCGGGAGCCACGCCCGGACCGTTGTCGCTGACCCGCAGGACCGTAGCGGTGCCCTCCGCACGGATCTCGACTTCGATGAGGGAAGCGACGTCCAGCGCGTTGTCGATGAGGTTGCCCAGGACGGTCACCAGATCGCGCGGGTCCACCACCACGTCAGGGAGCATGGTGTTCGGGGAGATGTGCAAGGACGCGCCCCGCTCCGCCGCAATGGCCGACTTGCCGACCAACAGCGCGGACAGCAGAGGGTCATTGACGCGTTCCGCGACCTGCTCCGCCGAGGCCCGGCGACCGTTGGCCACCTCTGCCACGAACTCCACCGCCGCTTCGTGCCTCCCGAGTTCCAGGAGTCCGAGCAGGGTGTGGAGCCGGTTGGCGTGCTCGTGGTCCTGGGCGCGGAGCGCGTCGAGAAGGCCGTGCGTGGAGTCCAGTTCGCGGCCGAGCAGCTCCAGTTCGGTGCGATCGCGCAGGGTGACCACAGCACCGCCGTCACCTGTCGGCATGCGGTTGGCGATCAGCACGCGTCCCCTGCAGACGGTGAGCAGGTCCACGCCGTCGACCTGCCCGGTCAGCACGTCTGCCGCACGGCCCGGCGGCAGCACCTCGCTCAGAGCACGGCCGACGGCGTCCGGCGTGAGCTCCAGCAGACGCTGCGCCTCGTCGTTCAGCAGCCGGATCCGCCCCCGGGCGTCGAGGGCGAGAACTGCTTCGCGAATGCTGTGCAGCATGGCCTCGCGTTCGTCGAGCAGCGCGGAGATGTCGGCGAAGGCAAGACCATGGGTGCTGCGCTGCAGACGTCGCGAGACGGCCAGGGCGGCGAGGACACCCGCGGCGAGAGCAGCCCCCGCGTAGAGCAGAAGTCCGGGAATGGTACCGAGCAGCCGCTCGCGCACGCTGTCGTAGGCGATGCCCACCGAGACGGCGCCGACGATTGTCCCGTTCGCGTCGCGGAGGGGGACCTTTGCACGGGCCGAGCGGCCCAGGGTTCCGTCGTCGATCTGCATGATCTCCCGGCCGGCCAGGGCCGTGCTGGGATCGGTGGAGACGTGTCTGCCGATCTGTGGGGTGTCGGTGTGCGACCAGCGGACCCCACGGGTGTCCATGACCACGATGTAGAGCGCACCGGTGGCCCGGCGAATCCGCTCCGCCTCGGCCTGTACCGGGCCGCCGGGGCTGGGCTCGGTGCTCGTCAGGTTGTGCACCAGACCGGGTTCGGCGGCGGTCGTCTGGGCGATGGACAGAGCCTGGCGCATCGCCTGGTCGTCGAGCTGGTGGCTGAGCGGGGCAAGGAAGAGCCCGGTGACGAGCATGACCACCCCGGTCGTGATGGCGACCTGTGTGAGCAGGACCTGGGCGAAGACACGGCGGGGCCAGTGAATCCGCATGTGCTCGTCCTCTGCCTTCCGCCCGCCTGGGAATCTGCTGATCCGCTTTGCTTTGTGTGAACGCAACGTAAACGTCGCAGCCGTCGCTGACCAGCCCTCGTAGCACTTTCGTTCTTCCGGCGTGAGCAGAACGAGCAGAACCGCAGGTTATAGGCAGAAGCAGGAGTTGTGAGCGCAAGGGTGCCGTCGTGCCCGGGCCGCCTCTAGCGTCCCGCCTCATGAACAGCGAAACGAGCCCCGCCATCGAGCTGCGGGGGGCGAGCAAAGCGTTCCGGACTCCCTCGGGGGCGCTCCACACCGCCGTACGGGATCTGGACCTCACGATCGGGCGCGGTGAGTTCGTCGCCGTGGTGGGACCTACCGGATGCGGCAAGTCGACAACGCTGACACTGGTCAGCGGCCTGGAGGAGCCCACCGAGGGGGAGGTGCTGGTCGCCGGTGAGCCGGTGAGCGGCATCGGCGACAAGGTCGGCTTCGTCTTCCAGCAGGATGCGGTCTTCCCCTGGCGCACCGTGCTGTCCAACGTGATGGCAGGCCCCCGCTTCCGGGGCGTGCCGAAGGCCGAGGCGAAGGAACGCGCCCGGGAGTGGCTCGCCCGGGTCGGTCTGTCCTCCTTCGAGGACCGCTATCCCCACCAGCTGTCCGGCGGCCAGCGCAAGCGTGTCGCACTCGCGGCCACGTTCGTCAACGATCCCGAGATCCTGCTCATGGACGAACCCTTCTCCGCGCTTGATGTGCAGACCCGGGCCCTGATGTCCGACGAACTGCTGGAGTTGTGGGCCGGGACCGGCGCCTCCGTCGTCTTCGTCACCCATGACCTCGAGGAGTCCATCGCGCTGGCCGACAAAGTCGTGGTCATGACCGCGGGACCGGCCACCGTCAAGGAGGTCTTCGAGATCGATCTGCCCCGCCCGCGCAAGGTCGAACAGGTGCGTCTGGAGCCCAGGTTCCTGGAGATCTACCGGGAGATCTGGTCCTCGCTCGGCGAAGAGGTCCGCATCACCCGCGAGAGGGGTGCTCTCGATGTCGCCTGATTCCCTCACCGCGAGCGCCGCCGTCACCAAGACCGAGCGGACCCAGGCCAGAGCGCGAGCCACCCGCAACCGCAGGTTCCTGGTGCTCGGAAGCCGGATCGCACTGCTCTTCGCAGTCATTGGGCTGTGGGAGTGGCTGGCCCGGACCGCGGTCATCGATCCGTTCAACTTCTCCATGCCGTCGAAGATCTGGGACCAGATCCGCACCTGGGTCATCGACGGCACCGCGCAGGGCTCCCTGTGGGAGCAGATCTGGTACACGCTCTACGAAGCACTGCTCGGCTGGGTCATCGGTGTGATCGCCGGTGTTCTGCTCGGTATCGCGCTGGGCCGGATCCGCTTCGCCGCCGACGTTCTCGGCCCGTACATCAAGGTGCTCAACGCCCTGCCGCGCATCGTGCTCGCGCCGATCTTCCTGATCTGGTTCGGCCTCGGCCCCGCCTCGAAGGTGGCCTCAGCGGTCGTCCTCGTGTTCTTCCCCGTCTTCTTCAACGCGTTTCAGGGCGCCAGGGAGGTGGACCGCAACCTCGTCGCCAATTCCCGCATTCTGGGTGCCAGCAACCGCCAGGTCACCTTCCAGGTGGTCATCCCGTCGGCCACGTCATGGATCTTCACCAGCCTGCACGTGAGCTTCGGCTTCGCGCTCATCGGCGCGATCGTCGGTGAGTACATCGGTGCCACCAAGGGGCTCGGACTGCTGGTCGCCGCTTCCCAGGGCACCTTCAACGCCGCCGGCGTCTACGCCGCGATGGTGATCCTCGCGGTCGTCGCACTGCTTGCCGAAGGCCTGTTGACCTTCCTCGAGAAGCGGCTCTTCCGCTGGAAGCCTGCTGACGCCGACTCGCCGCGCTGACGTCTGTTCCACACGCCGGCGCCGACTCCGCACGCCGGCGCCGCCCGCCATTCGAATATCCGATCGTTTCTTCTCTTCACGAGGACGTGAACCAGATGCGTACACTCACCCGGATCTCGGCCGTCGCCGTTGTCGGCGCACTCGCCCTGACCACCCTGACCGCCTGTGGCTCCAACTCCGAGTCCAGCGGCGCCTCCGACGGCAAGAACGTCAAGGTCAAGATCATGGTGGGTGGCCTCGACAAGGTCATCTACCTGCCCGCGATGCTCACCGAGCGGCTGGGCTACTTCAAGGACGAAGGGGTGTCGGTCCAGCTCCTGACCGAGCCGGCGGGCGTCCAGGCCGAGACGGCCCTGGTCTCCGGTGATGTGCAGGGCACGGTCGGCTTCTACGACCACACCCTCGACCTCCAGGTGAAGGGCAAGCAGGTCGAGTCGGTCGTCCAGTTCTCACAGGCTCCGGGCGAGGTCGAGATCGTCTCCAACCAGGCAGCGGGCGACATCAAGTCACCGAAGGACTTCAAGGGCAAGAAGCTCGGCGTGACGGGCATCGGCTCCTCGACCGACTTCCTGACGAAGTACCTCGCCGTCAACAGCGATGTGCAGACCAGCCAGTTCACCCCCGTCGCGGTGGGAGCGGGTCAGACCTTCATCTCCGCCCTCCAGCAGGGCTCCATCCAGGGCGGGATGACCACCGACCCGACCGTCGCCACCATCCTGGACAAGAAGCTCGGCAAGATTCTCATCGACATGCGCACCCCCGAAGGCTCCAAGCAGGCGCTCGGCGGGCTCTACCCGTCCTCCAGCCTGTACATGCAGACCGAATGGGTCAACAGTCACAAGGAAACCGTCCAGAAGCTGGCCAACGCCTTCGTCAGGACGCTGAAGTGGATGTCCACGCACAGCGCGGACGAGATCGCGGCCAAGATGCCCGCCGACTACGCGCAGGGCGGCGGCAAGGCCCTCTATGCGCAGGCCATCAAGAGCACGCTGCCCATGTTCACCACGGACGGCGTCATGCCCGCGGACGGACCCGCCACCGTTGAGCGGGTCCTGAAGGCCTTCAACCCGAACCTGAAGGACGCCAAGGTCGACCTCGACAAGACCTTCACCACTGAGTTCGTCAAGAACGCGAGCTGACTCAGGGCAGTCCGATCCCCCGAACGGCGGAACGCGCCGTGCGAGGCCGATGCGATACGGACCGGTGCCCCGGCGAAGGCTGACGAGGCGCTTGACGGAGAGGCCGACCTCTCCGTCAAGCGCCTCTGCCACCTTCTGGCTAAGGTCGACGAGGGGCCCTAGTACCTGATCGACGGAGCTCCCATGACAGTGAATCTTGAAGCACGCGATGTGGCCCCGCGCCTCGCCACCGGTGCGTTCATCCTGAACTCAGGTTTGAGCAAACTGAAAGCGGACAAGGAGACGGCGGCGGGCGTGCACGGTATGGCCTGCATCGCCTATCCGTTCCTGGAGAAGTTGGACGCGCAGCGCTTCACCCGGCTGCTCGCCTGGTCCGAGATCGCCATCGGCGGGACGCTGCTCGCCCCCTTCGTACCGACCCGACTGGCCGGAGTGGCGCTCACCGGCTTCTCCGCGGGGCTGGTCGGCCTGTATCTGAGGGTCCCCGGAATGCGGGAGTCCGACAGTCTGCGACCCACCCAGGCCGGCATCCCGCTGGCCAAGGACTTCTGGATGCTGGGCATGGGAATCGGATTCCTGGGCGCGCACGCACCCCGCGGAGGCGACAGCGCGACACGGTGTCCGTGGCACCGGTGCCGACGTCGCTGACGGGACGGCCTGCGCCCGGCCGGCGGTCAGCGTCCGCAGCCCGCGAGGCACGTCGCGTGCGGCGGGGTGTGCGGCGCGTGTCGATGGCAGGGTCCGGGCGCGGGAGCGGCGATGGTGTTCGTATGAACAGCGCAGACCTTTTGATGGTGTTCGTATGAACAGCGCAGACCTTTTGACGGACGCGTTCACACGAATCCAGGAAGCGGTGCACTCGGCGGTCGAGGGCCTTTCCGTCGACGACCTGCACGTCCGGCTCGACGACGGCGCGAACTCCATCGCCTGGCTGGTGTGGCACCTCACCCGGATCCAGGACGACCACGTCTCGGATGCGGCCGGTGTACAGCAGGTCTGGTTCTCCCAGGACTGGACCTCCCGTTTCGACCTGCCCTTCGACAAGGGAGCCACCGGATACGGGCAGAGCAGTAAACAGGTCGCGGCTGTCCAGGTGGGCTCGCCCGAACTGCTGCTCGGTTACTACGACGCCGTCCACGAGCAGAGCGTCGAGTTCATTCGTGGCCTCCGCCCCAGGTCCCTGGAGCGCATTGTGGATGAGACCTGGTCGCCGCCGGTCACCCTCGGTGTGCGTCTGATCAGCGTCATCGCGGACGACCTGCAGCATGTCGGCCAGGCAGCATTCGTCCGGGGTTCGCTGGAGCGCCGGTAGAACCGCTCACGGCCGGGCGGTGCGCGGGGCTGAATCCGCGTGCCGCCCGGCCCCGGCGATGGTGCCCGCGGATCACGAGTAGAAGTTGCGCTCCCACCGGTGCTTGGCCAGCACGGAGAGCTGGTCGGCGGTGAGCGGACGCCCGTCGCTCAGGGCCGTGTTGCGCTCGACGTTGCGTACGGAGCGCATTCCGGGGATGACGGTGGAAACCGCCGGCGAACTCAGTACGAACCGCAACGCATGCTCGGCGATCTCGTCGGGGGCGATGCCGAGGTCGGCGACGATCGCGGCCACCCGCTGCTCGACCTGTGCCGGGCGGTCGTCGCGGAAGTAGCGGTTGCGCCAGTCGCCCTCGGGAAACGTCGTGCCGGCGGTGATCCGGCCGGTGAGGCCGCCCTCGTCCAGCGCCACCCGCACGATGACACCGACGCCGTGCTCCTCACAGGCCGGCAGCAGCGCGTCGGCGGGCGCCTGGTCGAAGAGGTTGTAGATGACCTGCACGCTGTCCACGGCGCCGCTGCGTACGAGTGCGAGTGCATTGTCGGGCTGGTGGTCGTTGATGGAGACGCCGAACAGGCGGATCTTGCCCTCCTGCTTCAGTTCCGCGATCGTCTCCAGCCAGTCACCACGGCCGACCCAGTCATCGCTCCAGACGTGGAACTGCAGTACGTCGAAGTGGTCCAGGCCGCTGGTGCGCAGACTGGTCTCCAGGCTCTTGCGGATGTGCTCGCCCGGGAACGTCTCGGCCGGGTCCAGGCCGTCGGGCGCCGGCCACGTGCCGTTCTTCGGCGGCACCTTGGTCGCGACGAGCACCTCGTCGTCGGCCCGCTCGCGGACGACCCGGCCGACGATTCGCTCGCTCTCGCCGTAGCCGCGCGCCGTATCGATGAAGTTCACGCCGAGGTCGATGGCACGGTGCAGGGCGCGTACGGATTCGTCCTCCGTGGCGCCCACCCAGCTGGACTCACCGATGCCCCACGCGCCGTATCCGATCTCGGACACGGACAGTCCACTGCGTCCCAGCTCGCGGTAGCGCACAATCATCCTCCACGTCATGGTCCTCGTCCTGACCGAGCCGAGGCATCTGCCAGGAATCACGTTGACAATAAGCGACTGGGGCGCCGGGGTCAGTCGGGTTTTGCCGAGGCCGGAGCTGCCTGTCCGTATGTCGGTGGTGCAGGTGTCGCGGAGTGGCCGCAGTGGAAGCCGTTCACTGCTGCCAGAGCCTGATTCCCGCCCGTCAGCCGGATCTGGAGTTCCCGTACGGTGACGGGCTCGAATCCATGGTGTTCGGCGTCGTCGATCCGGCCCCGCCGGTCCGGTGGAACGCTGAGCAGCAGGCCCGCACCGAGGCCGACCGAGTGATACCGGATGGTCAGGAGATGGTCGCGGCTCGTGAGGGTGTGGAGGTCGTCGGGCTGCCAGAACCGGTTGGCCCGGATGGGCACGTCACATTCCGGCGGGAGACAGCGGGCCGTGTCGAGGGCGGCCTGTCCGGCGTCGTAGAGGCTGATGTTCATCGACGACCGCCATGATGGCGTCCCAGTCGTAGGTGCGGCCCTCGCCGAAGGCGCGATCAGGCGGAAGGTGCGATCCCGGACCACCGGCTGGGGTGCGGTGCTTCCGCCGTCGGCCGGGGAACGGTCTCCGCCCAGGCGCCGGGAAGCATCGCACCGCCGTCACTCGTCTCTTCCTGAAGCTCCTGAGTGAAGAGGAACGACAAACGACAGCTGTCGCCGACCGCGGCACCTGAAGCCGGTGTCAGGCTTCTTCCGCGATCGGGGGCCCGGCGCCGTCCGTGGCGTCCGCGGCATAGCGCGGCGCGTGCCGCGGCCAGGGTTTGGCGGCTTCGATCTGCGCGGCGAGTTCCAGCAGGCGCTTCTCGCCGCCGGGCTTGGCGACGAGCTGCACTGCGACGGGCATCACGTCGGCGTCCACCCCCACGGGGACGGCGAGCGCCGGCCAGCCCGCGATGTTCCAGGAGCCGAAGAGTGAGGCCGTGCGGGTGCTGACCGCCGAGGTGCGCAGCGCGCCGTGTTCGCCCCAGCGCTTCGCCTGCGCTGCAGGCCGGCTGAGCGCGGGCAGCAGCAGGACATCGATCTGACCGAAGAAGCGTTCTGCCGCCTCGGTGCGCCAGCGGTCCCGCGCATGGTCCCCCTGCAGATGCACGGCCGCCAGCGTCCTGCCGATTGCGGCCAATCGTCGGGTGCTCCGGTCGAGTTCGGTCCGGTCGAGTCCTTCGGCGCTCTGGTGCGCGGAGGCGTACCAGGAGGTCAGCGACGCAGGTCCCAGCCATGCCGGGTAGCGTCGGGTGTGCCGGGACACGGTGTGCCCGAGACCTTCCAGCAGCCTTCCGGTTTCCAGCGCGGCACGGCGGTATTCGGCGGCGATCGCAAAGCCCGGTGATATCGACCGGACCGACACACCGATACGCAGCGGCCCCGGATCGCCGAGTTGCGCGAAGTCCGGTTCACCGGCCATCACGGCCAGTCCGAGGGCGGCGTCCTGCACCGTGGTCGCGATCGGGCCGTTCTCGACCAGGTCGAACCAGGTCGGGTCGTCCGGTGCGTGCGGCACGACGCCGCGCCCGGGCTTGATCCCGATGGTTCCGCAGCAGGCGCAGGGGATACGGATCGAGCCGAACCCGTCGTTGCCGTGTGCCAGGGGGACGAGGCCGGCGGCCACTGCGGCCGCGCTGCCGCCCGAGGAGCCGCCGGGCGTGCGCTGCTCGTTCCAGGGGTTGCGGGCGATCCCGTAGATACTGTCGGCCATCGGGACCAGGCAGAGTTCCGGCACGTTGGTCAGACCTATCACCACGGCGCCCGCCGCCCGCAGCCGCTCGACGATCACGTGGTCGGCGGAGCTGCGGTCGGGCGCGGTGGCAGCGGATCCGCTGCGGGCCTGCTCGCCCGCGACCGCGATGTTGTCCTTGATCGCAACCGGGACCCCTGCGAGCGGCAGGGAAGCACGGTCGGCCCGCCGGTCCACCGCCTCCGCCTCTGCCTGCGCCTGCTCCGCCCGCACGTGCCGGAAAGCGGACAGGCCCGGATCGAGCCGGGCGATGCGGTCCAGATGCCGGCGGGTGACGTCGGCCGCGTCGGCCCGTCCTTCACGTACGGCGGCAGCGATGTCGACGGCGGTGCGGCCGGTCCAGTCAGTCATGGTTGATGAGTCAACCTCGCGCTGCCCGCGCCGCCAATCCCTCTGCACCCGTGTTACCGAACGGTAATCTCTTGCCGTATGGGGTGGGGAGGCCTTGGGACAAGTTGTGAGCGGGTTGCCGTGGAGGAGACTGGGAGCACGAGGACGCAGACGCAGGACGAGGCTGGTGGACATGGGTGCACCGGACGTCGAAAACCGCACGGACCGGCTCGACGAGCACACGATACGGAACCGGGCCCGGGCCGAAGTCGGCGTGCGAGGCGTCATCACGGGATGGAGCCCGGAAGCCGAGCAGTTGCTCGGATACCCGGCCGAGTGGGTGCTGGGCCGCCCAGCGACCGAGTTTTTGGCCACGGCCGAGGAATCGGCAGACGCCGATGGTGCCACGAGCGTGGTGCGTCATCGCAACGGACGACCGGTGCCCTGCAGGCTGTCCATCCGCCCTGTGGAATCGACTGGGGCAGGAAGCGGTGCCGACGCGCGGTGGACGGTGACACTTGTCCCGGCGGGGCCCCCGGAGTCGGATCTGGACCGGGCGCTGCTTGAGGCACTGTTCACCCGGTCTCCGGTGGGGCTCTTCGTTCTCGACCCGCAGTTGCGGCTGATGCGGTTCAGCAGCGCTGCGGAAGGCATGCACGGCGCCCCCGCTGAGGGAGCGATCGGCAAACGGCCGACCGAGGCATGGCCCGACTTCAGTCCGGAGCTGGTGGAACGGGTGTTGAGCCGCGTGCTGGATACGGGTGAACCGGTGATGGGTTTCGAGAAGCGCGGCAGGCCACCGGGAGATCCGGAGCACACGCACGTCTACTCGGTCTCCGCGTTCCGCCTCGAGGACGACGACGGCCGTGTCCTGGGCGTTGCTGACGCCGCGGTCGACGTCACCGAACGCTATCTCGCACAGGAGCGGCTCGCTCTGCTCGCCGAGGGCGGTTCACGCATCGGAACCGGACTCGATGTGATGTGCACGGCCCAGGAGTTGGCCGAAGTGGCAGTGCCCAGGCTGGCCGACAGCATCGGCGTGGAGGTCCTCGAGCCGGTGCTCATGGGCGAGGAAATCTCTTCCGGCCCGGTGCAGCCCGGCGCCGTGCTGAGGCGGGCCGCGTCGCGGTCCCGGCGAACCGACACCCGGCCCGGTGCCTACCCGGTCGGCGAGTCCAGCACTTTCCCGCCGACGTCACCGTCGTCCCGGGCTCTCTCGGACCTGCAACCGCGCCTGGTCAGCCCGCTGACCGCCGACAGCGACTGGGTGCTGAGCGATCCCGTACGCGGCCGTCGGATGCTGGAGGAGAAGATCCACTCACTCATGTTCGTGCCACTGGTCGCACAGGACCGTGCCCTGGGGATCGCCACCTTCTACCGCTGGGGGGAGCAGGGCCCCTTCCAGCAGGACGATCTCACGGTGGCCACCGAGCTCGGCCGCCGCACCGCTCTCTGCCTGGACAACGCCCGCCGCTACCTGCGCGAGCACGACTCCCTGATGGCACTCCAGCGCAGTCTGCTTCCGACGGAACCTCCCCGGAACAACGGGGTGGAGGTGGCCTACGAGTATGTGCACGGCGGAGCCGGCGGTGACTGGGTCGATGTCGTGCCGCTGTCGGGGGCCAGGGTGGCGCTCGTGGCAGGCAGCGTGCCCGGACGCGGAATGGAGACCGCCGCCGCCATGGGACGGCTCCGCGCGGCCGTGCACACGCTCTCCGATCTGGACCTGGAGCCCGACGAGATGCTCGCCCGCCTCGATGACCTGGTACGGCGTCTCGCCGACGACGCCGGTCCCCGGCGCGACGGCAACGAACCGCCGCAGGACGCAGGCTCCGACGCGCCGCATGCCGACTCGGGCGCCTGGTGCACCTTCCTCTATCTGATCTACGACCCCATCTCCCTGCGCTGTTCCGCAGCCGGTGCAGGCCATCCCGGCCCCGCTGTCGTCCACCCGGACGGGACAGTGATGATGCTGGACGTCCCGTCCGCCGCCCCACTCGGCCTCCCCGGGCCGTCGTTCGGAAAGACCGAGGTGATGCTGCCGGAGGGCTCGGTGCTGGCGCTCCACACCAGTGGGCTCCTGCAGGCGCGCGGCGGCGACCCGGAAGAGGCCGGACTCGCAGATCTGCTCGCCCGGCAGTCCGGCTCGGTGCAGGAGACGGCCTGCAGGCTCACCGAGGCGCTGGTTCCGGAGCAGGCCGACGAGGACGCCGCCGTCCTCGTTGCCCGTACACACGCACTGGACCCCGGCCGGGTCGCATCGTGGGACCTGCCTGCGGACCCGGCCATCGTCTCCACGGCCCGGTCGCTCGTCACCCGCCAGCTCACATCATGGGACCTGGACGAGGAGGCGTTCGCCACCGAGCTCATCGCCAGCGAGCTCGTCACCAACGCCATGAGACACGCCAAGGCCCCCATCCGACTGCGCCTGATCCACGACCTGGTCCTGACCTGCGAGGTCTTCGACGGCAGCAGCACCGCGCCACGGCTTCGACACGCCCGCACCACCGACGAGGGCGGCCGGGGACTGTTCCTTGTCGCCCAGTGCTCCGACCGCTGGGGAACGCGTTACACGCAGCAGGGCAAAACCATCTGGACCGAGCAGAAGCTGGTCCACGACGCCGGGGAGCCGGCCTGAACAGCCCGTGTTCGGGTTCCGGATGGGCACCGGGCGCGGCCCAGCAGCAGATGCCGCATCAGATGTTCCTGTCGAAGAAGGAAACAGTCCGATCGATGGCCGGAAGTACGTAGGTGTCGTCGCAGAACTCGACGTGGAAACCCGTCTCTTGTGCGACCTCTGCGATCCCCGTGCCGCGCCGGAGCAGCTCCCTGGGCCGCTTGAGCCACAGACGTGGATGCAGCTCGTGCAGCGACCGGCCGAGTCACGCCGTAGACACGCGTACGGGCCGGTACTTGCTCGACCCTGTTACCGCGCTGAGTCCGTCCAGCGTCACGTTGCGGGCCAGGCTTTCCCGCACCTGCTCACGTGCGGTCCCGGGTCCGGAAGCGGCCTGTCGGCACGCTGTGCCGGCCATCGGCAGGCTCGGTGCCGTACGACCGGCCCCGCAGGAGGCGGGCAACAGGCACCGATCCGAACGGGTGGCAGCCTCCCGCCGGCCGCTTGGGAATCGGAAGCCCTGTGACGCAGGGAGTACAGCAAGGGCCGCATAAAGTTCTAAATGGCGCAAAGCGCGACAAAGCTATTGAACGGTACTAGATTTCCGTCTCGGTGGAAGTGCGGTGGTGCGGTCGGCGGGGCCCCTGTGTGAACCGGAGCTGATGTGGCGGACGATGACCAGGCGGAGCGCGAGCGCGCGGTCCGGGTGCCTTCATTGGCTGACGCGGCCGTCCCCATTTCTGTTGTGCCGGCCGTCCTGATGGCCGGCACGCTCGCGCTGTTCGGTCTCGACGCTCTGGACGGGTCGATGCAGGTGGCCCTGGTCATGTGCGCGATGACCGTCGCGCTCGTCGCGATGAAGAACGGTCACAGCCGGTCCGCCGTGCAGCGGACCGGCCGGGGTGTGTTGTGGAACCCGCCGTACGCCGTCTTCGACTGCGCGAGCCCCGCCCTGAGCGTGTTCCACGGAATCACCGGCTTCGAGATCGAGACGACGGTACCGGTCACGGCCGGTCCCGCGGCCCACTAAAAGCCAGTTCGTCCGTCACAGGGCGCGTCGACGAGGGAATTGATGACCGACTCCGACACCGGCACCACCCCGTCCGCCGCGGCCGAAGGGCGGCCAGCGGTCAAGCTGACCCTGTTCACGCTGACGACGATGGTCGTCGGCTCGATGGTGGGCGCCGGGGTGTTCTCCCTGCCACGGCGGTTCGCCGAGGAGACCGGAGTCGCCGGGGCGCTGATCTCGTGGGTCATCGCGGGCATCGGCATGCTGATGCTGGCGTTCGTGTTCCAGACCCTCGCGGTGCGCAGGCCCGACCTCGACGCGGGTGTCTACGCCTACGCCAAGGCCGGTTTCGGCGAATACCTGGGCTTCTTCTCGGCGTTCGGATACTGGGCCAGCGCGTGCGTCGGCAACGTCACCTACTGGGTGCTGATCATGTCGACGATCGGCGCCATCGCGCCCGCACTCGGCGACGGCGACACGCTCCTCGCGGTCGTCCTGTCCTCCGTCGGGCTGTGGGCGTTCTTCCTGCTCATCCGGCGCGGAGTGAAGGAAGCGGCGGCCATCAACCGGGTGGTGACCGTGGCCAAGGTCGTACCGATCCTGGTCTTCATCCTCCTGTCCCTCTTCTACTTCGACCCGTCCGTCTTCGCAGAGAACTTCGGTGGCGCCGACTACGCCGGCTCGCTCTTCCACCAGGTCCGCGGCACCATGCTCGCCACTGTCTTCGTCTTCCTCGGTGTCGAGGGGGCCAGCGTCTACTCCCGCCACGCCAAGCGACGCGAGGACGTCGGCAAGGCCACCGTCCTGGGATTCCTGAGCGTCTTCGCCGTCTTCGCCTCGGTCACCATCGTGTCGTACGGAATCCTGCCGATGAGTGAGATCGCCGAACTGCGCCAGCCCTCCATGGCCGGCGTGCTCCAGGCCGCGGTCGGCACCTGGGGCAAGGTCTTCGTCAGCGTCGGGCTCATCGTCTCCGTGCTCGGCGCCTATCTGGCATGGACGCTGATGGCGGCCGAGGTGCTGTTCGTCGCGGCCAAGGACGACGACATGCCCCGCTTCCTGGGCCGTGCCACCGCGGCCGACGTCCCCGTTCCCGCCCTTCTCATGACCACCGCACTGAGCCAGATCGTTCTGGTCGTCACGATGTTCTCGGACGACGCCTTCAATTTCGCCCTCGACCTGACCAGCGTGCTCAGCCTGATCCCGTTCTTCCTTGCGGCCGCGTTCGCCGTCAAGATCGCATTCGGACCGGGCCCGGAGAGCGCCGTGGAGCGCGGACCCCGCAGGGAGCTGGTGATCGCCCTGCTGGCGACGCTCTACACCGCGTTCCTGGTGTACGCCGCCGGGCTGAGGTTCGTACTGCTCTCGTTCATCCTCTACGCCCCGGCGACGTTCTTGTTCGTCAAGGCGAGGCGGGAGCAGAACAGGCGCCTGTTCTCGCCCGCCGAAGCGGGCATCTGCGCTGTCTCGATCGCCGGTGCCGCCGTGGGCGTGATCGCCCTGGCGGTCGGCTGGATCGAACTCTGACCTGCCTCAGCCGTCCCGTCCCTCGCCCCATGCGGAAAGGCACACACCGTGACCGACACACCCACGTCCGCGCCGGCACTCGGCGTCCATTCCGAAGTCGGCAGGCTGCGCAAGGTACTGGTCTGCGCGCCGGGCCTGGCACATCGCCGGCTCACCCCGACCAACTCCGACGACCTGCTCTTCGACGACGTCATGTGGGTGGAGAACGCCCAGCGCGACCACGCCGACTTCGTCGACAAACTGACGCAAGGCGGTGTCGAGGTCGTCGAACTGCACGATCTGCTCGCCCGGACCATGGCGATTCCCGAGGCCCGGACGTGGCTGCTGGACCGGAAGATCACCGCGAACGAGGTGGGCATCGGGCTCATCGACGACACACGGGCCTTCCTGGAGTCACTCGATCCGCGCCGGCTCGCCGAGTACCTGATCGGCGGTCTCGCCACCACCGACCTGCCGGACGAGTTCCGCTCCGGGTACGTCAGCCTGGCCCGCGATTCGACGGGGGCGCGCGAGTACCTCATGCCACCGCTGCCGAACACGCTCTACACCCGTGACACCACCTGCTGGCTCTACGGCGGCGTGACCATGAACCCGCTCTACTGGCCGGCCCGGCACGGCGAAACCCTCCTGATGAAGGCCATCTACACCTTCCACCCGGACTTCATGGGCTCCACTGTGTGGTGGGGAGACCCGGAACTGGACTGGGGCCAGGCCACGTTCGAGGGCGGCGACATCATGCCCGTCGGCAACGGCGTCGTGCTCATGGGCATGAGCGAACGCACCTCCCGCCAGGCCATCACCCAGGTCGCGGCCGCACTCTTCAGGAACGGCGCCGCCGAGCACGTCATCGTCGCGGGAATGCCCAGGCTGCGCGCGGCGATGCATCTGGACACCGTCTTCACGTTCGCCGACCGGGACATCGTGACGGTCTACCCGACGATCATGGAGGCGGTGCACACCTTCTCCCTGCGCCCCGGCGACAAGGCTCCTGGTGTCGACATCACCGACGAGGGATCGGCAGCGTTCGTCGATGTCGTGGCCAAGGCGCTGGGCCTGCCCGGCCTGCGGGTGATCGAGACCGGCGGCGATGTGTACGCCTCCGAGCGGCAGCAGTGGGACAGCGGAAACAATGCCGTCGCCCTGGAGCCCGGCGTCGTCTTCACCTACGACCGCAACACGCAGACCAACACCCTCCTGCGCGAGGCCGGGGTCGAAGTCATCACCATCGTCGGCGCCGAACTCGGCCGTGGGCGTGGCGGCGGCCACTGCATGACCTGCCCGCTCATCCGCGAAGCCGTCGACTTCTGACACCGGCTCGCCCGCTGCGGGCGAGCTCTCGCGCAGACGGTTGTGCTCCCCGGCCCGTTCCGTCGGCGGCACGGGCCGGAGCGTGAGGTCACACGGTGACGGCGGACACTGAGGCAGGCGGACCATGACGGACGACGGGATCGACTACGCGGCAGTGTTCCAGGGGCTGCCCGGCATGGTGGCGCTGATGACCCCCGAGCTGGTGTTCGCGGATGCGAACGAGGAATTCCTCCGCATGGCCGGGCGCACGCGCGAACAGGTGATCGGCCGGTACCTGTTCGACGTGTTTCCCGACAATCCGAACAACCCCGCTGCGACCGGCATGCGGAATCTGGAGGCGTCGCTCAAGCGGGTGGCGGCCACCGGCGAGCGGGACGCCATGGCGCTGCAACGCTATGACGTTCAGTCCCCGCAGCGGCCCGGCGAGTGGGAGGAACGCTATTGGAGCCCGGTCAACGCCCCGGTGTTCGGGCCCGACGGGCGGGTGGTCCTGCTGGTGCACCGGGTGGACGAGGTGACCGAGCTCATCAAGGCCCGCGGCGGCCCCGACATCGGCCGCACCCGCGTGCTGGAGGCCGAGCTCTACACCCGGGCCCGGGAACTGCAGGAGGTCAACGAACGGCTGCGGCAGGCCCACGCCCGGGAGCGTGAGGTGGCCCTCGTCCTGCAGCAGGCGATGCTGCCCGTCCCCGGACCGGTCGGCCGCCACCGCCCCGCCGTGCGCTACCGGCCCGCAGTCGGCTCGCTGAACGTGTGCGGCGACTGGTACGACCTGGTCGACCTGCCCGGCGACTGTGTCGGCGTCGCCGTCGGCGACGTCGTCGGCCACGGTCTTCGAGCCGCCGGCGTCATGGGTCTGCTCCGCAGCGCGCTGAGTGCTGCGTCCCGCGTCGCCGACGGCCCCGCCCAGGCCCTGGAAGTCGTCGACCTGTACGCCCGTTCGGTCGACGGCGCCGAGAACACCACCGTCGTCACGACCCACATCGACTGGGACACGCACACCATCACCTACAGCAGCGCCGGGCACCCCCCGCCCGCACTGCTGCACACCGACGGCACCGTGGAGTACCTCGACCAGGCCACCGACCCCCCGCTCGGTGCCCGCCCGGACCTCGTTCACCGGCCCGAGGACGCCACCGTCTTCGCCGCGGGGGACGCCCTCGTTCTGTACACGGACGGCCTGATCGAACGCCGCCGCGAGGACATCGACGTCGGCCTCGACCGCCTCGCCGACTCCCTCGTCCGCCACCAGGGAATCGACCCCGAACCCCTTGCCGACGCCGTCCTGCTCGAACTGCTCCCACCCGGCGGCGCCACCGACGACACCGCCCTGGTCATCGTCCGGCTCTGACCGTCCCCGTCGGCCGATGTCCTGCCACGCCCTCCTGGCCCGGACCATGCGCCGCCAGGCGTGGCCGCCTGCGTCGAGGAGCGGAACACCTGGCCCATGATTCCCCCATGAGTACACGTCAGCCGCCTGCCCAGCGGCATGCCTCCTGGATCGAGCTCTTCTTCGACCTGGTCGTCGTCGCGGGTGTCCTCCAGCTCTCGCACCTGCTGCACGACGGCCCGACAGTCGCCGACCTCGGCCTGTACGTAGTGCTCTATCTGGCTTTCTGGATCGCGTGGGTCTGCTTCACCGTCTACGGAAACGTCGAGGGAAGCCGCGCCTGGACGCCCGGTTTCCTGCTGGGGATGTTCGGGCTGGCCGTCATGGTCGCGGCCGTTCCCGGTATCCGTACCGACCACGCCCTGGCGTTCGCGATCGCATACGCCTTCCTGCGCTGGCTGTCCAGCCGGCTCTGGCGGCCCGGACAGGTCGTGGTGGACTGGCCGCTCGCCCAGGTGGGCGGTGGGACGCTGCCCTGGATCGTCTCGCTGTGGGTGGGTGCCTCGGTGAGGTACTGGCTGTGGGCTCTCGGCCTCGCGTTCGACCTGCTGATCATGCTCACCGCCTCGGGCAGCCGCATGCTCCGAGACGCACAGGACCGGGTGCAGCGCGTCGTCAGGAAGCGAGGGCACTCCGATCGGCTGCCGGTCATCGAGGCGGCCTACTCCGATGTGCCGCACATGGTGGAGCGGCTGGGCCTCTTCGTCATCATCGTGCTGGGTGAGGGGGTGGTCCGGATCACCTCGGCAGCTGCGGACACCGTCTGGGACGTACCCATGGCCGGCGTCGCGACCGGTTCATTCGTCCTGCTCGTCCCGCTGTGGAGCATGTCACTGCTGCACGGCTCCGGCGGCGTGCCGAAGCCCGGCCCGGACGACCTACCCGTGCGGGTCACCCTGACGCTGCACTGTGTGACAACCTGCACGATTGCTGTCCTGGCCGCGGGACTGGGGCTGGCCATCGCGCATCCGCACGGCCCCGCCCCGGACGAGGCACGCTGGTTGCTGTGCGCGGGCCTTGCCGTGTACTTCGGTGTCGGGGTGCTGGCCGCGGCGGTTGCCGGTGCGCCATGGGGGCAGACCCTCGCCTGGGCGCTGCCCTGCCAGCTGCTGACGCTCGCGCTCGCCGGATTCGCCGGCCACTTCGGTGCGGTGGGGCTGGTCTGGGGACTGGCCGCAGCGGTGGTCTGGCAGATCGCATGCGTATCGGATGCGGGCGCCCGATTGCGCGTGCGGAGCCGGGCCTAACCCTCGCGGGCAGATTGTTTTACCTGTACGAAAACCGTCCCGGGGGAGGTGGGAGGGACAATGGTCATGTGTCGGGTGCAGACAAGAAGCAGGCGGCGGGCAGGCGGTCCATGGGACGGCCGCGCAGGCTGGACCCCGACACGATGGTCGCCACCGCGCGCCGCATCCTCGAGGAAGAGGGCCTGGACGCCCTGAGCATGCGACGGGTGGCGAAGGAGCTCGGCAGCACGCCGATGGCGCTCTACCACTACGTACGCGACAAGGACGAGCTGCTGATGCTCACCCTGTCCGGGACCGCGGGCGCCTTGCCGCGCCCCGAACTGCCCGAGGACCCGCGCGCGCGGCTGCTCGCGGTGTCTGTGCACGCGCATGAGATCCTCCGCCGGATCCCGTGGGTGCTCGACGTCCTGGCGCTGGGCGAGCTCACCGACAGAGATGCCCTGTGGATAGTGGAGGAGATCCTCGACTGCGCCCAGAAGTGCGGTCTCTCCCCGGCCCGGTCGGTACGTGCCTGCTGGACGATCTGGCAGTACATCTACGGCGACCTGATCTTCCGCAGGGCCGCCGCCCGCCGTGCGGAGCACCCGCCGAGCAGGCGCTACTTCCCCGAGATGGTCACCGAGGAGGACGCGGAGGAGCTGCCGCGGCTCACCGCGATCAAGGACCAGTGGCGCGCCTACGCCGCCGACTACTCGGTCGCCGACGAACTCGACGCGATCATCGAGGGGCTTATCCGCCGGGGAACTCGTGGACCGGACGAGCCCGCGCTGCCACCCTGAGGCTCCTGTGCCCCCAGATCCTCTTGAGGCACAGGAGGCGGGTGTGGGCGACAATGGAAGACGCAGGCAGCGGACTCGCCGCCGAAGATCGTTGGCCGGAGCCCCTCATGGATTACCCAGAAAGTTACGAGCTGGTATTTCAGGCATCTGCCGTCGAGGACGACGCTGTGATAGTTCGGCGGACTGCGCGGGAGGGGGCCGGCGGCTACCCGATCTACGAGGACGAGACAGGCATCGTACGCGCGGAGATCAGCGACAACGGCGAGGTGCGGATGATGGCCAGTGGCGGCCACCAGGTGCTCGGCTCACCGCTGGTCCGTGCGGTCAGCGAGCACTGAGCAACCCCGTGCCCGGCGCAGAACCCGTCTCCTTGTCCGGGGTGGATTCTTCGTTCGCCCGGGAGCTGACGTCCGGTCAGGCGGCCGTTCGTGCGAGGGAATTCGATGCACTGGTCGTCCAGCAGCGTGCGGTGATTTCCTTGCGGCACGTCAATCGCTGTCCGCGGTCCGGCCGTGTCGGGAAGGTGGCACCGAGTAACCACGCTCCGAGTGGCCGACGGCGGAAGGCGGAACCAACGGCACAGGCCGATGGTTCGCCGCCCACTCATGGACAGAGCGGCGAAACCATCGGCCTGTGCGTGGTGCGGTCCTACTTGTGCGGGCGCGTCTCGCCGCTCATGTTGCTGAGCTGCTCGCTCTGCTCCTGCAGCTTCCGAGCCTTCTCCTCGAGCCGCTGACGCTGCTCGGGGTCGGTAGCGCGCTCCGCGGCCTCGGTCATGTGCTTGGCCTTCTCGCGCATCTGCTGGGCTCGGCCACTGGTTTCGCCTGCAACGCTCATCGTCACTCCTTGGACGCTAGGGAAGAGCGGGCTCCATCAGGGAACCAGCGTCGCGGGCTCTCCGCATTCCGAAGCGTTACGTTCCGTTACCGTCGGGGCCGCGCGGCCGTGGGCAGGCGTGACGCTGGCATGATCGGGGGCATGAACGAGCGCATGATCGCCGCGTGTGACGGGGCATCGAAGGGCAATCCGGGGCCTGCGGCCTGGGCATGGGTCGTGGCCGATGCGCAGGGGAGCCCTGAGCGTTGGGAGGCGGGGCCGCTGGGCACCGCCACCAACAACATCGCCGAACTCACTGCACTACAGGAGCTGCTGGAGTCCACCGACCCGGGCGCAGAGATCGAGGTCCGGATGGATTCGCAGTACGCCATGAACGCAGTCACGAAGTGGCTGCCGGGGTGGAAGCGCAACGGGTGGAAGACCTCGGCCGGCAAACCCGTGGCCAACCGCGATCTGGTGGCCCGCATCGACGCGTTGCTCAGCGGTCGGACCGTGAACTTCGTCTACGTGCCCGCCCACCAGGTCGACGGAGACCCGCTCAACGCCCTTGCCGACCAGGCGGCCAGCGAGGCCGCCGTCGCGCAGCGGGCGGCGGGTTCCGCACATGGCTCCCCGCTGCCGACTCCCGCCCCTGCCAGGGCGTCCGGGGGCCGGAGCGGCGGTACGGCGGTGAAGAAGACGGACGGTGCGGCAGGCCCCGCGCGCACCGGGGGCACCATCCGGGCCAGGTTCGCGGGGCGTTGCCACTGCGGAAAACCCTACGCGGCCAAAGACATGATCGCCAAGAACCCGAACGGCTGGGGCCACCCCGAGTGCCGTACCGCGCCCGCCTGAGGCGACCGCCTGCCGGTCCGACCCCGGGAGTAGCCCCGTAACAGGGGCTCTCCGTGCCATGATGCGGCTCCGACCGCAGCGTCCGCGGTGCTCCGCCGACGCTGCGGGAACGGCTGGACGCTGGGGGGCGTATGGGATCCACAGGCACGGTGCTGCGCGAGTTGCGCGGCGCACAGAAGACCGCCAAAGGTGTGTCGCTCTACTCGCGTTACGTGAACCGTCCGGCCGGGCGGGTGCTCGCGGCCGGCGCCTATCGATTTGGGCTGACGCCCAATCAAGTGACACTGGTCAGTGCGGCGTTCACCTTCGCCGCCATCGCTTCGGTGGCGCTGGCCCGTCCGTCCTGGGGGCTCGCGGCCGTCGTGTACGCCGCTCTGGTGGTCGGCTTCGCCTTCGACTCGGCCGACGGGCAGCTCGCCAGGCTGACCGGGCGGGGCGGGCCCGACGGTGAGTGGCTGGACCATGTCGTGGACTGCGCCAAGATGATCCTCGTACACACCGCCGTACTGATCTCGTTCCACCGGTTCTTCGAGCTGCCCGGCGAGGGCTGGCTGCTGCTGCCGCTGGGCTTCCTGTTCGTCGCGGTGCTGACCTTCTGTGCCGGTCTGCTGCGCGAACAGCTCGGCAAGGCCGCCGCCCGCCCCGGACCGCCCGGCAGCGCCACGGCCCCGGTGTCCCGGGTGCGGGCCGTGGCGCTGCTTCCCGTGGACTACGGGGTGTTCTGCCTGGTGTTCCTGCTGCTCGGGGACGAGGCCGCGTTCCGTCTCGGCTATGCCGTACTCGCCGTCGTGCACGCGTTGTTCCTGGTGGCTTTCCTCGTCAAGTGGTTCAGGGAGCTGAAAGCGCTCCGGGCGGCGGGCTGACGAGCGTGTCCAGTGCCCGGCGCAGCTGGGTACTGGACGTATGCACGGTGTACGGGAAATAGACGACCTCCACGCCGACTTCGGCGAAGTCGCGCTCGAGCCGTTTCCCCTTCTCCGTGCCCCGCCAGTCGTCCCCCTTGAAGATGACGTCGAACCTGACCTGCTGCCACGTCTCGACCTTGTCGGGCACGGTCTCGACGAACGCTGCGTCCACGTAGCGCACGCTGCGGACGATCTCCAGCCGCTCCGGCAGTGGAATCACCGGCTTGTGGCCCTTGGCGAGCGCGGCCATCTCATCCGAGACGACCCCTGCCACCAGGTAGTCGCACTGGCTGCGGGCATGCCGCAGGATGTTCAGGTGTCCTACATGGAACAGGTCGTAGACCCCCGGCGCGTAGCCGACCCTGTGCACCATCCGTTCTCTCCCCCCACGGTGAACGTGACGTCCGTGTCCCGGATTCAGGTGTCCGGACATGGCATCCGGTCCTGCGGGATATCGGTATCGGTGTTGATGGTGCAATGACCTTACTGTGAAGACCACTTGCGCATCACGTGAACGGATAAGCTCACTTTTGGGGTTGTTCCCTGGAGGGAACAGAGGCTGTACCGGGGGGAAAGCGATCGTCCGATGTCCGATGCTGATCATCACAAGCCGTTCGAGGATCGTGGGCTTCTCGTGGTCTCGACCAACTACGCGCCGGAGCTGACCGGAATCGGTCCGTACGCTGCCCGGCTCGCCGAGCACCGGGCCGCGTCCGGGGCCGAGACCCGTGTCCTGACCGGCATGCCGCACTACCCCTCCTGGCGCACGGAGGCCGAGTACCGGGGCCTGCGGTCTCACCGGTGATGAGCGCGGTCTTCGCCACGCCTTCCCCCTTCTCGGGTCGCCTGAGAGGCGGTTGGTTCACCGAAATATCGGAATTTGCGTGATCTGCGGCAAAACGGCACCGCCATGTACAGCTGCTGGCACAATCCGAGCCATGACGACTGATCTCCCCGGCCCTCCCCAGGAATCCGTCCGCCCCCTCCTACGACCTGGCGCCCGCATATTTGTCGCGGGCCACCGCGGGCTCGTCGGCTCGGCAGTGGTGCGCCGCCTCACCGCCGAAGGCCACGAGGTGATCACCCGCGGTCGCGACACCCTCGATCTGCGCGATGCCGCACCGACCGAGGCCTTTCTGCGTGACATCCGCCCGGACGCCGTGGTGCTGGCCGCCGCCAAGGTCGGCGGAATCATGGCCAACAGCACGTATCCGGTGCAGTTCCTCGAGGAGAACCTGCGCATCCAGCTGAGTGTGATCGCCGGCGCGCATGCCGCCGGGGTCGAGCGGCTGCTCTTCCTCGGCTCGTCCTGCATCTACCCCAAGCGCGCCCCGCAGCCGATCCCCGAGGACGCCCTGCTCACCGGCCCGCTGGAGCCGACCAACGAGGCATACGCGCTGGCCAAGATCGCCGGCATCGTGCAGACCCAGTCGTACCGGCGGCAGTACGGCGCCTCGTACATCAGCGCCATGCCCACCAATCTCTACGGGCCCGGCGACAACTTCGACCTGGATTCCTCGCACGTCCTGCCCGCCCTGATCCGCCGCTTCCACGACGCGCGACAGGGCGGAGCCCCCGAGGTCACCCTCTGGGGCTCCGGTAGCCCCCGGCGCGAGTTCCTGCACGTCGACGACCTGGCCGCAGCGTGCCTGCTGCTCCTCGAACGTTACGACGGTGACGAACCGGTCAACGTCGGCTGCGGCGAGGATCTGACCATCCGTGAACTCGCCTCCACCGTTCAGGACGTGACGGAATATCGAGGCTGTGTCTCGTGGGACACGTCGAAGCCCGACGGCACCCCGCGCAAGCTTCTCGACATCTCCCGCCTCTCCTCTCTCGGCTTCAAACCGCAGATCCCGCTGCGCGACGGCATCGCCCGCACCTACGCGTGGTGGCTGGACCACCGGGGCAGCGGCCGCTGACCGCTCCCGGTTGTTCCGCCGGGACCGGGCGGCCGTCGCGCTGCGGCGGCCGCCCGTCCGGCCCCGCACGGCCGGGCGGCGTTCACTTCTCCCATCCGGTTCCCTGCCGCTCTCAGTACGCCCCGCGGCCGTCGGTGACGGCGCGCAGCGTACGGGCCATGAGCCCCAGGTCCGTGGCCACCGACCAGTTGTCGACGTACCACAGGTCGAGCGAGACGGTCTCCTGCCAGGACAGGTCCGAACGTCCGCTGACCTGCCACAGGCCCGTAAGCCCGGGTCGGACCGCGAGCCGCCGGAGCTCACGCTCGTCGTAGCGGGACACCTCCTCCGGCAGGGGCGGCCGCGGGCCCACCAGCGACATGTCGCCCCGGATCACATTGAGCAGCTGCGGCAGCTCGTCGAGCGAGGTCCGGCGCAGGAACCGGCCGATCCGGGTCACCCGGGGATCGCGGCGCATCTTGAACATCGGACCGTCGTTCTCGTTCGCCGTCGCCAGCTTCGCCTTGTGCGTTTCGGCGTCCTCCACCATCGTGCGGAACTTCCACATGGTGAACGGCTGGTTGTGCTGCCCCTGACGGATCTGGCGGTGGAACACCGGGCCGTCGGAGGTGAACCGTATTGCCGCCCCGATGAGGAGCAACAGCGGTGTCAGCAGCACGAGTCCGAGGGCCGCACCGGTGCGGTCCACCGCGGCCTTCAGCGCCATCTGCGGCCCCCTGCGCAGCGGCGGCACGATGTGCAGCAGCGTCAGCCCGGCCGCGGAGGCCGGCCGCACCCGGCCTGCCGCGATGTCCGAGAGGTCCGACAGCACGGACAGCTGGAGCCCCCCGTCGTGCAGCCCCCAGGACAGGCGTCGCAGCCGTTCCCCGGAGAGCTGCGGTCCGGGCACGACGAGCGCCAGATCCGCGTCCTGGGCGAAGGCTCCGCCCAGGACCGTCGTCACGTCGTCGTCGGCCGGGGCGGGTGCGAGCCGGCCCGGCACCGGAGCCTCACAGCTCAGTGACGCCGTACCGACGGGAATGGCGGCCACCACGGTGTAGGCGTGGTCCGTACGGGAACCGAGCAGCTGCACGGCCCGGTCCACCCCCGGCGCCTCGCCGACCACCAGTACCCGGTGCACGGCACGCTGTCGCCGTCCCGGCCACGGGAGGTGACGCGCCGTCGACACGGCGACGGTTACCAGCAGGCCGGGCACCAGCGCCACGACCGCGGTCACCGGCTGGACCGGCTCCCTGAACACGGTCGCGAGCACGGCCAGCACGCCGATGAGCAGCAGCCAGTCCCCGGGAGCGGTCAGCGCGCCACTGAATCCCCCCGACCGCCGGTCCGCGTATCGGCCACGCACCGCCCGGACGCCGGTCCACGCCAACGAGGCTACCCAGGCGGCGAGTTGTGCCCGCGGTTGTCCGTAGGTGCCCAGTACGAGCCAGGCCGGTATCCCCAGGCCGAGGAGATCGGCGCAGATGATGAGCGGCAGGTACCGGCCCGGTCTTCTCTTCGGGCCGGGCCGGTGGTCAGAACGATTGCGCTGTACGGTCGGGGCACTCCACAGCTGTTCGAGTTCCTTGCTGTGAGGCCGGTTTGAAGCAGTCCGCGGACGTGGCGCCCCCGCCGGTCCCGCGGGTCCTGATATTTCGGATTCGGGTAGCTCGACATGCCCCATGAACCCCCCAGTCACAGTTGCATCTCCACAAACGGGACGCATCCGCCGATCCCGTGGACTGACGGATGCGCCCTCGCTCGGTGCACGATATCCACACACGTGCCCTTTCGCTGGAGTTCTCGTGAAGTTCAGAACGCGAGCCGCCGCTTTGACCTCGTCCCGATCCGAGCCGGATCGCAGGGTCTTGTGGGTGGCTGGTGGCGTTTGGGAGGTTACGTGCTGGGATTGTGCGCGGACATGTCACCACCTCGTACGGTCGCTTCCGCGTCTGGGAGACTGGTCAGGAAGGCGGCGAGGGCCGGCCACGAGGGAAAGAGGACGTGCGGTGACTCCCGCGGAGAAGAACTGGGCCGGAAACATCACCTTCGGTGCGCGGCGGCTGCGTACTCCCGGCTCGGAGGCCGAGCTGCAGGAGATCGTCGCCACCGGCACAAAGGTGCGGGCGCTGGGCACCCGGCACTCCTTCAGCACCGTCGCCGACACGGCCGGAGACCTTGTGTCGGTGGCCGGACTGCCCCGCACCGTCGACATCGACCGGGAGGCGGGGACGGTCACCGTCAGCGCGGGACTGCGCTTCGGGGAGTTCGCCGATGAACTCCACCAGAACGGCTTCGCTCTGCACAACCTGGGTTCGCTGCCGCACATCTCGGTGGCCGGAGCCTGCGCGACCGGAACGCACGGCTCCGGCGTGGGCAACACCTCGCTGGCCGGTGCGGTCCGGGCGCTGGACATGGTCACGGCGGACGGGACCACCGCGCGGCTGACCCGGGGCGACGCGGACTTCCCCGGAGCGGTGGTCGCCCTGGGCGCCCTCGGCGTGGTGACCCGGCTGACGCTGGACCTGGCGCCCGCCTTCGACGTGCAGCAGTGGGTCTACGAGGATCTGCCGCAGGCCCGGATCGGCGACCGGGCCGGATTCGACGAGGTGATGTCGGCCGCGTACAGCGTCAGCCTCTTCACCGACTGGCGGGGCGGCCCCGTCAACCAGGTCTGGCTCAAGCAGCGGGTGGGTGCGGACGGGCCGGCGGAGGCGCCGGCCGAGTGGCTCGGCGCCAGGCTCGCGGACGGTCCGCGCCACCCGATCCAGGGCATGCCGGCCGAGAACTGCACGCGGCAGCAGGGTGTTCCCGGCGCATGGCACCAGCGTCTGCCGCACTTCCGGCTGGAGTTCACCCCGAGCAACGGGGACGAGCTGCAGTCGGAGTACTTCGTGGCACGGAGCGACGCCGCGGCAGCCTTCGCGGCGCTCGACCAGCTCCGGGACCGGATCGCCCCGCTGCTGCAGATCGGCGAGATCCGGACCGTGGCCCGCGACGACCTGTGGCTGAGCCCCGCGAGCAGGACCGACGCGGTGGCCTTCCACTTCACCTGGGTGCAGGACATCGCCGCCGTCACGCCGGTGCTCGCGGCGATCGAGGAGGCACTGGCACCGTTCGGCGCCCGCCCGCACTGGGGCAAGGTGTTCACTACCGCACCCGAGACACTGCGCACGCTGTACCCGCAGTACGCCGACTTCGAGAAGCTGGTGGCCAGGTCCGACCCGACGGGCAAGTTCCGCAACGACTTCCTGGATCGCCACTTTCCGCGGTGACGCCGGGCGAGCGGTGCGCGGGGGCGGAGCCGGGGACCTGGCCGCCTGGCGTCAGTAGCCGTCGCGTCTGTCCTTGGACCGCGACGGCCACGCGGTCGCCGATCTGCCCGGCGCGAGATGGTCCACCACGTCGGCCAGCTCCACACAGGCCTGCTCGATCCGGCGCCGGATGTCCATCTTCTCGGTGACGATCGCCGCCAGCAGCAGCCCGGTCAGCGCCACGGAACCATTCAGGACCGCCAGGTTGAGCATCACCTCGAGGACGGTGTGTCCGGCGAACGGACCCACCGCCTCCCCTCCAGCGATGATTGCCAGGA
Organism: Streptomyces sp. NPDC002206; assembly: GCF_053593595.1. NCBI lineage: Bacteria > Bacillati > Actinomycetota > Actinomycetes > Kitasatosporales > Streptomycetaceae > Streptomyces > Streptomyces sp. NPDC002206. The sequence continues at coordinate 53,519 of NZ_JBSFCW010000014.1, forward strand.
CGGACACCAGTAGCGCACAGGGCGCACTACCCGCCAGCTGGAAGCGCAGGGCGGCCCAGATGAGCAGCGGGAACACCAGATAGAGCATCGACAGTTCGCTCCGCGTGGCCACCAGCGAGACCACGACGGAGACCACCGCCAGTGCGGTTGCCTCCAGCCATCTGTCGTCGGCCCGGGGCAGCCGCGCCTTGCGCATGACGAGCATCAGCGGGGTGACCACGAGCACCCCCATGGCGTCCCCCGACCACCACGCCGCCCAGACCGGCCAGAAATGGCCTGCGGGCAGCTTGCCGTCGAGCACGAAGAGCACGGTGCCGGCGGTCGCGCTGATCAGCATTCCGGCCATCGCGCCGAGGAAGACCAGGACGACGCCGTCGCGCAACCGGTCCAGCTCCATCCGGAACCCGAATCTGCGGAGCATGAGGTACGAGCAGACGGGCGCCGCGGTACTGCTCATCATGATGCCCCAGTCGGAGAGCATGACTGTGTCGGAGAGTGTGACGATGTTGAGCAGGGAGCCGAGGGTGATGCCGGGCCAGACGCCGATGCCGAGGTACAACAGGCAGCCCAGGGCGATCCCCGTCGACGGCCAGAGCGGCGTGACCGTGGCGCCGTGGACGGTCACCCTTCTCAGCAGACCGATCTGTCCTGCCCCGTAGTAGCCGGCGGCGACGACCAGGATGCGGACCACAGCTGACGCCGTACGTCTGGTTTCATCGCTGCGGATCACAGACCTCATCAGACACCGCGGCCCGGGACGCGCGGCTGCGTGACACGCTAGGCCCGGCCCCCTCGTCACCCGGAGCCGGCGAAGCCTTTGTGGCGCAGGACCAGGACGGCCGCGTCGTCCTGGTGACCGGTGCGCTCCGCCGTCTGCATCACCTCGTCGGCCAGCGCCTCGGCCGACGCCGAGGCCCGGGCGGCCACCAGTCGCACCACCGCGTCCAGCCCCTCGTCGATCGGGAACGAGGGCCCTTCGACGACTCCGTCCGTGACAAGCACGAACGCCCCCGGGGCGGGCAACGGGTGCCGGGTGACCGGATACTTCTCCGCCGCACCGACACCCAGCGGCAGTCCGCCCGCGTCCTGCGTAATGCCCGACCGTCCGTCGGTCGTGGCCCAGACGGCGGCCACATGTCCGGCCCGAGCCGTGCACAGTTCCCCGGCGTGCGGGTCGAAACGGACGAAGGTGCAGGTCGCCAAGAGGGTGGAGTCGATGGACAGCAGCAGATCGTTCGTCCGGCCGACGATCTCGCCCGGATCCGCGGTGGTGGCGGCGATCGCCCGCATGCCGATCCGGATCTGCCCCATGAACGCGGCGGCCTCGACGTCATGGCCCTGTACGTCCCCGATGGCGAATCCGAGTGTGCCGTCCGGCAGTGGAAAGCCGTCGTACCAGTCGCCACCGATGTCCAGTCCGCTGCGGGCCGGTGCATAGCGGGCGGCAGTCTGCAGCCCCGGGATCGAGGGCAGGCCGACGGGAAGCAACTCCTGCTGCAGCGCCTCGGCCAGCTCCACCCGAGCCTGATGCAGCTGGACCTCGTGACGTGCCCGGGCGGTGAGCTGCTGCAGCGTGGTGAGCAGCTCCTCGGCACTCGCGGAACGGTGAGGACGACGCCGGTTCATGGGCCGCTCCACACTGCATTCGTTCGCGAGCCGCAACACAGGGCTTATGTGGCGGGGGGATCCGGGACGCCTCCCGCACAGCCCCGTGGGCACTGCGCCGGTCGGGAACTGTCCGGCGATGGCTTCCGTGGCAGTTGCCCTCTGCATCATATTTCGGCGCGGAAAGTCCCGCAGGATGAGCCACCGGTCACGGATCCCGCAGGGTCTCGGGGTGGCACCCGCCCGGAGCGCGCGAACCGGCCCTGCTGGGTGGATCCTGAGAGAACAGGACCGCGTCGTGGCGGCGCAGTGCGGCCGGACGCGGGTGAGGGAGGTGCGCGATGACACGCACGCTGGAGTGGAATGTCCACCTCGATCTCTCCGAGGAGAACGGTACGACCAAGGCCGAAGCCGTGCTGGACACCGGTTCCGAGATGCTCATGGGGCACGGGGTCGCCCGCTGCAACCCGCAGGACGTGGACATCCCCACCATCGGTGACGAACTGGCGGCGAGCCGTGCCATGAAGGATGTCGCGGGCCAGCTGATGAGAGCGGCCGACCGCGAAATGGAGGCGGTGGGCGCCGGACCCACGAAGGGGCCCCTGGGCAAGCCGTACGCCTGGACGGATGTGACGAGCTGAAGCCGTAGGCCGCAAGGCGTGCGGCCTCACGGCCGACGGCACATCCGTGGACGCCTTCGTCGAGGGACACGGCCTGCAGGCTTTCCGGACACCGCCCACGGCAGGTGTCGGCGGCGAGGCAGCTGTGGGCGGTGCTCGTCATGCGTGAGATCCTTCCGGCGCTGAGCCGCTGGTACGCCTCCGGAGAGCCGTTCGGGCTCGCCACCGTCGTCCACGTCACCCGCAGCGCGCCCCGCGGCCCCGGCGCGGCAATGGCGGTGGGCCCCGGTGACGAAGTCGTGGGCAGCGTCTCCGGTGGCTGTGTCGAAGGAGCCGTCTTCGACCTGGCCACGGAGGTTGTCGAGACCGGCCGGGCCCAACTGCGGACCTTCGGCTACAGCGACGAGGACGCGTTCGCCGTCGGGCTCACCTGCGGCGGAGAGATCACCCTCCTCGTACGCCCCGTCTCGGCCGCGACCGACCCCGCGTTCGGCGAGGTCGCCGCGTCGGTCGCCGAACACCGTCCGGTGGTGGTGGCCACCGTGACCGACGGCCCCGCCCCGCGCGGCGCCGCGCTCGCGGTATGGCCGGACACCGTGTCCGGTTCGCTCGGAACCAGCGGCCTCGACGCGGCTGTCACCGCCGACGCACGGGGCGAGCTGGCCCAAGGGGCAACAGGCCTGCGCCACTACGGTCCGCGCGGCGAGCGCCGTGAGGACGACGTCACCGTGTTCCTGCACTCGTTCGCCCCGCCCCCGCGCATGCTCGTCTTCGGTGCGATCGACTTCGCCGCCGCGGTCGCCCGGATCGGTGCGTTCCTCGGCTACCGGGTCACCGTCTGCGACGCACGCCCGGCCTTCGCCGACCCCCGGCGGTTCCCGGACGGTGCGGAGGTGGTCGTCGACTGGCCGCACCGCTATCTGCGTTCCACGGACACCGACGAGCGGACCGTCATGTGTGTGCTCACGCACGACCCGAAGTTCGACGTCCCTTTGTTGGAGGTGGCCCTGCGCTCCCCGGCCGCGTACATCGGCGTCATGGGCAGTCGCCGTACTCACGAGGACCGTCTGGCGCGGCTGCGGGAGACCGGCCTGGGCGAGACGGAACTGGCGAGACTGCGCTCGCCCATCGGCCTCGATCTCGGCGCCCGCACCCCCGAGGAGGTGGCCGTCTCGATCGCGGCGGAGATCGTCGCACTGCGCTGGGGCGGCACCGGCGCTCCCCTCGCCGACACCGCCGGAGCGATCCACCGCCCGCGACCGAAGTCCGTGTGAGCTGTCGGCGACGGAACCGTAAGCGTCCGAGCCGGTCGTGGTCACGGCCGGTGCCGGTGAAGGAAGAGGCCCGCCCCGGCTGCCGGGGCGGGCCTCTTCTCGGTGTTCCGGACCTCGTTGCGTCAGTCGACGTAGGTGATGTCCGAGGGGGAGTAGATGCAGTTGGTGCCATCCGCCCCGGTACCGATCTTGGTGGGCTCGCCGCTCGTCACACCCTTGTACCTGGTGCAGATTGTCGATATCGGCATCGGCGTAGTCGTAGATCGTGATGCCGGAGAACCGGGCCGTGTCACCGTAGTTGGTGTTGATGCCCACGATGCTGTCACCTGGCGAGGTGACCCGGACGTTCTGCACCTGGACGTGCCGGCCGTACATCGTGGAGCAGTTGCCGCACGAGCGGTACAGCTTGCCGAAGTCCTCGACCTGGAAGTTCTTGATGATCAGGGTGCCGGCGCCGTTGTGCTGGAAGACCTTGTCGTCCGCCGGTCTCGCGCCGCCGCCGTCGACCGTGCGGACCAGCGACGAGGAGCTGCCGAGGAAGGTTGCGGCGTCCTCGCCCACGTCCTACGGCATACGGCGGTCAATGAGTTGGTACGAACAAGCGCGAGCCGGCGCGCGACCGCACCGGCGGACGCTCGCCGACACCCGTACGGTCAGCCGTAGGTGATGGCTCCCGGCGTCGGAACACCGGCAGCGACGCGACGGTCCCCATCAGAGGTGGAGACGGCCGGATGACCGCTGCCCGCCGTTGCCCGGCCAGATGTGCCGACAGACAGGGCGCAGGAAGCCCGTTCGGTCCAGCGGATCCGCCGGCTCTTCCGGTCGACGGCGCGCAGTGTGTCGTCGGCGGTGAGGACGTAGACGGTGGAGTCGTCCCCCGTGACCTGCGCTGACGACCACGAGCCCACCCAGCGGGCGGTGATGTGCCGGAGGGAGGTGTTGGGCGGGGCGCCGGTCATGTCCCGTGAGGAGGCCCTAGCGTTGCCCGCGTCAGAGATCGACTCGCACAACTTCGGGGCCGGGGTGACTTCATGTGCTGGAGTGCGACTGCCGATCTGGTTGTCGGTTCCGGCATCGCCGCGATCGGAGTGGTCTGCGTCGCGCGCACCCGCCGGTTCCGCGATCTGCCGCTCGCGGCCTTGCCGCTGCTTCTCGGCGCCCATCAGACCATCGAGTCGTTCATCTGGCGCTCCGGTGGCGGCACCGGCCCCGCCACGGTGGCCTGGGCCGTCATCGCTCTTCCACTGCTGGCGCTCTGGGTGCCGTCGGCCGTGCTGAGCGCCGCGCCGCCGCAGGCCCGGCGCCGACTGCTGTTACCCGTCCTGGCCGGCGCCGCGACCGCCGCCTCCCTCGCGTACCGTCTGGCCACCCGTCCCGTGACCGCAGAGATCCGCGGTCACACCCTCGGCTACGTCCTCGACCTTCCGCACGCCGAACTGCTCGTCGCGGGCTACCTCGTGGCCACGGTCGGCTCCCTGCTGCTCGCCGCTGACCGTCTGCTGCGGCTCCTCGGCTTCCTCGTCGCCGTCGGGGCCGCGATCTGCGCGACGCTGTGGCGGCTGGAGTTCATCTCCACCTGGTGCGCGTTCGCTGCGGTGTGCTCGGTCGTCCTGCTCGGCTGGACGCACCGTCGGCCGGTGACCGCGCGGACGCCGATGCCGTATCACTGAGGGTCCGTTCCCCGACGGGCCGAGCCGCTCCCGGGCCGCGGCCCACTCCGCTTCCCGCTCGGCCTGCAGTCCGCGATTCCCTGCGGAGATCAGCGATGGGCACCAACTCCACGCATGTCCGCCGGACACGCTCGGGTTGGTGCCCGGCCGACGGCCCGGCTCGGCCTGCCGGACTGCCCCTAGCGTCCGCCGAAGTGCCGTTCCACGATCGCGGCGGCATCCGTGCCCCGCGGCAGGATGCCGTACTGGTGGCCGCGGTCCTCGCCCAGGCGGGCGGCGACGAACGCCTCGGCCATGGACGCCGGAGCGTGCCGCAGCATCAGCGAGGACTGCAGGGCCAGCGCCATGGCCTCGACCGTCGCCCGGGCGCGCGTCTGTGCGGCAAGGGGATCGCGCAGGTCCTCAGCCAGCTCGCGACGTACTCGACGCACATGCGTGTCGAGTACGGCACTGGCACCGGCGGTGGTCTCCAGCTCGGCCCAGAAGGCGTCCAGCGACTGCGGGGTCCTGGCGATGCCGCGCAGCACATCGAGGGCGATGACGTTGCCGGAGCCCTCCCATACGGCCATCACCGGCTGTTCGCGGTAGCGGCGGGCCAGTGGCCAGTCCTCGGTGTAGCCGTTGCCGCCCAGGCACTCCAGCGCCTCGTAGGCGTGGTGCGGGCCGCGCTTGCAGATCCAGTACTTGGCAACTGCCGTGGCCAGTCGGCGGAACATGGCCTCGGACTCGCCGCCGCCCGTCTCGTACGCCTGGGCGAGGCGCAGTGAGGTCCAGGTCGCGGCCTCCGTCTCCAGGGCCAGATCGGCGAGTACCGCAGTCATGGCCGGCTGGTCGACCAGCCGGGCGCCGAAGGCGCTGCGGTGCTCCGCATGCCAGATCGACTCGGAGACCGACTGGCGCATGCCCGCGGTGGTGCCCAGGACACAGTCCAGCCGGGTGTGGTTGACCATCTCGATGATGGTGGGAACGCCACGCCCCGGCTCACCGACCCGCACCGCCCACGTGGAGTCGAACTCCACCTCGGAGGAGGCGTTCGACTTGTTGCCGAGCTTGTTCTTCAGCCGCTGGATACGGACGGTGTTGCGGGTGCCGTCGGCCAGCACACGCGGTACGAGGAAGCAGGTCAGCCCGGCCGCGGCCTGGGCCAGAACCAGGAAGGCATCCGACTGCGGGGCCGAGAAGAACCACTTGTGACCGGTCAGCAGATGGGCCCGGCCATCGGGGTCGGAGGCGACCGGGACCGCGCGCGTGGTGTTGGCGCGGACGTCGGAGCCGCCCTGCTTCTCCGTCATCCCCATCCCGAACGTCAGCCCCGACTTGCCGCCCGGGGCGATCAGCCGCGGGTCGTAGGAGCGGCTGAGCAGCCCCGGCAGCCAGTCCTGGCCCACTTCGGGGTCGCGCTGCAGGACCGGGACCACGGCGTGCGACATGGACATCGGGCAGGCGTGGCCCGGCTCGACCTGGGCGAACAGCATGAACGACGCCGCCCGGGCCACCGCGGCGCCCGGCTTCGGGTCGGCCCACGCCGCGGTATGTGCGCCATGACGCACGGCCGCGCCGATGATCTCGTGGTACGCCGGGTGGAAGTCGACCTCGTCGACGCGGTTGCCGTACCGGTCGTGGGTGCGCAGCACGGGAGGGGAGGTGTGGGCGAGCTCCGCATCGGTCTGGAACTTCGCGGAGCCGACCAGGCTGCCGATCTCGTGGAGTTCCGGCTCGTGCCACGCTGCGCCGAACGTCCGGACGGCCTCGGCGAGCGGCAGATTGGTGCCGTACTCGTCGAGGCCGGTCCGGGGCGGCGCCTGATTGGTGACCTCATGGGTGGGGTGCGGTGCGGGAGCCTCCGGCCGGAGGCCGGTCGGGGATGCGGTGACGGTCATCTCGGGAGTTCCTGTCTGACGTCGGCTGTCTGGTCGGCCGGTGCTGGGGAGTGACGGTGCGGTGCGGGGGAGCGGGTCAGGTGCCGACCGCTCCCACGGCTCTGAGGCAGAGGGTGGCGATACCTGCCACGACCGGCTCCGGGTCGGTCCGCTCGCCCACCGGGGACAGCGGGCCGAGCAGCGCCTCGCTGATCGCTCCGATCACGGCGGCTGCAGACAGCCGGGCGTTCTGTGCGGGCAGCTCACCCGCCTCGATCCCGGCCGTGATGACCGTCTCGGCGAGGGCGTGATAGCCGCGCCGATAGGTCAGTCGTTCCGCCTCGACCAGCGGATCGACGGGCTCGGCGAGCAGCGCCCAGGCCGTACGGGGCGTGCGCAGTGCCCGGAACGCGAACACCTCGACCAGGGCGCGCAATTGCTCGGACGCCCCGCTCTTCGCGGCCACGGCTTCCTGTACCGCGGTGAGCTCATGGCCGGCGACATGCCGGAATACCGCGGCCAGCAACTCCTGCTTGGAGGCGAAGTGGTTGTAGACGCTGCCGGTGGCGACCTGGGCGCGCTCGGCGAGCGCGGAGATGCTGGCCGCGGCGTATCCGCCCTCGGACAGCAGTTGCCGCGCGGCGTCCAGCAGCCGCTGGCGATGCGCGAGCCGAGTTGCCTCGGTACGGGCGGTGGGGCGGTAGGCCATGATGCTCTGAACCCCGATTCATAACTTCAGCTCCCACTGAACCACCGTTGCGTCCGCCGCGCAATGAATCGGCGGCCTCCGGCGGGGAGGTAGAACCCCCTTTCTTTTTTCTCCGGGTAGCAGAAAGCCTGTTCGAGGTTGGGCGAGCAGCGACTGTTACAGAATTCCGCGCCGGTCTCGCAAGGGTGAGCCGTGGCGCACGCGGGTTGACGTGGCGCGCGCTGTGCCGGGTGTGCCGGTATCGAACGGGTGGGTGCAGTGGCCAGCGATTGACAGGTACCCGGGTAGTTGAATACGTGCCAAATGCACGCGTGTGTGACGGAAATGTCTGCATTTCGTAACACGCAATGAGGCGCCTGTCGTAAATCGGGCAATCAGTACAAAGTGTGCGCTCTCGGCATCACGCCGGGACCGATCAACGCTCGGGCCGCACGGTCCGGGCCTGCACTTGAGGGGTTTTCATGTCCCGTTCCGCACGGCGGTTCGCTGCTGCCGTTATTGTTGCCGGCGCGCTGGTGGGCGCCGCCGCTCTCCCGGCCGCCGCCGACGACAACGACCGCGGTTATGGCCGGCCGAGCTCGTATTCCGGCGTCTACCTGGGCGACATCCAGTACAACAGGCCCGGATCCGACAACGGCACCAACCGCAGCTACGACGGGTGGTGGGGCCACGGACGTGACGACGACAACCGCCGTCACGAGAATCGCGATCACGATGGTTGGGGCCACAAGGACCGCGACCACAAGGACCGCGACCACAAGAACCGCGACCACAAGGACCGCGACCACAAGGACCGCGACCACAAGGACCGCGACCACAAGAACCGCAACCACAAGAACCGCGACCACGATGGTTGGGGCCACAAGGACCGCGACCACAAGAACCGCAACCACAAGGACTGCGATCACAAGGACCGCGACCACAAGAACCGCGACCACAAGAACCGCGACCACAAGAACCGCGATCACGACGGTTGGGGCCACGACGGTCGTCGTTGACCCCCTGCACCCACCTGTCCTGACCCTCTGACCCCCGCTCCCTGACCCGGGAGCGGGGCCCCGCCCCATTCGCCCGCGGCGCACCCCGGCCCCCGGCCGTGGTGCGCCGCCTGACTCAGAGGTACCGGTCCATGGGCCGGGTAGTTGTACAGGTCCTCGTCCTCGCCCTGCCGCTCGCGGCGCCCGGCCGGCGTGGGCAGCAGCGGTGTCTCCGTGTCCGGGCTGAACATGATGCGCTCAGTGGTCCGGTCGATCTCGGTGAGGGACCGCCGTGTCGATGCGGGCTCCAGAGCGGCGGGCAGCTCGGACGGGGGGCAGCACGGTGCTGCGAGCCGTGGCGGTCACGGCCATCACCGGCGTGCACAGGGCGACGACGACGAAGGCCAGGGTCCGCAGCGGGTGCGGCACCGCGCGGCTCGCATGCGGTTCTCCGTGGGACGTGTGCGTGCCCATTCCCTTGTGCTCCGTCGCCCTGCGGACCGGGGTGCCCGGAGGGTGCCCACGTCATTCGGGGCGCGCGATCTCTTGTTCGGCCCAGAGCGCCTTGCCGGTCCGGCCGTACCGGGTGCCCCATTGGGTGGCGAGCTGGGAGACGATGAACAGCCCGCGCCCGCCCTCGTCGACGGTCCGGGCATGGCGCAGATGCGGTGCCACCGGGCTGCTGTCGTGGACCTCGCAGGTCAGGAAACGGTCCAGGATGAGCCGCAGTTGCAGGGGTGGGGTGCCGTAGCGGACGGCGTTGGTCACCAGCTCGCTCACGATCAGCTCGGTCGCCTGGGCCGTCTCGTCGTCGAGCTCCCAGCCGTCGAGCCGGTCGCGCACGAGGGTACGCGCGACGGCGGGAGTCGTCCGGTCGTGGGCCAGTTCCCACGTGGCGACGCGGTCGGGCGGCACGATGCCGGTACGCGCGAGGAGGATGGCCGCACCGTCGGGGACACTGTCGGCCGGCAGGGTGTAGACGACGCCGTCGCACAGCTCCTGCAGAGTGCGGTCGGGGCGCGCGAGCGCGTTCCGCATCCGGGTGGCGGACGCGTCGTCCGGCAGCAGGGCGCCGGTGGCGAACGCCAGGATGCTGCCCTTGTCGAGTTCGAGGGTGGCGGTGGCGAACGGGGCGCTGTCGGCGGCGAAGAGCGCAGGCCCCTCGGGTACGTCGACGGCGGGCGCGCTGCCGTCGGGTGCGATGACGATCGGCGCGGGATGCCCCGCGCGGGCGACCGTACAGGTGCGGGTGAACGGGTCGTAGACCGCATAGATGCAGGACGCTTTGAGTAACTCCCGTTGCAGCGAGTCGCCCGGCGGCAGTGCGGCGCGTTCGTCGGCCAGGCGGTCCGCTGTGTCGTTCAGCCGGGCCAGGACCTCGTCCGGCTCGAGATCGAGGCCGGCCAGAGCCTGGATGACCGTACGCAACTGCCCCATGATGATGGCCGTCTGGAGTCCGTGGCCGGCGACGTTGCCGACGACCAGCGCGGTGCGGGCGCCGGACAGGCCGATGGTGTCGAACCAGCATCCGCTGTTGCGCCCGGGCAGCAGGACATGCGCGGTGTCGACGGCGACCCGGGCACTGTCGCCCTGCGGAAGCAGCCTGCGCTGGACCGTCGACGCGATCACATGGTCGCGCTCGTACCGGCGCGCGTTGTCGATACTCAGGGCGACATGGACGGCCGCGGACTGCGCAAGCGTGATGTCGTTCTCGTCGTACGGATCCGATCCCGGGCACCGGTACAGGCTCACCAGCCCGAGGATCGCGCTGTGCAGCTTCAGCGGGACCACCATCAGCGAATGGGCCTCGAGCGCCTGGATCACCCGGGCGGTCTGCGGGTCCGCGGCGAGCCACGGGGTGTCCGCGTCGAGTGCGACAGTCCGGGGCTGCAGGTCCGACACTGCCAGGGCGAACGGGGTATGGGCGGGCAGCAGGCGCGTGTCACCGACGAGCCCTACCTGGTCGCCGACGCCCTTGACACCGTGAAGGGCGGACCGGCTGATACCGCGAAGGGCGGCCCGGCGCAGCGGGACGTCCGGCCCCAGCGGGCCCATGGGAGGATCCGCACCGCGCAGCACATCGTCCACCACCTCGACCACGGCGAAGTCGGCGAACCCCGGCACAGCGGCCTCGACGAGCGCCTGGCAGGTGGTCGCCACATCGAGCGACCGACCCACGCCCTTGAGCAACCTGGCCCGGTACATCGCACGGGTGCGAGCCTTTTCGCGTTCGGTGACATCGACGACGGCGGCGAGCAGCCCGAGGATCTGCCCCTTTTTGTCGTTCAGCCGGAAGACGGTGACCGTATAGCTGCGGTTCGGACCCGGCGCGCTCTTGATACGGCCGTGGACCAGCCGATCGTGCACCGGCTCACCCGTGTCCAGCACGCGTTGCAGCAGCTTCCCGGTGGAGCTCGGCCGGTCGAGATGGTACGCATCGGTGAAGTGACGCCCGATCACCTGCTCGGCGAGGTCGGCACCGGCCAGAGAGCTGATCCGTACCACACGCAGCTGCGGATCGAGTACATGAAGACCCACCACGGACTGGGTGAACAGTCTGTCGAGGAGCGCCGCGTCCAGACCGTCGTCCTTCATGGACGCGGGGACCGGTGCACCTGCGTCCGACACGGTGTCACCCCCATCAGGCTATGCCCACCCCTGCGATTCGGCACGTACGCGATCAGCGTCCGGGCTCCCGTCGCGCCCCGCCACCGAGGAGCGGCAAACGAGTGAATCCACCGTCGCGACCCCGGGCGAGGACCGGGCCGTACCTGCCGCTGCATGTTCCGGCGCAGACACGGCAACTTTTCGGCGTCCGGTGGTGACTGACGTCACGTAACCCGCCCCCGGCCGGAAGGCGCGAAACCGTGGCTCACCCGCATCACCGATCCCCCCGCAGACGCCGCACCGGCCGGCTGCGCCCTCTGTTCACCGCGCCGGCGGCCGGTGTGCTGGGGGTGGGAACGGGGGTTCTGGGGTCGAATGGGCGACCTTGGCTGCTTCGGCTCGTTGGGTTGGGTGACGGATGTCCGGCCTGGGCGGGGGTGATGTGATGGGTGGTCTACGGGAGCTGTGGCCGGCATTGCAAGGTCGCGCATATCCAGAAGCTGGATGCCGGGATCAGGACGTTGCGGCACCGGCTGTCCCTCCCGCTCGGGGAGAAGGACACCAAGGGGGCGGCGGGCGGCTACCGTCCAAGGGTGAGTGGTTCTGCAAGTCCCGCCGCCTCGCGGCACTGGAAGACCGGCACACCGCTGCTGTCGCCGACCGGGAGGCCCGCACAACCGTGAACGTCTCGGCCTGCTGCGCGTTCGCGACAACGCCATCGTCCTCCATGCGATGCGATGGCCGGACGAGGGGTGGTGTGTGGTGCGCGCCGAACCGATCTGCTCCAAGCCTTGTTTTGGGCCAGTGTCAGTCCGGGTCGAGGAGTGGCGGCGGGAGCGGGTGTGGCCGGAGCGGGTGTTCCTCGGTACCCGGCATCTGGTGGCCGTGCGTGTGGGTCAGGCCCGTCATGCGCGGCTGGTGGCCCGACCGGGCGACGGCCGAGAGGAAGTACACGCGGTGGATCGGCGAGCGCGGCGGCAGGGACGGCCCCCGCACCACGCTCACCGACGAAGCGGAGGGCGGGCGGGTGCTGAAAGCCTGGCCGGCCGAGGACCGCTGATACCGCCCGCACTGGCGACGGCACCTGCCACACTGGCCGTTGCCTCGCTGCGTCCCCCGTCGGCGGGGCCACTCACTGCGGGGTGCGGCCGTCACTGATCGATAGCGACCGGCGGGTCGGCGGGGTTGTCACTCAGGGCAGAGAGTCTCCCGCAGCGCGGCATTCAACTGCTTCCCTTGCGCGTCCGTCAACGGCCGGGAGTCGCTCCCGGACCGCTGCGCCGCGAGCCAATCAGCCTTTTCATCCCCGTCCATAAGTGTGGCGCACTGGTTTCGCCCCGCATCGATGGCTTTCGCCTCGGTGTACGGCTCGCTCCCTGCGCGGCCAGAGAAGCACGCGCCTTCGATCAGTTCGTCACTCGGTTCCGCCACGGCCGGATCGTAAACGGCGGCACTGACCATCGACCGGAGCCGCGCAGCTCACGCCGCCTCGACGGCATCCGCGCGGACCGCGGCCGCCCACTCCACCAGCAGCCGCTCGTACTCCGCAGCATCCTCCGGCGACAGACGCCGGCCAGACCGCTCCCACAAGGCGCGGATGTCCTCGTTCACCGCGGCAGGAGAGCGCACAGGCGTGGCAGGAGAAGAGGTTGGGGGCATGCGAAAGGAGTACGACCGGGCGCTGACAATGCACTCCGCCCGACCGTCACTTGGGGAGGTCGGCGACGAACCCCCCCTCGCCGCGCACGCGGAGCGCATCCGGCCTGGCAGAACACCGCCTACAGCCGACCGCCGCACCCGGGCTTCTTCATCGGCAGCCGGAGGGCGACACCACCACGGCCGACCGTCTCCGTGTCATGAGCGCGTATCCGTACCCATAGGCGCATTTCCGTCAACTCCGCACACGTGTCGCGGAAATGTTCATGCGTTCGGGTGTCCCTCGGTCATAATGCGTCGACCGGGGGGTGCGGAGACATGTGCGTGACCCCGCGGAACTGGCGGTTCCTGAGGAACCACTTGATCTCCAGGGGGAGACTTGCACAGACATGTGAAGAGTGCGTGCGTATCCACCCTTGCCGCGGCAGCCGCCGTGGCGCTCGCGGCGGGCATGACCACCCCGGCCGTGGCGACAGTGGATCGCGCGCAGACGAGGGCCACGGGTACACAGTTCGTGGCCCCGCACCACATCACGCTCATCACCGGTGACCGCGTCTCCGTGGACGCCAAGGGCCGTGTCGTGACGTTCGAGCCCGCCAAGGGGCGCGAACACATACCCGTGGCCACGCGCATACGCGACGGGCACACGCTCCTCGTTCCGATCGACGCCCAGCGGCTGATCGTCGACGGCAAGCTCGACGAGCGGCTCTTCGACGTCACCGAGCTGAACCGTGCGGTGAACCGCAAGGCCCAGAAGGCGGGCCTGAAACTCATCGTCGGGTATCGGGGCGGACAGGCCGCCGCGGCCAGGGCCGAGGTCCGCGCAGCGGGCGGTACGAAGGTCCGCCGGACCTTGAAATCGCTGAACGCAGACGCGCTGACCACCCCGAAGAACGACGCCAAGGACATCTGGCAGGCGCTCACCAGCAAGCGCGCGGGCAGCGCCGAACGCGCCACGGCCTCCGGTGTCGACCGGGTCTGGCTGGACGGGGTGCGCCGGGCGAGCCTCGACAAGAGCGTGCCCCAGATCGGTGCGCCGGCCGCGTGGCAGGCCGGTTACACCGGCAAGGGCGTCAAGATCGCTGTCCTGGACACCGGTGTGGACGCCACCCACCCCGACCTCCAGGGCCAGATCCTCGCCGAGAAGAACTTCTCAGCGTCGGCCGACGCGGTCGACCGCTTCGGGCACGGCACCCATGTGGCTTCCATCGCGGCCGGTACGGGCGCGAAGTCGGACGGGAAGTTCAAGGGCGTAGCCCCGGATGCCAAGCTCCTGAACGGCAAGGTGCTCGACGACAACGGCTACGGTGATGACTCCGGCATCCTGGCCGGCATGGAGTGGGCGGCCGAGCAGGGCGCCGACATCGTCAACCTGAGCCTGGGCGGCGCCGACAGCCCCGAGATCGACCCGCTCGAAGCCGAAGTGAACAAGCTGTCGGCGGAGAAGGGCATGCTGTTCGCCATCGCGGCGGGCAACGAGGGCGAGGGCGGGGCCGGCACGGTCGGCTCGCCGGGCAGTGCGGACGCCGCGCTGACCGTCGGCGCGGTCGACGACAACGACAAGCTGGCCACGTTCTCCAGCCGCGGTCCGCGTATCGGTGACGGTGCGATCAAGCCCGATGTGACCGCACCCGGTGTGGACATCACGGCCGCTGCCGCACCCGGTTCCGTCATCGACCAGGAGGTCGGGCAGAACCCGCCGGGCTATCTGACGATCTCCGGCACGTCGATGGCGACCCCGCACGTGGCGGGCGCCGCGGCGCTGCTCAAGCAGGAGCACCCGGAGTGGAAGTACGCCGAGCTGAAGGGCGTGCTGACGGCGTCCACGAAGCCGGGCGCGTACACGCCGTTCGAGCAGGGCTCGGGCCGGATCGCCGTCGACCGGGCCATCGGTCAGAGTGTCGTGGCCGATCCGGTTTCTGTCGGCTTCGGGGTGCAGCAGTGGCCGCACACCGATGACACCCCGGTCGTCAAGAAGGTGACGTACCGCAACCTCGGTACGACGGACGTCACCCTCGACCTGGCGGTGACGGCCACCGGCCCGAAGGGCCAGCCCGCGCCGGCCGGCTTCTTCACCCTCGGCGCAGACAAGGTCACCGTCCCCGCGGGCGGTACCGCCGAGGTTCCGCTGACCGTCGACACCAAGCTCGGTGGCACGGAGAACGGCAGCTACTCCGCCTATGTCGTCGGCAGCGGCGGCGGTCAGACCGTCCGCACCGCGGCCGCGGTCGAGCGCGAGGCCGAGTCGTACACCGTGACACTCAAGCACCTCGACCGGCAGGGGAAGTCCGCCGCGCTCTACGACACGAGCCTCGTCGGTATCTCCCGGGACGTGGCGGACGTGTGGCTGGACCCGAAGGGACCGACCGGAACGGTGAAGGTCCGTGTTCCCAAGGGGAGTTACGCGGTCAACACCGGCATCTACGTGGACCCGGAGGACTTCGCCAAGGGCACCGACTGGATCTTCCAGCCGAAGCTGAGCGTCACCAAGGACGTCACCGTGACGCTCGACGCCCGGAAGACGAAGCCGGTGAACATCACCGTGCCCGACGCGGACGCGAAGTCGCAATTCGCTTCGGCGGACATCCAGATCGAGACCGAGCAGAGCGGCTACGACTTCGGCTGGTGGCTCGGCTCGTTCAAGGGGTTCCGCACCGCCCATCTGGGCGCGCAGGTGACCGACGGCTCGCTGTCCCAGTTCTGGTCCGGCATCTGGGCCAAGGGCTCATCGACCGGCTACAACATCGTGCTCGGCGGGCCGGTGAATCAGGTCGCGACCGGCTACACCAAGAAGTTCACCACTGCTCAGCTCGCCAAGGTGAAGATCGGGCTCGGCGCCTCCGCCGCCGGGAAGACCGGTGGGCTCAACCCGTGGGGCTATGTGCCCGGAGCGTTCTCCAACATCTCCGTCTCGACGGAGCAGAGGCTCCCCGCCACCCGCACGCTCTATCTGTCGACTGCGAACAAGGTGAAGTGGAGCTTCGACTTCGAGCAGTACGGCGGGGTCGACTCCGAGGGCTTCCCGGTGACCGACGCGTTCTACACGCTGGGCACGCCGCAGACCTTCGCGGCGGGCAAGAGCTACGGGAAGACCTTCAACACGGCTGTGTTCGGCCCGAGGATGGACAAGTCGTTCGGTCTCTTCCGTGAAGGAAACGACCTCGTCGGTGTGCTGCCGCTCTTCGCCGACGGCAAGACCCACGCCGGCTCCTCCGCCTACACCTCGGTGAAGACGTCGCTGTACCGCAACGGCGCCAAGATCACCGAGAACGCGGACCCGCTGGACGGGCAGGGCTTCTTCAAGGTCCCCGCCGGTGACGCCGAGTACCGGCTCACGACCTCTGTGAAGCGATCGGCGAAGGTGGCGTCGGCGTCCTCCCGGATCGACGCCAGCTGGACCTTCCGGTCGAAGAAGACCTCTTCGGTCGCACAGCTGCCGGCCTCCACGGTGCGCTTCTCGCCCACTGTCACCCTGGACAGCAAGGTCACCGCGGGCAGGACCGCCTCCGTTCCGGTGAAGGTGCTGGGTGCTGCTGCCGGTACGAACCTCAAGTCGCTGACCGTGTACGTCAGTTACAACGCCGGTACGACCTGGAAGAAGGTCACCGTCAAGTCGGGCAAGATCTCGGTGAAGAACCCGGCCAAGGGGAAGTCGATCTCCTACAGGGCCAATGTCACGGACAAGAAGGGCAACAAGTCGTCCGTGTCGATCTACAACGCGTACTACGGGAAGTGACGGCGCTCAGCCGCTGAACTCCGTGTGAGTGGCGCGTGATCCAAGGCGGCCTGCCGGGACGGTCCTCCGTTCCGGCAGGCCGTTCGCATGTGCGGAGGTCTCGGTGCCGTAGTGCGATCGCCGTGCCCGGCGCCCGGCACGGCACGTCCACGACTCACCGGCGCCGCTCAGGCGATCGGGTAACCGGCCGGGGACTCGTTCCCGGAGACCGAGGCCACCGCAGAGGAATCCGGTGACCCGGAAAGCGATGGCTCCGGGGCCGACCGGGACGCCGGCGACTCGATGACAGGCGGCGGGCCGGAAGGCTCCTCCGGGGAGGGCGGGGGCGGCGGACCCGACGGCTCGGTGGACGGGGACCCGGTGGACGGGGACTCGGGGGTCGCAGATCCGGGGGACGGGGACCGGGGCGAGACGGATTCGGGGGACGGGGACTTCGACGTGTCCGAGGCCGGTGGACACGGCTCGGTGGACTTCCCCCCGGGAGCCGACGGGCAGGGCGACGGCGTGTGCTCGGCGGGCGGCTTCGTCTTCTTGTCGCCGCCGCCGGTGTCACCCGCATCGCGAGTGAACCAGTTGCCGCTCTTCGGGTCGTACATGACGAACTTCTTCACCACGCGCGGTGCGGGCTCCACCACCACGACGTTCGAGGAACGGTACCCGGGCCAGGGCTCACCCTTCACCTCGGGACTGCCCTTCAACGGGACCGGCTCGAGCAGCGGATTGCCGCACGCGCAGCGCACCCGCGGTACGCCGCGGTCGTCGACGAGCACGGCCGTTCCGGCCTGAAGCACCGCCTGATAACTGGTGGCGGAGCCGTCCCGGAACCCGTGGTTGGTGACCCGCGTGTCCAACCGCAACTGGACGGGGGTCAGCGCCCGCAGGTAGGCGGGGACGTCGGTCGGATCGATCCCCAGTACCCCGGCGAAGGCGTTGTTCTTGTCCGGTTCGGCCGTCAGCGCCTTGATCTGTTTCTCCACGTCGCAGCTGGCGACCTTGCGGGTCCCGCCGTACAGACCGGGGGTCGAGCCGTCCACGCCCTGCGTGACGCCCACCCCGGTCCTGGTCGGGGTGGGCGCCGTGGTCGGTGTCGCCGGGGCGCTGCTCCGCGCCGTCGAGTCGGTGAACGGGTCCTGTCCGGCCGATCCTGCCGGCTGCAGGAAGATTTCGCCGCGCGCCTTCGAACCGCCGTCGGGGCGGATGAAGAAGACGACGGCCATCACGGCCACGGCGACGATCACGGCGGCGATCGTCGCCACCTTGGGCACGGACTGCCACCACGGGCGGCCGGGGCCGCCCGCGGACCCGCTCGGGCCGCCGGGCCCTGAAGACCCGCCCGCGCCGCCGGAGCCTCCGCTGCTCGGCGGCCCGCCGCCGGAGCCGGACGGAGTACCGGGCGGTGGCGGCACGGACGCCGGTTGCGTGGGGCCCGAGAGCGGGCCGGCAGGGGGGCCTGTCGGGCGGTCGGACGACGGCGGTTGGCTGCTCACGGCCTCTTCTTCCCCACGTAAGGATCAGTCCCCCTTCTTCCCGCGTGTGCTCATTGTGTGCGCGCGTACCGCGCGCCTCGCAAGCTGACGCTGACGGCCCCTCCCAAGGGGCGGTCCGCCCCGCGTCTGCCTAGCGTGGCAGCGTGAGCCAACAGGCATCCAGCGACCGCAGCCGTGCGCCGAGACCCGCGCACGGCTGGGGTCACGCCCTTCTGACGGTGCTCGCCGGGCTGGTGGTCATGGTCGCCACGGCCGCCCTCGGCCTCTGGGCGGCGGGCGCGGCCGGCCTGCCCGGCAGCGCCTTCCCGCGCGTCGTCGCGGCCGTCGTCGTGATGGCGGCAGGCGGCTCCGTCGAGCTCTCGGGCAACGTGGGGGACCTCGCCAGGACCCATGCGGAGTTCTCGGTGCTTCCGCTGTCGGTGACCCTGGCCGGCGCCCTGGTGATCGCCGCGGGATTTCTGCGGCCGCTGCGCCACCGTGCCGTCGCGGGCACGCGCGAACTGGCCGGCTGGGCCGCCCGGGTGGCGGTGCTGTGGGCACTGGTCCTCATCGGCCTGTCGGTGCTGGCCAGAGCGAGCTTCGACATTTCCGTCCGCAACGCGACGGACGCGGCCATCGCGGAGCTGCTGGGCGTCTCCCCGAAGGTCGGGTTCGGGGCCGATATCCTCCTCACCCTCGTACTCGGACTGCTCTGGCTGGCTGCCATCCTCGTCCTGGCCCTGCTCGTGTCGCGCAGCGCGCCGCTCCCGGGCCGCCTCCTGCGCTTCCAGGAGTCGGTGCGCCCGGCCGCGTACGCAATGGTCGCCCTGCTGCTGGGGTACGTCGTCGTGGGACTGGTGGTCGCACTCGTCGTCATGGTTGTCCGGGGGCACCCGGCCGACACGTTCGCCGTGATCCTCCTGGGGCTGCCGAACCTCGTCTGGCTCGCCTACACGCTGGGGCTCGGCGCGTCCTGGGAGGGGAAGGTGGACGGCCCCTTCGGGCTGCCGATGCCGCAGATGCTCGACTCGGTACTGCGTACGCCGGACATCTCCACGGTCAATGTCTCCACGCTCGCCGAGCACGACGGACGGGCGTGGTGGCTGGTCGTCGCCGCCGCGGTGCTGACCGTGGCTGCCGCGTGCCTCATGGCGGTCCGCTCACCGGCCCGGATACGGCCCTGGCAGCATGCCGTCCACATGGCGGTGGCGCTCGTCCTCACCGTGCTGACCATCTGTCTCGTCGCGAGGGTCTCCGCGCACTACGGCGTGTCGTTGCTCGGCATCGGAGACCTCGGCGGCGGCCTCGGCGGGGAGCTGACGCTGCGACCGCGGCTGTGGTCCGCACTTGCTGTCGCCGCCCTCTGGGGCCTGGTCACCGGATTCCTCGGCGGTCTGCTCGCCTCCAGGGTCGACCGGCGCGGAGAAGTGCCGACGAACGGCTGAGACGGGCGCGACCACCGCCAAGGGCTGTCCCGTAATCCCTGGCGGGCGCACGACAACAGCTACGGCGCCTCGCTGTGTTGTCGTAACGCCCGAATACGCCCCGTACGAGGACGCCCCTCCCCCTTTGCGATGCACTGCGTCCGACGCCGTGCGCTCCACCAGGGATTACAGCCCTCAGCGTACGAACCCCGGGAAAACGGGAAGCGCCCAGTGCGGCGGCGCGGGCGGTGGTTCGGGCCCGGTGGCCCATGCACCGATTCGCTGGTCCACCTGCGTCGGCGGATGGTCCTTCCGCACCGTGCTCCGCGCTGCCGAGCGCAGCGCGGCGACGAACTGCAGACAGGAGTCGTACCGGTCGTCAGGGCTCTTGGCCAGGGCCTTCGCCAGGACGTCGTCGACGGCGGGCGGAAGATCGGGGCGCCGGCCGGTCAGCGGCGGCGGCGGGTCGAACTGATGGGCCCACAACAGTGCCATGTCGTCGTCCCGCTGAAACGGCGGTACTGCGGCCATCGTCTCGAACACCACACAGGCCAGGCTGTAGACATCGCACCGGCCGTCCACCGGGCGGCCGGAGATCTGTTCGGGCGCCACGTAGTCGAGCGTGCCGACGAACTGGCCCACCGAGGTGAACCCGGTCAGCGACAGCGACTTCTTCGTCAGCCCGAAGTCCGTGAGGTACACATGCTCCGGGTGGTCGCTGTCCGTGCCCGCAGCAACCAGGATGTTGCCGGGTTTGACGTCACGGTGCACCAGGTCATGGTCGTGTGCGGCGTCGAGCGCGGACGCCACCTGCGCGGCGATCCGGACCGCCGCCGCGATCGGCAGCGGCCCCTGACGGTCGATGAGGGCGCGCAGGTCCTGGCCGGCGACGTAACGCATCGCGATGTAGAGGAGGCCCTCGGTCTCCCCGGCCTCGAAGACCGGCACGATATGCGGATGGTCGATCGCGGCGGCGACCCTCGACTCATGGGTGAACCGCTTCCTGAAGGTGTCGTTGCGGGCGAGTTCGGGGGCGAGCAGCTTGAGCGCGACCGTCCGGTCCAGCCGCAGATCCTTGGCGCGGTACACGACCGCCATGCCGCCGCGGCCGATCTCGCTCTCCACCCGGTAACCCGCGATCTGCCTGCCGAGCAGATCGGACGGTCGGCCCACGGGCAGCGCCGTGTCCTGCCGCGGGTCGGGGGAGTGCGGGGCGTTCGGCGCGGGGGCGGGGGACATCATGCGTCACCCGTCCGGGTGGGCGGATGCGCGGTCTCCGGCCCGGGCTCGTCGACGGACTGCAGGAGCTGCGTCGGTTCGGCATCGGCGGGATCCGCCGGGCGGGATCCGGCCAGCTGCGCGGGGTCGACGATCTGCGTCGGCTCAGGCTCCGGTGCGTGCACCTCGTCGGTCCCGCGGTCCACGGGGGCCTCGCTCGGGCGGGCCGGACCGGCCGAGGCCGCGTACGTACTCAGCTGTGTCCCGTCGGAGTACACCCAGCGCTCGTGCTCGGCGTCGTACAGCCACACCGCCTCGCCGTCGACAACCATGCCCACCCGCAGCCCCTGGGTACGACGGCGGAAGGTCTCCCCGTCGATCCGGCCCTCGGCCAGCTCTTCCGCGGCGCCCCGGTACCGGGCCAGCGACTCCTGGACCTGCGCCATCAGCGGCCGGGGATCCGCGGTGCGCGCGAGTGGCTGCCCGGGCTCCGGCGGACCGTGCGGTACGGAGACGAGCAGCCGGCCGTCGACCCATGCCGACCAGCCGTTCGAGCAGAGGATCCGCCCCCAGTCGCCGCGCCGGCCGACCAGCTGGACGGGAAGCAGCGGGTCGAGCGGCTCGGTCGGCCGGGACATGTCGGGTGCCTCCCAGGCGGACATCCCGTCCGGGGGGACTACATGTGTGGGGCGGAACTCCGGTGTCGCCATGGGCTCCCGCCTCCGCTACTTCCGCATGATGACGGGCTCGTGCCGGCGGAGCAGCCGCGCCACCACCAGTCCGAAGACGACCGACAGCACCACCAGCATCCCCATGTTCAGCAGCCACGTTGCCGCGGAGTGGTCGAACAGCGGATCCGAGCTCACCTTTCCCGGCACGATCCTGCCGAGCCCGATGGTCCCGCCCATCGCCGCGAGCGCCCACCGGGACGGCACCAGCCACGCCAGCTGCTCCAACCCGGGCACGCCGTGCAGTTTCAGCAGCGCACCGCAGAAGACGACCTGGACGATCGCGAGGAGCACCAGCAGCGGCATGGTGACCTCCTCCTTGCGCACCAGAGCGGAGACGAGCAGACCGAGCATCATCGCCGTGAACGACAACATGGCCACGGCCAGCGTCATTTCGGCCAGCGGTGGCAGAAGAACGCCCTTGCCGCCCGGGGCGTTCAGATCGACGCCCGCCAGGCCGACGAGGGTCAGGACCACGGCCTGCAGCACCGTAATGGTGCCCAGGACAACCACTTTGGACATCAGATACGCCGATCTGGACAGCCCGACGGCACGCTCCCGCTGATAGATCGCCCGCTCCTTGACCAGTTCCCGAACGGCATTGGCGGCGCCGGTCAGTACGGCGCCCACGCAGAGGATCAGCAGCGCGTTGATCGCCGTGTCCTGGGTCAGCCGGCTGCCGGCCAGGGCCCGGGTCATCGCGCCCATCACGAACGGCAGAGCGATCATGATGGCCAGGAAGGTCCGGTCGGCGCTCAGCGCGGCGGCGTACCGGCGGGCCAGCGTCCGCAGCTGAGCGCCCCCGCTCCGGGTCTTCGGCGGCGGGGCGACCGGCGCGGCCGCGGCCTGCGGCAGCCGGGGCTGCGCGGTGGAGTTCGCGATGTACTGCCGGTGAAACGGGGACGCGCGGTACTCCGCCGACCAATTCCGGTCCCGGTCGTTCTCGAACGCCTCGAACGCCTCCGGCCACTGCTCGAACCCGAGGAAGGGGAGCGCATCGTCCGGCGGCCCGTAGTAGGCGGTCTTCCCGCCGGGGGCGAGCACCAGCAGCCGGTCGCAGACATCGAGGCTGAGCACACTGTGCGTGACGACGATGACCGTACGCCCGTCGTCGGCGAGCCCCCGGAGCATATGCATGACCGAGCGGTCCATGCCGGGGTCGAGCCCCGAGGTCGGCTCGTCGAGGAAGAGCAGCGACGGCTTCGTCAGCAGCTCCAGCGCGACGCTGACGCGCTTGCGCTGGCCGCCGGAGAGGCTGTGGATCGGCTGCTCCGTTCGTTTTTCCAGACCCAGCTCACGTATCACTTCGGCGACCCGGGCCCGGCGTTCGGACGGGTCGGTGTCGTGCGGGAAGCGGAGCTCGGCGGCGTATCCGAGGGCGCGGTGCACGGTCAGCTGGGAGTGCAGGATGTCGTCCTGCGGGACGAGCCCGATGCGATGGCGCAGCTCGGCGTAGTCGTGGTAGAGGTCGCGGCCGTCGTAGAGGACGCTGCCCTCGTCGGCCGGCCGGAGGCCGGTCAGTGCATTGAGCAGAGTGGACTTACCGGAGCCGCTCGGACCCACCACGCCGAGCAGACACTTCTCGCCCACCGGGAAGGAGACGTCGTCGAGCAGGGTCTTGCGGCCCCGGTCCACGGTGACCGCCAGGTCCTGTACATCGAGCGAGACCTCACCGGTGTCGACGAACTCCTGCAGCACGTCGCCGACCAGAGAGAACTCGGAGTGACCGATGCCGACGATGTCGCCGGCGGCGACCGGGGCGCGGCCGACCAGCTGGCCGTTGAGATACGTGCCGTTGTGCGAGCCGAGGTCGACGATCTCGTACGTGCCGTCCGGATGTGCCCGCAGTTCGGCGTGCCGGTGCGAGACGGTCAGGTCGTCGACGACGAGGTCGTTGTCGGCGCTGCGGCCGATGCGTACGGTATGGATGGGCCGCGGCCGCACGGTGGTCGGCTGCCGGAACGTGCCGGTGGCAGCGGGCATGGAGACGGCGGACGGGCGGTCGGCCGGGTGCAGCGCGGGGGTCGGGGGTGCCTGTCCGACCAGAACGGCGCACGGCCCGTCCGCGGGGTGACCGAACCGGATGACGCTGCCGGGGCCCACGCCCGACTCATGGATGCGCTTGCCCCCGGTGTATGTACCGTTCGTGCTGTTCTCGTCCTCCAGGGACCAGTGGTCGTCCACCGGCCGGAGCACCGCGTGGTGCCACGACACCCGGACATCGTCGATGACGACGTCGCTCAGGGGGTCGCGGCCGACGTGGTAATCCCGGCTCGGACTCATCACCGTGGGACCTGCATCGGTTTCGAGCACAAGTTCGGGCGCAGTCGACGCGACAGGCCGGTCTACCATGCTCGAATTCTATCTATTGGTCCCTTTATGTGCTTGTGGGTCACCGCTGCCATTCCCGGACGCAGCGGCACGTACACCCTTCACCACAGAGCCGCCTCCCGCGGCGGCCGAGGTCACGGGAGGCGGCTCTTCTGTCTTCGTGACCGGACTCAGGCCAGGGCCGCCGAGACGACCGCCTCGGCCTCGTCCTGCACCCGGCCGAGGTGATCGGAGCCGAGGAACGACTCCGCGTAGATCTTGTAGACGTCCTCGGTGCCCGAGGGGCGGGCGGCGAACCAGGCGTTCTCCGTGGTCACCTTGATGCCGCCGATCGGTGCGCCGTTGCCCGGAGCGGAAGTGAGCACCGCCGTGACCGGTTCGCCGGCCAGCGTGTCGGCTGTGATCTGCTCCGGCGAGAGCTTGGCGAGTACTGCCTTCTGCTCGCGATCGGCGGGGGCGTCGATGCGGGCGTACGCGGGCTCACCGAAGCGCGTGGTGAGTGCCGCGTACTGCTCCGACGGGGACTTCTCCGTCACTGCGAGGATCTCCGACGCCAGCAGCGCCAGGATGATGCCGTCCTTGTCGGTCGTCCAGACCGAACCGTCACGGCGCAGGAACGACGCACCGGCCGACTCCTCGCCGCCGAACCCGAACGACCCGTCGACCAGACCGTCCACGAACCACTTGAAGCCGACCGGCACCTCGACCAGCTGCCGTCCGAGATCGGCGGCGACCCGGTCGATCATCCCCGACGACACCAGCGTCTTGCCGACGCCCGCCGCGGCCGGCCACTGTGCGCGGTGTGCGAACAGGTAGTTGATGGCTACCGAGAGGTAGTGGTTCGGGTTCATCAGCCCGGCGTCCGGAGTGACGATGCCGTGCCGGTCGGCATCCGCGTCGTTGCCGGTGGCGATCTGGTAGCGGTCGCGTTGCTCGATCAGCGACGCCATTGCGTACGGCGAGGAACAGTCCATCCGGATTTTGCCGTCCCAGTCCAGCGACATGAACCGCCAGGTGGGGTCGGTCAGCGGATTGACGACCGTCAGATCGAGCCGGTGCTGTTCGGCGATGCGGCCCCAGTACGCGACGGATGCGCCACCCAGTGGGTCCGCGCCGATCCGTACCCCGGCGGCACGGACCGCGTCGAGGTCGAGCACGGACGGCAGATCCGCCACGTAGCTGCCAAGGAAGTCGTACGTCGAGGTGGTCGGCGCCGCCAGCGCGCGGACGTACGGCAGCCGCCGCACGTCCTTCATGCCGGCCGCGATGATCTCGTTGGCCCGCTCCTGGATCCAGCCGGTCGCCTCGGACCCGGCCGGGCCGCCGTTCGGCGGGTTGTACTTGAACCCGCCGTCGCCGGGCGGATTGTGGGACGGCGTCACCACCACACCGTCGGCGAGACCCGACGTACGGCCCCGGTTGTGGGTGAGGATCGCGTGCGACACCGCGGGGGTGGGGGTGTAGCCGTCGGCGGAGTCGATCAGCACCGTCACGTCATTGGCGGCGAACACCTCGATGGCGGTGACCCGAGCGGGCTCCGACAGCGCATGGGTGTCCGCCCCGAGGAACAGTGGCCCGTCCGTGCCCTGCGAGGCCCGGTACTCGCTGATGGCCTGGCTGGTCGCGGCGATGTGGTCCTCGTTGAACGCGGTGGCCGTCGACGAACCGCGGTGGCCGGAGGTGCCGAACGCGACCCGCTGATCCGGCACGGCCGGATCGGGGTGCAGCGTGTAGTACGCCGTCACCAGCCGGGCCACATCAGTGAGATCCTCCGGCCGCGCCTGCTGTCCCGCTAGTTCGTGCGGCATCTGCCCACTCCTCCGTATCGGTCGGTCGTCATGCTCTGCCCGCCGGTTCATTTTCGCCGGTGGCCGTCCGCGACCGGTGACTGCCCCGCCGCACGGACGGCCACCGCGGCCGCATAGCCGCCCGGAACCAGCACATCGGCGACCGTCCAGCCCGCCGGCCCGGGCCGCGGCACGGGTCCGGTTCCCAGATGGTCGAGGGAGAGATCGCGGGCCAGCCCGATGCCCTCGCCTTTGAGATACGCCTCCTTGCGTGTCCAGGCCCGGGCGAAGGCGACGGGCCGGTCCGACGCAGGGAGCGCCGCCAACTCCCGGGACTCCGCCGGATGCAGCATCGCTCCGACCTCCGCCGCCGCCTCACTGCCCGGTACAGCCTCCACATCGACGCCCAGCGGCACGGCGGCGAACGCGAGCAACGACAGGTCCCGGCTGTGCGAGAGCGAGAAGTGCACCCCGCCGTCGGTCGCGGGCCGGCCGTGCGGTCCACCGCAGGACGGGCACGGCTCGCGGACCATCCGTACGTCGTGGGGTTCGACGCCCAGCCGGGCACCGAGCAGTATCCGCAGCGCCACATGGGCCGCGACGTAGCAGCGGCGGTCGGCCGATGCGGCAAAGCTCTCGGCGCGCCGCTGTTCCCCGGCATCGAGGATCCCGGGGGCGAGCCGCTCCGCACGATCACCGTGCCGCGCGGCGTCCACGATCCACAGGGCGGGTGTCCGGGCAGGCCACGACGGCAGCGCACCCCGGCTGCCGTCCTTCGGGTCGAACTCGATGGGCTGATGCACAGGTCGAGTCATCCATTCACCTGACGAACGCCGTGAGGAAGCGTTGAGCTCGGATTCCCATCCCGCAGATCCTCATGAGGAAAGACCGAGGCTATACCCTGTGGCCTGGACATTTGTCATTTCCTTGATCGGCTTTTGGTCTAAACCACTTGTCGATTGGGTCCGATGAGGGTTCAAGGGGGCCAGAAGGGGGCCTCCGTGCGGGAGAGGGGCCCCCACTCCCGTCAGGCCGCCTCTTTGCCCTGTCCCTTGGGCGCCTTCTTCCCCTTCTTCTTTGCCTTCTTTGTGGCCTTCTTGTTCTTCTGGGCGCGGAACGCGGCGATCAGGTTGAGGGAGGCCGAGGCGGTCGCGGCATGCATCTCGGGTAGCACCGTCTGGTAGGTGTCGGTCGTCATCCGCATCGAGGAGTGTCCCAGCATCGCCTGGACGGCCTTGGGGGCGACGCCGGCGGCCAGCGCGAGACTCGCGGCCTCGTGGCGGCCGTCGTGGAGTCGGATCGGCGGCAGGCCGGACAGCTTGACGAGCCGTACCCAGCGGTCGGAGAGGGCCTGTGGGTGGTACACCTCGCCGTCTTCCCGGGTGAAGACCCTGTTGCCCGAGTCCTTCCAGGCCTTGTGCTTTTCCCACTCGGCGCGCTCGGTGCGCTGCTTCTTGCGCCACGCTTTGAGCAGGCTCACCGAGTCGCGGTTGAGCTTGATGTCCCGGATGCTGTCGGCTTTCGGGGTGTCCTCGTGGATCTCGGAGGAGATCGACACCAGTTGCTCGGTGATGTGGATGACTTCCTCGTCCAGGTCGACTTCGTCCCAGGTGAGCGCGGCCAGTTCGCCGCGGCGCAGGCCGTGGAAGAGGATCAGATGCCAGGCGGCGAATTGCCGGTCCATGACGATGAAGTCCAGGAACTGAGCGGTTTGCTCCAGGATCCACACCATGACTGGCGACGGCTTCTGGCCGGTGCGCTGCCAGCTGGCGACGCGCGGGGCGGTCCATGCCAGTGCGCGGGGCTTGACGACTTTGGGGAGGGTGAGGAACGCCGCGTAGTTCTTGGCGATCAGCTCCTCCTTGAGGGCGTCGCTGAGCGCGGAGGACAAGGTGGTCTTGATGCTGAGCATGGTGGCTGGGCCGGTGGCCCGCCGCAGGCGCTGGCGCTGGGCCAGGTGCTGGTCGCGGGCGGTTGTCCAGATGGCGCGCAGTCGGGCGCGCTCGTTCTTTTCGGTCAGGGTGGCGACCGGCGCGGTTCGCCATGCCTGGGACGCGGCTTCGGCAGTTGCCTGGAGTTCCTGCACGCGGGTCCGGTGTTCCACGCGCCGTTCGTTGTCTGTGATGATCCAGTCGAAGATGGCCTGGCAGTGTCGGGCGCGCAGGTCGCGCAGCTTCAATGCGCCGAGGTGGGGGGCCAGGTACAGCTCGATGTCCCGCTCGTACTCGTGGGCGGTGGTCCGCTTGAGTCCGGCCTTCTTCTTCTTGATCCAGCGGGTGAGGAACTGGGCCACGGTCTCGTCCGACAGGACGTTCACGCCGGCTTTGGAGGCTCGCCATATTTCCTCGGCCTGACGCGCGGCCTCTTCCTGGGTACGGAAGCCTCCCTCGCGGGCCCGCTTGCGCTCGCCGTCGCCGCTGCGCTCGAGCTCGATCTGGTAGAACCACGAGCCGTGGTTGCGCTCCGTGAGCCGCGGGCAGTTGCGGTCCAGGCGGCCGGTCTTGTGCTCGCCGGCGTCGGTGAGGACGGGGTCGCCGTCCCTGTTGAACAGCGGCCCGTGACAGGTGCACCTCTTGTACGTCTTCTCTTCGAACAACGTCCCCCCAAGTTCTTCGCCGGAACATCACTATGAACCGTTCCGGGTTCGGTAGAGATCTCAGACGTTGTGTGTGACCTGCTGTTTTGTGGTGGCCAGGTAGTGCAGGGCTTCGTATTCGACGGGTGGGACGTGACCTATCTCGCCATGGAGTCGTCGGTGGTTGTACCAGTCGACGTACTCGGCGGTGGCGAGCTCGACGTCGGACAGTGTCTTCCAGGGGCGTCGGGGCTTGATCAGCTCGGTCTTGAACAGGCCGATCGTGCTCTCCATCAGGGCATTGTCATACGCGTCGCCGACGGATCCGATCGAGGCGGCGATGCCGGCGGTGTCCAGATGCTCGGCGAGCCGGAAACTGGTGTACTGCGACCCGGCATCGCTGTGATGGATCAACTCGCCTGGCTGGATGGGGTGTTGTTCGCGGTCGCGTTGCCAGATTGCCATCTCCAGTGCGTCCAGGACGAACACCGTTTCCTTCACGGTGGCCGCGGACCAGCCGACGATGCGGCGGGAGAAGGTGTCCACGACGAACGCGACGTAGACGACACCGGCCCAGGTCATCACGTGGGTGAAGTCCGCGACCCAGCACCGGTTCGGGGAGTCGGCGACGAAGTCTCGGTCCACCAGGTCCGGCGCCCTCCCGGCCTGCCCGCCGGGCAGCGTGGTGATCACCTTCTTGCCGCGGACCACACCGGCGATGCCCAGCTCGCGCATGAGGCGTTCGATGGTGCAGCGGGCCACCGCGTGGCCCTGCCGGTTGAGCTCACGCCAGATCTTTCGTGCCCCGTAGACACGGTAGTTGGCCGCGAAGACCTCGCTGATCCGTTCCTTCAGCTCGGCGTCCCGCACGGTCCTGGCCGACGGTGCCGCCCGGCGCTTGTGGTGGGCGTAGTAGGTGGAAGGGGCAATCTTGCATTCGTGGTCGGTCAGAACACGGCAGATCGGCTCGACTCCGCCGAAGCGGTCCCGGTGCTCGTCGATGAAGTTCACGAGCGTGTGTGTGGCCGGTCGGGCTCGGCCGCGAAGAAACTCGCCGCGGCCTTCAGGATCTCGTTCGCCCGCTTCAGCTCGGCGATCTCCTTCTTCATCGCCTTGACCTGCGCGGACTCCTCTGTCGTCATGCCCGGCCGGGCACCGGCATCGACTTGGTCCTGCCGCACCCACTTCCGCAGTGTCTCGGTCGTGCCGATGCCGAGCTTCGCGGCGACCGCTTTCATCGCCGCCCACTCGGTGTCGTAGTCGGGCCGCACCTCGGCGACCATCCGCACCGCACGACGGCGCAGCTCAAGCGGGTACTGGGAAAGACGTGCCATGACTCGATCCTCTCAAATGATCGAGTCCCTACCGAACCCGGAACGGTTCACTGTAAGTCGGCACCATCACGTCCAAGGGCGATCGCGACATGGCGTCCGAAATCGACTTCATACGCGCAAAGCCCCGGCGTCCCCAACTCCGCATCGTGATCCCCCCGAAGGCGCACATCAGTGGGCTGAGATCACGTCCGTGAGCCGGCGGGTGCCTACGCGTGGCACACGCCGTGGTTGACCATCTGGGTGTGGCGTGCGACCACCGGGCGCGCGCTCTTGGCCAGGGACTTCACCAGCGGGTTGGTGCCCGAGGCGATCTCCTTGTCGATGAGCGCGAGGGTCTGCACGTGGGCGGGGTACTGGGCCTTGAGCCACGCGGCATCGTACGCGGGCGTCCCGGCGAGGGACTTGAGGACGGCGGTTTGCGTCAGCTGCGCGCCCGTTTGCCCGGACGGCAGTGCCACGCCGAGTTCTGCCGCGGTCTTGACGACACCGGCATCAAGGGCGCTGTGGTCACGGATGAAGTCGGCGCCGGCCCGCTTGACGCAGGCGGTGGTCGCGGCGCTCTGACCTTGCTGACTGGTCGTGATCTCCCACAGGTTTCCCTGGTGGGCCGCGGTCAGGAGCTGCCTGTCCAGGGTGGAGACCGCCGACGGCGAGAACGACGACGAAGCGAGGGCCGGGAGCGACGTGGCACCCATGACGCACAGGGTGGTGGCGCAGACGGCGGCGAAACGGGCACGGGATCGAGTCGTATACATGAGTCCTCCACAGGTCGCACGTGCAAGCCTCGACGAAAACCCCATCCTCATTGCTCGAAGCGTGAGAAACCGTACCTATGCCATGGTTCACCCGGTTGAGTTCCTCGGCAACCGAGGACCCGGGCGCCTCTATCAGCTTCGGTGGGTGGTCGGGCGTCGATCCTCGGCGGCCGACCGTACGACCTTCGGCACACCTGCATCACCACATGGTTGAACGCAGGGGTGTCCACGCCTGAGGCGCCCTGAGCTTCCCCCGAGATGCGGAGCTGTGTGACAGCGGGTCAGATGGGACTCATGAGAGGAACTCTGACGATGCCTGCACCGAGGAAGTATCCGCTGGAGTTGCGTGAGCGTGCGGTGCGGATGTACCGCGCCGCAGGTGACGTGGACACATGGCCGGCCGGGCATCAAGGGGCGCCTCCCACTGGGCAGTCGGGTGAGCCAAGAGCTCCTTGCGCTCCGCTCGCGCTCAGGAGCAGAGATTCACGTGCCGGACGGCCAGGATGTGCCCCGCCGCGTCGATGAGGCGGCTGCGGGAGAGGTGTCCGCCGACCACCGCATTGGTGATCGCCGTGGCGATCGAGGACGTTTGGGTGCTGACGTTGCTCCCCAGGTCGAACATGACCATGTCGGCGCCGGAGCGCAGGGCCTGGACGGCGGCGGCGGGGACGCTGAAGCCGGCGGCGGAGATCGCCTTGGCGCTGAGCGAGTCGGTGACCACCAGCCCCTTGAATCCCAGCTTGCCGCGCAGCTCGGAGCTGATGGCGGTGGGTGACAGACTCGTCGGATTGGTGCCCAGGCCCGGCACGATGTTGTTGGAGACCATGATGGCCGGGGCACCGGCCTTGATGGCCGCTGTGAACGGCGGGATGCCCACCTTTTGCAGGGTGGACCAGGGCAGGGTGTGGGCAGGGCCGAAGTCGGAGTTGTAGCTGGAGCCGCCAAGGCCCGGGAAGTGCTTGACGACAGGTATCACGTGCCCGGCGCGCAACCCGTTCATGTACGCGACACCGTCCTTGGAGACCACCGAGGTGCTGCCGCTGAAGGACCGCCACCCGTCGGGGTTGGTCCGACTGGGGGCCACGTTCTTGCCGTCGACGTCGACCACCGGCGCGAGGTCCATGTTGACCTGGGCGGCCGCCATCTTGGTGGCGACCTTCGTGACGTTCTGCTGGATCTGGGCCGGGGTCCAGTGTGTGCCCATGTACGCGGGCCAGGGCAGGGATCCGACGAGGTTCGCCATGCGCTGGATGCCGCCGCCCTCCTCGTCGGTCATCACCAGCAGGCCCAGGTGGCCGGGTACATGGGACTTCAGGGCGGTCAGCCGGGAGCCGAGGTCGGACGGCGCCTTACTGCCGAACAGCAGCACACCGCCCGCACCCGCGCTCACCTCGGAAGTGACGTCGGACACCGAGGTCTCCGACACTGGGACGGCGATGGTCAGCATGGCCAGCCGGCGGTTCGACCACCCGGCCAGCTTCGTGCTGTTGGTGCACGCGGTGGCGGGGGAGGTGAGGGCCGGAGCGAAGGTCGAACGGGAGTGGGAAGGCGTGGCGGGCGGGGCGAGGGACACGCCGGGACCACTGGAGTGCGGGGCCACCTTGGGGGCGCCCGTGCCACAGCCCGCCAGCAGCATCGCCGCCACAGCGGCAGCAGTGCTCAGTCTTCGTGCGTTCCTGGCCCGGCCGGGGAGCCGCGGCGGTGGTGTCGCGCTTCTACGGTCACGGTACGACAGGAGATTCATCGCCCGGCCTCCTTCGAGAAGGCGCGACGGTACCCGTCGCGCCGAGGGCCGTATGAGCATGAGGTGGGCTTTACGACGCGTGAGAGGCGCGCCAGCCCGCATTTGTTCGCTGGTCCACGGTCGGAGTACCAGGATCTCGCGCCTCGGAGCCGGACGAAAGTCCAGCCGAGGTGAGTCAGGACTTGCCTTCGAGCGCGCTTCACCCAGGTCGCAGCGCAGTTCACCGTGGGACGGGTGTGGGGCGAGGGCGCCCTCGGGCCGGGAAACGGCAGGTCAGGGCAGGCTCCCAGCGCGGCCTGCAAATCTGCCGGCGCGCCGCCTGCTGGCCCGGGAACGCTCCGCGGCTGGGAGAAATCTGGGAGAAGATCTTCTCCCGGTGCGACTCCAGAACCTACGGAGAGCACGCCATACCAAGGGTCTGACCTGCATAGATGTCGGCGAGACCAGGTTCGGACTCCACCCGGACCTTATTCGGAGCGAAGGGGTCGTGGGTTCAAATCCCGCGGCGTTCCCGAGGTCCCTTCCCCCAGGTGTGCCCCAGGAGCATCTAGTGGCTCGGCTCGGATGGTTAACCCGAATTGATCCGCCATCCGTTGCCCGCCAGGCTGCCTCCAAGGGTCGATCTTGGAGATCGTCGTGGGGCGTCGTCCGGGCCGCGAACAAGCTTCGCCGTCGGCGCACTGATCCCGCCCGCCGCCTAAGACCCGCCTTCGAAGAAGCCGGACTTCAGGTCCCCGATGATGACGTCGAGTGGATGCCCACTCACGGTGAGCGGTCCACTCCAGGGCGCGGTGAGTGCGAAGAGCAACGCCAGGCTCAGCCCGACCACACTCGCAACGCCCAGAACGAGCAGTGACGTTCGCAGGCTGCTGCGGAAGGTGAGTGCGCCGGCGTTCACGATCAAGGCCAGTCCGCCGACCACAAGCGTGACAACGTAGAGCGCGGGTACGTCGCGCGAGGCAGCCGCAACGCGTGCGCGACGACTATTGGTGACGCTGTCCAGGGAAACCAGCAGCTCCGTGCTCGCCGGGGTTCCCAGCTCGGGCCGGGCCGCCTCGGCACGCACGCTCCGCTCCAGCCGTGCGATCGCGTGAGCGGTGGCCGGGTCGTCACCGGACGCCGCTGCCGCACCCTCCCATTCCCTGACACGCGTGGCCTGCAGGTAGTCCAGCAGTGCCGAATGGATCGGCTCCGACTGGACTCGCGGACTTGTCGCCGACCACGCCAGGCGGGAGGCTGCGGCCGCCTCGTCGCTCACCAACTGCTCTGCTGCGCGCAGGTAGCTGGCCTCGCTGGCCAGCGAGAGTGCCGCAAAGATCGCGAAGGCGGCGCCGAGTGTAGGCATCAGGGGCATGGCAATCTGGGGCACCCGATCCTGTTCCCCGACCGGTACGAGCGCCCGGACGCCGACCCGCGCCACGGCCGCGACCAGTAGGGCAAGGAAGAGCCAGCCAACAACCAATACCACCGTCGGCAGCGAGGCCAACCAGTTCACCACATCACCTACAGCGCGTTCCCGCGAGCGTCACACGGCGGCGCCCCACGACCTGGACCTTCAACGAACGCTCCATGATCACAGGTCGAAGACCTCCGATGCCCGCGACGCACGGCACCGGCACCTCGCTTCGTTGGCCAATCAGCCGAGTACGGCCCAGTGCGACGCTGTTCGGCCGCCTTGCGATGCACCGCACCGGACGCCTTTTGTTATCCGCCCAAGGCTGCGAGACGCGCTGTTAGCCCGGCCTCTGCCGCCTGTCGAATGCGTGCCGAAGGCCGGTCGACGAGACGCCAAGCACGGGAAGAGGAGCAGGTCAGCAGGGGTATGACACCCAACCCGCCAAGCGCCTTCTAAGCGCTTGGCCCCATCGATCAGCAAGTTGTGGTGACGGCAGTGTCTGACGGCAACGTCAGCACACTCGATCGCTCCTGAGCGACTCTTGGGCCACTCACCGTGCTGTGTCATCGGTTTGGCGCCCAGGCGGGCCGTTCAGTTGCTAGAACTCCTAAAGCGAGTGTCGAGCAGCCCGGGCCGTCACGTGCTGGATGGACTCCATGATCGCAGCCCAGGGGAGCTGTCGAACTGCTGGCCCTTCGCGGGGTTCATAGAGCGGCCAGACGTCAGGACCGTGGATGAGCTCTACGTCCGCCTTCCGTAGGGCCGCGACATGCCTTTCCCACGCTGGGTGCCGTACGTGTGCTGCGTTGACCCGCGGGAACACCACGACGGGAACGTCGATCGTGCCGAGCGCCTCGCTCACTTGCGTCAGTGCTTGGTTGTCGGCGATGCCCGTCGCGAGCTTGGCGACGTAGTTCGCGCTTGCGGGGCCGACGACGTAGCAGTTGGCGACCGGGTGTGGACGAGCCTCGGTCGGTAGGCGAGGCGTATCCCGGACTGGCAGGCCGGTTACGGCCGGCACCGGCACCATGGCCCGCCTCCTGCTGAGCCGAGCAAACGTCGCGGACGTACTCGCCGTCGACCGCAACGTGCGCATTCGCACCGACCACCCCGTCCCGGACCTCACCGCCCTGGAGGCGGACAACACCGGCGCGCACACTTTCGCCACGCCGGTCACCGAGATCGACGAGCGGGGAGCCGATGGCGCGGTCGACGTCCTCGAGAGAGGAGCCGGCGGGTCACCAGCCGGGGTAGCGGTTCCACCAGTGCCGGTCCCAGCCGCTGGTGTACTCGGTGCCGCCCGGCCGGTCGGTGAGCTGGGCGACGAGGTCGCGGGCCAGGGTGTCGAGGACCCAGGCCAGTTCGTGGCGGCTCACCAAGTCGATGGGCAGCGCCTCGGCGCCGTGCACCGCTCCGAGCAGCGCACCGGTCACGCAGGCAACCGAGTCGCCGTCGGGCGCCTCGGCGGCGAAGCGCAGTGCGGCACCGAGGTCGGCGCGGTCGGGGAAGGAGGCGGCGGTGTAGAGGCCGCCGAGGAGTGCCGACGGCGCGGTGGCGTCCGGCGCGAGCCGTGCGAGCCGTCGGGCGTCCGCGGGATGGTCCTGGCCCTGACGGAGTGCTGCCGTGAGTTGGCTGTGCTCGGTGTCAGTGAGGTCCTCGTCGAGAGAGGGCAGGGCGGACAACCCCGCCTGCAGGGTGTCCTGGACCCGTTCGCCGGTAAGGCAGTGGCTCAGGAGCGCGGTCGCGTGGGCTGCTGCGGACTGCGCGGCTCTGTCGCCGTGGGTGAGCGCGGCGATCTCGCGGGCCTGTCGGACCCAGTACCCCGGGTCTCTCCCGGCGACGGCTACGGCGAGCGGGAGGGTGCGGGTGAGTGCATGGCAGCCGCGGCTGGTCGTCGTCGGCCTGTCTATGGTGCCCTGCTCGATCTTGGACAGGGCGGCCACGGTTGCCGGTGCGGCACCACGCCGTTCGGCCAGCACGGGCACCTGGGCGAGCCAGCCGTCCGGCGTGTTGTTTTCCCATGCCCAGCGCCGCGCCTCGATCCCCTGCAGGGCGGCCCACCGGCAGTAGGCGTGCCACACCACCGATGGGGGATGGCAGAGGCCCTTGTGGTCGCCGCGCACGAACGCGCGGATCGTTCCCTCGGCGGTGAAGCAGGCCAACTGGGTGCTGACCCGGGCCTGCAGCGGGCCGTCGGCCGGCAGCTTGCCCCGGGCGGCGCCCAGCGTGTCGCCCAGCGCCAGGCCGAGCAGCATCCCGCGCGCCCGGGACGCCGCTCCCTTCTCCTTCAGGAACTGCCTGCGCTGCTTCTGCTCGGCATCGTCGCCCGGCCCCGGCTCCTCCAGCAGCTGCTGCTCCAGTTCATACACCGCGTCATACATCTCGGGGTGCGCCTCGAGATGCCAGCCGCCGGTCAGCGCCCGGCGCAGGTCCTTCAGCGCGGTATTGGGGTCGGCGCCGGTTGCCAGGTGGCTGTAGATCGCGGCGACGGCCGGGGTGCGGCTCTGCCCGGCAAAACAGTGGAGCAGGACCCGCTTGCCCTCTTGACGCAGCCGTTGCACCTGGCGGGCGGCCTGGTCCAGAACGTAGTGGAGGTTGGCGTTTGCCCCCTGGCTGTCCACCAGCCAGACCCGGACGTGCTCGACGTCGGCACCGGGCAGGATCGGGTCCGTACCGACCCGGCACAGCGAGACCACGGCGTCGACGGGGACCGGCTCGCCGGCCTGGGTCAGGGCCAGATTGCCCAGAATCACCCCGGGGTCGTGCGGGTGGGGTATGGCGAAGCTGCGGTGGTCGCCGACGGCCATGCGCGGCGACGAGGGCCAGCCCTGGGCGTCATCGATCCCGCCGCGGGCGGTGAGCACCGCAAGGCGGACCAGGTCGACCCCGCTGAGGCCGGGCCAGCCGTGGACGGCCTGCTGCCAGGCCAGCGGGATGCCGGAGCAGCCCCACCGCGCGCCGAGCAGGGCGCCCGCGATCGCCGCGACGGTGTCGGTATCCGTCCCGGCCCGCACCGCCGCCTCCAAGGCGAGGCGCAGGTGCTGGGCAGGGAAGCTGCCCTCGGCAGGGCTCAACTCGGGCACGGCGGTGCGGGTGATCGCCGACCAGGCGGCCTGGAGCGCGTGAACGACCCAGCCGTTGTTGCCGAAGTGGTGCGGCGCCTTGTCCTCCGCCTCATCGAGCCGCTCGGCCCACATCGCCCGGCGCTCCGCGGGTATCAGGTCCAAACCGGCGCGCACGCCGTCGAACGTGCCCTCAAGCACCGCGGTGCGGATGCCGGAGCACCACAGCACGCAGGCGTCGGCGCAGTCCGGATCCGGGTGGGTGAGCGCACTGACGGCGATGGCGGCCTCGGCCATCGCCGCGACGTCGCCCAGGTGGGTCAGGGCGACGATCCCGGTGCGCATCAGCGAGCCGTTCCCGGCGGCGCGATCGGTGCCGGCGGTGAAGCTGCGGGCGGCATCCAGCAGCGCCGCGCCCGGCGCTCCGCCGGCCCGGCCGGCGGTGGTCAGGACGGTGCGGGTCTGCGAGCCGACGTCACTGGCGCCGCCGCTCAGCCAGCCCTGGAAGTTGGCGGCGATCGCGTCAAGGGCCTCCGGGGTGCGCAGGTCCGCCCCGGTGGCCGCGACCTGGGCGATGCACACCTGCATCTGGGTGTCGTCGGAGTACTCGCCGGGCTCGTACGGTCCCAGGCCGCCGCCGATCATCCGCGGCTGCTGGTCCTCGCGCAGCCGCGTCTGGAACTCGTAGGGCACGCCCAACGCGTCGCCCACGGCCGCGCCGAGCAGCACGCCGACGGCCCGGTCAGTGCCCCGCGCGTCCAAGGCAGGCTGCGGGGTACGGGCTTGGGCCATGGAGTCTCCATAAGGTGCGGCGGCGCGCGCAGGCGGGCCGAGCGGTGGCGTGCGGGCAGCGGTCCCAGGCGCAAGCAGTGGGTGGAGCAGTCGCGACGAGAGGCCGAAAGGGCTGTCTCAGCGACAGTTTGATGTTGAGTCAGCTTGGCACGGCACCCCATTTATCGTCAATAAGACAATACGAACTACTTGCCGAGGCAATCGCCGACAACGCCCCTGGGAGCCCGGCACCGAGGCGACCATCCAGGCCGCAGCCGCAGCCGACGTTGGCAACGACGACCAGCCCGAGCCTGAGCCGCAGGCCGCCGCCGATGAGCCCGCGCCCGCACCGCAGGCGCCGGCCGACGAGCTCGCCGCCAAGCGGATCCACCGCCCCCTCTCTGACAGCCTTGGCTCAGACGCCCGCTTTGCCCAGATGGCACGTGCTCGCTTTGGATCTGCGTGAAACAGTCCAGTTTTACGCCTGCCACCAGTGGGGGGCTTCCGCGTCCCCACCCGGCTGCGTGGGCGCGAGTTCAGCTCGATGCTCCGATCGCCGGGCAGGGTTGAGTCCGCCTTACTCCTGACCCCGCTGTTCTGGTCCCACGTGCGCCCGTACGGTGAGGTAAACCTCGACATGGACGCCCGCCTGAACCTTGCTTCCACCACGGTGCCCGGACTCCGTGCTGTGGAAGAGCTGGACGACAAGCCTGCTGGAGATCGTATGGGAATGTGACACTGCTCTGAGGGCGTTCGGACACGGTGCAGCGGCTGGTCACATTTGCTGTCGATCGGTGAGCGGCGGCGAAGCGGGCTCG
This sequence comes from Streptomyces sp. NPDC002206, assembly GCF_053593595.1. Classification (NCBI taxonomy): domain Bacteria; kingdom Bacillati; phylum Actinomycetota; class Actinomycetes; order Kitasatosporales; family Streptomycetaceae; genus Streptomyces; species Streptomyces sp. NPDC002206. The sequence continues at coordinate 91,641 of NZ_JBSFCW010000014.1, forward strand.
GTTCCGCCGACGCTGGCCAGGCCTGTTTCGTAGGCGACGACGACAACTTGGGCGCGATCGCGCAGTCCGAGCTTGGCGAGGATGCGGGAGACGTGGGTCTTGACGGTCGCCTCGGAGAGACGGAGGCGGTCGGCGAGCTCGGAGTTACTCAGTCCCCGGGCGAGCAGGCGCATCACTTCGAGTTCGCGCGGGGTGAGCGCGGCGAGGTCTCGGTGGACCGCTGCAGTAGCGGAGTCTCGGCGGGCGAACCGCTCGACCAGGCGCCGGGTGATGGCAGGGGCCAGCAGTGCGTCGCCGGTGCGTACCATGCGGACGGCGGCTGTGAGGCGTTCGGGGCTGACGTCCTTGAGGAGGAAGCCGCTGGCTCCGGCGGACAGCGCGGCGTAGACGTACCGGTCGAGGTCGAAGGTGGTCAGGATGATCACGCGCAGGCCGTCTGCGCCCATATCGGTGCCGCTGAGGATGCGCCGGGTGGCCTCCAGGCCGTCCATTTCCGGCATTCGGATGTCCATGAGGACCACGTCGGGCAGGGTGCGCCTGACCGCGTCGACGGCCTCAACGCCGTTGTCCGCTTCGGCAACCACTTCGATGCCCTCGGACGCCAGGATCATCCTGAAGCCGGTACGCACCAGCGTCTGGTCGTCGGCGACCACCACGCGCAGCGGCTCGGTCACGGTGCCTCCAGGGGTACCAGTGCGGTGACGCGGAAGCCGCCGCGGGGTCGGGGGCCGGTGTGCAGGGTTCCACCGTAGACGGCGAGGCGCTCGCGCAGTCCGATGAGTCCGCGCCCGTTGCCAGCGGTCGCGGCGGCGCTCGGGCGGCCACCCGTGTCGACGACCTCCACGCGCAGCTGGGCGGCGGCATATTCGACGGTCACTGCCGCGGACGCGCCGCTCGCGTGCTTCACGGTGTTCGTCAGCGCTTCCTGTACCACCCGGTAGGCGGCGAGTTCGACGCCGGGCGGGACGTGGCGGGGCTGTCCCGTCAAGGTCAGCTCGACCGCCATCCCGGACTGCCGCACCCCCGCGACCAGGGCCTCCAGCCGGTTGAGGCCCGGCTGTGGTGTGAGATCAGCCGACGCGTCCGCGTCGGGTCCTGCGGCGTCCGTCGTGAGCAGCCCCATGACCTGACGCAGCTCGCTCATCGCTGCCCGGCCGCCGCTCTCGACCGCGAGCAGCGCCTCACGGGCCTGGTCGGGGGCCGCGTCCATGGCCTTGCGCGCGGCGCCGGCCTGAATGACCATCACGCTGACGTTGTGTGTCACCACGTCGTGCAACTCGCGGGCGATGCGGGCGCGTTCCAGCTCGACCGCCCGGTCCAGCGCCGCGACCTGCTCGCGCTCCAGCGCGGACAGTTGTGCGCGCCCCTCATCGACCCGCCGCCGCCACATGCGAAACTCGTACGCTGCGGCGAAGACTGGGACAAGGACCAGGACCGCGATGACACCGTTCGGGAACTCGGGCAGCTGTGCGTTGGTGAACAGGACTGCCAGGACCGTGGCTGCCACCGGTAGGCTCACCAGCGTCGGCACCCGGTGCGGGCAGTAGGCCGCGGCGCTGTAGGCGGCGACGAGGCAGACCATGCCGCCATAGAAGGCGATGTCCCCGGAGTCGCGCATGATCAGCGGAGTCACGGCCATCACGGTCCACAGCACCGCCAGCGGATACCGGCGGCGGAGGGCCAAGGGCGCCGAGACGAGCGGCACGAGGAGTACTGAGCCGGTCCAGGAGGCAGGCCCGGCCCCCTCGTTCATGATCGTGACATAGCGGATGCCATCGGCGGCGAGGAGTAGAGCCAACGCTGCGTCGAATGCCCAGTTGCGCCGAGTGGGTCGGGGGAACCGACCGGTCGGGCGTACCGTACGGCCGGTCAGTTCCCGCACTCGGTCTGCGGTCGGCAGGTTCACCATCTGCTCATTCTCACCGCTGCTACGGGTCTCGCGGCATCCACCTGGATGATCACCTGCGATACATCCGTGGACTACATCGCAGGGATGACACCGGTCGGCCTCACCCTGGCGCGGTATCGGGAATGGCTCCTGAGCCCGACGCACCATGCCCGGCGGCCGCCCTAGCGTCGACCAGGCCAGACAGGCCCACCTGGGAGACGACCATGACCACGCCGTTGATCGAACTGTGCGATGTGAACCGCAGCTACGACGAGGGGCCGCCCGCCCTGCAAGAGGTGTCTTTGACCGTCGCATCCGGAGAGGCGCTGGCCATCCTCGGTCCGTCCGGCAGCGGCAAATCCACCCTGCTCAACCTGATCGCCGGTCTCGACCGGCCGAGCACGGGCACTGTCACCGTGGCCGGTGTGCGGGTCGACGAGCTCGGCGAGACAGGCTCGGCTCGCTACCGGCGAACTAGTGTCGGCATGGTCTTCCAGTTCTTCAACCTTCTGGACGACCTCACCGTTGCCGACAATGTCGTGCTGCCGGCGCAACTTGCCGGGATGTCGCGCGGTGAAGCGGCCAGACGCGCGGCGGAACTACTCCAAGCGCTCGGAATCGACCGGCTTGCCCGCGCTTACCCCGGCCGGCTGTCCGGCGGTGAGCGGCAGCGCGTCGCGGTGGCCAGGGCCCTGATGAACCGCCCGGCACTGCTGTTGGCGGACGAGCCGACCGGTGCGCTGGATACCAAGGCCGGTGAGGATGTCAGGGAGCTGCTCAACGACCTGCACGCAGACGGGCAGACCATCGTCCTGGTCACCCATGATGTGGCGTTGGCGCGAGCCTGCGCGACACGCACGATCCAGCTCGTCGACGGCCGGATCGCCGCCGACCACCCGATGGAGACGGCACGATGAGCGCCCTGGGGAAGGTCGTTCGTTCGGGGGTCGGCCGCCGCCGGGTGCAGACCCTGGTGACCGGTCTTGCCGCGATGATGGCGGTGACCGCGTCCGTTCTGGGCGGGTCGCTGCTGGTTGCCTCCAGCGCGCCCTTCGACACTGCTTTCGCCGGGCAGCACGGGGCGCATCTGACCGCGCAGTTCGACGCGGGCAAGGCCACGGCCGGGCAGTTGTCCACCTCCGCGCACGCGTCCGGCGTCACTGCGGCGTCCGGCCCGTTCCCGACTTCGGTGGTCACCCCGCGCGGAGGGCCCAACGCCGGTGCCCTCGCGGGAGCCGACCTGCTGCCGATGACGGTCGTCGGCCGCGCCGATCCCGGCGGTCCCGTCGACGACGTCACCTTGACGGCGGGGAGGTGGGTGACAGGCCCCGGCCAGATCGTGCTGTCTTTCTCGGGCCCGGGAACTCGCCTGGGCGCCACCCTTGAAGTACCCGGCCTTCCCGGCAGCCCGACGCTGACCGTGGTCGGCGTGGCCCGCTCGGTCAGCGGCACCGCCGACGGCTGGGTGACACCCTCTCAGATCGGCTCGCTGACCGCGCCCGGCGTCTCCCGCGGCTACCAGATGCTCTACCGCTTTGCCGCGGCCGGCACCACCAAGCAGATCGCCGCCGACCGCGCTGCGGTGACGGCAGCGGTCCCGGCGGGAGCGCTGACCGGGGTGCAGTCTTGGCTCAACGTCAAACAGGGCACCGACCGTAACACCGCGCTGTTCGTGCCGTTCCTCATCGCGTTCGGCATCCTGGGTGTGGTCATGGCAGTGCTCATCGTAGGCAACGTCGTCGCCGGAGCAGTCGGTGTGAGCGTGCGACGGATCGGCATCCTCAAGGCCATCGGCTTCACACCGGCCCAGGTCGTGCGGGCCTACACGAGTCAGGCGCTGGTTCCGGCGGCGGTCGGCGCTGCGGTCGGCGTCGTCGCGGGCAACCTCCTCGCCATCCCGGTGCTGTCCACGACCAACCAGGTCTACGGCACGACGGCCTCGGGCGTGGCTCCGTGGGTCGACGTCGCGGTGATCGCCGGGACGCTGAGCCTGGCGGGTGTGACCGCATGGACAGCGGCACTGCGGGCCGGACGGCTGCATACCGTCGACGCGCTCGCGGTCGGACGCACCCCTCGTCCCGGCCGGGGCCAATGGGCGGCCAGGCTGACCGCCAAACTCCCGCTTCCCCGGCCGGTCAGTCTCGGCCTGGCCCACCCCTTCACCCGTCCCACCCGCACGGTCGCGATGGCCGCAGCAATCGTGTTCGGCGCCACCGCCGTCACCTTCGCCATCGGCATCGGCAGTTCCTTGAGCCAGGTCCAGGCCGCCAAGAACCACGACACCGCCGACGTCGTCATCGGCCCTGAACGCGCCCCCGGTGGTCCCGGCGCCCTCACCCGGCAGCCGACCGGGGGCGATCCCGCTGCGGTCACCGCGGCGATCAACGCCCAAGCCGGGACCAAGGCGTACTACGGCACCGCCACAACAGAGGTGACCGTCCCGGGGATCAGGAGTACCAGCACGGTCTTCGCCTTCACCGGCGACGCCTCCGGGGCCGGCTACCGGATGGTCACGGGAAGCTGGTTCCACGGACCTGGCCAGGCCGTCGTGCCGACCACCTTCCTGACCGCCACCGACACCCACATCGGGGACACCGTCACCCTGGACTACCACAACAAGGCGATCCCAGTCCGGATCACCGGCGAGGTCTTCGACCCCCACACACAGACCATGGAAGTCCTCACCGACGCCTCCACCCTCGCCACCGCAGAGCCGGACCTGCGCCCCCTCACCTACTCCATCACGGTCAAGCCCGGCACGAACGTGGTCAGCTACAGCAACACCCTGAACACCGCGCTGCGCCCTCTCGGCGTCACCATCCAGGCAGACGAGTCCGGTAAGAGCGATGTAATCCTCGCCCTCAACACACTGACCGCAATCCTCACGCTGATGCTCGTCGTCACCGCCGGCCTGGGCGTACTCAATGCCGTCGTCCTCGACACCCGCGAACGCGTCCACGACCTCGGCGTCCACAAGGCGCTGGGCATGACCCCCCGGCAGACCATCGCCATGGTCATCTCCTCAGTCGTCGTGACCGGCCTGATCGGAGGCGCCATCGGCGTACCGACCGGAGCGGCTCTGCAGGCGTTGACCGTGCCAGCCATGGGACACAGCGCCGGAATCAACATGCCCGCCTCCATCATCGACGTCTACCACACTCCCGAACTGGTCCTACTCGGACTCGGCGGCCTGCTCATCGCCGTCCTGGGCGCACTCCTGCCCGCCGGCTGGGCCGCCCGCACTCGCACCGCCACCGCCCTGCGTACCGAATAAGGCACGGGGCAAGACGACCAGGGGGCAGGGTGCTGTCCGCGAGGCATGCGCGGACAGCACCCGAGAAGCGCCGCGCGGCGAGTGTCGGAAAACGAACGTCTGCCGACACTCGGGACCGTGATCACGAACCTGCAGGTGGGCAGTGTCGGCAACTCGCGTCGGAAATCAACGTCGGAGAACGGTTCTTCGGGGTAGTTTCCGACAATGCTCATCGGCTACGCCCGCACATCGACGGCCGACCAGAACCCCGATCATCAGATCGGCGCACTTCTCCGCCATGGCGTCGACCGCGACAACATCCATGTCGACGTCGCCAGCGGCGCGAAGGCGTCCCGCCCGAAGCTCGACCTCGTCATGCAGCTGCTACGCGAGGGCGACACGCTGAAGGTGACCCGGCTCGACCGGCTCTCCCGCTCCGTGCTGCACCTGGTGACCCTCGGGTCCGAGCTGCGCGAGCGAGGCATGGGCCTGCACGTCATCGAGCAGGGCATCGACACCGCGACCATGGAGGGCCGCGCAATGTTCGGGATGCTGTCCGTGCTCGCCGAGCTTCAGCGCGAACTGATCGTGGCGAACACGAACGACGGGCTCGCCTCCGCACGGGCCCGCGGCCGGGTCGGCGGACGCCGGCCGAAGCTCACCGAGGACCAGGCCGCGCTCGCCCAACGGCTCTACGACGAGCGGGAGAAGACCGTCCAGCAGATCGCCGACATGTTCGGCGTCCCCCGCTCCACGGTGTACGGGCACCTCGACAAGACCAAAACCGTCCCCCGCCAACCCAAGAAGACCACGGTCACGAAGCTCTGACCGCTCGTTTGCGGCTGTCACCGATCCTGCTGGCTTATTCGGTCACGCGGCGAGGGAGAGGTCGAGGCGGGCAAGGTGGCTGACGCGGGTGCGGTCGAGCGGGTGGCCGTTCCACCAGGCATCGAGGCGGATGAGGTTGAGCGCAACGGCGGAGAGGACGTGCTCCAGGTGGGTCTTCTGGAGGCCGAGGTAGCGGGCACGTCTCATCCCGGTGACCGCGACGGCCTGGTGGATGGTTCCCTCGACGCCCGCGCGGGTTCCGTACTTGGCTCGCCACTGCTCGTCGGACTGCTGGAGGCGGGCATGGTCGAGGACTTCTTGCAGCTCGCGGGGTTGCAGGGAGAGGGTCCGGCCGCCGGTCTTCGAGCGGGTGCACTGGTCTCGCACCGGGCAGGGGCGACATGTCTCCTTGTCGAATTTGATGACGATGGCCTTGGTCCCGCGCTGGGTCGCGGGGCTCCACCAGGTGCTGGTGTCCCCGCGTGGGCAGGTGGCCTGCCGCTTCTCCCAGTCGATAGTGAACGCGGTGCGGTCGAACCCGGCGCCGGCACGTGCCTGGGGTGAGCTGTTCAGCAGGACCGGGGTGACCAGGGTGACCCCGAAGTTCTTCTTCATCCCCACGATCAACTCGGCGGAGGCATAACCGGAATCGAGGAAGTGCTCGGCGGGCAGAAGACCACGGCCGGCGAGCATGTGATGGACCGGTTCAGTCATTTCCGCGTCGGTCACTGTGGCGTCGGTGGTCGCGATGCTGGTGATCAAGCGTGGCGGCGGTCCGTCGGCTCCAGGGATCGTCGCCTGGCCGCTGGCAGCCGAGTCCTGGTCATCGGTATCGTCGCAGGACTCACTGATGTGGATCTTGTAGCCGGTCCACCAGGAGCCCTGCTTGAGACCGTAGCGCGCGTCCGTGTCGTACGGAGAGACCAGCCGCAGTCTGCCGGGCGGGAGGTCTTTGCTCTCCCGCCGCTTCACCTCCGCCCCGGCCTCGGTCACAGTGCGGTGGTAATTCTGCACCCACATCGTGCGCAAAACCTGCACCGCTGGGAGCTCACGCAGCCAGGCAGGCGCGTCAGGGGCGTGCACCGCCTCCAGCAGCGCGAACCCGTCCCGGCCGTAGACCAGGGCCATCTCCTCGCGCTTGCTCGTGGAAGCCGGCGGATGCCAGGAGTGAATCCGCGAGCCGTAGCGTTCGGCCCATTCCCGAACAGGCACCGCCCGAGCCAGCCAGTCCGGGGCCGCGCAGGCCAGCGCCTCCAGCGCGGCCCGCAGCGTCTCCCCGGCCAGCTCCAGCCTGTTCAGATCGCGTACCGCCGCCAGCACGCGGGTGGAGTCAGTGCGCTGCCTGCCTCCCGCCTTCACCAGGCCCCGGTCCTTGAGCGCGGTCAGCAGCAGGTCGAGCACCTTCTCCTCCATCCCGTGCTTGACCAACCGCGTGCGGAACTCGGACAGCACCGAGGCGTCGAACCCGGGATCATCCAGCTCCAGGCCGAGCGCGTATTTCAGGTCCATGCCGTACCGCACCCGATGCACTGCCGCCCGGTCGGTGAGGTTCTCGGCGAACTGCAACACCGTCACCAGCGCGAGCTGGCCTGGTGACCAGCCTGGCCGTCCTCTGGCTTCGAACGCCTCGGCGAACTCGGCGTCCGCGAACAACTCGCCCAGCTCGTCACGGACCCGCATCGCCAACGGGTACGGGCCCCGTGCCGCCACCGCCCGCGCCACCTGCGCGGTCAGCTCAGGCACCTTCGGCCAGGGCCTCGGCTGCATCGACATTCCACACCCCACCCGCGACCGGGAAAGCCAAGACGGCCGCTGCTGTCCTGCCCAACGAGCCGTCAGCCCCGCTGGGCACGGAATAAGCCAGCAGGATCGGTGACACGGTTCTTACCGGCACCCCAATGAGCTGCGCGAAAATCATGCTCAGAATGGCCACCTGAAGTGCACCCCGTCCTCCCGCGCGAGATGGCCGCCCTCGAGCCGAACTTTGCGGCCCCTACCGTGACGCCTTCGGCCTGTGCGCCGGCTGCGGCCTGAGAGGCCGCGTCGAACGCCACTATGCCGCCGACGACCCCGACCGCTCCCGCGAGTCCCTGCGGTCCCCGTACGCCCAGCCCTGGAAGTGGGTGCCCTGCCCGCACGAGTGCGTATGCGGCGACCGGCCGAAGCCCGCCCCAGCGTCTTGTACGGACTGGTCCCGCAGCTCAGCCCGAACCAGTAGCCTGTGACCAGCGGCCACGAACGGCCCGCGCAGACGGACAAAGAGGTCCTACCCCAGGCGGGGTAGGGCCTCTTTGCTGCGCAAGGGGCGATGCGCCAGAGACCCTTTTCCGCCCGCCGCTGACCTTGCAGCCCGTCCGCCGGCGGCACAGATGCCCGTCGGCGGGCCCGATGAGGGCCAGATGGGGGCCGGAAGGACGGGGAAACCCCGTGAACGATCATCGCGCCCTGAGTACGCCCATGTGTGCTGACCTGCTGAAACGGCGAATCCGGGGACGGTCAGGGAAGGACAGGGGCACGCTCTGGCGAGGTGAGGAAGCGTCAGCGGCGCGAAGAACAGCACTGATTCTATTTGGGTGGAGATCCGCGCGGGCTCCGGCATAGGTTCGTCCGCGATGTGAGCAGCTCACCGCGCACGGGGAGCCGCGACGGGCTCCACCTGAACTCGGAGAGACGACATGGCGCCGAACGAGCCCGCACCGGCCGGCCGCGCACTGCTGCGGAAGGCCGCAGCCAAGGACGCAAAGCCCCTCACCCGGGTTTTTCTCGCCTCCCGCGCCCGGACCATGCCGTACCTCCCGAAGTTGCACAGCGACGCGGACACTCTCGCCTGGATGACCCACGTCGTCCTGCCCGGGACCGCGGTGTGGGTCGCCGAGACCGGGACGGGCGACGTGCTCGGGTTCGCCTCCGTCGACGGAACCGAGCTCGAACATCTCTATCTGCGCCCCGATGTGCGACGCCGGGGCATCGGCTCGCTGCTTCTGGCGAAGGCCCGCGAGATCTCTCCCGAAGAGCTCACCCTGCATGTCTTCCAGCGCAACACCGATGCCCGGGCGTTCTACGAGAGGTACGGATTCACCGCCGTCGACTTCAATGACGGCAGCCGCAACGAGGAGAGGGAACCGGACGTCCTGTTCCGGTGGACGGCGCGGGGCTGACTGCATTCGCATGCACAACGAGTTGAGCTGTCCGGCTGATCACGCTCAAGGCGGAAGCGGATCCCGGACGAAGGACAGTGTGGACGCGTTGCGGATCTTGTTCCGTGCGCTCCTGTCCGCGCCGACCCAGGCACTCAAGGAGTCATGCATGCGTCTACTCACACGCTGGGCGTCGGCCGCCCTTCTGCTGGTCGCACCGCTGATCAGCGGCACCCACGCCGCCGCCAGTCCGGATGACGGCGGCCTCGCGGTGGAACGTTCCGCGCGGGCCGTCCCCGGTCAGTACATCGTCACCCTCGCCTCCGAGTACTCCGCCTCTTCGGTCACCGAACAGTCCGATGTGAAGCCCCTGTTCACCTACGACCGGGTACTGCGCGGCTTCGCCGCCGTGCTCACCCCTGCGCAGCTGGCCAGGGTTCTGACGTCACCCGGTGTCGCGGCGGTCGAGGAGGACTCCGTGGTCACGGCGAACGAGCCGGCCGCTCCTTCCACGCGCGCGGCGTCACGCGCTGCGGTCCCGGCTGCGAGCTGGGGACTCGACCGGATCGACCAGCGGTACCTCCCGCTCGACAAGGCGTTCAACACTGCGGCCACCGGCAAGGGGGTCACGGCGTACATCGTCGACACCGGAATCGACACCGCGCACAGTGAGTTCGGCGGGCGCGCCACCGTCGGATTCGACGCCATCGCCGACGGCCGGGCCGGTGAGGACTGCAATGGCCACGGCACCCATGTGGCGGGCACGGTCGGCGGCGCCACCTACGGTGTCGCCCGCTCCGTCTCCCTCGTCGCCGTGCGCGTTCTCGACTGCGAGGGCAACGGCACCGGCTCCGGGCTCCTGGCCGGGTTGGACTGGGTCGCCAAGCATGCCGAGCAGACCGCGGTGCTGAACGCCTCTCTCGAGGGCCCCGCGTCCACGTCGATCGACGACGCCGTCAACGCCATCTCCACCAAGGGGATTCTGCCCGTCGTCGCGGCCGGGAACAGCGCGGTGGACGCCTGCGGCACCTCCCCGGCGCGCGCGTCCCACGCGGTCGCCGTCGGCGCCAGCGACAGCCAGGACCGGGAAACGAGCTTCAGCAACTACGGCTCGTGCGTGTGGATGTACGCCCCGGGAACGGCCATCGTCTCCGCCGGGCTCGGCGGAGGTTCGCTGGCCTTGGACGGAACCTCCATGGCCAGCCCGCATGTTGCCGGTGTCGTCGCCCTCTACAAGGAGAAGCACCCGGGCGCGATGCCGAACGACATCGCCCGCTGGCTCGCCGACCAGTCCACCGTGAACGTCCTGTCGTTCCTGGGCGCGGGCTCGCCCAGCCGTCTCCTCTACACCGCCGGTCTCTGATGCCGACCGGCTGAATCAGCACAACGAGCGCGGGGCCGGCATCTGCGGGCCCCGCTTCGTACTGCGCCGCGTGCAATCGTCCCGCCCATCCGTGAGCAGGTACCTTGCGCAACCTTTCACGGTCACGCAAATTGATTGCGTAATTTGCAGATCCGTTGCATAGCGATCTGTGTCCCTGAAAAGGCTTATCTGCAGGTCCAGTTGGCTGAGAATCGCTGACAGTACATGTGCCTCCTTCGGTTATCTGTTCTGAGAAAACTGTGGACTCGCTCTCATTCCTCTGCAACTCTCTGACCGCAAAGCGCAAAAGTCCGTCAGGTAGTGCAGAAATGCATGCCACACACGTTCGCAGACAGAGCCGCGCCCTCGACGCGCCCTGCGCCGAGGCCGAAGATCGGGGACCTATGAGAACCCAGTGCTGGAGACGGCGGGTCCTTTCCGCCGTGGTCACCACCAGTCTTCTGATGATCGGCTGGCCGGCGCTCACCGCGTCGGCGGCCGGCGGCCCGAATATCGCTGTCGGCCGACCCGCCGCCGCGAGCAGCGCCAACAGTGAGTACACCGCCCGGAACATCACCGACGGAGACCGGTCGACCTACTGGGAAGGGGCCGGCAGCAGCCTGCCCCAGTGGGTGCAGACCGACCTCGGAACCGGCACCCGTATCGACGAGGTCACACTGAAACTGCCCGCGGGCTGGGAGAGCCGGCAGCAGACACTCTCGCTCCAGGGCAGCGCCGACGGCACCAGCTTCTCGACGCTGAAGACCTCCGCCGCCTACACCTTCGCTCCAGGCAGCTCCAACGAGGTGACCATCGCCTTCCCGGCCACCCAGACCCGCTTCGTCCGTGTGAACATCACGGCGAACACGGGCTGGCGGACCGCCCAGCTCTCCGAGCTGGAGGTCCGTGCGGCGGGGGAGTCGTCGGTCAACCTCACCGCGGGTCGCACGCTTCAGGCGAGCAGTTACACCGAGATGTATGTGGCCGCCAACGCCAACGACGGCAACCCGGCCACCTACTGGGAGTCGCGCAACGGCGATCTGCCGCAGTGGATCCAGGCCGACCTGGGAGCCTCGGTGCGCGTGGACCGGGTGGTGCTACGGCTGCCGGGCGGCTGGGAGCCCAGGACTCAGACACTGAAGATCCAGGGAAGTACCAACGGCTCTGACTTCACCGATCTCACCCCGTCCAAGGACTGCGCGTTCACTCCCACCGGCGGTGAGACGGCGACGGTCTCCTTCGACGCCACGACCACGCGCCACGTACGGGTGCTGGTCAGCGCCAATACCGGCCGGGCGGCCGCCCAGCTCTCCGAACTGGAGATCTACGGCCCCGGCACCGGCGACACCGATCCGCCGACCGCACCCGGGGGCCTGGCGTACACCGAGCCGGCGTCCGGTCAGATCAAGCTGACCTGGCAGGCGTCGACGGACAACAAGGGCGTCACCGGCTACGACATCTATGCCGACAACGCACTGCTGACCAGCGTGGCCGGGGACGTCACCACGTATAGCGACACCCGTCCCGCCGATGCCACCGTGGCCTACTTCGTACGGGCCAAGGACGCGGCGGGCAACGAGTCGGCCAACAGCAACACCGTGACCCGCAGGGTGGACACGGGGGACACGCAGGCGCCGACCGCACCCGCGGACCTCTCCTTCACCGAGCCGGCGTCCGGTCAGATCAAGCTGACCTGGCAGGCGTCGACGGACAACAAGGGCGTCACGGGCTACGACATCTACGCCAACAACGTCCTCCGCAGGAGCGTGGCCGGCGACGTCACCACGTACACGGACACCCAGTCCGCGGGCACCACCGTCTCGTACGTCGTGCGGGCGAAGGACGCGGCGGGCAACATATCCGGCGACAGCAACACCGTCACCCGCAACGGCAGTAGCGGATCGGCCTCCAACCTTGCCGTCGGCAAGCCGATCACCGCCTCGTCCGTGGTCCACACGTTCGTCGCCGAGAACGCCAACGACAACCAGCTGACGACCTACTGGGAGGGCGCGGGCGGCAGTTACCCGAACACCCTTACCGTGAAGCTGGGAGCCAACGCCGACACCGAGAGTGTCGTGGTCGAGCTCAACCCGGACAGCATCTGGGGCGCCCGGACCCAGAACATCCAGGTCCTCGGACGTGAGCAGAACGCCACGTCCTTCACGAGTCTGGTCGGGGCGAAGGACTACGCGTTCAGTCCCGCGACCGGCAACACGGTGACCATCCCGGTCGATGCCCGGGTCGCCGACGTCCAGCTGAGGTTCACCTCCAACACCGGCTCCGGTGCCGGCCAGGTCGCGGAGTTCCAGGTCCTGGGTGCCCCGGCTCCCAACCCGGACCTGCAGGTCACCGCGGTCGGTGCCACTCCTGCCGCACCGGTCGAGTCGGACGCGATCACCCTGGCCGCGACCGTGCGCAACAGCGGAGCGGTCGCCGCACCGGCGAGCAAGCTCGAATTCCGGCTGGGCGGCTCCAAGGTGGCCACCGCGCCGGTGGGCGCGCTCGCGGCCGGATCGTCCACCCAGGTCAGTGCGGACATCGGGCCGCGCGACGCGGGCTCGTACGAACTGAGCGCCGTCGCGGACGCGGCGGGCGAGGTCATCGAACAGAACGAGACCGACAACACCTATACGCGTGCGGACGCGCTGGTGGTGAAGCCGGTGTCCAGCTCGGACCTGGTGGCCGCCGCGGTCACCACCTCGCCGTCGGCTCCGGCCGACGGCGACAATGTCACGTTCTCCGTCGCGGTGAAGAACCAGGGCACCGTGGCATCCGCGAGCGGCAGCCACGCCATCACGCTGAGTCTGATCGACTCCAAGGGCGCCACGGTGAAGACCCTCACCGGAACGCACAGCGGAGCCATCGCCGCCGGTGCGACCACCGCGGCGGTGAACCTGGGCAGTTGGACGGCCGCCAACGGCTCGTACACCGTGAAGGTCGTCCTCGCCGACGACGCCAATGAGCTCCCGGTGAAACGGGAGAACAACACCAGCACCGAGTCGCTCTTTGTCGGCCGCGGGGCCGACATGCCGTACGACACGTACGAGGCGGAGGACGGCGTCACGGGCGGCGGCGCCCAGGTCGTCGGCCCGAACAGGACCGTCGGTGACATCGCGGGCGAGGCGTCGGGCCGCAAGGCCGTCACCCTCAACAACACCGGCAACTATGTCGAGTTCACCACCAGAGCGAGTACCAACACCCTGGTGACCCGGTTCTCCGTTCCGGACTCCGCGGGCGGCGGCGGCATCGACACCGAGCTGAATGTGTATGTGGACGGCACCTTCCTGAAGGCGATCGACCTCACCTCGAAGTACGCGTGGCTGTACGGCGCCGAGACGGGCCCCGGCAACGCGCCGGGATCGGGGGCGCCCCGGCACATCTACGACGAGGCGAACATGATGCTGGGAAAGACCGTTCCGGCCGGGAGCCGGATCCGGCTGCAGAAGGACGCGGCCAACACCAGCACCTATGCGATCGACTTCGTCAGCCTGGAGCAGGTCGCGCCGGTCGCCAACCCGGACCCCGCCACGTACACCGTCCCCGCCGGATTCACCCACCAGGACGTCCAGAACGCCCTGGACAAGGTCCGGATGGACACCACCGGACAGCTCGTCGGCGTCTATCTGCCGGCCGGTGAGTACGAGACATCCAGCAAATTCCAGGTCTACGGAAAGGCAGTGAAGGTCGTCGGCGCGGGGCCCTGGTACACCAGGTTCCACGCCCCGTCCGGGCAGGAGAACACCGATGTCGGATTCCGCGCGGAAGCCAGCGCGAAGGGTTCGTCGTTCGCGAACTTTGCGTACTTCGGCAATTACACCTCGCGCATCGACGGACCGGGCAAGGTGTTCGACTTCTCGAATGTCTCCGACATCGTGATCGATAACATCTGGAACGAACACATGGTGTGCCTCTACTGGGGAGCGAACACCGACAGTGTCACCATCAAGAACTCCCGCATCCGCAATCTGTTCGCCGACGGCATCAACATGACCAACGGCTCGACCGACAACCGCGTGACCAACAACGAGGCCAGGGCCACGGGCGACGACAGCTTCGCGCTGTTCTCGGCGATCGATGCCGGGGGCTCGGACATGAAGAACAACGTCTACGAGAATCTGACCTCGATCCTCACCTGGCGTGCCGCGGGAGTCGCCGTCTACGGCGGCTACAACAACACCTTCCGCAATATCCGTATCGCGGACACCCTGGTCTACTCGGGGATCACGGTCAGCTCGCTCGATTTCGGATACCCGATGAATGGATTCGGGACCGAACCGACCTCGATCGAGAATGTTTCGGTCGTCCGTTCCGGCGGCCATTTCTGGGGATCGCAGACATTCCCCGGGATCTGGCTGTTCTCGGCGTCCAAGGTGTTCCAGGGAATTCGCATCAACAACGTGGACATCGTCGATCCGACGTACAGCGGCATCATGTTCCAGACCAACTACGTGGGAGGACAGCCCCAGTTCCCGATCAAGGACACCATCCTCAGCGACATCTCGATCTCCGGAGCCCGCAAGAGCGGCGACGCGTACGACGCCAAGTCCGGCTTCGGGCTGTGGGCCAACGAGATGCCGGAGGCGGGCCAGGGGTCCGCAGTCGGTGAGGTCACCTTCAACGGCCTGACGCTGAGCAACAACGCGCAAGACGTGAAGAACACGACCCCCACCTTCCGGATCAACATCAACCCGTAGCACGGAACCACAGGTCAGGGACGCCGCCCGGGAGGCTGGGCGGGCGGCGTTCCGGGCCGCGCGGAACCTCCGCCACGCACGTCACATGCGTAGCACTGTCAAACTTTTACGAAAACTGCGCGAGATATTGCGCAGGGATGTCAGCGGTGGTTGAGTGTGCCGCGCCCCGGCAGAGAGCCGGCCGAGGGACTTCCATGCTCATGCCCGAAGGGGACCATCGATGAGAAGTGCTGGGTTCCGCCGTCATCGCCGTACACGCCGCACCTCCGCGGCCGCCCTCGTCACCGCACTCGCCCTGACCGCTCTCGCCTCCTGCGGTACGAGCAGCAGCGGCGACAGCAGCGGCGGCGGTTCCGGCGGCGGCTCGTCCGACCCGTCAGCTCCGCTGGACCCGAAGGCGAAGGTGACGCTCTCGATCGACTGCATGCCGCCGGCCGCGAAGGCCGCGGAGCTGCGGGAGTGGAACGAGGACATCAAGACGTTCAACAAGAAGTACCCGAACGTCAAGATCAACGGAAAGTCCACCCCGGGTCAGTGCCTGGAGCCGCCGCGCTTCACGGCGATGCTCAAGGCGAAGTCGCAGCCCGACGTGTTCTATGCCTACTTCACCGACCTTCAGCAGGTGCTCGACAACGACGGCGCCGAGGACATCTCCGCGTACGTCACCGACAAGACGGTGCCGGCGCTGAAGGACATCCAGCCCCAGGTGCTGGACGTGGCCCGCAAGGACGGCAAGCTCTACGCCCTGCCGACCAGCAACTACACCATGGGCCTGATGATTAACCGGAAGCTGTTCACGCAGGCCGGCCTCGACCCGAACTCGCCGCCCTCGACCTGGGACGAGGTCCGCGCGGCCAGTAAGAAGGTCGCGGCCCTCGGCAAGGGCATCGCGGGCTTCGGCGAGTACAGCGCGGGCAACAACGGCGGCTGGCACTTCACCGCCACCCAGTACGGCCTGGGTGGCGATGTCGTCGACGCGAGCGGCACGAAGGCGGCCTTCAACGACGCCAACGGCAAGCAGGTTCTCCAGCAACTGCACGACATGCGCTGGGAGGACAACAGCATGGGCCAGACCCAGCTGCTGAAGTGGGGCGACCTGCAGAAGCAGATTTCCTCCGACAAGCTCGGCATGTTCCTCGCCGCGCCCGACGACATCGCGTACATGGTCCAGCAGCTCGGCGCCAAGTACGAGAACTTCGGCCTCGGACCGATCCCCGGCGCCAAGGGGACTCTCTTCGGTGGCAACAACTACATGATCAAGAAGGGCAGTTCGCCCGACAAGATCAAGGCCGCCGTCGCCTGGCTGAACTTCAAGAACCTCACCCAGGGCAAGGGCCAGTTCGACTGGGCCCGCACCAAGGCCGACCAGCTGCCGGTCGGACTGCCGCAGCCGAACTTCTTCCTGGGTGACACCAAGACGAAGGACGACGCACAGCGGGTCGCCAATGCCACGATGCCGGTCGAGAACTTCAAGGCCTTCATGGACAACCCGGTCACCGGCAAGGCCGAGCCGCCGAAGGCCCAGGAGATCTACAAGATCCTCGACAACGCCATGTCCGGCGTCCTGACCAACAAGAACGCAAACATCGACAAGCTGCTCTCCGACGCCGAGAAGCAGGTCAACCAGGTGCTGGCGAACCAGTGACGGACGCGCGGGACCGGGTCACGCGGACCCGGCCCCGCCCCGGACCGTCGATCCGCGTCTGAAGTACACCGGCACCGAGGAGACATCATGTCGGCCCCCACCCTGTCCACCAGCAAGGCGACCAGGCCACGCCACGGACACCCGGGCCCCGCCCGCCCGAACTCCGCCCGCGAGGAGTTCGTACGAGCCGTGCGCCGCAACATCTCGGCGCACGGCTTCCTGATCGGGGCGGTGCTCTGTTTCTCGTTCTTCTCCTGGTATCCGATGGTCCGGGAATTCATCCTGGCCTTTCAGAAGAACGAGAACGGAAAGACCACCTGGGCCGGCTGGTCCAATCTCAGTTACGTCGTCAACGACCCGGCCTTCTGGCAGGCCTGGCGCAACACCCTGCTCTTCACCGGCCTGGCCCTGCTGCTGGGCTTCCTGGTCCCGTTCGTCGTCGCCGTCGTACTCAACGAATTCCGGCACGGTCAGGGCTACCTGCGGCTACTGGTCTATCTGCCGGTGATGCTGCCACCGGTCGCCTCGGTCCTGCTCTTCAAGTACTTCTACGACCCCGGCTACGGACTCTTCAACCGCATCCTGGAGGTCTTCCACCTCCCCGCCCAGCAGTGGCTGCAGTCCACGGACACCGCGATGCTCTCCGTCGTCATCGCGGCCACCTGGATGAACATGGGCGGCGCCACCCTGATCTACCTCGCCGCACTCCAGTCGATCCCCGGCGAACTGTACGAGGCGGCCGAACTGGACGGCGCGGGACTGCTGCGCAAGGTCTGGCACGTCACCATCCCGCAGACCCGGCTCATCCTCTCGCTGCTCCTGCTGATGCAGATCATCGCGACGATGCAGGTCTTCACCGAGCCGTTCCTCCTCACCAACGGTGCGGGCCCCGAAGGTTCCACCACGACCGTCGTCTACCTCATCTACCAGTACGCCTTCAACTTCAACAACTACGGCAGTGCGGCCGCCCTCGGACTCGTCCTGCTCGTCGTCCTCGCGGGCTTCTCCGCGGTGTACGTACGACTCAGCCGCAGCAGCGAAGACTAGGAGGGGCCCGACCATGGCATCGAACACCTTCGTCTCCCGACGGCGCGTCCCCGGACAGCGCAGGGCCGAACGGCGCGCCGCCGACCTGGGGCGCCAGCGGACCCTGATCTCGCCGGCCCAGCTCGGCCGGCCCCGCGGCAGGACCGTCTACTGGATCGTGTTCGGCGTGGTGATCGCCCTGTTCACCGTGGCCTTCCTCGGGCCGCTCTACTGGATGGTCACCGGCGGACTCAAGACCACCCAGGAAGTCGTGCAGAGCCCGCCGACCGCCTTCCCCACGTCGGTCCATACGGAGAACTATTCCCGGGCGTGGACGGTGATGGACCTGTCCCGGCTCCTCTTCAACACCCTCTACTACGCGTTCGGCGCGCTCGCCTTCCAGTTGCTCTTCGACGTCGCCGCCGCCTACTCGCTCTCCAAGCTGCGGCCCATCTTCGGCAAGGTCATCCTCGGCATGATGCTGGCCACGCTGATGATCCCGGCCACCGTCCTCGTCGTACCCCAGTACCTCACCGTCCTCGACGTGCCGATCGTGCAGCGCAATCTGCTCAACTCGCC
This sequence comes from Streptomyces sp. NPDC002206, assembly GCF_053593595.1. Classification (NCBI taxonomy): domain Bacteria; kingdom Bacillati; phylum Actinomycetota; class Actinomycetes; order Kitasatosporales; family Streptomycetaceae; genus Streptomyces; species Streptomyces sp. NPDC002206. Next base: position 110,054 of record NZ_JBSFCW010000014.1, read on the forward strand.
CTGGGCGATCTGGCTGCCGTCCGTCACCAACGCCTTCAACATCTTCCTGCTGAAGCGATTCTTCGACTCGATCCCGCGCGAACTCCTCGACGCCGCCGCGATCGACGGGGCCTCGCCCCTGCGCACCCTGCGCTCCGTGGTGCTGCCGATCTCCCGGCCGATCCTCGGCGTCGTCTCCATCTTCGCGATCGTCGGCGTCTGGAAGGACTTCCTCTGGCCGATGCTCACCCTGCCCGACCCCAGCAAGCAGACCCTCAACGTGGGTATCTACTCGCTGGCCAGCGGTGTCCCCGAGAACGTCCTCATCGCGGCACTCACCATCGCGTCCATCCCGACGCTGCTCATCTTCCTGCTCTTCCAGCGCAACATCATGAGCGGACTCACCGCGGGCGGCCTCAAGGGCTAGGGCCTCTCGTTTGGATCATGCTGGGCTCGCGGGATCTGGTGCGCACATCTGCCGCGTTGTCGTCAGTCTTCCCCAAGCTCTCGGCTTCGCTCGAGCAGGGGAGCCCCCATTCGCTCCGCGTGGGCTCCTTCCTCCGCCTTGCAGCTGCACGCACCAGATCCCGCTCCCTGATCCAGCCTGATCCAAACGAAAGACCCTAGAGCCACCCGCTGCAGCAGCCTTCTCCTCCCCAGCGCTCCGCCGTCGGCTCTCCCATCCAGCGCCCCGCTGTCCGGGGCCGGCGGCGGAGTCCCACCTGCCCGAAAGGAACGCCACGTGGCAGCCAACCGTCCGTCCGAGCCCACCGTGAACTGGTGGCGCGACGCCGCTATTTACCAGATCTATGTACGCAGCTTCGCCGACGGCGACGGTGACGGCACCGGCGATCTCGCGGGGGTACGGGCCAAGCTGCCCTACCTCGTCGAACTGGGCGTGGACGCACTCTGGTTCACCCCCTGGTATCTCTCGCCGCTCGCCGACGGCGGATACGACGTGGCCGACTATCGCACCATCGACCCCGCCTTCGGCACCCTCGCCGAGGCCGAGAAGCTGATCGCGGAGGCTCGTGAACTGGGCATCCGTACGATCATCGATGTCGTCCCCAACCACGTCTCCGACCAGCACGTCTGGTTCCGGGCCGCCCTCGCGGCCGGCCCCGGAAGCCCCGAGCGGGAGCTCTTCCACTTCCGGCCCGGACGCGGCGCGGACGGCGAGATCCCGCCCAACGACTGGGTCTCCGAATTCGGCGGCACGCCCTGGACCCGGCTCGACGACGGCGAGTGGTATCTGCACCTGTTCGCCACGCAGCAGCCCGACCTCAACTGGGCGCACCCGGCGGTCCGTCAGGAACACGAGGACGTCCTGCGCTTCTGGTTCGAGCGAGGTGTGGAGGGTGTACGGATCGACTCGGCGGCCCTGCCCGCCAAGGACCCCGCGCTGCCCGACTTCGTCGAGGGCCGCGACCCCCACCCCTACATCGACCGGGACGAACTCCACGACATCTACCGCTCCTGGCGCGCCATCGCCGACGAGTACGGGGCCATCTTCGTCGGAGAGGTCTGGCTCCCGGACACCGAGCGGTTCGCCCGCTATCTGCGCCCCGACGAGCTGCACACCGCCTTCAACTTCAACTTTCTGGCCTGCCCCTGGGACGCCGGACGGCTTCGCTCCGCCATCGACGACACGCTCGCCGAGCATGCCGCGGTCGGCGCCCCCGCCACCTGGGTCCTGTGCAACCACGATGTGACCCGGACCGTCACCCGTTACGGACGTGAGGACACCGGCTTCGACTTCGCGGCGAAGACCTTCGGCACCCCGACGGATCTCGGACTCGGCACCCGGCGGGCGCGCGCCGCGGCGCTGCTCTCGCTGGCCCTGCCGGGCGCGGCCTACCTCTACCAGGGCGAGGAGCTGGGCCTTCCGGAAGCGGACATCCCTCTCGGCCGGATCCAGGACCCGATGCACTTCCGCTCCGGGGGGACCGACCCGGGACGCGACGGGTGCCGGGTGCCGCTGCCCTGGTCGGCACAGGCGCCGTACGCCGGTTTCGGATCCACCGTCGAGCCCTGGCTGCCACAACCCGAGGACTGGGCGAATTACGCCGCCGATCTGCAGCGCGCCGATCCGGACTCGATGCTCAGCCTGTACCGCGCGGCGCTCCGGCTGCGCCGCACCGCGCCCGGCTTCGGCAGCTCGGGGACACCGGGGGACCAGCTGGTGTGGTTGTCGACCGCACCCGGGGTGCTTGCCTTCGCCCGCGGCGACCGGCTGATCTGCATCGTCAATCTGACCGAGGAGCCCATCGAACTGCCCGGCCACACCGAGGTCCTGCTCATCAGCGGCCCGCCGGCCGACGGAGGGAGGCTCCCGCAGGACACCGCGGCCTGGCTACGGGGCTGATCCAGGCGCGTACCCGCCGGCCGACACGCGGGTTCGCGGGCGGATCGCGGCGGACTCGGGGCTGCGGCAGAGTGGGCACATGGATGATCTCAACGCCCTCGCCGACGAGCATCTGGCCGCCGCGCGTACGTCCCCGCACGGCCGCAGCGCCCACCTGCTGCTGCGAGAGGAGCCGCTGCGGCAGACGGTCATCGCGCTCACCGAGGGCTCGGCCCTCGACGAGCACAACGCGCCGCCCGCGGCCTCGCTCCAGGTCCTGCGCGGGGCCGTCCGCCTGACCGCAGCCTCCGGCGACGTGGAACTGACCGCGGGAGGACTGCAGCCCATCCCGCACGAGCGGCACGGGCTGCTGGCGCTGGAGGACGCGGTGGTGCTGCTGACCGCGGTCAACGACTGACTCCTGCCACCGTTCCGGGATCCGGCGGGACCACGGCGCGCCCGGCGCGGAACCGTCCGTGACGGCGTCACCGCGTCCGTACGCGTACCCGCTCCCACACCCACAGCACGAGGCTGCTCGCGGCGAGGGAACCGCCCAGGACACATATGCCGGTCCAGCCCGCGCGCGACCAGACCACCGAGGCGAGTGCGGCCCCTGCCGCCCCGCCCAGAAAGAAAAGGGTCATGAAGCCTGAGTTGATCCGGTTGCGGGCTTCGGGGCGGAGTGCGTAGATCACGTACTGACTGCTGTTCAGCCCCGCCTGCTGGGCCACGTTCAGGGAGATCATGCCGACGGCGAGCCACAGCGGAGAGGACTCGCCCGCCAGGAGCAGTGGCCAGGAGAGCGTGAGCAGAGCGGCCGACACTCCGGAGACCAGCTGCACTCGGCCGCGGTCACCGAGCCTCGCCGCGATGTTCATACCCACCACGCCGATGACGCCGAGCAGACCGAAGAGCCCGATCGCGGCCGCGTTCCAGCCGAAGGGCGGCCGGGCCAGCAGAAAGGTCAGCGCGGTGAGCTGCACGCTGTACGAGGCCATCGAGAAGGCCGCGACGGCTGACCGCATGCGCAGCAGGGGTTCCTCGCGCAGCAGCGAGAGGGTGGAGCGCAGCAGTCCGCCGTAGGGCATCGAGATGGTGGTGCCCGCCCTGGGCAGCCGGGGCAGGTTGCGGTGCAGAAGCACGGCCATGGCGGCCATGAACAGGGCGTTCATCCAGTACGCGGTGCGCCAGCCGCCGAGTTCCGACAGTGCGCCGGAGGCCAGCCGACCGACCAGTCCGCCGAGCAGGACACCGGACATGACGACGCCGACGATCCTGCCGCGTTCGGCCGGAGCCGCGAGGGTCGCCGCGAACGGCACCACGATCTGGGCGCCGACGGACGCCAGCGCGGTGAGAGCCGTCCCCGCTATCAGCAGGGGGCCACTGGGGGCCGCCGCCGTCAGCAGCAGGAAGAGCGCGGTGAGACCGAAGAGGCCCACGGCGAGCCGGCGGCGCTCCATGACATCCCCGAGCGGCACCAGCAGGATCAGGCCCAGCGCGTACCCGCCCTGGGCCGCGGTCACGATCAGCCCCGCCGCCGTGACACCGATGTGCAGGTCTGCCTCGATCACGTCGAGCAGGGGCTGGGCGAAGTAGTTGCCCGCGGCCGAGAGCCCGGCCGCGACGGTCATCAGAGCGACGAGCCCGCGCCCGAGCACGGGCAGCGGCTTCGGGGCGGTCGTCGGGACGTCGGGGTGTCGCGTCCCGTGGTGTGTCGCGTGTGCGGAATGAGCCATGTCCCACAGCCTCGGGGTGGGGCCACTGATGAGTCCAACACATGTTTTTCATTCGATCCATCGTGATTCACGATGGATGGATGGAACTTCAGCAGATGCGATACGTGGTGGCGGTTGCGGACCTGCGGAACTTCACCCGCGCCGCGAAGAAATGCCTGGTCGTCCAGTCCGCGCTGAGTCATCAGATCGCGCGTCTGGAGAAGGAGCTGGGGGCCCGGCTGTTCGACCGCACGAGCCGTCATGTCCGGCTCACCGCAGCAGGTGAGGCGTTCCTGCCCGCGGCCCGCCAGGCCCTGGATGCGGCGGAACGGGCCCGCGCCGAGGTCGCGGCAGCGGCGGGGGAGGTCAGCGGGCGCCTGGCCATCGGGGCGATCCCGACGCTCTGCTCGGTCGACATCCCGGCCGCACTGCGGGAGTTCCACCTCCGCCATCCGAAGGTCCGTATCGACCTGAAGGAGGGGCCGAGCAAGGATCTGGTCCAGGGAGTGCAGGACAGCACGCTCGATGTCGCCTTCCTCGGTGTGCTGCCGAGCTACCGGCCGAAGGGCGTGAGCGATCACGAACTCGCCCGGGGGGAGCTCGCCGCCGTGGTCGCTCCCACCCACCCTCTGGCGCGTGAGACCGAAGTGGGTCTGGAGCGGCTGGCGGCGGAGACGTTCGTCGACTACCCCGAAGGCACCGCGGCCCGCGCCCAGTCGGAGGAGGCGTTCGAGGCGTCGGGGCTCACCCGCGTGGTGGCCTTCGAGGTCAGCGGGACCGACTTCATCGTCCGGCTCGTGCGCAGCGGACTGGTGGTCGCGCTGCTGCCTGCCGCGTTCGCGGCCGAACTGGCAGGAGTCACCGTGCTGCCGGTGCGCGATGCCCCGGCCCGGACGGAACGCCTGGTCTGGAGCAGGTTCCGTCCCACCCCCGCGGCCGCGGCGTTCCTGACCGGGCTCGGTATCGATACGGAGGCTGCCGCCGAGCGGCCGTGACGACCCCTCAGGCAGGGGGCAGCGCGTGGCGGCGGCGCCGCAGGAACTCCTGCTCGGCGGCGTTGTCCGTCCGGGCGATGGCGGCGTCGTACGCCGATGCCGCTTCGGCGCAGCGGCCCAGTCGGCGCAGCAGATCGGCCCGCACGGCGTGGAACACGTGGTAGCGGTCGAGCCCGAGTTCCTCGACGAGGACGAGCGCCGCACCCGGTCCGTCGACCTCCGCCACCGCGACGGCACGGTTGAGCGCCACCACCGGAGTCGGCGCCTGCGCCAGCAACTGGTCGTAGAGACGCAGGATCTGCCCCCAGTCGGTCGCTGCCGCGGTCGGCGCATCGCTGTGCACCGCGTTGATCGCCGCCTGGATCTGGTACGGGCCGGGCCGGTTCCGGCGCAGACACCGGCGTACGAGCGCCTGCCCCTCGTCGATCAGCGCACGGTTCCACCGGCCGCGGTCCTGGTCGGCCAGGGACACCGGTGCGCCGTCCGGGTCCGACCTGGCGGTGCGGCGGGCCTCGGTGAGCAGCATGAGGGCGAGCAGGCCCAGCACCTCCGGTTCGTCCGGCATCAGACCGGCCAGCAGCCGGCCGAGACGGATGGCCTCCATGCAGAGATCCTCGCGTGCGAGACGCTCGCCCGAGCTCGCCGTGTGCCCCTCGTTGAAGATCAGGTACACAACGGCGAGCACCGCCCCGACCCGGTCGGGAAGGTCTGCGTCGGCCGGGACCCGGTATGGGATCCGGGCGTCACGGATCTTGCCCTTGGCGCGCACCAGCCGCTGTGCCATGGTCGGCTCCGGGACCAGGAACGCGTGCGCGAGCTCCGAGGTGGTCAGCCCGCCCAGCAGTCGCAGGGTCAGCGCGACCTGCGCGGAGGTGGAGAGCGCGGGGTGGCAGCAGGTGAAGATCAACCGCAGTCGGTCGTCACGCACGGGACCCTCCTCGGCCGGTTCGCTGCGGACGTTCAGCTCTCGCGCGAGCGCGGCCCGGGCTTGGCGGTCGGCGCGGGACGCCTCGCGGCGCAGGCGGTCGATCGCCCGGTTGCGCGCGGTGGTGATGATCCAGCCGGCCGGGGCGGGCGGCAGCCCGGCGGACGGCCACCGCTCCAGCGCGGTGGTGAATGCCTCCTGGACGGCTTCCTCCGCGATGTCGATGTCGCCGAAGGCACGGACGAGCACGGCGACCGCGCGGCCGTACTCCGCACGGAAGAGGCGCTCGATGTCCGCGGTGGGTACGACCGGTGCGTCGTCGGGTGTGACGTCCGGTGTGCAAGGCACTTCGGAGGCACTGGGCGGCCCGGGTGCGTCGGGCATCAGCCCTCCACTTCACCTTCGAACGGCCGGACCTCGACGGGGAGGGTGATCGCCCGCGCGGCCTTGCGGCCCCAGTCGAGGGCAGCGTCCAGATCGGGTGCCTTGATGATGCACAGCCCGCCGAGATACTCCTTCCCCTCGGCATACGGCCCATCGGTGATCAGCGTGTCCCCGTCCTTCGGCCGCACCGTCGTGGCGGTGCTGGGGGCGTGCAGTCCGCCCGCGAACACCCAGGCCCCGGCCTCCTGGAGCTCCTGGTGGAAGACGCCCACGTTCCGCATGATCCCTTCCAGCACCTCGGGAGCGGGCGGCTCGCCGTGGGCGGGCGTGATGACGCTCAGCAGGTAGTGCTTCATGGTGTGCCTCCTCGGCTACGACGTCGGCACCGTGCCGGCGTCCCACCTCCTATACGAACGGCTTCCGCCCGGATCGACACGGAACACTGTCGTGTTCCCGGAAAGTTTTCCGGGGGAGCACCCCGGGACGCTCGTGATCCCCAGGACACTGCCGCACAGAGTCTTGTGGGAGCGCTCCCAGCACCGGCAGGATAGGGCGATGACCAAGCCTGCCGGCCTACGGGCCTACCACCCCGACGACCGTGAGGCCCTTGCGGACATCTGTGTCCGGACGGCCGACAACGGCGGCGACTCCCGGCACCTGTATCCGGACCTCGACCTGATGCCCTCGATCTTCGCCGCACCCTATGCGAATCTCGAACCCGACCTGACGTTCGTGGTCGACGACGGTACGGGCCGGGCGGTCGGCTACATCCTGGGGACCGCGGACACGCCGCAGTTCGTCGCCGCATTCCGGAAGCAGTGGCTGCCGCTCGTCGAGGACCGCTTCCCGCAGCTCGACGGCGCGCCGCGGACCCCCAGCGAGGAGATGATCGCCCTCCTGCACAACCCGGAACGGATGCTCGTCCCCGAAGTCGCCGCTCACCCCGCCCACCTGCACATCGATCTGCTGCCCGCATGGCAGCGGAAGGGGTACGGCAGAGCGCTGATGCGGACGTTCCTGGCCGCCCTGAACGCCAAGGGCGTGGAAGCCGTGCATCTCTCCATGGTCACGGCGAACACACCGGCCAGGGCCTTCTACGACCGCTTGGGCTTCGAGGAGATCGACGTACCGGACCCCGGACCCATCACGTACCTCGGGCGCAGCACCGCAGCGGACCTGTGAGGCGCCCCGCGCACACCGGCTGATCCCGCCGGTCCCACCGAAGGCGGACAAGGGACCGGGAACTCTGCCCGGCAGGGGTGTCGCGCCGATGGGCTGGGCAGGTACCGGTGTACGAGCCCGGAACAGGGGCGAGGCAGCCGGTACAGAGGGGTGTGTGGCGTGAGGGAGCAGACCGTGTGGCAGTTCTCCGACGATCGTGGGCAGCTGTCGACAGCCGAGCGGCGCCCGTCGAAGGTACTCGCGTATGTCCAGGCCGGTGCCACGCTGTGGGACCACGGGATACATCCGTGGGGGATCTTCGGCTCGGGCCACGACGGCGACGAGCCCGACCGTGCGAAGACCGGCTCCCTGCCGCTGACCGAGGTCGAGTACCTCGGCGCGGGCAGCGACCTCGACGTGGACACTCTGTTACGAGGCGGGCCGGACCTCGTCGTGGCCGTCAGCTACGGGGGAGGGCATGTCTACGGGCTCGCCCCCGAGACGGCCAAGCACCTGGAGGAACGAGTTCCGGTCGTGGTCGTCGACGTGGGCCGGGCACGCACCCTCGCCGACATCGGCAACCGGTTCGCCGAGCTGGCCCGCTCGCTCGGGGCCGAGGAGACCCCGACGATGAAGCAGGACCTGGCTGCCGCCCGGGACCGGTTGCGCACCCTCGCCGCCGGTCCGTCCCGGCCCCGGGTGCTTGCCCTGTCACCGGCCGGGCAGGCCCAGGCGCATCTCGCCCGTCCCCGCATGTGGCCGGAGCTGCGCGTACTGACGGAGCTGGGCGTCGACGTCCTCGAACCGGCAGCCGGGCCCGGTGCCAACTGGTCAACGGTCGGCTGGCCGGAGGTGACGGCCCTGCGGCCCGGGATCCTGCTCACCGACATCCGGTCCAACGCCACACCCCTGGACCCGGTCCGTCCGAACGCGGACCGGTCGGCGCTGGAGCGGGCGGCCGCCGTGGTGCCGTGGAATCCGGAACCGGTCTGCAGCCCCCAGGCCCATGCGCGGTTCCTGACGCTCGTGGCGGACGCTGTCGAGGCGGCGCAGGGCCGTTAGCGCGGGCCGGAACCACTGCGTCGCCCGGTACGTCCGACCGGCAACCAGCAAGGGCTGAGGGCCGAGCGCGGACAGGGGCGGGGCATGAACAGAGGCAGGGTGGGCGGAACGGTCGCCGTGGTCCTGGTGACCGCGCTGTCGGCGGCGGCGTGCGGCGGGGGTGTCCCCGACGACCTCGTGACCGAGGGGAACCGACCGGCCGCGCCCTACAGTGGCCCGCTCTACCTGCCCCACCCGGACGTCGAAGGCGACACCCCGCAGGCGAGGAGGACGGAATCGGGGGCCGCCGGCCGCGCTCTGGAGTGCGACGGGGACATCTACTCCGGCGGCGGCAGCGAACCCTGGAGCAAGGGCGACGGCGGGGCGACACCCGAGGAAGGGCTGAAGCTGCACTTCGAGATCGAGCAGCCCGATCTGCCCCAGTACGGCTACCGCGTGGAACGCAAGGAAGCGGACCGGGTCCTGTACTCGTTCGACGTGGACCGCAGGACGAAGATCGCCGTCATCGTCGCCAAGGACCGCAAGGGACGCCCGGGCTGGGGTCCGGAGACCACGGCCACGTGCGACCCGGCGGAGCTGCCGTCGAGCTATACGGACAAGCAGCCCTACCGGGTCTGGACCGACAAGGACGGCCGTCGGGTGCCCGTGTCCAAGGTGAGCAGCTCGGCAGGCTCGGCGCACTGCGACTGGCAGAAGGCGGACTTCCTCGAATGGGGCGCTGGTTCGGGAGGGGAGGGCTCGGCCGACCGGAAGGTGTACGCGCGTGATCCGGAGGGCGTCCTTCCCTCGGGCATGCTCACGTCGGCGTACGACGGGGATGTGACGATGCCCGCCGGCGCCCGGTCCACGGGCTACCACCTGGACGACTGGGAGCTGTGGCTGACGGACGACATGTCCAGGGTCTATGTCCGCACCCCGGACGGGGTGGAGGCGTGGCCCGCCATGAAGCAGCACATGGGATGCCGATGACCAGTCCGGCGTACCGAGCCTCACAGCGGGGCCGAGGGTCCGTCATCGAGCGCCGCACCGACACGGTACGACGCCCAGGACCTGTCTGACACATGCTCATGGGCCCGACGTGTCTGCGCGGCAGCAAGTTGTGTGCGCCCCGAGCGCGTCGCTGGTTGTTGCTGTCGACGTCTTGATCGGCGGGAGGGCGGCGGCAGGGTATGCGGGTGACGATGGCGAGCACTGCGGCGCGGACCGGTCACGTGGACGAGGACTTCACAATCATCCATCGTGTCCGGCAGGCGGAGGCGCGCCACGCGGTGGCGGCGGACGACGCGACGATCGCATACTGCACCGACCTCGGCGAGGCCTGACCGTCGCCGGTGGAGTGTGCGCGGCTGCCTGGCGTGGGATCAGCCTTGCCCGCCCCGGTATCTCTCAAGCCGTAGGGCTGCCGGCGTGGGGCTGCAGACCGGGGCAACGGCCTCGACAGTCCGACAGGGCCGGTCCGCTCTCTACAGCCTGAGCCAGAGGAAGCCCACGAGACCGACGGGCGTCAGGAGGCAGAGCAGCCCCGTCGCCAGGAACACAACTGAAAGGATCTTCAACGCTCTTGCTTGCTGGGCACGGCATGCGGCGAAACAGGTGAAGCTCACGGTGGCGAGAACGGGCAACGAGATGAAGACGAAGCCCAGCGCACCCATGCTTCGCCCCCGTTGTTCCCGCCCACCCGTTGCGACGGAACGGTATGCCGGCCTCCTCGGGGCGGGCACAGTCGCGCCTCAGGAGCGTGCCCTTGTGAAGCGGTCGGTGACCCGACCGGAGTCGTGAAGGCACCTGTTCGTAGCCGGGGCACGGCACCGCCCCCCGTACGGACCGTCTGCGATCGCGCCCGCCGGATTCGTTCGCGAGGCTGGGCTGAGCCGAGTCCGTACGTACGTCCCCAGGAGCAGGCATGCAGCAGGACAAGCACCCTTCCTACCGTCCCGTCGTCTTCCGCGACCGCTCCGCGGGCTACGCCTTCCTGACCAGGTCCACCGCGACCAGCGACCAGACGATCGACTGGGACGACGGCAACTCCTACCCCGTCGTCGATGTGGAGATCTCTGCCGAGAGCCACCCCTTCTTCACCGGCAAGGCGCGGGTCGTCGACACCGAGGGGCAGGTCGCGAAGTTCGAGCGGCGGTACGGGGAGGAGGGGAGCAAGGACGCCTCCTGACCCACCACCGCTCGGAGCCCCCGTATGTGAACTCAGTTGACCGATCGCTCGACGTTCTCCCAATACGGCTTGCGGAGATCGCGCTTGAGGATCTTGCCCGCCGGAGACAACGGCAGCGACTCCATGAATTTGCATTTCCAGAACACCACGTTCGTGCTCGCCGAGTGCGCCGCCGAGCTCGAGGCTGCCCAGGCCATGGTCGACAAGGCCATCGACCTGTTCGACGCGGACGAGCTGACCCCGGCCGACGCCGCCGAGATCAAACTCTTCGGCACCGAGACGGCCGACCGGGTCATCGACAAGTGCCTGCAGCTGCACGGCGGCTACGGCTACATGCTCGAGTACCCGATCGCCCGCCGGTACGCCGACAACCGCGTCAGCCGCATCCACGGTGGCGCCAACGAGGCCCGGAAGACCGTCATCGCCAAGTCCCCCGGCCTCTGATCGGTCCGGCCCGCCCGGCTCCGTGGAGACCTCGTCCCGCGGCCTGACACGAGGTCAGTTCTTCGCGAAAATCGGAGAGTTGGTCGTTCTGTCGTCCAGGAGGTGCTGATCAGAAGGTAGCCGGACCGACGAGTCGATCGGCGGCTGGAATTCCCAGTACGTCCAGGCCGAGTTCGATGAGCAGCGCGGTGGGCAGCGGACGCTCCAGCAACGGCACTCGAGCCGCGACGGTGACCAGAGCGAACACGGCGTGCGCCGTTACCCGTGCTTCGGCTTCGTTCAGATCCGGCCGTGGTCGGGCTACCACGCGACGAGCATGGAAGACAGCGCCACGACCGTGGGGCGTCGACCGCGGCAGCCAGGATCTATGCCTTGCGGTTGTTCGGGCGATGGGTGCCGCTGCCGGTGGTGGTCATTGTCGCCATCCTGCGATCCGCGTCCGGCCCCGCTGTCGCGCCCACGTCATCGGCGGCCGACGGCAGGCGGGAGTGTGGCACATCTCCACAAAGTGAATGAGCCTCTTTCTTGTTCCGCGGGAATGAGTGTCGGTCGGCCGGTCATCGATGTGACCGACACCCGCTATGCACGCGGCAGGATCGGGCCCAATGTGTTCGGAGGCCGCACGGCCTACCAGGACACCTTCGTTCGCGCACTCTAGGAGATCCCACCCTCATGCTCGACAGACTCGACCTGCTGGTCATCGGCGAATGCGTCGCCGACATCGTCCGGCTGCCGGGTGCGGCCGATCGGGTCCACCCGGGCGGCAGCCCGGCCAATGTCGCGTACGGTCTGGCCCGGCTCGGGCGCAGCGCCACCCTGCTCACCCAGCTCGGACCGGACGACAACGGGCGGCTGATCAGAGACCATCTGGCGACCGCCGGGGTCGAGGTCCGCACGGACAGTGCTGCGGCGCCCACCCCTTCCGCCGCCGTGACCCTGGACGGCGGTGGCCGGGCCACGTACACCTTCGCGATCACCTGGACGCTGGACCCGGTGTCCCTGGACCGGCCGCCGCACCATGTCCACACCGGTTCCATCGCGGCGGTGATGGAACCCGGCAACGCGACCGTGCTGGGCGCCGTCGAGTCGCTGCGGGCGGGCGCGACGGTCAGCTACGACCCCAATGTGCGGCCCGAGTTGATGGGGGACCATGACGCAGCCGTGCGTAAGGTCGAGCGCTGTGTCGCGCTCAGCGATGTGGTCAAGGCCAGCGACGAGGACCTGGAGTGGCTGTATCCGGGCCAGGAGCCGGAGCAGGTAGCCGAGCGGTGGCTCGCCGCCGGCCCGGCCGTTGTACTCGTCACCCGAGGGGGAGACGGTGCGCTGGCCGTTCTCCCGGATGGGCACGTGACGGTCGACGCCCTTCCCACCGACGTCGTCGACACGGTGGGGGCGGGCGACGCCTTCATGTCGGGCACGCTGCACGCCCTCGCCTCGCACGGGCTGCTCGGCGCGGGCAGCCGGGAGCGGCTGCGTTCGCTGGACCGGGACACCGTGACCGATGTCCTGCGCCAGGCGGCGGCCTCGGCCGCTGTGACTGTCGCACGGGCGGGCGCCAACCCGCCGGACGAGGCGGAGTTGGAGGAGGCGCTCACCCGCCACTGAACAGGGTTCCGAAATGACGGTGCCACCGCCCCTCGCGGGAACGGTGGCACCGTCATGTCATGCCGTCAGCGCGGGGTCACCCGACGGGGATGGGGCTTCAGCAGCCGACGCGCACTCGGCCGGGGCCATCGCCCGGCCGGGAGCTCCTCACCCGCGCACTCCACCCGGAATCCGCCGAGCACCTGGATGGTGACGTCTTCCACCGTTGACGGGGCCAGCGGAGTCCCTCCGTGCGCCGGACCATGACGTCGGTGCACGGTAGGAAGCCGGCATTACCCGGTCATTACCCGTGCGCCTGCCCCTGCGGTGCCGGGAGCAGATGCGGTGTGCTGTCGTCGTCGAGGAACTCCACGACCGCGAGGGCGAACAGCGCCGCGATGGCGATCCAAACGGTGACCATCGCCGTCGGCCGGTTCCACACGATCAGCACAACGGCGGCCACCACGACGACCGTCCAGTTCAGCGGGTCCTTCGCCCGGTGCACCCAGGCGCCGACCGGACCGCCGGTGATCCCGGCCGCGTCGCGTACGGCGCCGATGCCGCCGTGCCACATGGCCTTGACCCGGCCGGCGGCGCGACCCGGGCCGGAGAGCCAGGCGGCGAGAGCCACCACCACGCCCAGTGTGATCACCATCCGGATCCCGGCGCGGAGGTAGCCGACCAGGGCATCGAAAATCGAGCCGGCCGCCGGCTGCGACACCGATGCCGGAAGGCTGTCCAGATAGAACGCGCGGAACACCCAGAGCGCCAGGCCGAGGACCGCGGCGCCCACCGCGACCGCGAGGGCCGCGGTGACCAGCGCGCGGCGTCGGCGCACGGCGAGCAGCACCCCGCCGGCGGCGAGCACGAGGGTCAGCACCGGCAGCCAGAAACCGACGATCTGCAGCAGCCGGAACCCCTTCTTGGCCTTGCCGATCGCATCGGACGTCAGCACGGTGAAGTCGGTGTGGATCTCGGGGATCTTCGCGGCGATCGTCAGCCCGTGGTCGACCAGGAGCTGCTTCACCCGGTCGATCACCGGGGCGAGATCGATGACGACCGTGTCGTTGGTGAGCTTCACGGCCCCGCCTCCACTGCCGGTCAGTGCCTTGACGGCTGCCTCGTGGGCGTTCCGGTTGAGGGCGACCCACACCTTCTCGAAGGCGTCGGACGTCACGAACCTGTCCACCGTCCCGTGCACGAAGTTCGAGACCCCGGTGGTGATCGGGCCGCTCAGCCGCCCCAGCGCCTTGTCGACGACAGGCCGGTCCGCGGGGGCCACCTGTTCGAGGAGGGCGTGGACGTCCAGATGCGTCATCACGGCATCGGTGACCCGGTTCGACACCGCGGCCTGCACATCGGGATCGGAGGCCAGGGGCTTCACCATCGCCACATAACGGTCGGTGTCACCGATGTCGTCCCTGGCCCAGGCGGCGACGATGCTCAGCGGGGTGAGGACGGCCGCGACGAGGATAAGCAGCACGGCGAAGAACGAACGGATCCGGGGCCGGGACCGCGCCGGAGTACGAGCCTCCAGTTGCGCCATCCGTGCGCGCAGCGCATCCAGCTCGGCGCGGGCGCTGGAGGAATCCAAGTGATCGGGGTCCGGTGTTGCCATGACCCAAGGGGATGCCCTGCGCGTCCGTGCAGCGCGGCGGGCTGCTGCGAAAGGGTGAGCCCGGGGGCTCGCGGGGGTACGCAATTCACGCCCCCGGGCCTCGCGCGCCCCCGTTCGGCCCAGTAGGCGCATCCTCGCCGGGGCGACTGCCGTTCGACAGCCGGCAGGCGTGATCGATCGCGGAAACGGAGCAGCGAGTGGCGAGGGGATACGTACTCGACGGCGGTGGGCAGCCGGATGCGGAGCGGGACGCGGAACGGCTCACCGGGTTGTTCGCCCGGCCCTTGACCGTGCCCGGCCAGGACCCCGGCCCGGCCCCCGTACGGACCGCGGTCCTGGAAGCCGTCGCGGGGTGGGTGCCGGGGGAACCGGTGGGCAATGACGCGTTGCCCGCCGCCTGGGGCGTGGACGATGCCTGGGTACGCGCCCGCACCGGCATCGTCAGCCGCCACCGGGCCGGAGTGGGACTGGCCACCGGGGACGTTGCCTTCGAGGCCGCCCGGCGACTGGTCGGGGACGGCGGTTCGACCGCCGCCGGGCCGGTGGACGCGCTCGTGCTCGCGACCGCCACCCCCGACCATCCCTGCCCCGGCACGGCTCCCGCCCTCGCTGCCCGGCTCGGCCTGGGAACGGTCCCCGCATTCGACCTCGGCGCCGCGTGCAGTGGCTTCGTCTACGGGCTCGCCGTCTGCCGGGGACTCGTGGCCGCCGGTCTCCACGACCGGGTGCTGCTGGTGGGCGCAGATGTGTACTCTGCGTGGCTGGACCCGGCCGACCGGTCGGCGGGCGTGGTGTTCGGCGACGGGGCCGGGGCGGCACTCGTGGGGGCCGGCCGGGCGGGGACCCCCGGTGAGCTGCTCGCCTTCGACCTGGGCAGCGACGGCACCGGGTACAACCTGATCACCGTGCCCGGCGGCGGTGCGCGGTCCCGCTCGACGCCGGAGCAGGCCGCCGAGGGCGACGAGTTCTTCCGTATGCAAGGACCCGCCGTGTACCAGCATGCCGTCGAGCGGATGACGGGATCCTGCCGGGCGCTGCTGGCCAAGCTGGGGTGGGACGCCGCCGACGTCGACCACTTCGTACCGCACCAGGCCAACGCGCGGATTCTGCGGGCGGTGTCCGCCCGCGTCGGCATCGACGCGCGGCGCTGTGTCACGCACCTGGAGCGGGTGGGGAACACGGGCGCCGCATCGATTCCGCTGGCGCTCGCCGACGCAGCCTCCAAGGGCCGGTTCCGGGCCGGCGACCAGATGCTGATCACCGCCTTCGGAGGCGGTCTGACCTGGGGGTCCGCCGCTCTTCGCTGGCCGGGGAACCCGCATGAACCACGCACGGAGCGCGACGGAGGAAACAGGACATGACGCAGACTGACACGGGGGTCGCGGTCACGGGAGTGGGGCTGGTGACCCCCGCCGGCGCCGACGAGCACGCCTTCTGGGCGGGGCTGTGCGCGGGACGCTCCATGGCGCGGCGCTGCGACGAACTGGCGGGACTGCCGGTCGACTTCGCCTGCCCGGTCGACGGGATCGACCTGGACCTGGTGGTGGGCGGCCGATCGGTGTGGCGGATGGGACGGTTCGTGAAACTGGCTCTGATCGCCGCCCGGCAGGCCGTGGCGGACGCCGGACTCTCCCCGGAGGCCTGGGACGGATCCAGGGTCGGAGTGGTGGTCGGCGTCGGCGTCGGCGGCGTGTCCCTGCTCGTCGACAACGTTCGCAAGCTGGACGACGCCGGACCGGAGGCGGTCTCTCCGCTGCTGGTGCCGATGATGATCCCGAACGCTGCGGCCGGCGAGGTGGCGATCGAGCTCCGCGCCCAGGGCCCCAGCCTTGCGCCCGCCACCGCCTGCGCCTCCGGGTCCACCGCGATCGCTGTCGCGCGCGACCTGCTGACCAGCGGTCGGTGCGACACCGTGGTGGCGGGCGGGGCGGAGTCCGTGCTCACGCCGCTGGTGGTGGCGGCCTTCGCGAAGATGGGGGCGCTCTCCACCCGGACAAGCGATCCGGCGGGCGCGTCGCGGCCGTTCGCCGCGGACCGGGACGGGTTCGTCCTCGGCGAGGGCGCCGCCATGCTCGTACTGGAGCGGACTGCCGACGCCCGTGCCCGCGGCGGCCGGCTGCGCGCGCTGCTGACCGGCGCGGGCTCCAGTACGGACGCCCGCCACCCCACCGCTCCCACACCCGACGGCTGCGGTGCGCAACAGGCGGTGGAAGCGGCGCTGTACGAGGCGGGCTGGACGCCCCGCGATGTCGACCACATCAACGCGCACGGCACGTCCACCCCGCTGAACGACGCGATGGAGACCGAGCTCGTCTCCCGGCTCTTCCCGCACCGTCCTTCCGTCACCGCCGCAAAGGGAGTGATCGGGCACACCCTCGCCGCTGCCGGTGCGATCGAGGCGGTGGCGACCGTACTGACGCTGGAACACGGCATCGTCCCGCCGATCGCCAACCTGGACGCGCTGCCGGACGGGTGGGACCTCGACTGCGTGACCAAGGAACCGCGCCGGCAGGACGTCCGGCGGGCCGTCAGCCACTCCTTCGGCTTCGGCGGACACAACGTCGCGCTGGCCTTCGAGCGCGCCTGACCGGTCGTCCCGCCTGCGCAACGGACGGCGAGAAAGTGTGTCCTCGCCGTTCGTTGATCGTTCTGGTAGTCATGACCGCAACGATCGACAGCGTCGCCACTCAGTCCACCGCGGACCTCCTCAAAGGTGTGCTCTTCGGGGATAACTTCCACCAGGAGCACGGCCCTTGGCGTCGGCTGATCTCCATGGAACCGTTCCGCCGCCCGGCCGACCGCACACCCGACGAGCGCCTCTCCCTCGCGTACGAACGGCTGAGGATCCTCAACAGCACCCTCGACAGCGCCGCCGGAACGGCCGCCGACCCGCGCGCCCTCGCCGCCCTGCACGAGTGGATCGGCCCGGTGGACCCGGCGCTCACCACCGTCGCGGGCATCCACTACAACCTCTTCCTCGGCAGCCTCCTAGACCATGACGGCGACACCCGTCGCGATCTGTCGGACTTCCTCCGACTGCGGCGCATCGGCACCTTCCTCTGTACGGAGGTGGCACACGGCAACGATGCGGTGGCCGTCGAGACCACCGCGACGTACGACCGCGCACGCGACGGATTCGTCCTGCACACCCCGCACTCCGGGGCACAGAAGTTCATGCCCAACGCCAGCCCGGCCGGCGGCCCCAAGACCGGACTGGTCGCGGCACGTCTGCTGGCCGACGGCGCCGACCACGGAGTCCTTCTCTTTCTGGTGCCCCTCACCGACGATGTGCGGCCGCTGCCCGGGGTACGGGTCCGCAGGCTCCCGGCACGTCTGGGCAGCCCCGTCGACCACTGTCTGACCTCCTTCGACCAGGTCTTCGTGGATCGCGAGGCGCTGCTCGGCGGCGAGCACGGACGGGTCGGCGACAACGGGGAGTTCAGCAGTGCCATGGGCAACCGCAGGCGTCGCTTCCTCACCTCGATCGGGCGCGTCACGGTCGGCAAGATCTCCATGAGCGCCTGCGCGGTCGGCGCCGCGCGCGCGACGCTGGCCGTCGCGGTCCGCTACGGCGGCCACCGGTACATCTCCGGTCCGCGCGCCACGCAGCCGGTGCCGGTGATCGCCCACCGCAGCCACCACGGGCCGCTGGCCGAGGCCATGGCCACTGTCTTCGCGATGAGCCTGCTGCACCGCAGAGCCCTCGACCGGTGGGAGGCACAGGGCGGCGCGGGGCCGGGCACGGGGACGGAACGGGCCGAGGCGGAGCGGCTGGTCGCCGTGGCGAAGGGGTGGATCACCTGGCGGGCTCGCGCGGTCATCGTCGAATGCCGTGAACGGTGCGGAGCGCAGGCGTTGTTGGAGAACAATGGCATGGCGGACCTCGTAGCCGGTGCGGAGGGCGTGATCACCGCCGAGGGAGACAACCTGGCCATCCATGCCAAGGCGGCCGCCGAAATGCTGTTCGCCGCTCCGCAGACTCCGCAGGACAGCACTCCTGATGCCGCGCCCGGAGATCTCGCCGACCCCCGGTTCCTCGGCCGGCTGCACGCGTATGTGGAGGACCTCTGGTTCGCCCGGGCCAGGGCACGGATGAGCGGCGCCCGGAGCGATGGCCCGCTGGACCGGTGGAACGCGGCGTCCGGGCCGGCGCTGCGTGGCGTCGAGGCCCACGCCCACCGGCAGGCGGCCGAGGCGTACGTGGACGCGGTCGCCGGACTGTCCGAGGGGCCCGCACGTGATCGACTCGCGGAACTGCACCGGCTGTTCGCCCTGCGGTGGGTGGCCCGCAACAGCGGAGATCTGCTCGCCGCCGGTCGTGTGACCATCGACCAGGTCAACGCTCTGCCGGACGCCATCGAGGGGCTCATCGCAGATGTCGCCGCGCATCTGCCCACCCTGATCGAGTCCTTCGCGCTGCCGGAAGAGGTGCTCGCGGACTGGCCCATCGCGGGCGCCGACTACGCCGACGCGTACGACGATCCGGAGGCGGCGTGGCAGAGCGACGATCCGGAGGCGGCGTGGCAGAGCGCCGCCGGGACCGAGGGGGAGCGGTGACGGCCCCGCGGGAGCGGGCCACCGGGCGGACGCGCCGGGTACGGGAGGCCGCGGAGGCCCTCGGTGTCCGGGCCGTGCTGCTGGCGTACTGGGGCAGTACAGCCCTCCTCGCCCGGTGCTGCGCGAACGCGCGTACGGGCGTAGGCGAATCGGTTCGCCGCAAGGCGTAACTGGAGGAACGTCATCCCGTTACTTCGGCGTCGGGACGGTGCATTCACCCGGCCCCGACGCACCTGCACCACAGAGTGAAGAGGAAGATCATGAGCGCGATTCATCCCAAGATCACCGACGTCCTCATCGGTACCTTCAAGGTGCCTGCCGCCGAGATCCTCCCGGACTCCACCATGGACAGCCTGGAGATGGACTCGCTCGCCGTCGCCGAGTTCGCCGTCATCATCAAGGAGAAGCTGGGCGTCGACGCCGGCTCCGACAGGCTCTACAAGGACGCCACCCTGGCCGACATCACCCGGTTCATCGACGAGACGGTCGGCGGCGTGGCGACGGCGAGCGGCGAGGCAGCGATGAGTAACCCCCGATGAACAGGCCCGCCGTCGTCGTCACCGGGCTGGGGATGATCACCCCGGCCGGCAACGACACCGAAACCACCTGGAACGGGGTCTGCTCCGGGGCCTCGCCCGCCCGCACCGTCCCCGAACTCGAAGGGTGCGAGATCGACTTCGCGTGCACGGTTTCCGGCATCGATCTGGACGAGGCGGTCGGCGGCCGGACGGCCTTCCGGATGGGGAAGTACGTCAAGTTCGCCGTCCTCGCGGCACGGGAGGCGGTCGCGGACGCCGGACTCGACCCGGCCGACTGGGAGGGCAGCCGGGTGGCCGTCGTCGTCGGCACCAGCAGCGGAGGGTCCGCCGGCCTGACCGAACAGGCCGTCGCACTCGACCGGCGCGGGCCGAAGGCCACCTCCCCGTCCGGCATCCTGCTCACCATTCCGAACATGCCCGCGGCCGAGATCGCCATCCGGATGCGGGCCACGGGTCCCAGCCTGGCGCCGTGCACCGCCTGTTCGTCCGGGGTCACCGCGCTCTCCGTGGCCCGGGACCTGCTGGTCACCGGCCAGTGCGACATCGCGATCGCCGGTGCCACCGAGTCCATCGTCTTCCCGGTTGCCATGACCGGCTTCGCCCGGTCCGGCGCCGCCGCCCGCAGGGACGGCGACCCGGCGCGTCTCTGCCGCCCGTTCGCGGCCGATCGTGCCGGACTCGTCATGGGTGAGGGTGCCGCCCTCATGGTGCTGGAGCGGGCGGACGACGCCCGGGCCCGGGGCGCGTCGCCGAGAGCACTGCTCGCAGGCACGGGGGCCACCACCGACGCCCACCATCCCACCAGCCCGCATCCGTCCGGCGCCGTCGCCCGGGCTGCCGTCGAGGCAGCACTGCGCGACGCGGGCTGGCGGGCCGAGGACGTCGAACACGTCAACGCGCACGGCACGTCGACACCGTTGGGCGATGCCACCGAAGCCGCCCTCATCGGCCGGGTCTATCCGCACCGGCCGCCCGTCACCGCTCCCAAGGGCGTGCTGGGCCACTGCATGGGGGCAGCCGGGGCCATCGAGGCCGGGCTGACGATCCTTACGCTCCAGCACGGAGTCGTACCACCGATCGCCAATCTGGACGCCCCGGCACCCGAGTTCGACATCGACTGCGTCACCAAGGCGCCTCTCCTGCAGCCGGTCCGCCGCGCCGTCAGCCACTCCTTCGGGTTCGGCGGCCACAACGCCGTGATCGCCCTCCAGCGCCCGTAGGCCTTGCGGTACTACGGGTGCGCCATGCGGAACCGGCGGAAGGCATCGTCGGACGCGACGTCGTAGCCGGCGCGGTAGCCGTTCCGGAACGCGGTGACGGTCACGTCCGGCGCGGCCGAGGGTGTCGGACCGGCTGGCTCCGAAGCTGTCAGCCACAACCGGGCGGCGCTCCACCGTCAGGCGAGCCCCCATGGTGCGCGGAGTCCCCCCAGGCGTGACTGCGGCGTGACCGGGCCGGCCCACGGCTCGGCACGGTGCGGGTCCGCCCTCGCCTCTCCGGCACACCGCACGCGCCAGGTCACCGCCCCTGGTCTCCGAGCTTCCCGGTGAGGTCGTAGTGCCGGTAGAGCTCCTCCTCCTCGGCCACGGAGAGATGCGCGTCCGCGTCCACCCTGGGGGCGTCCTTGACGCTGTCCTTCGGATGCTTGATGTACAGGTCGGAGCCCACTTTGCGGGCCCCGTGGAGCGGCACGAAGCTCTCCTTCATCCCGAACAGGCCGGTTCTCACCGTGATCCAGTCCGGCCGGCCGGTGTCGTCGTCTACATACACCCGCCCCACACTGCCCACCTTCTCGCCCGCGGTGTCGTACACCGTCAGGCCGTCGAGCTCTCCGGGATCCGTGAAATCGTCAGGGGCTGCCATGACCGATTGCTCCTCGCCCGGGCGCGTCCGTGGGCGGGCCCACCGGGGAAGGCGCGTCCGGACTCCATCGCGCCTCACCCGGACGGACGGTGCAACCTCCCGGCCCGGAACGGCCGTCCGCTGCGTCCCCGGGGGCGCAGCGCGACACCGGTGGGGTCCCGCTCCGCGCACTGGGCCATTCGGGTGAGACCCCGTAGGGCCGCGCGGGTCCGTGGAATTCGGACGCACGCCCGGGGCGGCGGACCTCGCTCGGGTCTCGGATACGCATGGTCCACGTGGGCGGAGCGATCTCGACGAGGGTGGCCGCGCCGTGCCCGCCACCGGTCTGCACTCGTGCATCGTGATCACGCCGCCGGGCGCCAGGCGCGTCCGGTACTGGACGAACTCCCACTCCTGCTGCCGCCCGTACTCCTGATTGTGCTGCGTCGTCACACCGAACCCCGACACGGTGCCGTCGGGCAGCAGGGTGATGGCCTGCCGGAGGAGCGTGCAGGCGTCCGTCTCCGGGTCCATAACCGCATTGCGCCCGCACGCGGAGCAGCCGCCCGTCCGCCCAACCATCCCTCGTCCCGGGCACGTTGACCGTAGGATCGGCATCCCGCCATCGATCGCGCCGAACGGCTGCGCCAGCCGCCGGTCCGGAGTCGACGACCGTCAGGAGAGGCCCGTTGAACATCCCGCCGATACCGGGGCAGGCCACCGCGCACCGCATGGATCCGGCCGGCGGGTGCCCGCATGCCGACAATGCCCGGCTGCTCGCCCGGGGCGCCGTGGCATCCGTCGTGCTGCCGGGCGATGTGCCGGGCGTGGCGGTGCTCGGGCACGACGCCCTGAAGGAGTTTCTCGCCCACCCCGATGTCGCAAAGGACGCACGCCACTTCACCGCGCTGGCCGAAGGACGGATCCCCGACGGCTGGCCGCTGCGGACCTTCGCCACCGTGCAGGGCATGACCACCGCCGATGATGCGGACCACCGGCGGCTGCGTGGGCTGGTGAGCAAGGCGTTCACCGCCCGGCGGGTGGAAGCGCTCCGGCCACGCATCGAGACCCTGACCGCCGAGCTGCTCGACCGGATCGACGCGGCAGCCGAGGAGGGGGACGGGACGGTGGACCTGCGAGCCGGGTTCGCGATGCCCCTGCCGATGGGCGTCATCTGCGAGCTCCTCGGCGTCGACGGCCGCCACCAGGACCGCCTGCACCATCTGTCCAACCAGATCGTCGCCACCGACATCGGGCCCGTCGAGGCCGTGGCCGCCAACCGGGAGCTGGTGGAACTGCTGAGCACCGTCGCCGCAGCCCGCGCCGAGCAGCCCGGCGACGACCTCACCAGCGCGCTGATCGCCGCCCGCGACGACGGAGGAGACCGGCTCGGCCGGCACGAACTCATCGGCACCCTGCTCCTGATGATCATCGCCGGTCACGAGACCACGCTGAACCTCGTCACCAATGCCGTACGCGCGCTGTGCACCCACCGGGACCAGCTCGACCTGGTCACCACGGGCCGCGCGGGATGGGCCGACGTGGTGGAGGAGACACTGCGCTGGGACAGCCCGGTCAGCTACTTCCCGTTCCGCTATCCGACCCGCGACCTGACCCTCGACGGGACAGTCGTCCCCCAGGGCACCCCCGTACTCGCCGGATACTCGGCCGCCGGACGCGACACGTCCGTGCACGGCCCCGACGCCGACCGCTTCGACGTCACCCGGCCGGCCAGGACATCGGCGGCCCGCCACCTCTCGCTCGGCCACGGGCCGCACTACTGCCTGGGAGCGCCTCTCGCCCGGATGGAGGCGACGATCGCGCTGGAGCAACTGTTCAGCCGCTTCCCGGAGCTGGACGTCACCGTGCCCGACGAGCAACTGGTGCGCCATGCCAGCTTTGTCGGCAACAGCGTGCGGACACTGCCGGTACGGCTCCGCCCGGACACGGGCTCCGCCGCGGGTTGAGGCCGGACACCGCACGCAGCGCTGCCGCACCCGCCCCCTATGATCGACGGACCGTTGCCGACCGTCGTCTTCTGTGCCACCGGGAGTGCACCATTCGTTCCGTACTCGTCCGCCCGCCCGGACAGCGCGTCGAGCTGCTGGCCCGGCAGGAGGACGGCCTCGCCCTGCACCATCTCGTCTGGCGGCTCGGACCCGGCTGGCGGGTGTGCAGCAGCGCCGTGCTCGGCGGCGGCATCGGTCCGCGCGCATGGATCCTCGACGCGCAGGTTCCCGGCGGCTATCCGCGGCTCGACCCCGATCCCCACCTGGCCGGGATCGCTGCCGCGGAGGGCCTCACCGGTCCCGGCGCCGCGCTGATGACGGCGGCCGATGTCACCGCGTACACGGTCGCCACCGACGAGGGTGTGACCGCCACCGTGACCAGTGGTCTTGGTGTACGGGGCTGGGCCGCCGATCCGGCCGCCGGAATCGACGGACCACCGCCGCCGGGCACGGTCAATATCATCGTCACGGTCCCCGTGGCGCTCTCGGACGCCGCACTGGTCAACGCGGTCGCGACCGCCACCGAGGCGAAGGTGCAGGCGCTCCTGGACGCCGGACTCGACTGCTCCGGCACCCCCACGGACGCTGTGTGCATCGCCGCACCCGAACCCGGACCGGGGGCCGCGGCGCAGCCGTTCGCCGGCCCGCGCTCGCGGTGGGGATCGCGACTCGCCAGAGCGGTGCACGGTGCCGTGCTCGACGGCGCATTGCGGCAACCTTGACCTCTCATCGCCCCGCGCCGGCGCGGGGCGCGGCCGACGAAGGGACCACGCTCTCATGACGTCCACACCTGTCCACGTCACCCGCAAGCGGCCGACCGTGGCCGTCCTCGGCACCGGGATCATGGGATCAGGGATGGCGCGGAGCCTGCTCCGCGCGGGACTCGGCGTCCGTGCCTGGAACCGTACGCAGTCCAAGGCGGCTCCTCTCGCCGCCGACGGCGCCACAGTCACCGAAACGGCGGAGGAAGCCGTACGGGGCGCCGATGTCATCGTGACCATGCTCAACGACGGCCTGTCCGTCGCCGCCGCGCTCACCGCTGCCGCGTCGGGCGTGCACGGCGGTCAGATCCTGCTGCAGAGCTCCACCGTCGGACCCGACGCCACCACTGATCTCGCCCAACGGGCGGCAGACTTGGGACTCGTCTATCTCGACGCCCCGGTCGCCGGAACCAAGCAGCCGGCGGAACAGGGCGCGTTGACGGTCTTCGTCTCCGGCCCGTCCGCCGTCCGGCCGTCGGTGGAACCGGTGTTGGATGCGATCGGCCAGCGTACGGTCTGGGTCGGCGAGGCACCCGGTGAGGCCTCGCGGCTGAAGCTCGTGGTCAACACCTGGGTGATCAACATGGTGGGCAGCATCGCCGAATGCCTCAATCTTGCCGAGGGACTGGGCGTCGACCCGCAGTCGTTCCTCGACGTGATGAAGGGCGGCCCGCTGGACTCCGCCTACCTCCAGGGCAAGTCCGCGGCGGTCCTCTCCGGCGACCTCACCCCCAGCTTCGCCCTGTCCACCGCGCTCAAGGACACCCGCCTCATCCTCGAAGCCGCCGCACGGTCCGGTGTGAGCCTGGACCTGGTCGCCGCGTCGGCCGACCGGTTCGAGCGCGCGGAGGCGGCCGGCCACGGCGGTGAGGACATGATCGCCACCTACTATGCGGGCCGGCCGGCGGAGAAGGCCGGCGACTGACCGTCGACGACCGCGACGGGAGCCGGGGTCACGCGCTCCGTGGCCCCGTCCGAACGCCTCGTGGCTCTCCCCGTCCAGGTGGTCCTGACCGCGGAAGACGATCACCTTGTGCTCAAGTGCCGCAACGCGCACGGCTGCCACGACGGCGGGTTCGAGATCGCCGTCGAGACGGACGCCGGACACGACGGCTCCGATGTGCCCGCCGATCCTCTGGACGGTTACGGAGGTGGTGGCGACGGTGGTGGTGTCGTGGGTCGGGTCGACGACGGGTGCGGAGGTCACGGCGGAGCCCTTTCCGTACGGAAAATGGTGTATCCGGGAGTGACGGGCGAGCGCGGGCACGGCCGTGCATCGGCGGCGCCGGGCTGGGAGTCGTCGCCGCGGCAACGTGCGTCAGCTGTTCAGCGGAGCTGGTCGCAGCGGAGAGCGCGGCTACACGCCGCGGACGCTACGCGTCCCAGATCGACGTGGCGCCGCGAGACGGGAGTCGAAGTCGCGGACATGCCGCGAGCGTGTCAGCGGCTCCGGAGGCCGTCAACTCCGGCTGCACTGTCCGCAGAGAGGGCCCTGGGGCCGGAGCAGGCGGCGGTCACCCCATGGCCCCGTAGCTCCCCACATGACCTCTGACCTGCGCAGTCATCTCCATTCACAAGGGCCGTGCGGTGACCGGCGGGCATGCGGCGGCGGGCGCCCGGGGGGCCGCCTGATTTCATCGGGCCGCAATGTGGGGGAGGGGGCGGCGACAGGACTCGCGCAGAACCGCCCCACCGGTACGGGGGAGCCCGGTGGGGCGGTCGGCACCAGCCTGCCACAGGCGGCGGCCGAATGGGGGCCGACCGGCACGTACGCGTGGGCAGTTGAGTCGAAATCGATCCCGGACCGGATGGTGAGCGCCATCAGGCGCGCGGATATCCGACGAGGGTGTGCGTGACGCGAGGGAGTCCTGCGTCGTGCAGTAGCGGCTGCTGAGCCCCGAGGAGCGGGCCGCGTCCCCCGTCTCCGGCAGATGAGGGACGTCGTCCACCACCGGCGTCGCCTGGCCTGAATCACCGGTACGGACTCCACCGAGTTGTGCCGTGCGAGCTGACCCGGCTCTGCGCGTGCGGGTCCGGTAGATCCCGATACGGTCCGGCTCGTGGCCGGCGAACAGCAGATCGACCGTGGACGGCGGCCGGGCGGGGCCGATCGGTGCGTACCTCGCCCCGACCCGGATGCATTGCGACCCTGTGAACAGTCCACCGTCCGGGAATACATGCATGTCACACGGAGCTCTTGCAGCTGTAGCCGACAGCGGCTGCCGAGGTGGCCGATGCCATGAACCGGAGCGAGGGAGCTCATGCCGAAGGCGTACGTATTCACCCGCAGCGGTGGACCGGAGGTGGAAGCCTTCGTCGAGCAGGAGGCGCCCACCCCCGGTCCCGGGGAGCTGCTCGTCGCGGTCCGTGCCGCCGGGGTCAACCCGGTCGACTGGAAACTGCGCAACGGATACACCAGGCCCGGCAGCGCGCCGCCGCAATATCCCGCCGTGTTCGGCAGCGAGGCGGCGGGGGTCGTCGAGCAGGTCGGCCCCGGTGTCGAAGGGTTCGAAGTCGGGGACGCGGTCTTCGGCAACCCGCTGACCGGCGGTTACGCCGAGTACACCCTGCTGCCCGTCGCGGTCACGGCGCACAAGCCGGACGGCCTGTCGTTCACCGATGCGGCCGCGCTGCCGGTCGCGGCGGCCACCGCGTACGACGGCATTCGCCAGCTGGACCCCGCACCCGGATCGACCCTGCTGATCAACGGCGCCGGAGGCGGCGTCGGTGTGGCCGCGGTCCAGCTCGCACGCCACTTCGGGGTCCGGGTCATCGGCACGTCGAGCGCGGCCAAGAAGGACTTCGTCGAGTCGCTCGGTGCCGTGCACGTACCGTCGGGACCCGGCGTCGTCGACCGCGTGCGGGCAGTGGCCCCGGGCGGGGTCGACGCGGTCTACGACCTGGTCGGCGGTGACGCCCTGCGGGCCGTCGCGGAGCTGCTCACGGACCGGAAGCGGCTGATCAGTGCCGGGGGCAAGCCGCTCGCCGTGGAACTCGGCGGAGCAGCCGTCGTCCGGGCCCGTACCGCCGCCGTCCTCGACGAAGTGGCCCGCCTCGCCGTCAGCGGTGCCTTCAGGACGTACGTGACGCAGACCTACCCGCTCGCCGAAGCGGCCGCGGCGCTGCGCGCGGTGGAGAGCGGACACACCCGAGGAAAGATCGTGATCGAGGTGACCGCCGCATGAGCGCCCCGCACCCCACCGTCCCCGGGGCGCACCCGCTGGACAACCCGGCCCGCGCCTCGCTGACCGGACCGCACGCCCATTTCGCCGAGCGCTTGGGCCGCATTCTGCGCTACCCGACCGACGTCTCACCCTGGCTCGCGCTGCCGGACCTCCCGGACGCGGAGGACTGGGCCGACGTCGCTGCACTCGCCGGCCCCGGAGGGTCCGTCACCCTCACCGCGCTGCGTGAGCCGCCGCCCGGCGACTGGGAGGTCACCTTCCGCGCGGAGGGCGTCCAGCTCGTCGACGACGGGGTGGCAGCGGCCCCGGATCCGGAGGCCGTCCGCCTCGGTCCGGCCGATGTGCCGGAGATGCTCGACCTGGTCGCACGGACCCGCCCCGGACCGTTCCTTCCGCGCACCGTCGAGCTCGGCACCTACCTGGGTATCCGCCGCGACGGGGCCCTCGTCGCCATGGCCGGGGAACGGCTGCACCCGACCGGCTGGAGCGAGATCAGCGGCGTCTGCACGGACGAAACCGTGCGCGGCCAGGGGCTCGCCACCCGGCTCGTCCTCGCCGTCGCCCACGAGATCAGGGAGCGCGGCGAAACGCCGTTCCTGCACGCGTCGGCGACCAACACCAACGCCATCAGGCTCTACGAATCGCTGGGCTTCCGGCTCCGGCGCCGGACATCGTTCCTCTCCGTCGTCGTACCGCGGGACCTGCCGGTGTCCGACCGCACCCGCGGCGCGGACGACGCGCGGGCGGAGGCGCTGCGCTGACGTTGAACCGCCTCTCCTGCCGTGCCGGCTCCTGCAGTCCCGGGCCGAAGGAATGGACCTTCGGCCCGGGACTTCCGGACCGAATGCCGAGGGTCCGCCCCGCCCCGGGACTTTCGGCACGGCCGATGAGGCCGTAAGCCTCGTGTGCCGAACGCCGGACTCCGGGTGCACTGGAAAGTGAGTGCCGGGACCGGGCCGGCGCCTGCAGGAGGAGGCATTGCAGTGACGATCGGGCTCCAGCGCTCCGCAGCCGTACGCAGGGCGGCGCTGCCGGTGACCGATGCCGGGGAAGCCGAGGCATCCGCGGCCCGGGTCGGGAACGCGGCGTTGTTCGGCGGCCTGGCTCTGCTGACCGCTCTGATCGTCGTCCTCGACCTGATGACCGGCAACGACCTGCGCATCGTGCCTCTGCTGGTTGTCGTGCCTGCATTTGTCTCGGTCTTCGGCACCATCCGGCAGACGGTGGGTGTCGCCACCTGGATCATGGTCGTCGTCGTCAGTTCCCGGCTGGTGTCCGGCGGGTCGTTCTGGGATCTTGCCAGCGGCGTCGTCTTCACGGTGCTGGCCTGTGGCCTGGGCGTCGGGTCCTGTGTGCTGCGCATCCGTCACGCCACCGAGATCGCCAGACTGCGCACCGCGGCGGTCGCTCTCCAGCGGCAGATCCTGCGCCCGCTGCCCGTCCTGACCGACCATGTCGTCACCCACGGGGTCTACGCCCCGATCGAGGAGGACCGGCTGGTCGGCGGCGACATCTACGAGGTCGTCGAATCGCCGTACGGGACACGGGTGATCATCGGCGATGTCCAGGGCAAGGGGATCGCGGCCATCGGAGCGGGGTTCGCCGCGCTCG
Organism: Streptomyces sp. NPDC002206; assembly: GCF_053593595.1. NCBI lineage: Bacteria > Bacillati > Actinomycetota > Actinomycetes > Kitasatosporales > Streptomycetaceae > Streptomyces > Streptomyces sp. NPDC002206. The sequence continues at coordinate 138,936 of NZ_JBSFCW010000014.1, forward strand.
GCGCGTTCCGGGAGGCGGCCATCCGCGAGCCCACCCTGACCGGGGTGGTGGACGCCCTGGAGGACGCGGTCGTCCGCCACAACGCCTTCTCCGCCCAGACCGGTGAGACCGAACGTTTCGTCACCGCCCTGATCCTCGGCATCGACGACGGCGACGAGGTGCAGGCCGTGAACTGCGGCCATCTGCTGCCCCGGCTGCTGCACGACGGTGAGGCCGCCGCGGTGCCGCTCCGGCAGACCTCCGTCCCGCTGGGCATGGCCGAGCTCAGCAGCGAGCCGCGGGTGGCGGAGCAGCTCGACTTCCCGTCCGGCGCGACGCTCCTGGTCTTCACCGACGGAGTGACCGAGGCCCGCAACGCCGACGGCACCTTCTACCCGCTGGACACCCGGCTGGGCCGCTGGGCAGGGAACGGGTCGCGCGAGGTGCTGGACGCCCTCCATGCGGACCTCGACGCCTTCACCGGCGGCGTACGACGCGACGACATCGCGGTGCTCGCCCTGCGCAGGGCGACGGCCGGGAGCCGCAGGCCCGTGCTGGCCGGCGAGGGCGCGCGGAGTGCCGCGCAGGCATTCGGCGAACCGTAGGGGAGCACGATCTAGGTTTCGGACGTGGCGGCTCTGCGGTGCAGCATCGAGTCGGCCAGACCGGCACCGCATTTCTGCAGCAGGCTGTACGCGAGGACCGGCAGCAGCACATGAGGGCTGCTGGGCAGGTTCGTCGCCGCCAGCACCGCACCGGCGCTGCTGTTGTTCATACCGCAGGTGAGTGTGATCGCCACGGTGTCGGCCCGGTCGGCCCGTACCGCACGGGCCAGGCACCAGCCGATCGCGAACGACGCCGCACAGAGCACAGCCGCCACGACCACCGACGCCACCAGTAGCGCGGGTCGTGGATTCAGCAGGAACCCGCCCAGTGCGCCCGACGCATTGCTGTAGGTGAGCAGCAGTGCGTCGACCAGTCCGAGCAGCCCGAGCCACGGCAGATGCCGGGCGAGCAGTCCTGCGGGCAGCACCTGCTGGACGAGGAGCCCGACGACGCACGGCACGATCACGCTGATCACCGCGAACGGGCCGCCGTTCATCGTGGCCAGCCGCGACAGGTCCTGTGCGTAGTGGCCACGGGTCACCGTCGAGGCGGCCGAGAGCGTCAGCGGGATGCTGCACGGACTCAGCAGCGTGGAAGTCAGGACGATACCGACGATCAGCGATTGGTTACCGCCCGCCCGGCTTCCCCAGATCGTGGCGCCGCCCGCCACCGGCATGGCGCCGACCAGGGCCAGCCCCGTGAGCAGCCCGCTGCAGCCATCCGCGTCGGGGAGCGTCCCGAGCGCCACGGCCATGCACGGCAGCAGTGCGAGCGGGATCAGCGTATTGGCGAGGGTTCCGACCAGCAGTGGCAGCGGCCGTCGCAGGAGCCGCGGCAGGTCCCGGGCGGGCACCCGTAACGCCGCGGTGAAGAGCAGCCAGGCGAGCAGGAGCGACGGCAGCGTGAGCGGTGTACGGGTTCCGCCGGGTACGGACACCGCGCCGAGACTCAGCTGCCGCATGGCGAGACCGGCCTGCGGCAGCAGGGCGGCGCCGGCGTAGACGGCCACTGTCGCCCAGGTCAGCCGGCGCTGAAGGAGCGTGAGCGCACGCGCGACGGCGGGCGCACGTGCCACGTGGACGGCTCGGACGAGGGGCACGACCGGCGGACGGGGCATGGCACTGGACCTCTGCGAAAGTAGGACCGGGATCGGCGGGTCACCTGAGGTGGGCGGGCAGCGCCATCCGTATCAGCGCGGTGCCGAGCCCCAGCCAGACGGTGGCGAACAGCCATCCGGCCACCACATCCGTCGCCCAGTGCACTCCGAGCAGAACCCGGCTCATCCCGACGGCTGCGGCCCAGCAGCCGAGCAGGACAGCCGCGGTGGCGGTGCCGGTGCTTGTGCCGGAGGCAGTGGCACGGGCTCGGCGCAGCCGTGCCCGGTGACCGATTGCCGCCACCAGCAGACCCGCCATCAGCGCGGATGTCGTCGCGTGCCCGGAGGGGAAGGCGAACCCCGAGGCGTGCGTCGCCCAGTCGCCCACCGCCGGGCGGGGGCGTCCGATCGCTTCCATCAGGCCGAAGCGCAGTGCTTGCCCGAGAAGCAGGAAGGCCAGGGCTCCTGCCGCGTACGCCAGTCGGTGGCGCATGTCACGGCCGGCCATCAGTCCGGCGGCCACGGCGGCGGCGTACGGGAACACGCCCGTACCCGTCGCCGTGACAACCCTGGCCACGGTGACGAGCGCGGCGGGCCGATGGTGCAGGGACCAGGTGTGTGCGGCCCGGTCGATCGGCAGCACGGACCCGTGCCGGGCTGTGAGGACCACAGCCGTCAGGCCCAGGAGTCCGACGAACCCGATCAGTACAGCCCCGAGCGCCGTACGGATGCGAGGTGCGACCGGACCCCCGGTGAACCGGGTCCGCCCCGTCACCGGGGCCTCCCCGCTCACCGCGCCGCCACCAGCGGACGCAACCGGCTGTCGCGCAGCCGCGCGACAGCCGGAGCGCAGCGCCGGGCGGCGACCGTCAGCGGCAGGGCTACGAGCGCACCGGTGACCAGCCCGATGAGCACATCGTGCGGATAGTGCACCCCGATCCAGACCCGTGACGCCGCCATCAGCAGTGCCGCAGGGACGGCGACCGCGCCGAGCCGACGGTCGGTCAGCAGGATCGCGACCGCCGCGGCTGCCGCAACGGCCGCGTGATTGCTGGGGAAGGACCAGTCGCCCAGCGGCGGGCATGCCTCCACGGTGACCGCATGCAGGGTCTGGCACGGCCGCTGTTCATGGACGGCGAGCTTCAGCAGATCGTTGGCCACATACGCGGCCACCACGACCAGGGGCGCACAGAGCGCCATGGCCGCGCGGGCGGGGTCCCAGGAGCGGGACCGCCACCAGGCCGCGAGCATCAGCAGGGCGTAGAGCCCGAGACCGTAGTCCGACCAGGCGTGGATCGTGGAGTCCAGAGCGGCGGGGGAGCGCCGGGCGAGCTCGGTGATCGAGGTGTAGAGGCCACCGTCGAGCGAGGTGGCGGCCCAGGCGAGCAGCATCAGCTCCGGTCTCCTTCGACGGCGCGCCGGCCGCGCGAGCGCAGCAGCTCGGCAGCGAGGGGGATGAGGGAGACGACGACCACGACGGCGACGATCGGAAGGAGGTAGCGGTCGACATTCGGCACCGACGACCCCAGCCCGTAGCCCGCGAGCACCAGCCCGACCGTCCAGATCGTTCCGCCGACGATCTGCCAGAGCGCGAACTGCCTGGCCGGCACGTTGAGCGCCCCGGCCAGGGGGTTGAGCACCGTACGCACCACGGGGACGAAGCGGGCCAGCACGATCGCCCGCGCGTGGCCGTATCTGTCGAGCAGCTCCTCCGCGCGGGCCGCGCCCTCGTGCAGCCTCTTGGCGCGGCTCCGGGCCAGCAGGGCGCGGCCGCCGCGGCGCCCGATCCAGTACCCGGTCTGTGCGCCGAGCAGCGCGCCGATCGCGGAAGCGATGAGGACCTGGGACAGGGGGAGATGGACCGGGCCGTGTGTGCCGGGCACACTGAGCAGACCCGCTGTGAACAGCAGGGAGTCGCCGGGGAGGAAGAACCCGACGAGCAGCCCTGTCTCGGCGAACAGCACGGCCGCGATGCCGAGCACGCCGAACGCGGCGAGCAGTGATCCCGCGTCCAGCAGGTTCACCGCTTGCGGCGCGGCCGCCAGTGAGGATACGGACACGGCGGAGGGCCTCCCATAATGGTGAGCGGGCGTTCCGGCGGGACGCCCGACTGGCTACAGTGGTGTAGACGGTCTACATCACTGTAGACGCTCGAAGCGGGAGGAGAGTTCCCATGTCCCAGGCGCAGGGGATATCGAGCGGGGATCCGGACCCGCTCGGGCACGGTGCGACAAGCCCTCGACCGCACGGCGGGCCGGGCCCGGAGTCCGGTGCGGCACCCAGTGCGGAGCGACGCCCGGCCGGGGAGCTGGAATCCACCGTCCTGGCGGCCCTCTGGGCGGCCGACGCCCCGCTCACCCCCGGCCAGGTGCAGGGCGCCCTCGGCGCACCCCTGGCCCGCACCACCGTCACCACGATCCTGACCAGGCTGTACGAGAAGGGCACGGTCACCCGTACCCGTTCGGGGCGCGGCTTCGCGTACACCCCCACCGAGGACGCGCCCGGCCTCACCGCCCGCCGGATGCACAGCGAACTGCAGAAGGAGGAGGACCGCAGCACCGTGCTGGCCCGATTCGTCTCGCAGCTCACCGACGAGGACGAGCAGCTGCTCAGGGAACTGCTCGACGGAGACGCCCGATGATCTACGCCGTGTGGGTTCCGCTGCTGATGCCGTTCGTCGCGGTCCCCGCGGCCCGCCGCCTGGCGGATGCCCTGTCACCCGTGCGCGCCGTGCGGCTGCTCGCCTCGACGGCCGTCGGCCTCGCCCTGTTCAGCACACTCGCCCTGGTGCTGCTCGTGGTGCCCGGCGCGACCCGGCTCTCCGCCGTGGCCGCGGTCGGCGAACTCGTGAAGCCGCTCGCCGACGCCGCACCCGACGTGACCGTCCCGCTCGCAGCTGCCGCAGTCGCCCTGCTGGCCGGGTGCGCCGTCGCAGCCGCCCGTACCGTCCGCCGCCACTGGGTGGAGCTGCATCGCACAGGTGTCCTGGCCGACGGCTCGGAAGGTGAACTGGCCGTTCTGCGCGACAGCCGCCCCGACGCCTATGCGCTGCCCGGACTCCCGGGCAGTCCCGGCCGGATCGTCGTCACCACGGGCATGCTGCGCGCCCTGGACCCCGCCGAACGCGACGCCCTCCTCGCACACGAGCGCGCCCACCTCGCGGGCCGCCACCACTTCTTCCTCGCCGGAGCCGAACTGGCCGCCCTCTGCCACCCCGCGCTGCGCTCCCTGCGCGCACCCATGGGCTACGCGCTGGAGCGCTGCGCCGACGAGGCGGCGGCCATGGCGGTCGGCGACCGGCAGGTCGCGGCGCGCGCGATCGGCCGCGCCGCGCTCGCCGCACGCGCTGCAGAAGGAGCCGAGGGCCGTCCCCTCGTGGCGCTCGCCGCAACGGCGGGGCCGGTACCGCGCCGGGTCGAGGCGCTGCTCGGCCGGGCGACCCCCCGACCGCGCGTCGGCCGTGCGGCCGCGGCGGCACTGCTGGCGTGCCTGGCCCTGTCCGGAGCGGCCGCGCTCGACGCGACACATGATCTGCACAGCAGCATCGAGGTGGCGCAGGGCGAGAGCCCGCAGCGCTGAGACTGCACGGCGCGGGTGCCTTTCCTGCGAGCGCCGCCCCTGTGCGGCCGGGGCAACTCCTCGCCGACGGCCGGGGGTCCAGGGCTCGGCCTGCCGTTGCGCCACGCCGTCAACCGACTGCGGCGTGGTTACACTGAGCGTCATGGGTTCGTACTACTTCTTCCGCTGATTCCGGGCATGGACGCCGCCGCGCGACGCTGAGCGTCGCCGTGTGACCCGTACGGTCACCACCGCGTGCCGCGCATCCCTTCCTTTCCGCCCGCCGGACACCCCGCCCCCGCAGCGCCCTTCCGCGCGCCGTCGAGGGCACGTCACCTCAGGGAAGCCCACCCATGCCTGTCCAGCACGACCGCGCCCAGCTGACGATGAAGGACGTCTCCAAGGCGTACGGAGACCGAACCGTCCTCGACCAGGTGTCGCTCACCGTCCGCCCCGGCGACCGCGTGGGCGTGATCGGCGAGAACGGCTCCGGGAAGTCCACACTGCTCCGGCTGATGGCCGGGGCCGAGACGCCGGACACCGGCGACGTCACCGTCCGGTTCCACGCCGGCATCGGCCATCTCTCCCAGACCCTCGCGCTCGGCGCCGCTCACACCGTGCAGGCCGCCGTCGACGTGGCACTCGCAGAGCTGCGTGAACTGGAACAGCGGATCCGCACCGCGGAAGCCGCGCTGACCAGGTCCGAGACTCCGGCCGAGGCCGAACTCGCCGCATACGGCGACCTGTTGACAGCGTATGAGGAACGCGACGGCTACCGGGCCGATTCCCGGGTCGACGCCGCGCTGCACGGGCTCGGGATCGGCCACCTCACCCGTGACCGCTCCCTCGGCACCCTGTCCGGAGGCGAACAGTCCAGGCTCGCACTCGCCTGCGTGCTGGCCTCCGCCCCCGAACTGCTGCTGCTCGACGAGCCCACCAACCACCTCGACCTCCATGCCACCAACTGGCTGGAGGACCACCTGCGCGCCCACCGCGGAACCCTCGTCGTCATCACCCACGACCGGGCCTTCCTGGAGCGCACCACCACCGTGATCCTGGAGGTCGACCGGGATCTGCGCAGCGCCGTCCGCTACGGGGACGGCTGGGACGGTTACCGCACCGCGAAGGCCGCCGCCCGCCGCCGCTGGGCCCAGGACCACCAGGCATGGCTGGACGAGCTGACCCGTACCCAGGAACTCGCCGACGCGGCGGGCCGACGGCTGGCCGGCACCGGAAAGGACCCCCACGAGGGCTGGGGCAAGCACCGCCGCTCGCACGAGGCCAAGCTGTCCGGACAGGTCCGAGCGGCCAGAACCCGACTGGACGAGCTGCGACGGTCACCCGTGCCCGCCCCGCCCAGACCGCTGCGCTTCACCGCCGAACTGACCGTGGCGGCGGACGGCGAACCGCACCAGCAACCGCTCGCCGAACTCGACTCCATCGTGGTCGGCGACCGGCTCGACCTGCCTGCCTGGCAGGTGACTGCGGGACAGCGGCTGCTGGTCACCGGCCCCAACGGCGCCGGGAAGACCACTCTGCTGCGGGTCCTGGCCGGAGACCTCCGCCCCGACCGCGGCACGGTCCGACGTCGGGCCAGGATCGGCTACCTCCCGCAGGAACTTCCCGCCAGGCCGACCCGCCGTACGCTCCTCGCGACCTTCGCCGCCGGGCGTCCCGGCCACCCCGAAATCTGGGCGGAACACCTGCTCGCCCTGGGCCTGTTCCGGCCGGAGGACCTGACGGTGCCCGTGGCCGCCCTCTCCGTCGGTCAGCAACGACGGCTCGCCATCGCCCGGCTGGTCACCCGCCCGGCCGATCTGCTGGTGCTGGACGAGCCGACGAACCACATCGCGCTCGACCTGGTGGAGGAGCTGGAGGCTGCACTGGCGCAGTACACGGGAGCCGTGGTCGTGGTGTCGCACGACCGCAGCTTCCGCCGCAGGTTCGCCGGCGACAGACTGGAACTCCGTGCCGGACGACCGGTCGCCGGGACCCCCACGTAGAGTTCGAGCGGCACGACCGACGTGAGACGAGCCACCCGGAGCAGCTGCTGTGAGAGTGATCATTTTCGGCGCCACCGGGATGGTGGGCCAGGGCGTACTGCGGGCCTGCCTGCTCGACGACCGGGTCGAGAGCGTCCTGATCGTCGGCCGTACGCCGGCAGGCGTGCGGCACCCCAAGGTCCGTGAGGTCGTCCACCGCGACTTCACGGACTTCTCGGCGATCGACGCCGAACTCACCGGCCTCGACGCGTGCTTCTTCTGCCTCGGCGTCACCTCGGCCGGTCTGAGCGAGGAGGAGTACTCCCGCATCACGTACACGTACACCCTGGCCGCCGCCCGGGCGGTCGCCGCCCACAACCCGGGGCTGACCTTCACCTACGTGTCCGGGGAAGGCACGGACAGCAGCGAGAAGGGCCGCACCGCGTGGGCGCGGGTCAAGGGGCGCACCGAGAACGAGCTCCTGGCGATGGACTTCCACGCGTACATGTTCCGGCCGGGCTACATCCAGCCGCTGCACGGCGCGACGTCGAAGACCGCGATGTACCGCTGGATGTACCGCGGTGTCTCCTGGCTGTACCCGGTGCTCCGGCGGATCATGCCGAACCATGTGACGACCACCGACAACATGGGGCGCGCCATGATCGCCGTCGTCGGCCGGCAAGGCTCCGGCGAACACATCCTGCACAGCCAGGAGATCAACCGCGCGGCCGGCGCATAGCCTCCCGGTGTACGTCCCGGACGTGTTCCGCCAGCCGTTCGACGAAGACCCGCTGGCCCGCGACGAGGCGCTCCGCCGCCTCATCCGGCGTGCACCAGGCGAACCGGTCGATCTCCGGGAACTCCTTCTGCACGCCGGACCCCCGGGGCCACTCCATGGTGAACGTCCCGGGCTCGGCACGCGCCGGATCGACATCGGCCTCCATCGCCCACACGACCACCGACTTGCCACCGGTCTGACGGGACTCACCGAGCGGCACCCACACACCGTCAGGTGCCGGATGGCCGAACTCCTCCTCGAACTCCCGGCGGGCAGCGGCCTCGGGCTCCTCATCGGGGCCGTACTCGCCCTTGGGGACCGACCACGCCGCCGCCTCGCGCCTCGCCCAGAACGGGCCACCCATGTGCCCGATGAACACCTCGAACCCGGCGCCCCCGTCCGTGGACCGGAACAGCAGAAGACCCGCACTGCGCTTCTGAGACGACATACCGTCAAGTCTCTCCAATGATCACGTGTGTCATCGAGTCGCCGCACCCTGTTTCCCCTGAGGTTCCCGAGGCCCCCTGGTGCGTGGCGGTACGCGCGGCCATGCTGCTCGCCGACTTCCGCCGTACGACGGGCAAGGGAGCCGCGTTCATCGGCAGCCATGTCGGGGTCTTCCACGCCTCGCACGTCAACGGCGTGCCCTATCTGATCAACGGCAACTCCGGCAAGGCGCCGGCCGGCCCGGCGGACGAGGGCGGCTTCACCGGCTGGTCCCTCGTCGGCGCGGACCACGTCTCGCGCGGCGAACAGGCCGCCGCCCGGCAGAAGCCGTGGCAGGGCGCGCCCGACTGGGTCTCCGTGCAGACCAGGGCACATGTCGACGCGCTGCCCCTCGACGCCCCGTCCGTCCTCGTTGCCGGAAACACCGCGAAGGTCACGGCGACCGTCACCCAGGGCGCCCGCAGCGTTCCGGTCGCGTTCCCGCTGGCCGCCGACTGGACCGGGTCCCCGAACGTCCGTATCGGCGACCGGGACGGCGCCCGCCCCCGGCACGCGGCGGTCTTCGACCCGGTCACCGGCACGCTCACGGCCCTCCGGCCGGGCACGGTCACGCTCGCCGTGACGGTCAACGGGACGGCGCAGCGGACACAGCTCCGCATCGCCGCGGCGGCCGCCGCTTCGGCGGCCTGACCAACGGCCTTGTCCGCACCCACGGTGCGGGACCGATGCTTGCACCGTGCCTCTACACCTTGCGGTAGGAGTACGCCTCCGACGCCGCGGCCTCCACCGCAGCCAGATCGCCGCCCGCCGACGCGGTGACCAGTGCGGCCACCGCGCCCTCGACGAACGGCGCGTCCACCAGCCGTGCCCCGTCCGGCAGTTCGTCACCCTCGGCCAGCATCGACTTGACCGTGAGCACCGCACTGCCGAGATCGACCAGCACCGCGATCCCCACGCCGCCGTCGACGGAACGGGCGGCTTCGGCGATCAGCTCCGCACTGGTGCCGAGCCCACCCGTCTGCGTGCCACCGGCCGCGGCCACCGGCGCTGTCGCACCACCGGCCGCCAGCCCCCTGGCCAGCTCGGCGACCGCCTCGGCGACCGGCCCGCTGTGCGAGACCAGCACGATCCCGACCTGCTTCTCCCCGCTCATGCGTCGCCCCCGTTCCCTCCGCTTGCGCCGCTCGTTCCGGCAAGTGCGGCGATCAGCAGTGCCGAGGACGTCGCCCCCGGATCCTGGTGCCCGATGCTGCGCTCACCGAGATAGCTCGCCCTGCCCTTGCGGGCCTGCATCGGTACGGTGGCGACGGCGCCCGCCTCCGCCGCGTCCCGGGCCGCTCCGTGCGACGTCCCGAGCGCCGCGGCGCCCGGCAGCAGCGCATCGAGCATGGTCTTGTCCCCGGGCTGCGCCCCGCCCAGCTGGGCGACGGCTGCGACACCCACGGCGAATGCCTCGGCCAGCTGTCCCTCCGTCACCGCGGGCGCATCGCCCAGCGCCTTCCCCGTACGCCGCAGCAGCGTCCCGTACAACGGACCCGAAGCCCCGCCGACCGTCGAGATCAACTGCCGTCCCGCAAGCATCAGTACAGCCCCCGGCGTCTGCGGGGACTCCTTCTCCAGCACTGCGGTCACCGCGGTGAATCCGCGCTGCAGATTGCTGCCGTGATCGGCGTCCCCGATCGCCGAGTCGAGTTCGGTGAGGTGATCCGCCTCGCGATCCACCGCGGCGGCGGCTGCGGCCATCCAACGGCGGAAGAAGTCGGCGTCCAGCACAAGATCTCCTTGTCCCTGAAGCATCGTCATGGATGTACGGGCGACGTTCTCACCGGCCCCAGCGGAGGGCGGGTGTCTCCACCGGCGCGTCCCAGAGCCGCAGCAGCTCCTCGTCGAGCCGGCACAGCGTCACCGAACATCCCGCCATGTCGAGCGAGGTCACATAGTTCCCCACGAGCGTACGAGCCACGGAGACATGCCGCTCGGACAGCACCCGCTGCACCTCGGCATTGAACCCGTACAGCTCCAGCAGGGGCGTCGCCCCCATCCCGTTGACCAGCACGAGCACCGGACCGGTCGGCTGCAGATCGTCCAGCACCGCGTGCACCGCGAAGTCCGCGATCTCCCGCGACGTCATCATCGGACGTCGTTCCCGCCCCGGCTCACCGTGGATCCCGATCCCCAGTTCCAGCTCGCCGGGTGGCAGATCGAAGGTGGGGGAGCCCTTGGCGGGCGTGGTGACGGAACTGAGCGCCACCCCGAAGCTCCGCGACGCCTCGTTCACCTGCCGGGCGAGGGCCTCCACCCGCTCCAGCGGCGCACCCTCGTCGGCAGCCGCCCCCGCGATCTTCTCGACGAACAGTGTCGCACCCGTCCCGCGCCGCCCCGCCGTGAACAGACTGTCCGTCACCGCCACGTCGTCATTGACGAGCACCTTGGCGACCTGCACTCCCTCGTCCTCGGCGAGTTCGGCGGCCATCTCGAAGTTCAGCACATCACCGGTGTAGTTCTTGACGACGAACAGCACCCCGGCGCCACTGTCGACCGCGGCGGCGGCGCGCACCATCTGGTCAGGGACGGGCGAGGTGAACACCTCACCGGGACAGGCGGCGGACAGCATCCCCGGCCCGACGAACCCGGCGTGCAACGGCTCATGCCCGGACCCACCCCCGGAGACGAGCGCCACCTTTCCGGCCACGGGAGCGTCGCGCCGCATGACGACACGGTTTTCGACATCCACGGTCAGTTCGGGGTGAGCGGCGGCCATTCCGCGCAATGCGTCCGCAACGACGGTCTCCGGGACGTTGATCAGCATCTTCAACGGTATCTCCTTCGAGGCGTGCCAGGTCCCTGGGCAGGGTTCTAACTGGTCAGCGGCAGGGTCGGGGTTGTGGCCCCTGGCGGTCGGTGCCGGCCTGCGGCGGTGGTCGACGGAACTGATGCTGACTCGATGCTCACTGCTGACCAGCCATCAGGAGCACTCCGATCGTTTCGTTGCCGGCGCGATGAGGACACCAGTATCGATAGTGCATGCGTGATCGGGGAAGCGACGCGTCGAATGGGAAGCGGAGATCCGTTGGCAGTCCGCTTCACTTCGTGGTCAGGGTGCCCGCCGCTCCCGGCGGACCGGTTGTACGCAGTGTGCTCATCCGTTGCGCGGACCGGTCCGGGTTCCCGGGGGTCGGATGCCGAGTGTGCTTTCGGGGGCACGACCCGGCTCACGTCACCGGCGGGCCTTCGGAGACGGTATGGGGGCGCAGGTGGATCACCGGAGTTCATGCGTCCACTCGGGGCGGCAAGAGGCCGTGACACAGGATGTGTGAGGCGCCCTAGGATCGGACGGCAGCGGCCACCACAGTTCTACGGGGGCACAACTTGGAACCAACTGCCATCGGCACCCGACTGGCCTCGGCTGCGATAGCCCCCCTCGTCAAGAAGCTCTTCGTCACCGAAGGTCCCGGAGCCGGCCTGGTCGACAAGCCGATCCGTATCTCCGGCTACGTCTCTTTCAAAGGCGAGAAGCGAGCCCTCACCGAATCCGATGTTCGCGAACTCGCCGCGAAATTGGTCAAACAGGCTCTGCGTGCAGGCGAACACCCCATCCGCGCGGACGAACGGCAGGCTGTCACCGACGTACTCGCAGACACCCTCCAGGCCCTCGGTGAACTGACCATCAGCGATCTCGACGCCGTCCGTCTCGGCCACCAGGCCTTCGCCCGCGACCTGCGGCGCGTGAGCGAGAATCCCGAACGCCATCTCACAGCCGACGGCGCGTACTTCTACGAGGCCTTGCTCGACACCGCCTGCCTGCATATCCTCCACTTCTTCACGCAGCGCTCGACCTTCGTCGCACACACCCTGGTCCAGCAGACCCGCGCGGTCGACGAACTCATACTCAAAGTCGACGAGCTGATGCGTCGCAACACGCTCCCCGGCGGCGAGGTGGCCGCCTTCGAGCAGGCGTACCTGGCGCACATCACCAAGAAGCACGGCAAGCTCACGATCTACGGGATCGATCTCAACAACTCTCCGGCACGATGGCCGTTGGATGTGGCGTATCTGAGCCTGGAGGCTTCGCCGCTGTCCTGGCCGTGGCAGTCAGCCGCATGGCAGCGCACGCTCAGGCACGGCACTCGTGGGGACGACTCCGTGTCCCACCACCTGCTCAGCTCCTCCGTCGCCACCTCGCAGCCTGCAGATCAGGCTCTGGCCACCGACCGGCGCATCCTCCTCCGGGGCGAAGCGGGCTCGGGCAAGACCACCCTCATCCAGTGGCTTGCCGTCAGCACCGCCCGCCAGGACCTCCCCGACCGCATGGAGTACCTCTACGACCGTATCCCGTTCGTCCTCCCCCTTCGGACACTCACGCGCCACGGGGAGCGACTCCCCGCCCCCAAGGACTTCCTCGCCGCCACCGGCTGCCCACTTGCCGGCACTCAGCCCGCCGGCTGGGAGCACCGGGTCCTCGTTGCGGGGCGTGGTCTGATCCTCATCGACGGCATCGACGAGATCCCCGACCGCGAGCGTGAGCGGACACGGAGGTGGCTGCAGGATCTGATCGAAACGTACGACGGTGACAACCGTTGGCTGGTCACGTCCCGCCCGTCGGCCGTGGACCAGCACTGGCTCGCCGACGACGGTTTTACCGGGCTGACGCTGTCCGCCATGGGGCCCGCCGGCATTGCCACGTTCATCGAACGCTGGCACGGCGCTGCCGGGATCGGTGCCGGCGATGCCGCCGAACTCGAAAGGTTGGAGGCTCAACTCCTCACCGCCGTACGGACCGAGCCCGATCTCGGCCGCCTGGCCATCAACCCCCTGATGTGCGGGTTGATCTGCGCCCTCCACCGTGATCGGCGGGGCTATCTCCCCCACGGCCGCAAAGACCTCTACGAGGCCGCGCTCTCGATGCTCCTCAGTCGCCGGGACCGGGAACGGGACATGACGGGGCCCGACCTCGCCGACGACCCGCAGCTCGACGTACTTCAGCGACTTGCCTACTGGCTCATCAAGAACGGCCGTACCGAGATGGACCGCTCCCGCGCGATGGACATCATCGGCCGAGCCCTTCCCGCAGTGCCCGAAGTGGCCGAACTGGGTGATGCGGCGACCGTCTTCGAGTACTTCCTGCAGCGCAGTGGCCTGCTCCGCGAACCCGCGCGCAACACGGTGGACTTCATCCACCGCACCTTCCAGGACTTCCTCGGCGCCCGGGCCGCCCTCGAAGAGGGCGACTTCGGACTGCTGGTCGCACACGCGGCGGACGACCAGTGGGCGGACGTCATTCGCATGGCGGTCGCTCTCGCCCGCGCCGGAGAACGCGTCACCATCTTCCGTGGACTTCTGGACCTGGGCGATCGCACCGAAGACAAACGTCTCAAGGCCCGTATCTACCTGCTCGCCGCCGTCTGCCTGGGACACGCCACCTCCCTCGATCCCGTTGTACGCCAAGAGGCCGAGCGGCGTACCGCCACTCTCATACCCCCGGGAAACGAGGAGGAGGCCCGGGCCCTTGCCGAAGTCGGCCCTCTGATTCTCAATCTTCTGCCGGGACCGGCCGAGGTCGGCGACGTGGCCGCCCTTCACGTGGTCATCGCGGCCTCCCACATCAAGTCGGACGCCGCCGTCGCCTTTCTGGTCCGCTTCGTCGAGCATCCCTTTCTCCCCGTGCGCTCCCAGCTCGTATGGGCGTGGTCGCGGTTCGACACGGCCCGGTACGCCGAGGAGATCATCGCGCGTCTGGATCCGGAGAACCTCAACTACACCATCCGGTCGGACGACCAGCTTCATCAACTGAACCGGCTCGGGCTGGAGCCGGAGAGCCTGGACATCAGGGCCGGTGTGTCCCCTGAGGCCCTGGACTCGTATGCCTCCCGACACAGGTTGGCGCTCCTCATGCTCTCGAACGACGCGGCTGCCGACCTCGGTTTCCTGGTCGGACATACGGAGTTGAGGTCCCTCGTCATTGGCGCCTGCCCGGTTCTGGTGGATGTCACGGCGCTCAGTGGGCTGTCGATCCGGCACCTGGACATCGCCAGTGCCAGATCGGACATGGACCTTCATCCCTTGTCGCACCTGCGGAACTTGGAAACCCTCGTGATCAGCGGTCCCTCCGGCCTGGAGTGGTCCCCGCAGGATCTCCCGGTGCAAGCTCCGCTGAACAGCCTCAGCGTGTCCGGAGAGGCGCGCCCCGCGAGAGGGCTCAAGGGGCTTGGTGACTTCACGCAGCTCACGAGCCTCACGCTCAACCGTCCGTCCAGTCCGGCTTCGACCGAGGACTGGGAGCAGATCTGCGGTCTGTCCCAGCTCACCGACCTCAGCACGACCGCTGTGTCATTCGAGACCCTTCCGGCCACCGCGCTCCTGAGCAGCGTCTCCAGCCTGTCTCTCATCGGCGGCGGTGGTGAACGAGTTGTCCAGGCGGCGGTCAATCGATTGGTGAAGGCTTTCCCGGGACTGATCTTCTGCGAGGTCACCGGAGACATGACGGCGGAAGGGGACGTCGACCTTTCCCCGTTGGCCGAATTGCCTCACCTGCGAAGCCTCTCCCTCGCGATTGATCGTGATCGCGTCCGGGGAATCGACACTTTGCCGTCGTGGGTGGACCTGCGCCTTCTGTGACCTGACCCGGCGCAAGCGCTGTGACGATGTCAAGGGCGACCCGGAGGCCGCCCGCGGAGGCGGACTCGACCCCGCTGATGGACAAAGTCGTCTCATACGCGACGAGTCTCTCGGCGTCGGCGACATCGGCGGCGCTCAGGCCATGCACGGTGTTGCTCACGAGCGTTTCTCTCGGAGCAGGCAGGTTCAGATGGCGGTGCGGCCGCCGTCGACGGCGACGGTCGCGCCGGTGATGTAGCCGGCCTTCGGCGAGGCGAGAAATGCGACAACCTCGGCGATCTCGGCGGGCTCGGCCGCGCGTTTCATTGCGGTGGTTTCGGCGAGGGCGTCGAACAGGTCGCGGGCTTCGGGCCGGGTGTAGACCGGGCCGGGGGCGACGGTGTTGAAACGGACGCCGCGGCCGCTGTACTCGGCCGTCCAGCTCTGCGTCAGGGATGCCAGCGCGGCCTTGGTCGCGCCGTACGCGGCTGCCGTGGCCAGGCCGAGGCTGCCGGCCATACTGCCCATGTTGATCACGCTGCCCGATCCCTTCGCCGCCATCGCCGGGGCGAACGCCGCCACGAGGAAGAAGGCCGCGCGGACGTTGCCGGCAAACATCGCGTCGTAGTCGGAGACCTTCATCTCCTCGGTCGGGGCCCAGACGGCATGCCCGGCGTTGTTGACCAGGACGTCGATTTCGCCGACTTCGGCTGCGAGCCGGTCGATGCCGGCCGGATCCTCGAGGTCCGCCTGGACGAACCGGGCCTCGCCGCCGGCCGCGGTGATCTCGTTGACGGTCTCGGCGCCGCGCTCGGCGTTGCGGCCGGTCACGACGACGGACATTCCGTCGGCGGCCAGCCGCTCGGCGACCGCCCGGCCGATGCCGGAGGTGGCCCCGGTGACCAGGGCGGTGCGGGGGCGCAGGTCGAGTTCTTCGTGCTCCACAGACATGGGATGCCCTACCTTTCTTGTCGGGACCGGTCTGTCCGGGAACCTGCGGCGGCGCCCGGACACCAGTCGGCGTCGATTTTGTGTCGCCGGGGCAGCGCGGTCTCCTCCGCCCCGACCCGCCCGAGCCATACCTGCGTGGACAGCGGCGGTAGCTCGCAGGGTTCGTGGTTCATCACCGCCGATGGTCAGCGATCCGGTGAAACGCCTGTACCGCTGTGCCTCCGCTGCCCGCAGGCCCGGCCCGGCGAGGCATCACTGTCACGATACGGTCGTCCCGCCGCAGGGAAGCGGCGTCAGTCTCGTCCGACACGAGGCTCCACCCCCTTGGTCGGTACGCCGGAACAGTCGACGACGAGGCGGATGCGGCAGTCAGGGAGGACCGTTCGCTTCGCGTGGGAGCATCTGGCGCCATGAGGGCATCCCCTTCGGTACGGAGCGCGCGCGGTGGTGTTCGCCTTGCTGGGCGTGTTGCTGGCTGCCGGGGGCCATGCGCTGGCGACGGGTGCGGCGCCACCGGTGTGGGTGCAGGCCGTCGGGTTCGTGCCCGTCTTCGCAGGCGGCTGCCTGCTGGGCGGCCGGGAGCGGTCGCCGGCCGGCATCGGTGGCGGGACGCTCGCGGCCCAGGGCGGGCTGCACGTCGCGTTCGACGCCGGACGGCCTCATGCCGTGCTGGGCATGCACACCTTGCAGGGCCTGCGTATGGCCCATCGGCATGTGCTGACGCCTCACGCAACCACGGTCCATATCGCGACGGCCGTCCTCGTGACCTGGTGGCTGCGACGCGGCGAGGCCGCGCTGTGGTCCCTGCTGCGCCAGGCGGTCGGGTGGGTACCAGGGCTGGTGGTCCGGTGGCACGTACGGAGAGGGCTGTGTCGCACCCGTCGCAGTGGGCTTCGTACACGGGATGGCAGGTGAGCTGAGGCCGACGCGGCAAGTGCTGCTGCGGCATGCCGTCCACCGTCGAGGACCGCCCACCAGGAGCCCGTACGCGCCCTGAATCCATCGACCCCAGTACGGAGTTCCAGTCATGTCCTCGACACGCACCGCTCTGCGCCGGGCAGGCATCGTTGCCGCCCTCGCGACCGCCGGCGTGCTGACCGCATCGGGCGTCGCCTTCGGGCACGTCACCGTCCACCCCGACAGCTACGCCAAAGGCGCCACGGACGGCGTCCTCACCTTCCGCGTGCCCAAAGAGGAGGACGCTGCCGACACCACCGAGGTGCAGGTCTTCCTGCCCACCGACCACCCGGTCCTGGGCGTACTCGTCACCCCGCAGGACGGCTGGACTCGAAGGTGACGACCACCAGGCTCAAGACCCCCGTCAAGACCGACGACGGCACCATCACCGACGCCGTCTCCCGGATCACCTGGTCCGGCGGCCGGATCCGATCCGGCGAGTACCAGGACTTCGATGTCGCCTTCGGCCAGTTGCCGGACGACACCGATCAGTTGGGCTTCAAGACGCTGCAGACCTACTCCGACGGCAAGGTCGTCCGCTGGATCGAGGAGACGCAGAAGGGCGGGGAGGAGCCGGAGAACCCGGCGTCCGTCCTCGAGCTCACCGCCAGGACCGCGGGTGACGAGAACGCACCGATGACCGCCTCGTCCTCGGAGCCGAAGGCCACGGCCGAGGCGTCGAGCAGCGACTCGACCGCACGCGGCCTCGGCATCGCCGGGCTTGTCATGGGCGTTCTGGGGCTTGTCGCAGCTGGGGTGGCCATCGCTCGCGGCCGCAGCGCCCGCTCCTCCTAGCCGCCGCGCGCAAGCACGCTCCCGTCGGCGTCGAGTTCCGTCGACGGGACGTGCTGCCGCACGTCCACCACCGACGCCGAACGCGCAGCAGCCCTGAGGAACTGCGCAACCGGCCCGGCAACGCCGGCGCCGACCGAGTACGCAACCGCGACAGCGCGGACGGCCGGCCCCGTGGCCGCCTGCGCAGTCCACCGCGTGGTGCTACGGTGCCGTCCGGGCCGGCGGGCAGGGGGAGCGCGCGTGGAGTGGGGGACATTGGTTGCGACGCTGGGCGGCGCCGTGATCGCGATATCCGGAACCGTTCTGGCCGACCGCCTGCGCACGCGACAGGAGGTCGAGCGCGGCCTCGGCGCGCGGCGCCGCGAGGCGTACATCGATTTCATCGCTGCCGCGGGCGTCGCGCATACGCAGCTGCGCGGGCTCGCGCAGGCCCCTGATGCCGCTACCGACCTGGAGTCGGCCAGCCGTGCCGCCTTGACCGACGCCCGGCTCTACGAGGTACGGGAGAGGCTGTTCATCGAGGCCAGCGCGACGGTTGCCGGCGCGGGCCAGGCGATGTTCGAGCAGCTTCGTGCGCTGCGCAGCGCCGTCGCCGCGGGCGCGCCTGTCTCCTCGCCCGCCTTCCATGACGCCTACCACCCGTACATCGCGAGCGTGTGGGCGTACCGGGTCGCGGTCCGCGACGAACTGGAGGGGCAGTCTCTGGCACCAGCCGTCTTCGGCTGGCACGCCTGGGACGGCAAGGAGCGATGCCCCTTGTGCAATGGAGACCTGGCGGGCACGGGCTGACCCGTGTCCCAGGGGCGGCGCCGGTCGACCACGTTTCACTAGCCGACCGGTCTAGTAAGTGATGGTCGACCGGTCGTACACTCGCGACATGGGACGGACCAGTGACGCCAAAGAAAAGATCGTCAGTGCCGCGCGGTCGCTTATCGAGTTGCGTGGTTACTCGGCGTTGGGCGTGGCCGAGATCTGCAAGGCGGCTGGTGTGCCCAAGGGCAGCTTCTACTATTTCTTCGAGTCCAAGGAGGCTCTTGCTCTGGCCGTCATCGACGAGCACTGGGTCGTCCAGCAGCGGGAATGGACAGGCATCCTGAACAGCGACGCCGAACCACTGCACCGGCTGCGGCAGCTGTTCGAGGTGACGGAGGCCGACCAGCGCGCCGGTCAGCAGAGCTGTGGCACCGTCTCGGGCTGCCTGTTCGGGAATCTCACCCTGGAGATGAGCAACCAGACCGAGGCCATCCGCACCCGACTGCAGGAGATCTTCGAGGCACAGGTCGAGATGGTCGACTCGGTCATCACCGAGGCTCTGGAACGCGAAGAGGTCACCGTGACCGACACCCGGGAAGCCGCACGGTCAGTCGTCGCCCAGATCGAGGGCCAGGTGCTGTTCGCCAAGCTCTACAACAACACCCACCGGCTCAGCCCCCTGTGGCCGAACTGCCTGGCCCTGCTCGGTGCTCGCCCGCCGCAGGAGGCACTGGCCGGCAGCTGATACCCACCCGCCCGGCGCGGCGGGCAGCACCAGGGGCTGAACGGCGGGCGACAAGGGGCGTCAAGGGCGATCGGTCCGAACCGGCGTGGTTCCTGCCGGTGCGGACTGCCATCCGGGGACGGTGCTCGGCACAACGGCCATGTGGTGCGGGAAGCCGATCCGCAGGACGGCGGCGGCACCGGAGGCGGCGAGGACCACCAGGGCGGCCAGGATCAGGGCCTGGTGATAGCCGTGGTGAAGCAGTGGGGTGACGACCAGCGGGCCGAGGATCTGGCCCACGGAGTAGCCGGCGGTCAGCAGGGCGACCGAGCGGGGGAACTGCAGGTGGGTTCCTGCGGCCAGGGCGATGGTGCTGACGCCGAGGAACGTCGCGCCGAACAGCAGCGCGGAGAGCAAGGCGGCCGTCACGCCGCCGACCAGTGCGGGGAGGGCGATGCCGACCGCCTGGATGACGAGGGCGGCGCACAACAGGTCGGGGCGGGACCGGTGCCGGCCCAGCGAGGCCCACAGTGCCGAGGACGGAACGGCAGCCAGACCGACGAGCACCCAGGCGCCGCTGCCTGCCCAGCCCGGGGAGGTCTGCTCGATCGCGGCGACCAGGAACGTGCCGGCGACGATGTAGCCGATGCCTTCCAGGGTGTAGGCGGCGAACAGGGCGGTGAACCAGCGGTGCGTGCGCGCACCCGGCCGGCGGGCGGTCCCTGTCGTGGTGCTTGGGTTGGATGAGGGCGTGCCCTCGGGACGCAGATTCCACGAAACAGCGGCGAAGACGGCGGCCAGTCCGGCCGAGGCCCACCAGGCGGCCCGCCAGTCGGCGACGGAGCGCAGGACGAGAACGAGCAGACCGGACAGCGCGATGCCTGCACCGACTCCACCGAATGCCCAGCCGGGCAGGTGAACGGGGTGTTCTCGCAGGTGGCTGAGGACTGAGCTGACGGCGACGACGAAGATCAGGGCGCTGGCCAGGCCGGCCAGCAGTCGCACGACGATCCACACGGTGGTGCTGTGTGTGGCGGGCATCCCGGCGAGGCTGCAGGTCAGGACGATCAGGGAACCGCGCAGGACTGCGGGTGAGCGGACCAGTGCGGGCAGCGCGATGCCCAGCAGCGCGCCGACGAGGTAGCCGATGTAGTTGGCGGTGGCCAGGTTCGCGCCTGCAGCGGAGGACAGCCCTGCCTGGGTATGCATCAGAGGAAGGATCGGGGTGTAGACGAAGCGGCCGATCCCCATGCCCGCGGCGAGCGCCGCGGCGGCTTGTGCGACGTGGGTCCAGGGCGAGTGGAACGGGCCGCTGGATCGGGCGGAGAAGCGGCGCTGGGTTCGCAAGGTCATGACGAAGTCCTCGAGGGGCCGTGCGTGTATGCGGGGCGGGGCGCGGCTCATCGCTGCGGCCGCGTGACGGCGGCGGTGAATGTCGGAAGGGAGTCTGCCGCTCACGGCGTGACGTCGGTCCGGCCCGGGTCGTTGGGGTGGGACTCGAGCGCGGTGACGTCGAGCGACATCCACGAGCGCAGCGGCAGCGTGCCGAGAACCTTCTCGTGGAGCTCGTCCTCGTCGGCGGCCCGCCAGATGCCGATGCTGCGCAGCTCGCCGACCGGGCGCCACAGCCGGGCCAGGTGGCCGGTGGCGGCCAGTTCCCCGGCGCGGACGGCTTCGGCGGCGCGACGCCGGTCGACCTCGTCCTGGGTGGTGCCCTCGGGGATGGTGGTGGTGATCTCGACCAGGAACTCGCGCATGATTCTGCTCCGTTCGGTGGGCGCCCGGTTCGCGCCGGCACGCCACGGGTGTGGACGGTTTCCACGCGGCCATCGTGTACCTGCCACGAGGGCCGACGCCACGACCGGTATCCTCGGTGCTTGTAGGCGCAGCCTCCCACCGGACGTAGCATGGCGGGCGTGGAGTTGCGTCAACTGCGGTACTTCGTTGCCGTCGCCGAGGAACTGAACTTCGGCCGGGCCGCCGAGCGGCTCCTCATCGCCGGACCTTCGCTGTCCCAGCAGATCAAAGTGCTCGAACGCGACCTCGGAGTGACCCTGTTCGACCGTGACCGCCGTTCGGTGTCCCTCACCCCGGCCGGGGCGGCCCTGCTTCCGCACACCCGCGCCCTGCTGGAACGGGCTGACGACCTCCAGCGCCGAGCCGGCCGGCTGTCCGGAGCGGAGCGGGTCCGGCTCGGCTACGTCAACTGGCTCCCGGCAGACCTCGTCGCCCGCACCCCCGTGGTGGCCCAACTCCACATCGATGCGTGGATCGCGCCCTCCCACACGCAGGCCGCCCGGGTCGCCGACGGCAGCCTGGACCTTGCGGTGTGCTGGGGGCGGGCCGAGGACCTGGAACAGCGCGGTCTCCAAGCGCGGCTCATCGGCGCCGACCGGCTCTACGCCGTCGCCACCGGCGATGACACCAGCGACGTACTAGCCCGGGACACCGACGTGCTCCTCGACGACGACACCACCTCCTGGTCGTCCTGGAACGACTACGCCGAACAATTGGCCCGCGACACCGGGGCCCACGCCGTACGCATCTCCGACGGCGGTATCACCGGCTCCGCCTTCTTCGACCACGTCCGCCGCAGTGGCCGCCCGGTCATCAACTCGCCCAAGGGGCAGTCCACCCAGTTGCCGCCCGACCTGGTCCAACGCCCGGTCTGCGGGCCGAAGGTGTACTGGCCCTGGTTCCTGGTCTGGCGCGGCAGCGAGGCCCGTCCAGCGGTACGTGCCGTCGTCGACGCGCTCTGCGAGGGTGTCGGTGACCTGGGAATCGACGCGTCGGGCGCCTGGCGGTCCGACAGCGGCGCACACTGGCAGTAGGCAGCCTCGCTCCTCCGGCGAACCGGCGTCAGCCCAGCCCGACGCTGCCCTCGCCCGGACTGAGAGGCTGCGTCTACCAGCAATGAGGAAGCCGGTCCTTGGATCGGCTCCGGTGTTCGTTGACTCTTTCTCGACCGGTCGTCTACCTTTCAATAGGCGACCGGTCGGCTAGTCAATCGGTCGGAACACATCCCGTTATGGAGAAGATCATCATGAGCACTCAGGGCCAGAAGGTCGCAGTCATCACCGGTGCGTCGCAGGGCATCGGGGCCGGCCTCGTCGAGGCCTACCGCAAGCTCGGCTACGGCGTCGTCGCCACCTCGCGGACTGTCGCCAAGTCGCAGGATGCGGACGTCGTCACCGTCCAGGGCGACATCGCCGACCCCGCCACCGCCGAACGCGTCATCGCCGCCGCCGTCGAGCGGTTCGGCCGTGTCGATACCCTGGTCAACAACGCGGGCATCTTCCTCGCCAAGCCCTTCCACGAGTACACCCAGGACGACTACGCCGCGGCGACCGGCGTGAACCTGCTCGGGTTCTTCCGCATCACCCAGCTGGCCATCGAGCACATGCTCGCCCAGGGCGGCGGACACATCGTCAACATCACCACCAGCCTGGTCGACCACGCCGACTCCAACGTCCCCTCCGTACTCGCCTCGCTGACCAAGGGCGGCCTGCAGTCCGCCACCAAGTCCCTCGCCATCGAGTACGCCAAGCGTGGCATCCGCACCAACGCCGTCTCTCCGGGCATCATCAAGACCCCCATGCACGCCGAGGAGACCCACGAGATGCTCGCCGGACTGCAGCCGGTCGGCCGGATGGGCGAACTCAGCGACATCGTGGACGCGGTGATCTACCTGGAGAACGCCCCGTTCGTCACCGGCGAGATCCTCCACGTCGACGGCGGCCAGAGCGCGGGCCGCTGACCCGAAAGCACGTCTGCCGTCTCCCTCGTGGCCTGCTGGGCAGGGCCCATCGTGCGGTGCTCGCGGTCGAGCAGGGCGCGCCGAGGCCGTGTTCGGACAGCCCGTGCCAGGGTCGAAGCCGACGCCCTCGTGGTGCAGGCCACGAGGGGGCCGGCTGGCGCTTGCGCACCCCCACCCCACTCTCGGCGCCGATGCGGGCAGTTCCGGCATCGCTGTTCCCGGGTCCGGCGCCGATACGGATGCCGATACCGACAAGGTGACAAAGGAAGAACGATGGACATCGAAGGGTCGGTTGCCCTGGGTGACGGGCGCCAATCGTGGCATCGGCCGCGCGAGGGGACCCTGGTGGCAGGGGTGCATGCCGGCTTTGTGGACACGGACCTCAGTGCCTGGACGGACAGACCGAAGATCAGTGCGGCCGACGTGGCCGAGCAGAGCGTACGGGCCCTGGCCGACGACCGGGTCGAAGTCCTCGCCGACGAAGAAGCGAGGCGGGTCAAGGCCGCCCTGTCGCAGACCCCCAGCGCCGAACCTCACGTCTGACATCTCGTGTGGGCCGGTGCGCGGCGGGGGCGCCCGCCTCTGGACCTTGCCTTCGTGGATGAGGTGCCGCCATCCACGGCGCAGACGGTGGCGTGAGTCCCGCGGGACAGCGGCACCGGACCGGCCCCGCCGGGAGCGGGGACAGGCTCATCGTCGACGCCGACGAGCCTCGTGAGAAACCGAGTTCGACGCGCCAGGTGCGGGTGACGTTCCGTCGGACCTGCGTCCCCCACCGATTGCCGGAGAGGAACCAACCGGCCGGCACAGGCTGCCGGCATGCCACGGCCGAACCCGTGACCCGCCCGGGCAGGAAGCCCTGGGTCCCGATTCCACCCGACAGGAGAACCCTGATGAACAGCACGACAGACCGCGAAGCGATCCTGCGCGGTGTCCTCGACCAGTGGAAGGCAGCCGTCGACGGGCACGAACCGCAGCGGGTCGCCTCCCACTTCACCGAGGACGCGATCTTCCAGGGCCTGCGCCCCTACAGCATCGGACGGCAGGGCGTCGCCGACTACTACGATTCCCAACCGCTCGGGATGACGGCCGCGTATCGGGTTCTCGAAACGAGGCAGCTCGCCGACGGCCTCGTGCTCGGTTATCTGAGCGTCGACTTCTCGTTCACCGACCGGCCCACGGTGGGCGTCAATCTCGGCGTACTGGTGAAGCGCGTCGAGGACCGCTGGTACATCAGTCACTACCAGGTATCCCGCCTCGCTTAGTTTCTCCCGATTCCGAAGGCAGAGGCACCGCAGATACTTGCGGTGCCTCATCGCCTTCCGGGCCGTGGTCAGGGTTCCTTCCCGGCAGGCCCGCACCTCAGGCAGGACGGCCACAACCGGTCAGCGAGTGCGTGTGCCGTCGGTGAAGGCCGCGGAATGGCTCCGTACGAAGTCGTGGAAGCTCAGCGGGGAGTGTCCGGTGATCAGCTCCACGTCGTCAGTGGCTCGGTCGTACCTGTTCGCGGCGTGGAGGCGCGCCATCGTGGAGAGGTGCTCGCGAACGTGCTCGGGCAGCCCCAGAGGGATGAGCTCGGTGCGCACCCATTCCTCGTAGGGGACGTCGACGTAGGTGATGTCTCTGCCCAGCGCGTCGGTGAGTTCTTCCGCGATGGCTGTCATGTCGCGGGAGCGCTCTCCGGTCAGGGCGTAGGTGCGGCCCACGTGTGCGTCCGGCGTGGCAAGGACGGTGGCCGCTACCTCGGCCACGTCCTGGGCGGCGACCGGGGAGGTACGGCCCGATCCGAAGGGAAGCCGGATCGTGTTGTCCTGCGCGACGTCGGTGGCCATGACCATCAGGAAGATCGGGTTCTCCATGAACACCGTGGGCCTGATGTGGGTCACCGGGAGGCCGGACCAGTTGAGGGTCTGTTCGGCGAGCCAGTGCTGACGCTGCTGCCTGGATTCGCTGGTGCTGGCCAGTGTCATCTGGGAGACCGTCAGCTGGGACATGTTGACGAAGACCTCGAGATGCCCGTGGTCCAGGGCGGCTGCTGCCGCGGTCACCGTCGCCTCCAGATAGGAGGAGGAGACGCCCAGTCCGAAGTACACCCGGCGACAGCCGTCGAGCGCCCGGGCGACGTCGGCCGCCCGCGTCAGATCGCCCACGGCGACGTCCGCCCCCAGGTCGCGGAGCTCGGCGGCACGCTCGTCGTCCCGGTGCACGAATGCGCGAACCGGCAGACCGTCGCCGCGTAGCCGTTCCACCACCATCCGGCCGACGTCGCCGGCAGCGCCTGTCACGAGGGTCATGGCGGCTTCGGATGAGGGGATCGAGGGTCGGTGCACCATGGGCGTGATCCTGCCGGTTGGCAGTGGCCGGCTGTGGGAAGCCTTGCCGGGCAGACCAGGATGGAGCAGCGGTGCAACGAGTCACGGCAGATCTCCGCCGACGGGGGAGACGACGTGAGAACCCCGCTCTGACGTTCCTGCGGAGCGGCGCGCCACCTCGTGCCGGGCGCCGCTGCAGTGCGGGGCCGCTCGTAGGGTGACGTGCGTGATCGTTCGTGAGGGCGCAGGGAATGCAGCCGGTGGCCGATGGCGGCCGGGCTATTCGGCTGCGGCAGTGGTGTTCGCCATCGGGATGGCCGGGACCACGCTGCCCACACCGCTGTACGGGCTCTACCAGGAACAGATCGGGTTCTCCGAGCTGTTGGTGACCGTGATCTTCGCCGTGTACGCCGTCGCGGTCATCACCGTGCTTCTGGTGGCGGGAAACTACTCCGACGAGGTCGGCCGCCGACCTGTGCTGCTGTGCGCGATGGCTGTGTCGGCCGCGAGCGCGGGATGCTTCCTCCTGCAGAGCGGCCTGCCCCTGCTCTTCGCGGGGCGACTGCTGTCCGGCTGCGCGGCCGGCCTGCTGAGCGGCGCGGCAACAGCGGCCGTCATCGAGTTGGCGGGTCCCGGACAGAAGGCGCGTGCCGGTTTCGCCGCCACTGCGGCGAACATGGGTGGTCTGGGCTGCGGGCCACTGCTCTCCGGCCTCCTCGCGCAGTACACGCCCTGGCCGCTGATGCTGCCGTTCTGGGTCCACCTGGGGCTGGTGGCTGTGGCCACGGGGATCACCTGGTTCCTGCCGGAGACCGTGGCGGAGCCGAAGAGATGGCCGCCTCTGACGCCGCAGGGCGTCACGGTGCCGCCCGAAGTGAAGGGTGTGTTCACGCCCGCCGCGCTGGCGGCGTTCGCCGGCTTCGCGCTTCTCGGGCTGTTCACGGCGGTCGCGACGAGCTTCGACTCGCAGACGCTGGGTGTGCACAACCTGGCTGTCTCCGGCGCCGTGGTCTTCTCCGTGTTTCTCGCTTCGACCGTCGGGCAGTCCCTGACTGAGCGGATCGGCGCGCGCCTCGCGCTCCCCGTGGGGTGCGGCATTCTCGTCGTGGGTCTGCTGCTGGTGGCGTCGTCACTGATCGCCGAATCCCTGCTTCTGCTCGTCCTGGGCGCCCTGTGCGGCGGCACCGGCCAGGGACTGGCCTTCCGCGCGGCACTCACCCTGGTCAGCAGTGCTGCCCCGGCATCGCATCGTGGCGGCACCATTTCGGCGTTCTTCGTCGTCGCCTACGCCGGGATCTCGGTGCCGGTGGTCGGGGTCGGTGCCATGGCCACATGGCTCGGGTTGCGCCAAGCCGGGCTGATCTTCACGGGCTGCGTGATGCTGCTGGCGGCGGGCGCGGGAGCCTACGCTGCACGCAGGTCGCCGGCGGGGGGCGTGATCGGTCGCGAGTGAAAGCCGCGAGTCCTGCCGTCGAGGAGAAGCTGGAATGCGTGGGGACATCCGGTGGCGTCCGCGTTCTCCCGCTGTCGACTGCGGCTTACTACTCCCATGCCGATGTCACTCATGTGCCCATCGACGACATCGGTCCGCACGCGGTGTGCCCTGCCTGGAGGGCCGACCGGCACTCCCCGCTGATGTCCGAGCCGGCCGACATCGTCTTCGTCAGCAGGGACGCCCTGAGGACATCACTGCTGACGGAAGAGGTCTTGGACGCCGTAGGGGGCACGGCGCGAAGGTGGAGGAGGCGGCGCATCTCCCGCCGCCCTCCGAAAGGACAGTGAGGGCTATGCAGGTCTTCATCACAGGCGGCTCCGGCTATATCGGCCGCTCCACCATCCAGGCGCTGATCCGACACGGCATCGAGGTAATGGCGCTGACGCGCAGCGAGCACTCCGCGCGCACCGTCTCGGACCTGGGCGCCTCTGCTGTCGTGGGGGCGCTCACCGATACCGACGTCCTTCGGGAGGCGGCCCGCCAGGCCGACGGGGTCATCCATCTCGGGGTGGACTACGCCGAGGGCACGGCGGACGTCGACCGCGGAGCGGCGGAGGCAATGCAGGACGGCGCGGGAAGCCGCCCCTATGTGCACACCGGTGGGGTATGGGTGTACGGAGACACTGACGGCGTCGTCGACGAGGACGCCCCGCTGAGCCCGCCGCGCATCACCGCCTGGCGGCTGGAGAACGAGAAGCGCGTGCTCGCACGGGCCGTCACCGGAGAGCGCCCGGTGGTGGTGATGCCAGGGCTGGTCTACGGCCGCTCCGGCGGGCTGGTGCAGTCGTTCTTCGTCGAGCCGGGACGCGCCGCCGGCGCTGTGCCCTGCATCGGGGACGGCTCCAACCACTGGGCACTGGTCCACGTCGACGACATCGCCGCACTGTACGTCCTGGCCCTGAACGCCCCGGCCGGTTCCGTCTACGCCGGGGTCAGCGGACAGAACCTCCCGCTGGCGGTCGTCACCCGAGCCCTCAGCCACGCGGCCGGATGCCCGGGCAGCCTCGACTCGCTGACTCTCGAAGAGGCCGTGCAGCGGATGGGCCCGATCGCCGAGGCGTTCGCCCTCGACCAGCAGTTCACCGGTGCCCGGGCCCACCGGGAGCTCGGCTGGACACCGACCCGTCTCGACGCCCTGGCAGAACTGGCCCAGGACTGAACCGCCCGCCCCGGCCGCGCAGTTCGATCCCCGGCGCCGTTCACCGGTGCGCCATGCCCTGCTGGGCCGGCTCAGCTGCCGCATCAACAACCCTGCGGGTCGGTGCATCCGGTCAGCTTCGTGTGCGGGTTGTCGATCTGGCGCGTCTTGATGTCCTGCTCGGACACATGTGGGCGGCCTGGCCCTGGGAGCTCGTGGGGTCTTCGAGCGCGGTCCGTGCCGTCACGACAGCAGCGCTGGGCGTCGACTGGTGGGTGTGCGTCGGCACTTCGATGCTGAGTGGACGCTGCTTCCCTTGGCAGGGGCGCGGGGCCGGGGGGCCGTGACCCCGGCTGCCATGCGGGGGTGCGCCGCGGGGTCGCGGCGTGCCGTCGGTGGCTGCGGGAACGGCTGTCGTCGGCAGGCCGGTCGCGGGGACGCGGCCTGCGGTTCTTTGCCCGGTGGGTCTTGTTCGGGCGCTGGTCGTCCGGGACTTGCTGGGCGACCGTGGTGCTTCGTCGGGCCGGATCAGTAGGCCGAGTTGACGTTGTCGATCGAGCCGTAGCGGTGTGCGGCGTAGTTGGCGGAGGCCGTGATGTTGGCGACCGGGTCGTAGATGTTCGTCGAGGTGCCGGCGACGTGGTACGCGCTGAAGGTGGGGTCGAT
>NZ_JBSFCW010000015.1:0-159903 GCF_053593595.1 Streptomyces sp. NPDC002206
GGCGGAGCCGGGGCCGGGGCCGAAGGCGGAGCCGGGGCCGGGGCCGGAGGCGGAGCCGGGGCCGGGGCCGGAGGCGGAGCCGGGGCCGGGGCCGGAGGCGGAGCCGGGGCCGGGGCCGGGGCCGGGACGGGTGGTGGTCCATCGACGATCCCCGGCCGCTCAGCGCCGGGCGGCGGGGCCGGGGGCGGCTCATCGACGAGCGGCGGCGCAGGAACCGGCGGCGCGGCGAAGATGCCTGGCTCTGCGGCGCCGCGCGGTGGCTCCCACGGGGCGCGCTCGGCCTCCGCCGGCGGCTCCCACGGCGCACGCGCCTGTACAGGTGGCTCGGGCGGAGTCCGAGGATGTGGCACGGCCGCGTCCACCCCTCCGTACCCGTCATCACGACCGGGCCCGCCCCACCCCGCCGGACCCACCGCGTCCGAGGCCGAGTCGAAGCGCTCGTCGAGACTGTCGGCCGCGTTGGTCGACCCCGTGTCCGCGGCGGTTTCGTCGTACAGCCTGCGCCACCAGTCGTCCTCGTGGGCGGCGGGCCTCTCCCCCTGCTGACTCATGCCCTTATTGTCCACCGCACGGGCCGTACGAAAACGGGTCATCAGGAAAAAAGAGGTCCGCCGGGCGACCCCACCCCCCACGGGAAGGACGCCCGGCGGACCGGTTCTGGTGTGACCCGGGTCAGCGCACCGCGTATGCGCCGACGATGGTCTGGACGACGGAGTTGCCGTTGGCGTCCGTCAGTTCCGTCTTCAGCGTGACCGACTTGCCGGCCGCGCCCGCGTGATTCACGGTCGCGGTCCAACGCCCGTCCCGCTGTGCGGTGGTGGCCTGGGTCCAGGTCGTGCCACCGTCGTACGAGTACGAGACCTTGGCTGCGGTCAGCTTGCCGGGTGTGTAGCCCGCGTGACCGGTGACGCTCAGGCCGATCTTCTGACCGTCCTGCGCCGCCAGGGTCTTCATCCCGTCCGTCGCCAGGTCGTAGCCCGGGAAGAGGAGCGGGATGCCCTGAGAGTACGCGTTCTCGTCCCGCTTCGAACGGAATTTCCAGGTGGTCTCGGTCTGGGTGGACCGCTTCCACACGGCTGCGGGCTGACCGACCTTCATGGTGACCATGGTCAGTTCGTACGGTGCGTCCTCGGCCGGCACCTCGAACACGCCGGACGGGTATCCGGTGCTGCCGAAGTCCTTGTCGCCGCTGGTCAGCGTCATGTTGCCCAGATCGCCGAACGAGCCCTGGATACCCCCGTGTTCGCTGTCGGCCCAGAAGCCCGGGGCGACGCCGATCAGGTTGTCCTGCCGCTCGGCGGCGAGCACCTCCTTGCCCTGGAGGTCGCGCGGAGTGGACGGGCCGACGATCCCCCGGTACCAGTTCTCCGTGCGCTGCGAGCCGGACTTGTAGGTGTGGGCCGGGTCGACCATGGACTCGCCCCAGGGGAAACTGGAGGAGACGAAGCGCCCCCAGGCACTGTCGCCCGCCGAGTAGTACTCGGTGCGCTTGCCCGGGACAGCGACGGTGTCGAACACGGCGGAGAAGCGCCCGCCGTACGGCCGGTCCATGACCAACGAGTCGACGTAGTCGGCTGCCAAGCCCATCGCCTCGTATGTGGCGATGGACTTGCCGAGCGTGCTGTCACGGACCTTGTACGTACGGTCCGAGGTGACCGGACCGGTCTCGGGGAAACCGAGGTTGTAGACGAACGGGCTGGCGGCGGTGGCCTTCCAGCGCAGCGTCACGGGACCGTCGGCGAGGGCAGCGGTCAGGCCGGCGGCCTCACTCGTCTCGATTGCCAGGGAGGGCAACGGCGCCGAACCGAAGCCGAGGGACGGCAGCCATGTGCCCGCGGACGGCCGGTACACGATGATCGCCTTGGCGCCGGCGGCCTTGGCGTTCCGCGCCTGGACGGACATGAATCCGTTGTCGGCGACCTTCACCAGAGCGATCTTGCCCGCGACGCCGGCGGCCTTCAGCTCGTCCGGAGTGCCGGTGCCCGCGTCGACGAGCTCGGCCTCGCCCGTACCGTCGAGGTTGACGGCGCCGGTGCTCGCCGTCTGCGGGTGCAGTTCGGCACCGCCGACGACCGAGAGCCTGTCGATCTGCGGGGCGTACGCACGCCAGAAGCTGGCGAACTCGAAGTCGCCGTCACTGGCCCTGCCCTCGACGTCGGCCAGGTAGTTCTTCACGATGCGGCTGCCGGTGACGGAACCCGAGTGCAGCCACGTGTCGTCCCAGCTGCGGCCGAAGCTGAGGGTCGTGGAGCGGTTCTCGGACCTGCGGTCCTCGGTCTTCACCTGGAGCCGGTGGGCCTTGCGGGCGTCCAGTACCAGGGTGGTGTCCTTGGTGACGTTCAGCTGCGGCCTGGCGAGGTAGCCGACGGACTCGACCATCCTGCCGGTGGCGTCCTTCGGGTCCGGCGACATGACGAAGCTGGAGACGAAGTACGCGCCGGGGCGCACCTGGTACACCTGGTCGGCCGCCCCGTCGTTGAAGCGCCGCTCGCCGCCGGCGGTGTCGGTGCCGATGACGTCCAACGAGGAGGAACCCGCGGCGGGCTTGCCGGTGCGGTCGATGAGCTTGACGCGCAGGGTGACCGTCTCGGCGCCGACGTACAGCGAGAACGGAGTGGAGACCTTGACGCCGTCGGCGTCGGTGGCCAGTACGCGCCCGGTGACATCGCCGTACTGGGCGGCCTTCAGCTGCGCGGTCGGGTCGATGTGCAGCGGGACCTTGACGGTCGCTCCGGCCGGCACGGTGACACTGCTCGCGTCGAGCTCGGCGACGGAGGAGCGAACCGCCGAGCCGTCGTTGCCGGTGACGCCCTGGACCTTCAGCGACAGCTTCACCGGCTTGGTGCCGGAGTTGGTGTACGGGACGTCGACCGTGGTGCGGTCGCTCCTGTCCTGCGGCCAGTTGAACGTACCGCCCTGGACGGCGGGGGCGCCGACGACGGTGGTGTCGATGGCGGCCTTGACATCGAGGCGGCCGCCGCCGGTCTCCCGCACGTCACCGGGGATGTCGCTCTTCGCGGACGACACGAGGGCCGCCTTGATCTGCTGCGCGGTCCAGTCCGGGTGACGCTGCTTCACGATGGCTGCGGCGCCCGCGACATGCGGGGTGGCCATCGACGTACCGGACATCGTCCGGTACGCGTACACCCCGCGGCCACCGGCCGCAGCGGCCGAGATGTTGACGCCGGGGGCGGAGATCTCGGGCTTGAGGGTGTGCGAGCCGATCACGGGTCCGCGGCTGGAGAACTGGGCCGTGGAGTCGTCGCGGTCGACGGCGCCGACGGTCAGCACGCTGGGGGCGCATCCCGGCGAGGAGACGGTGTTCAGCGACGGACCGGAGTTGCCGGCCGCGATCACGAACAAGGTGTCCTTGCTCTGGGCGAGTTCCTCGGCGGCGACACTCATCGGGTCGGTGCAGTCGGTCGGCGTCGGGCTCCCGAGACTCATCGAGACGACGTCGGCCTTCTGGTCGACGGCCCACTGCATACCGGCGATGATCCAGGACTCGGCGCCGAAGCCGCTGTCGTTGAGGACCTTGCCGGCAAGGAGGTCGGCGCCGGGGGCGACGCCCTTCTTCTTGCCGTCGCTGGCCGCTCCGGAGCCGCCCACGGTGGAGATGGTGTGGGTGCCGTGGCCCTGCCGGTCGTCGGTGGTGTCGGAGTCGGTGAAGTTCTCCGAGGCAGCGATCCGGCCCTTGAGGTCGGGGTGTTCGGCGTCGACACCGGTGTCGAGCACGGCGACCTTGGTGCCCTTGCCGTCGTAGCCGGCGGCCCAGGCGAGGTCCGCGCCGACCTGCTTCGTCGACTGGTCGAGAGTGGCCTGAACCTTGCGGTCGAGCCAGAGCTTCTTCAGACCGGAGACCGAGCGGGAACGGGTGTCGGTGACGTCCGACCAGAAGTCGGCGGCCTTCTCCTTGTCCGCCTTGAGCGCGACGCCGTCGATGGCGTCGAGTGCGAGTCCGCGCTTCGCACCGCGCGGGGTGACGGGCGCCGAGCGGGCCAGGTCCTTGCTGTACACCGCGATCAGCGGCAGCGACTTGGTGCTCGCGTCGTCGTAGCCCTGGCGGATCAGTCCGGTGACGTTGAAGAGTTCCTCGTCGACCTTGCCCGCGGCGAGCGCCCCGGTCGCGGTGTCCGGGTAGACGTACAGGTCCTTGCCGGACTGCCGGGTCTGGATGAGCGGCACGGTGCCGTCCTCCCGTGGCAGCGCGGTGGCGGACGCCGCCCCCGAACGGTCCGTGCTCACCAGAACCTTGTCCCCGGTGACCAGGGTGACGGTGACCGGCTTGCTGCCCTTCCCGGCAGTGGTGGCTGCCGCACTGCCGGTGAGCGGTCTTGTCGCGGCGGGCGCGTCCTGTGGCACGGCCACGGACGGCGCTACCACGGTGGCGGCCAGGACGGCGGCTGTCGCCGCTCCCAGCGCCGTACGCGATATCGGGCGCATCGCACTCCCCAGGTGATTCCGGAAGAAGGGCGCACAAAGGCCTTGTTTCCGGAGGTTGTTGGTACTGCGGTGGCGCCACATTGGCAGAGGTACGTGCGATACAGGGATGATGTACACGGCGGGTTTACGCCGTGGCCGCTTTCCGCCACGGCCGACCGGTCGAAGAGTGCGCAACGATGCGGAAATGACATGTCCGGGGAGGGGTCCGAGGGTGCTGGGAGCCATAGGTCTCGACGAGAGACAGGAGTCCGCCTACCGCGCACTCGTCGCGATGGGGGCGGCGGAGGTCAACGACCTCGCGCACCGGCTGGGGCTTCCCGAGTCGGAGACCGAGCGGGCGCTGCGCCGCCTGGAGCAGCAGGGCCTCGCCGCCCAGTCGTCCGCCCGCACCGGCCGGTGGGTGGCAGCGCCTCCCGGGGTCGCACTGGGTGCGCTGCTCACCCAGCAGCGCCATGAGCTGGAGCAGGCGGAGCTGGCGGCGGCGCTGCTCGCCGAGGAGTACCGGGCGGATGCCGCGGAACCCGCCGTGCACGATCTGGTCGAGGTGGTCACGGGCGCGAGCGCGGTGGCGCACCGCTTCCACCAGTTGCAGCTGGGGGCGGCGACCGAGGTGTGCGCCCTGGTCACCGGGAACCCGATCGCGGTCAGCGGGCTGGAGAACGAGTCGGAGGAGCGGGCCGTCACCCGTGGGGTGTCGTTCCGGGTGGTGATCGAGCGCGAGGTGCTCGCGCTGCCGAGCGGGATCCTGGAACTGTCGGCGGCGCTGAGCCGGGACGAGCAGTGCCGGGTCGTCGACCGGGTGCCGACCAAGCTGGTCGTCGCGGACGCCTCGCTGGCCATGGTGCCGCTGACCGGCCGCGGCGCCGAGCCGGCAGCACTGGTCGTCCATGCCTCCGGGCTGCTGGAGTCCCTGATGGGGCTCTTCGAGGCGGTGTGGCGCGAGGCCATGCCGCTACGGCTCGGCGAGAGCGGCTGGGCCCAGGAGACCGCCGTGGGACCCGATCCGACCGACCTGGAGATTCTGTCGTTGCTGCTGGCCGGGCTGACGGACGCGAGCGTGGCGAAACAGCTGGAGCTGGGGCTGCGGACCGTCCAGCGGCGGGTGAAGGGCCTGATGGAGCTGACCGGCGTGTCGACGCGGCTGCAGCTGGGCTGGCATGCGTACGAACGGGGCTGGGTGGCCCGCACCCCGCGGGCCTGAGGGGCCTGCCCGGCAGCGCCTCGCGACTACCTCATTACGCCTCTGAGCTGCATCGACGGCTCCCGCCCGGCACCTTGCTGACGAGCGGGACCTGCCGGACTCCGGCAGGCTGGTCAGATGGGTGTGTGGCAGCTCATCGCCGTGGGCCTGGTCATTCTGCTCGGCCTGGTCGGCGTGCTGGTGCCCGGGGTGCCGGGGCAGGCGATCGTCTGGGCGGCCGTGCTGTGGTGGGCACTCACCGACAGGAGCCCGGCCGCCTGGGCCGTACTGATCGGCACCACCGCCCTCCTGCTGCTGAACCAGGCGCTGAAGCCACTGCTGCGGCCGCGCCGCCCGCGCGAGTCCGGCGCGCCGCGCAAGACGCTGATGCTGGGCGGGATCGCCGGGATCGTGGGCTTCTTCGTGCTGCCGGTCGTGGGCGGGATCGTGGGGTACGTCGGGGCGATCTACGGTGCGGAGCGGCTGCGGCTCGGCAGCGGCGGGGCCGCCCGGGCCTCGCTCCGTTCGGTGATGCGGGCCACCGGCTACTCCGTGCTCGTCGAGCTGTTCGCCTGTCTGCTGGTGACGGGGGCGTGGCTGGTCGTGGTGATCCGGAGCTGACCGCTCACCTCTCTCTCGATGGACATCAGGGTGGACGCCGTCCAGATAGGCAGTAACACATCGGATCTCTCCCGCTCTGTTGACGCCAGGATCACCCTTGCCTACCTTCCATGAAGGAATAGCTCGGATGAATTGATGCGCCTGCGTACGAGTCGCCAGGAGACGCCTTGCCCACAGCACCGGACCCTTCCTGCACGCCCCGGACTCCCCGGACGGCCTCCTCGCCGCCGTCCCCCTCCCGAAGAACTGTTCTCGCCACCGGCACCGCGCTCGGCGGCGCCCTGGTGGTGGGCGGGACGGCCGCCGTCGCCCAGGCAGAAGCCCCGGCCACCGCACCTGCCGCCTCCGCCGCGCCCGTCGTGCACTCCCCCGATGACAGCTGGCGCACCGTCCTCGACGATGCCGATCTGCTCTGGCAGAAGCTGCCGAAGACCTGGTACGAGGGCCCGTATCTGGGCAACGGCCGCCTCGGCTCCGGCATCTACGCCGAGCCGGGCGCCACGACCACGGCCGTCCGTTTCAACGTCCAGCACTCCGAGGTCCAGGACCACCGCCCCGAGTTCGGCTCCCTCTTCGGCCTCGCCCGCCTGCCGATCGGCCACTTCACCCTGGAACCGGCCGGCACCATCACCGGCATCGAGTGGTGGATGCGACTGCGCACCGCCGAGCTCGAAGGCACGATCACCACCACCGCGGGCACCCTGAAGCTCCGCGCCTTCGTCCACTCCTCCAGCGACCTGCTCGCCGTCGAAATCACCCCGAGCGAGGGCGAGCAGGGCTTCCGCTGGGTCTTCCACCCGGCCGACGCCATCAGCCCGCGTGCCGACTTCAAGCCTCTGCCGGACGGTTACACGGGCAACCCGCCGGCCGTCGTCGAGCAGCACGGCGAGATGACCGCCGCCGTCCAGCCGCTGCTGGCGGGCGGCCAGCACGTCACCGCCTGGCGGGAGCGCACCAGGGGCGACAGCCGCACGCTGTACGTCACCGTCACGCACTCCCACCCGAAGACGACCGCACGTGACCGCGCGCTGCGTACCGTCAAGACCGCATCCGCGCTCCCGTACGCGCTGCTCGCCACCCCGCACCGCTCCTGGTGGGACCGGTTCTACCGGAAGAGCTTCCTGTCTCTTCCGGATGCCCGGCTGCAGCGCTTCTACTGGATCCAGCTCTACAAGACGGCGTCGGCGGCCCGCAAGGACGCGCCCGTGATGGCGACGTCGGGCCCCTGGCTGGAGCCCACCCCGTGGCCGAACACCTGGTGGAACCTCAACGTCCAGCTGGAGTACTGGCTGATCCACGGCTCCAACCACCTGGAACTGGACGCCGTCACCCGCGCCCTGAGCGAGTTCCGGGACCAGCTCTCCCGCGAGGTCGCGGCCCCCTACCGGGCGGACTCGGCCGGCATCCCGCGCACCACCGACCCCCAGCTGGTCAACGGCGCGTCCGTGACCGACGGCGGCTACGGCGTCGGCATCCCCGGCCAGGACCCTCCCACCCCCGAGGTCGGCAACCTCACCTGGGCACTGCACAACGTGTGGCTCTCCTACCGGCACACCATGGACGAGTCGATCCTGCGCGACACGCTGTTCCCGTTGCTGCGCAAGGCGGTCAACTACTACCTGCACTTCCTGGCGCCCGGTGCGGACGGCAAGCTGCACCTCCCGGCGACGTTCTCCCCCGAGTACGGCGTCAACGCCCCCGACTGCAACTACGACCTCATGCTGCTGCGTTGGGGCTGCCGCACCCTGCTGGACTCGGCCGAGCAGCTCGGCGTCCACGACCCGCTGACGGCCCGCTGGCAGGAGGTGCTGGCCAAGCTCGCGCCCTACCCGGTCGACGCCAACGGGTTCATGATCGGCGCCGGGGTTCCGTTCGCGAAGTCGCACCGCCACTACTCGCACATGCTCGCGGTGTATCCGCTGTACGAGCTGACGGGCGCGACGCCCGACGAGCGCGCCCTGATCGAGAAATCCCTCGCCCACTGGGTGGGGTTCGAAGGCGCCCTGCAGGGCTACACCTTCACCGGTGCCGCCTCGATGTCCGCGCTGCTCGGCAAGGGCGAGGACGCGCTGAAGTACCTCGGCCAGCTGATGAGCCGCTTCATCCAGGCGAACACCATGTACAAGGAGTCGGGCCCGGTCATCGAGACCCCTCTCTCGGCGGCCCAGTCGCTGCACGACATGGTGTGCCAGTCCTGGGGCGGCACGATCAGGGTCTTCCCGGCGCTGCCCGCCGCCTGGCAGGAGCTGACCGTCCACGACTTCCGTACCCAGGGCGCGTTCCTGCTCAGCGCGGTACGGGAAGAAGGCCGGACCCGCTGGGTGCGGGTGACCAGCGAGGCCGGCGCCCCCTGCGTCGTACGCCACGGCATGGACGGCCCGATCGAGATCCGTGACCGCCACGGACGGCCGTTGGGGTACGAGGAGGTGGCGGACGGCACGGTGCGGATCGGCCTCCGCAAGGGCGACTCGGCGCTGATCACGGCCCGGGGCGACCGCCCGGACCTGACGATCCGACCGGTCGCCCCGAACGCGGCGGCGCCGCGCTGGGGTCTGCCGGTCTGAGCCGGCCCGGTCGCAGGTCGTAAGGACCACGGTCCGATGCGACGGCCGACGGGGCCGGCACACGGGGCCGGCCGATGTGCCGGGAGGCCGGTCCCGAATTCCGGCCGGGCGAAGGGAATGCGCGCCCTCGACGGGGCCGATGTCACCGGCAGTCCAGATGGCGCACGGCGTACGAGCGCCAGGGCCGCCACCGCTCCGACCCGGGCGACCCGTGCGGATCCACATCGGGATCGCCGAGCGCCCGCATCCTGATCAGCGCCGCGGCTGCCGGACCGATCCCCGGCAGCCGCAACAGCGCCTGCTCGGCCTCGTCGCGGTCGGCCCCGGCGTCGAGACGCACGGTCCCGTCGGCGAGCGCGGCCGCCAGTGCCCGCAGCGCCGGCTCGTCCGCCGCACCGGCCAGCACTCCCGGCTCCGGGAACACATGGGTCAGACCGCCGCACGGCACGTCGAGGACCTTCCCGTACGTCTCCACGAGCCGCTCCGCCGCTTCCCGGCCGACGAGCGTCCGTACGGCGAACTCCTCGGGGTCCGCGGCCCCGGGCGACCTCAGCCCGGGACGGGCCGTGACGCGCGGTGCCAGCGCTGGGTCGGCGCCGAGCCGCTCGTCGACGGCATACGGATCGGCATCGAGGTCGAAGAGGCGCCGCAGCCGCTGCACGGCCGTGGTCAGATCGCGCAGATCCGTGAGGTTGATCCTGGCGTCCAGCCACGCCCCGGCGGACCGCTCGTCGACGGCGACGACGCCCGTGCCGTACGGCAGCCGCAGGGTGCGCCGGTAGGTGCGGGCGCCGGGCTCGCCGCTGACCTCCTCGACCCGGGCGACCGCCTCGCAGGCCAGCAGATCGAAGACCTCCCGGGCGGCGTACGGTCCCCGGTGGGCGAGCCGGAGCGGGATTCCGGCCGTGCGCGCCTCCCGTACCGCCGCTCCCAGTCCGGTCCCGGCCTCGGCCCGCAGCGCGCTCGGCGTGCGGGCGTAGATCTGCCGGATCGTGTCGTTGAACTGACGCACGCTGGCGAAGCCCGACGCGAACGCGATCTCGGTGACGGGCAGCCCCGTCGTCTGGAGCAGCACCCGTGCGGTGTGTGCCCGCTGGGCGCGGGCCAGCGCGACGGGTCCGGCACCCAGTTCGGCGTTGAGCTGCCGCTGCACCTGGCGCGAGCTGTAGCCGAGTCGGTGCGCGAGCCCGGGCACGCCCTCCCGGTCGACCACGCCGTCACCGATCATCCGCATGGCACGGCCGACGACATCGGCCCGTACATTCCACTCCGCGGACCCCGGGACGGCGTCCGGGCGGCAGCGCCTGCACGCCCGGAAGCCGTTGCCCTGGGCAGCGGCGGCGGTCGGGAAGAACCGGACGTTCTTCCGCTTGGGGGTGACGGCGGGGCAGCTCGGCCGGCAGTAGATGCCGGTGGTCTCGACGGCGAAGAAGAACTCCCCGTCGAACCGCGCGTCGCGGCTGCTCACCGCCTCGTACCTGGTCCGTTCGTCCATCACACCGTCCAGTCTGCGCCACCGAGCGGTGCCGCACTCGCGGTTTTCGGACGTCGACCCGGTGCCCCCGGCCGGGGCGCGGCACTACCGCACCCGGCCCCGCTTCGCGTCCATGGCGGCCCGGCCAGCGGCCCCCCTGCGCTTCCATTCACGCAGCATCTCGGACCGCACCCGGGCGTCGGTCTTGGCGACGATGCGCTGGTTCTCGCGCAGCAGCTTGCGGAAGCTGTCGAGGCGCCGCTCGGAGAGCGAACCGTCGTCGATCGCGGCGAGTACCGCACAGCCGGGCTCGGACTGATGGGCGCAGTCGTGGAACCGGCACCGCCGGGCCAGGTCCTCGATCTCCGAGAAGACCTGGCCGACGCCGGTCTCGGCGTCCCAGAGTCCGACCCCGCGCAGTCCGGGTGTGTCGATCAGTACGCCCCCGGAGGGCAGAACCAGCAGATTGCGGGTCGTGGTGGTGTGCCGGCCCTTGCCGTCGACGTCACGGGCGGCCTGTACGTCCATCACGTCCTCGCCGAGCAGCGTGTTGGCAAGGGTCGACTTGCCCGCACCGGACACCCCGAGCAGCACACTCGTGCCGCCCGAGACGACGGCACCGAAGACGTCGAGCCCCTCCCCGGTGGCGGAGCTGACGGGCAGCACCTGCACACCGGGCGCAATGGCTTCGATGTCCTGGACGAAATACGACAGCGTGTCGGCGTCCGGCACCAGATCGGCCTTGGTCAGCACCACGATC
This sequence comes from Streptomyces sp. NPDC002206, assembly GCF_053593595.1. Taxonomy (NCBI): domain Bacteria; kingdom Bacillati; phylum Actinomycetota; class Actinomycetes; order Kitasatosporales; family Streptomycetaceae; genus Streptomyces; species Streptomyces sp. NPDC002206. Next base: position 11,043 of record NZ_JBSFCW010000015.1, read on the forward strand.
GGCTGGGCTGCACCGTCCGTGGCCGACACACCGTCCCGCAGCAGCGCGTCACCGCTGGAGCTGGACATGGCGAGCGCGAGGAAGCGCTCCACCCGCCCGAGGTCGAGCTCCAAGGCGAGCGAGACGCAGATGGCGATGTGGTCGACGTTGGTGGCAAGCACCTGCCCTTCGGAGCGCTGCGACGACGTCGAGCGCACGAAGGCGGTGCGCCGCGGCAGCAGTGTCCGTACGAACTGCGGATCACCGTCGGGGTCGACGGCGACCCAGTCGCCCGTGCAGACGATCCGCATCGGGTCGCGGGGGACGACGAACGCGGTGTCCGCGCGGACGGTGCCGTCGGGGGTGACGACATCGCACTGACCACGGTCCACCCGCACCACCCGTCCGGGCAGCAGCCCCTTTGCGGCGTGCGGTGCGAACTCGGCCGCCCAGGCGTCGTCCCAGCCGTACGGCGACAGCGGATGCGACGAGGACGGTCCGGCGTTGGAGGAGAGCGGGGAAAGCGGGGAGAAAGACAAGGGAAACCCTTCGGAGGGTGGCCCCGGCAACGCGCACTCGGGCGCGGAGAAGTACGAAAGAAGGTCAGCCGGCGACCACGGGGGTGAGAACAATGCTCTTCCGGTTGTGGGCAGCGCCCATCGCAACGACAGTCATCAATGTCCTCACCTCCTGGTTCACAGCACGGGCCGACACCGGCGGTTTGTCCGCCGGCCGCAACGCTGCACACGATAGCCGGGAGCCGCCCGACGCCGTCAACGCATTTATTGCCTCAGGTCCTCGTGGGCGGACCGGTCCGGGACGTTCGTCGGAGTTATCACGAACTCTCCCTCGATCAGGTGAAACAGGCGCACAACGACCGATCCATGGCCGTTATGGTGCCGAGCATGACCTCACCCCGGACCGCCACCGGCACGTTCACACCAGCCCAGTTGGGCACGCTCTCCCTGATCGGGTGGAGCGGCGAGCACCCCGACGGCAGACACGACGTCGCCTTCCTGCTCGTCTACTCGCTGGGTGACGGGACGGACGGCCCGGCCGCCGGTGAGGCCGCGATGCGAGTGGCCCTGGAGCGCTGCGGGCTGCCGGTCGGTGCCGGTCTCGTGCGCGCCGCCGAGACGCCGGGCCTCCTGGTCAAGCTCCTGGTCCAGGCCGGCCAGGCCGTGCTGACGCTCCCTCACTTCACCGCGCAGTACCGGGTGCCGCCCGAGTGGCTGGTCGCGGCCCGCAACCAGGGCGAGGTCCACGCGATGTTCGCCACCCGCCCGTGGCCGGCGGCGGTGCCGGGCCGGCCGGTCAGCGAAGAGCTGCTGCGTTCCTTCGCCGCCGACGAAGAGGTCGTCATGACCTCCGCCCACTGTCTTCTGCCGGTGCGCTCCCTGGGCTGATCCGCCCGCCCGGTCCGTCCGATGCCCACCGCCCCCCGTCGAGCGGTGGGCATCGTCGTGCGCGGCCTCACATGGGAGAGCGGGCGGCCCGGGGGTACCCCTGGACCGCCCGCAGCTCACGCGGCGTCAGCTGTTGTCGGCGCCGTTGCCCGACAGGACCGGGACGTCGTCCACGATGTGCGAGAGAGCCTCGTCACCCTTGGCCTGGGTGGAGTTCTCGGCGCACTGCTGGTTCTGCGGCGAGTGCAGGGCGTTGACGTCCTGGACCGCGACGGGCACCAGACCCACGACCGAGCCGACGTTGGCCTTGGCCGGCAGGCCGACGCACGCCTTGTTCAGCGAGCCCTGGACGAGCTGCAGCTGCGGGCTCCCATCGCCCTGGGTCACGCTGTTGCCGAACTGCTGCTGCGTCCCGTTCCCGTTGACCGACGTGGTGCCCTGGTCATTGCCGATCGCCATGGCCGAGGGGGCCGCGGCAGCCGACAGACCGACCAGGGATACGGCCACTGCCGCGCCGGCCATCATCTTCTTCATCACGCTTCACCTTTCAGAGCGTCCCGTTCTGCAACGTACTGATCAACCGGATACGGAAGCGTCGGTTCCGCAGTACCACTCAAATGGGTTGGATCCAGGGTGAGTTCACTGCGGCCGACCGCCTTCAGGTCCGATCAGTCACCGAACATCTCGCCGGAGGTGCGCGCCGCGGGGACGAGGCGACCCGCGCAGGGCGGATCGGACTCGGGGCGCGGCAAGGCCTGCTGCCTGGCCCGCTGGGCTGCCTGCCACTCGGCGAGCAGCCGGTCGTAGATGGGTGTGACGTCCTCCGTGTGCCGGTGGCGGCCGCACGGGCGCTGACTGTCGTAATGGTCCATGACGTGCCTTTACCCGGTGCGGCGGCCGACCGCAGCCGCCACTACGGCAACCGGCCCAGTGCGCCCCTCCATCGAGGGTTTTCGGCAGGCTGAGGCCTGTCCCGCAATCCCCGGTGGATCGCCCCTGGGCGCACGACGAGGGGCCAGTCCGTCCGGGGCGCCGAGGAATGGCCGCCGCGCGGAAGAACTGGCCCCACGGAGTATCAGGGAATGGTGTCCGGAGCGGTGAGGCTCTAGTTGTTGCCGGTGCCGTTGCCGGACAGGACCGGGATGTCGTCCAGGATGTGCGACAGAGCCTCGTCACCCTTGGCCTGGGTGGAGTTCTCCGTGCACTGCTGGTTCTGCGGCGAGGACAGGACGTTGACGTCCTGGACCGCGACCGGGACCACGCCGACGAGCGAACCGACGTTGGCCTTGGCCGGCAGGCCGACGCAGGGCTTGTTCAGCGAGCCCTGGACCAGCGCGAACTGCGGGCTCCAGTCACCCTGGGTGGCCGAGTTGCCGAACGACTGGGCGTTGCCGTTGCCGTTGTACGACGTCGTACCGGTGTCGTTGCCGATGGCCATGGCCTGCGGGGCGATCGCGGCCGAGACGCCGACGATCGCAGCAGCTGCGGCTGCCGAGGCCATAATCTTCTTGATCATTAAATAGCCCTTCTGGGGTTTTCCGTTGTCCGCCTGCCCGGAGCGCTTTGATCAACTCGCTCCGGCGGGATTGGATGTGACACTTCACCCGAACGGGGCTTCTGCCTTCCGAATGTTGCCGAATGCGCGGTAGCGATACCGGAGAATTACAATCGCCGCGAATGCGATGGGAACTGCCGTCTTTTGACGGATCAGCCGCCGAGGGGCACGCCACCGAGCAGCGGAGCCGCGCTCCTGGCCGCACCGGTGGCCTGACCGGCGACCTTGGTGACGGTGCCCTTCTTCTGTACCGATTCCGTGGCGCCACCGACGGTGTCGACGATCGGGTCGACGCCCTGCGGGGCTGCGGCCAACACCTGGTTGACGCCGCCGTCGAGGCTGAAGCTGGGGGCCGTGGCGGTGGTAACGGCGAAGGCGGGAGCAGCCGTTCCGAGAGCAACCACGGAACCGGCAACGAACGCAGCAGTCTTCGCGTACTTCACTTTCAGGTTCCCTTCTGCAGCGGCATCTGTTTCGGTCGCGTCCCCGCGCCGCACAAGCCTTCTTTACCTGTGACTTCTGCCGCTTTCGACCTGGGTAACGATTCGGTTCCGGTCGGGAAACTGCGCGGTCCACCTTTTCTGGTGGACCACTCGATCGATCGCATGACTATTCACTGGAACGAGTGTTGCAGGGGTTCCACGGCCGGAATGGGTGGTGCACTGTCAAGTGCTCCGTTCCGCGCAGCTGTCCGGGTGTCCGCCTCCAGCCGCCGGCGCACCGCGCCGCGGGCGATGCGGAACGACTTCGGCCGTTCCACTGCATCCGGAAGCATGGCGAGCTCGCGGAACGGAGCACGCGGAAAGAGGAAAGCCCCGGATCGCACACGAGGCGCGATCCGGGGCGGACGGGCGGTGAGCACTGGGCTCAGCCGACCGGAATTCAGCCGTTGGAGCAGGCGTTGCCGAACGCGGGGTTGAGCAGACCGATCACGCTCAGCGTGTTGCCACAGACGTTGACCGGGATGTGGATCGGAACCTGAACGACGTTGCCGGAAAGGACACCCGGGGAGTTGTTGGCCGCGCCCACGGCACCGGAGTCGGCGAAGGCGGGAGTTGCGGCACCGATCGCCATCAGGGTTCCGGCGGCGATGGCGGCAACCTTGGTGTACTTCACTTTCATCCCTTTCTTTGACGGAGTCCGGAGCGGCCACGACTTTCGTGCCGCACGAGCGCAGTCCTGAACGCTCGTAACTCCGCCACTACAATTCGTAACGACTTAAGACCGTACGCGAAACTCTTCAAGAAGAAGATTCCTGAAAATCCGCCCGAATGATGCAACATTCCTTACTCGGCACAACCGCAGGGATCATTCGATTTTCCGATGCGCCGAGGGACCGAAAGGCAACAGCAGGCCCGGGCCGCACGGAGGGAGGAACCCCGGCGGGCCCGGGCCTTTGCGTCCGGCTCAACTGTTGCCGGTGCCGTTGCCCGAGAGCACCGGAATGCCGTCCAGGATGTGCGACAGCGGCTCGTCACCCTTGGCCTGGGTGGAGTTCTCCGTGCACTGCTGGTTCTGCGGCGAGGACAGGACGTTGACGTCCTGGACCGCGACCGGGACCACGCCGAGGAGCGAACCGGCGTTGGCCTTGGCCGGCAGGCCGACGCAGGGCTTGTTCAGGCTGCCCTGCACCAGGCCGAACTGCGGGCTCCAGTCACCACGGGTCTCGGAGTTGCCGAACGACTGCGAAGAGCCGTTGCCGTTGACCGAGGTGGTACCGGTGTCGTTGCCGATGGCCATCGCCTGCGGAGCAAGCGTCGCCGAGATGCCGACGATGGAGGCGGCGACAGCACCCGTAGCCAGGACCTTCTTGATCACGATTAACCCTTCTCGTACTTGATGCCCCGCGTCGGAGCGCCCTGACCAACTCACCGCCGGGCGTTTGGTTCTCTCCAATCACCCGAATGCCGGGTGTCCACGGATGCTCGCACCGAAGCGCGTTGCGGAACCCGTCATTCTTTCTGCGTTGCAGAGTGACGAACGCGCGTACGTAATCCGTCCGGGTGGTTACATAATTTCCACGAAATTCTGAGTTTCCCCCACCAAATCCTTGTCGTTATGGCTGTCGTCAAGCGCGACTTCGGGACGCGTGTCAGAGGAGTCCGTGTGAGTTCCGCTGAGCCGTGACCGCCGCTTGCCGAATCGCGTATGGCGAGCCGCCGGGGCGATATCCCCGGCGGTAGCTGCACCGCCTGATGAATGAACTGCGGGCGATCCGCCCGCGCGAAATGTCCTAAGGAAGGGCAACCAATGCGAAAAGCCTTGAGTAAGAGCATGCTCGTCATGGCGGCGGCGTCAGGCATCCTGACCGCGGCAGGCGGATACGCACAGGCGGATGCTTCGGCCGACGGCTCCGCCGTCGGCTCGCCGGGCGTCGGCTCGGGCAACGCCGTACAGGTGCCGGTGCACGTTCCCGTCAATGTCTGCGGCAACACCGTCAATGTGGTCGGTCTGCTGAACCCGGCATTCGGTAACACGTGCGAGAACGCGAGCGACCGCTCGGACGACGGCGGCGCCCAGGGCGCGAGTGCCGTCGGTGGCACCAGCAACTCCCCCGGGGTGCTGTCGGGCAATCTGGTCCAGGTTCCTGTTGACGTCCCGGTCAACGCCTGCGGCAACACGGTCAATGTCGTCGGCGCACTGAATCCCGCGGTGGGCAACCATTGCTCCAACGGAAGCCGGCCGTCGACGGGCGAGCCGCCCGTCGTGGAGCCCCCCGTTGTCGAACCGCCCGTCGTGGAGCCCCCCGTTGTGGAGCCCCCCGTTGTCGAACCGCCCGTCGTCGAACCGCCCGTCGTCGAACCGCCCGTCGTCGAGCCGCCCGTCGTCGAGCCGCCCGTCGTCGAGCCGCCCGTCGTCGAACCGCCCGTCGTCGAACCGCCCGTCGTCGAACCGCCCGTCGTCGAACCGCCCGTCGTCGAACCGCCCGTCGTCGAGCCCCCCGTCGTCGAACCGCCCGTCGTCGAGCCCCCCGTCGTCGAGCCCCCCACCGTGGAGCCCCCCACCGTGATCCCTGCCGGCGTGAACACCCCCGGCTCTCAGCTGGCCCACACCGGCGCAGCCGACCTCGGGCTGGCGGCCGGTGGCAGCGCTGCTCTTCTACTCGGAGGCACCTTGCTGATGCGCCGCGCCCGCGCTTCGCGGAACTGACGTATGCGCAGAATTGTCGTAACAGGGAAATAGCGACAGGTCCGGCAGGACAGCCTCAGCTGTCCTGCCGGACCTGTCGTGTTCCGCCGGCCTCGCGTACATGCGGGCCATCTCGCTGCGCGTCACCCGCGCAGTCGGTGCGCACAGGGCCGGCGCCCCTACGGGTAGAAGTGCGTCAGCGACTCGGCCACGCAGGCCGGTTTCTCGGACCCTTCGAGTTCGAAGGTGAAGGCACGGGTCATCTGTACGCCGCCCCGCGCGACCTCCTTCACCCCGACGACCGACGCATGCAGCCGCACGCGGCTGCCGACCGGTACCGGCGCGGGATAACGGACCTTGTCGACCCCGTAGTTGAGTGCCCGGCCCACGCCTTGCACCTGGAGCAGTTCACCGAACATCGGGATCCCCCAGCTGAGGACCATGTACCCGTGGGCGATGGTGCGTCCGTACGGGCCTGTGGCGGCGCGTTCGGTGTCGGTGTGGATCCATTGGTGGTCCCCGGAGACGTGCGCGTAGGCGTCGATGAGTTCCTGGGTGATCTCCTTCCAGCCGGAGTGGCCCAGGTCGCGCCCGCTCAGGGTGAGGATCTCCGGGATGCCGTGCACGGTCAGCGGCATGGTCCGCGCTCCGTTCCTGCTCGCAATGGAAGTCAGGCGGTGACGGGGGCGGTGCGCGGTGCGGCAAGCGCCTCCGCGGCCTGTTCGTCGTGGTTGGGGCGCTTGAGCAGGAGCAGCATGCAGCCCAGGGTCAGCACCACCTGGAGGACGGCGTAGGCGATGACGGCGGTGATCGAGCCGGTGCGGTTCAGCAGGAACTGGCCGATGATCGGGGTCGTTCCGCCGAGGAGCGTGCCGCAGAGCTGGTAGCAGAGCGAGATGCCGGTGTACCGCAGATGGGCCGGGAAGCGGCTGGCGAGCATGCCGGCGAGAGCTGCGTAGTAGAGGCAGTGCGGGATGGTCGCGACGGCGACGCCGACCATCGCCAGACCGTAGTTCTCGGTGCCGATCAGGATGAACATCATTGGCATCAGGACCAGTTCAGGAAGCAGCATCACCGTCACCGCCCGGGACCAGCTCTTCATCCGGGTGGCGATGAGCGCGCCGAACGGCTGGACGACGATCTGCGTGATGTTGGCGACCAGGATGATCGTCAGGAAGGAGCTGCGGTCGAAGTCGAGCGACGAGGTGGCCCAGGACAGGGCGAACGTCGACTTGAAGTACGTCGCCGACAGGCCGATGGTGCAGGCGCCGATGCCGAGGACGATCAGCATGGGCTGGGTGCGCAGGACTTCGGTCAGCGGAACCTTGACGACTTCCTTCTTCTGGATGAGGTTCGCCATCGCCGGGGACTCTGCGACCTTCAGCCGGACAAACAGTCCGACGATGACGAGGGCGGCGGAGAAGAGGAACGGCAGGCGCCAGCCCCAGGAGACGAACGCCTCGTCGGGCAGCTGGCTGATCACCAGGAAGCTCAGCGTGGAGAGGGTGTTGCCGACGGGCGAGCCCTGCTGGGCGAACGCCCCGTACAGCACCGACTTGCCCTTCGGGGCGTGCTCGGAGGCGATCAGGACCGAGCCGCCCCACTCGCCGCCGAGGCCGATGCCCTGCACCATGCGGATGGCGACCAGCAGGATCGGGGCGGCGATGCCGATGGAGGCGTAGCCCGGCAGCAGACCGATCGCGGTGGTCGAGATGCCCATCATCAGCAAGGTGATGACGAGCGTCTTCTTGCGGCCGAGGCGGTCGCCGTAGTGGCCGAAGATGATGCCGCCGATGGGGCGGGCGAGGAAACCGACCCAGAAGGTCGCGAAGGCGACCAGGGTGCCCATGGCGCCGTCGAGTTCGGGGAAGAACACCTTGTCGAAGACCAGCGCCGCCGCGGTGCCGTAGATGTAGAAGTCGAACCATTCGATGGTCGAACCGATGAAGGCGCCGAATCCGGCGCGGTTGGCGGCTCTGGTGCGCTCTCGTGGGGTGGCGGTGGACGCACTCATGCATGGCTCCTGTGAACGTCGTCGATCAAGCGGATGGTGGGGGCGTCGCCCGAGACGCCTGTGGCGGCAGCGCAGCGAGGGACCTGGGGACGGCTGCCGGGTGGGGTGGCGGTTACGGTGCCGGCCGGGACCTAGGGTCTTTCGTTTGGATCAGGCTGGATCAGGGAGCGGGGTCTGGTGCGTGCAGCTGCCAGGCGGATGAAGGAGCCTACGCGGAGCAAATGGGGGCTCCCCTGCTCGAGCGAAGCCGAGAGCTTGGGGAAGACTGACGACAACGCGGCAGATGTGCGTGCCAGACCCCGCGAGCCCAGCATGATCCAAACGAGAGGCCCTGGAACGGCCCAATACCGAATTGCTGGTGCAGTGAGATGCCAGGCGTCTCACTGCCGGTCAGCTGCCGTTGGTGCGACGAGCACGGTATCCGTCAGGCCGCGATGCGCTCGAAGATCGCGGCGAGGCCCTGGCCGCCGCCGATGCACATGGTCTCCAGGCCGTAGCGCGCCTCGCGCCGGTGCATCTCCCGGGTCAGCGTGGCCAGGATGCGGGCGCCGGTGGCGCCGACCGGGTGACCGAGGGAGACCCCCGAACCGTTGACGTTGATCCGCTGCTCGTGGTCGGTGTCGCCGAGGCCCAGTTCGCGGGTGCAGGCCAGGACCTGGGCGGCGAACGCCTCGTTGAGCTCGATCAGGTCGAGGTCGGCGAGGCCGAGTCCGGCGCGGGCGAGTGCCGCACGGGTCGCCGGTACCGGGCCGATCCCCATGGTCGCGGCCGGGACTCCGGCGCGGGCGAAGGAGACCAGACGCACCAGCGGAGTCAGGCCGAGGCGTTCGGCTGTCGCCGCGCTCGTCACCAGGCAGGCGGCGGCCGCGTCGTTCTGTCCGCTGGCGTTGCCCGCGGTGACGGTGGCATCCGGGTCGGACTTCAGCATGATGGGACGCAGGGCGGCGAGTTGTTCGGCGGTGGTGTCGGGGCGCGGGTGCTCGTCGGCGGTGACGGTCGTCTCGCCCTTGCGGGTGCGTACGGTGACCGGGACGGTCTCCGCGTCGTAGCGCCCCTCGGCCGCGGCCCGGGCGGCCCGCTGCTGCGAGCGCAGGGCGAGCGCATCCTGGTCGGCGCGGCTGATGGCGTACTCCCGCCGCAGGTTCTCCGCGGTCTCGATCATGCCGCCGGGGACCGGATGGTTGACGCCGCCCGCGGTGACCCGGCCGCGGGCCAGGGAGTCGTGCAGCTGGAGGCCGGGGCCCTTGATGCCCCAGCGGCCGTCGTGCGTGTAGTAGGGGGCGGCGCTCATCACGTCGACGCCGCCGGCGATCACGACCTCGCTGAAGCCCGCCCGGATCTGCATCGCCGCGTCGAGTACAGCCTGCAGGCCGGAGCCGCAGCGGCGGTCGATCTGGGCGCCGGTCACCGACTCCGGGAGCCCGGCGTCGAGGGCGGCGACCCGGCCGATGGCGGGGGCGTCGGAGGACGGGTAGGCGTGGCCGAGGATCACCTCGTCGACCTGCGCCGGGTCGATGCCGGTACGGGCGACGATCTCGGCGATCACACGTGCGGCGAGCGCGGCCGGTGTCTGCTGGGCGAAGGCCCCGCCGAAGCGGCCGATGGGGGTGCGCAGCGGTTCACAGATGACGATGTCGGGCTGCTGGTCGGGCACGGCGGGACCTTCCGATGGCACGGGCGGGTGACGGGGACGAGTGCGCGTACACGCGGTTGTAAATGCACTGGTGGGTGCCCACCGACCCTCGCACCCGGTGACTGAGTCGGTCCAATATCCAGTTCACCCTGGTTCAAGACGCCACGCGTCTCAATGACCGACCGGGGTCGGCAGCGCGCTCTCCGCGACAGCGAGTACCGCGCGCAGGGCGGCGGACGGATTGTCGGTCCGCCAGGCCAGCGCCGCCTGAAGCCGGATCGGCGGCCCGGCGAGCGGTCGGTAGACCAGGCCGTTCTGCTGGATGTGCTGGCAGGAGGTGACGGTGAGCGTCACGCCGACGCCCGCGGCGACCAGGGCCAGGATGGTGTACGAGTCGGGGGCCTCCTGCACCACGCGCGGGTTGAATCCGGCCGCCTCGCAGGCCCCGACGGTCGCGTCCCGCACGGTGGAGCCGGTGTTGGCGGGGAAGGAGACGAAAGGTTCCTGGGCGAGCACCTCGATCGGGACCCGCTCCAGCCTGGCGAGCGGGTGGTCGGAGGGCAGTGCACAGACCAGCTCCTCCTCGTCGATGACCCGGTACTGCACGCCCGGCCGGGTCACGGGCAGCCGGACGAATCCGAGGTCGAGCGAGCCGTCCGCCACTCCGGCGAGGGCGACATCCGCGTACGTCTGGCCTTTCATGACCAGCTCCAGGGCGGGATGGGCGGCGCGCACCGCCCTGGTGAGCAGCGGCAGTGTCTCGTGGCTGGAGGCGCCGGCGAAGCCGATGGTGACCCGCCCGTACTCGCCGCGGCCGGCCGCCCTGGCGGCCCGTACCGCCGTGTCGAGGTCGTCGAGCACGGTCCGCACCGGCTGGAGGAACGACTCCCCCGCGCTGGTGAGCCGCACCGAGCGGGTGTTTCGCTCGAAGAGCTGGACGCCGAGCTCCTTCTCCAGCTGCCGGATCTGCTGGCTCAGCGGCGGCTGGGCCATCTGCAGGCGCTTGGCGGCCCGGCCGAAGTGCAGCTCCTCGGCCACTGCGATGAACGCGGACAGATGACGCAGCTCCATTCCCCACCTCATTCATAAATCAGGAGTCTTGATTCGACCTTAATTTGGTATTGGACAGCAATCAATGGCCGCTGACACGGTGGGGCAACGCGCACGCACACGCAGAGGAGCACCGAGCACCGTGGCCACAACGGACAGGGCGGACAAGACGCTGTCGATGAGGGAGGCCATCGCCTCCTTCGTCCACGACGGCGACACCGTCTGCCTCGAAGGTTTCACCCATCTCATCCCGACCGCCGCGGGCCACGAGATCATCCGCCAGGGCCGCCGCGACCTCACCGTCGTCCGGATGACCGCCGACATCGTCGTCGACCAGATGATCGCGGCGGGGTGTGTCTCGCGGCTGGTCTCCTCCTTCGTCGGCAACTCCTCGGCCGGTTCGCTCGGCGAGCTGCGACGGCGGGTCGAGACCGGCGATCCCGCGCCGCTCGTCTTCGAGGAGTACAGCCACTACGGCATGATCTGCCGCTATCTCGCCGGCTCCCAGCGGCTGCCGTTCTATCCGCTGCGCTCGTACGGCGGCAGCGATCTGCCGTCCGTCAACAGCGATCTACGGAAGGTCACTTCGCCCTATCCGGGCCCGGACGGCGAGCCCGAGCAGATCTATGTGGTGCCGCCCGTCAACCCGGATGTCACGATCATCCACGCCCAGCGGGCCGACCGTCGCGGCAACACCCAGATATGGGGCCTGACCGGCATCCAGGCGGAGGCCGTCTACGCGGCGGACAGGGCGATCGTCGTCGTGGAGGAGATAGTCGACGACGAGGTGATCCGCTCGGACCCGAACCGTACGCTCGTCCCGGCCCATGCGGTCGACGCCGTCGTCGCCTGCCCACGCGGCGCGCACCCCTCGTTCGCGCAGGGTTACTACGACCGGGACAACGCCTTCTACCGGGCCTGGTCGCAGATCAGCAAGGATCCGCAGCGGCTGCAGGAGTGGCTGGACGAGTGGGTGCGCGGGACGGCCGACCACGCCGAGTACGTCGACAGGCTCGGCGACGACTTCTGGGCGGGTCTGGCGGTCGGCGAGGCGCTCAGCGAACCGGTGAACTACGGGCGGCGGCTGTGAGTACGGAACCCGAGAAGGAGCAGGGCATGACCACCGTCACCTCGTCGGAGCTGCTCTCCGTCGTCGCCTCGCGCGAACTGGTCGCGCGCCGCACCGTGTTCGCCGGCATCGGCCTGCCGACCCTCGCCACGGAGCTGGCCCATCTGACGGTCGCCCCGGACATCGAGGTCGTGTACGAGTCCGGGGTCTGCGGCGCGCACCCCTCCCACCTGCCGGAGACCATCGCCGACGCCGTCCTCATCACGGGCGCCGAGGCGGTCCTCTCCATGCCGGCGCTCTTCGGCTGCGTACTGCAGGGCGGCCATATCGACGTCGGGTTCCTGGGGGCCGCGCAGATCGACCGCCACGGCAATCTCAACACCTCCGTGATCGGCGACTGGGACAGCCCGACGGTCCGGCTGCCCGGCTCCGGCGGCGGCGTCGAGGTGATGGCCAACTCCCGTGAGGTCTTCGTGGTGATGCGCCGTCACACCCCGCGCTCCTTCACAGCCACCCTCGACTTCTGCACCACACCCGGACCCGACCGGGCGCTCGCCGAGGGCATCCGGCCGCTGGGCATCGGCGTCACCCGGGTCATCACCGAACTGGGCATCCTGGCCCGCGCGGGCATCGGCGAGGAGCTGCGGCTGGTCGCCGTCCAGCCGGGTGTCACGGTCGAACAGGTACAGGCGGCCACGGGATGGGACCTGTCGGTCGCCGACACGGTGGAGACCGTACCGCCGCCGACCGCCGAGGAACTGCGGCTGCTGCGCGAGGACGTCGACCCCGAACGCGTCTATCTTCGCTGAGACGACTAATCGCACCCGCTCACCCGCATCCGAGAGGACCCCAACTGCCATGCGTATCAGGATCGTCGGCGCCGGAGCCATGGGCCGTGGCATCGCCCAGTGGGCCGCGACCGCCGGACACACCGTCGAGCTGTGCGACGTACGCACCGAGGCGGTGACCGCGGCCCTCGATTTCGTACGGTCCATGCTCGACCGCGCCGTACAGAAGGGCCGGCTGTCCGCCGAGGACTGCGCCGCCACCCTGGAGCGGCTGGTTCCGCTCGATGATCCGTGGGCGGACGGGCCGGACGTCGAGCTGGTCATCGAGGCGGTGCGGGAGGACCTCGGCACCAAGGCGGAGGTCTTCGGCCGGCTGGAGCAGGCGCTGCCCGCCTCGGCCGTGTTCGCGACCAACACCTCCTCCCTGTCGGTCACCCGGATCGCCGCGGCGCTGAAGGACCCGACTCGCCTGGCCGGGCTGCACTTCTTCAACCCGGTGCCGCTGATGAAGATCGTCGAGATCGTGCCGGGCGCGGCCACCCGCCCGGAGATCCCGCCGGCCCTCACCGCGCTCGTCGAGAGCTGCGGGCACCGGGCGGTGACGGTCGCCGACACCCCCGGCTTCCTCGTCAACCACGCCGGTCGCGGTCTGGTGACCGAGGCGCTCGCACTGCTGGAGGAGTCGGTCGCCGATCCGGCAGGCATCGACCGGATCGCGCGTGACGTGCTCGGCCTGCGGATGGGCCCGTTCGAGCTGATGGATCTCACCGGTCTGGATGTGACGGCAGCGGTCATCGACTCGATCTGGGAGGGCTTCCGGTACGTGGACCGGCTCCGCCCCTCGTACCTCACCCCGAACCGGGTGGCCGCGGGGCTGCACGGCCGCAAGACCGGGCACGGCTGGTTCGCGTACGGCTCCGACGCGCCCGCCACCGCTCCGGAGCCGCCGGTCGCCGGCGATGCGGACCGACCGGTGTACGTCGTCGGGGACGCGGCGGACCCCGACGCGGCCGCGCTGCGAGAGGCGCTGGTCGCGTCGGGCGCCACCGTCGAGACCGGCGCCGAACCGTCCGCCGACGCCCTGGTGCTGGTCCCGGTCTGGGGCACGACCGTGGCCGCCGCGGTCGCCGCGTACCGCCTGCCCGCCGGGCGCACCTTCGGAGTGGACCCGCTGCCTCCGGCCGGCCGCCGCCGGGTACTCGCCGTGACGGCGGCGGCGGACCCGGCTGCCGCACGGGACGCCCGCGCGGTGCTGGCCCGGGCGGCGGAGGACGACGGCGAGCCGTACGCGGTGTCGGTGGTACGGGACACCGCGGGTTCGGTCGCACAGCGGCTGCTGGCCTCGATCGTCTCGGTCGCCGCGTCGATCGCCGAGCGCTCCCTCGCCACCCCGGCCGACATCGATCTGGCTGTCACGATCGGTCTCGGCTATCCGGTGGGGCCGCTGGCCTGGGGCGACCGGATCGGCGCGGACCGGATGCTGGAACTGCACCGGGCGCTGCACATGACGACCGGCGACCCGCGCTACCGCCCGGCCCGCTGGATCACCGAGCGCGCCCAGCTGGGCCTGGCACTGACGGACCCGGGAACTTCCCCGGGCGACTGCCTGGGCTGAGGGCTGTCGCGTTCGGACCGGGCCCGCTCGGGCCCGGTCCGAACGGTCTAGAGGTCGGCGACGAGTTCGTCGAGGTGACGCAGGGCGGCGCGGGCCCGCGCCGGGTCGTCGAAGTACGGGTCGTCGGGCACCGGCAGGGAACTCGCCAGGGCCCAGCCCCGCCCCGTGCCCAGGTCGCGTCGTCGACGTCGAGCGCTGTACCGAAGACGTCCCGCGCCGCGGCGGGCAGGAACAGCCACGCGGGCAGCAGATCGACCGCGGGATCGCCGACGGCCAGCGTGCCGAAGTCGATGACGGCGCTCAGCCTGCCCTGCACCGCGAGGAGGTTGCCCGCCGCGAGATCCCCGTGGATCCAGACCGGCGGGCCCTCCCAGGCGGGCGCCGTCAGTGCGGCCTCCCACACCGCCGTCACCGCGTCGGTGTCGACCATGTCCCGCAGTGCCGCGATCCTGGGCCGGACGCGCGCCTCGAAGGCCACGGAGTCGCGCTCGTCGCCCATCGGCACGCCACGGAACGCGTTGCTCCACTCGGGGCCCGGGCCGCCGGTGGAATCGATCCCCTGCAGGGCGCTGATGAACCCGGCGAGTTCGGTCGCCGTGCCGACAGGGTCGGCGAGGCCGTCGCTGGTCGCGGTCTCACCCTCCAGCCACCGGTAGACCGACCACGGGAACGGATAGCCCTCCCCCGGCTTCCCCATCGCCAGCGGCGCCGAGACGGGGAGCGGCAGCTGCGGTGCGAGGCGCGGCAGCCACCGGTGCTCCCGCTCCACCTGTCCGACCCACCGGAGGTAGCGGGGAAGTCGTACGGACATGTCCTCGCCCAGCCGGTAGGTCGCGTTGTCCATCCCCGGCACCGGAACCGGCGTGAGCGGCAGATCCGCCCATTGCGGGAACTGTTCCACGAGCAGCCGTCGTACCAGCCTCGTGTCGATCGACGGATCGTCCGAACCACCTGCGGACATGCGCTGTCTCCCGGTCGTGGATGACGCCAAAGCCTGCCCCCTGTCCGAGCGCGGCATTCACCGCCGGTTCAACCGTTTTTTCACGGGCCCACCCACCACGCCGGGGCAGCACATGACCGATTCGTACAAGACCCGAAGTGCGGCTGCCTTCTACGTTCGGACCATGACTCCACGACTCGACGCGATCGGCATCACCACTGCGGATCTGGCCGCATCGCTCGCCTTCTACCGCCGGCTCGGGCTCGACATCCCCGCCGGCGCGGACTCCGCACCCCATGTCGAAGTGACCCTGCCGAACGGACAGCGCATCCTGTGGGACACCGAGGACGTCATCCGCTCCTTCGACCCCGGGTGGGCCGGTTCGCAAGGGGGTGACCGGGTCGGGCTCGCGTTCGTCTGCGACAGCCCGGCGGAGGTGGACGCGGTGTACGACGACCTGACCGGCGCCGGGTACCAGGGCCATCTGAAGCCGTGGGACGCCGTGTGGGGGCAGCGCTACGCGGTGGTCCTCGACCCGGACGGCTGCGCGGTGTCGCTCTTCGCCGACGCCTCGCAGTAGGCGGTCAGGGTCGTACCGGCCAGTTCGCGCATCTCCCGCGCGAGGTGCGCCTGGTCGGTGCAGCCGGCCGCGAGCGCCGCATCGGCGTACGGCATGCCGGTCCGTACGAGGGCCAGTGCGCACTGCAGTCGCAGGATCCGGGCCAGGGTCTTGGGCCCGTAGCCGAAGGCCGCCAGCGATCGGCGGTGCAACTGCCGGGCGCCGAGACCGGCCGTGTGCGCGGTGGCGGCGACCGACCGCCCCTGCGCGAGCTGCCCTGCGACGGACCGCATCAGCGGGTCGGGCGGTCCGGTGGCGGCCGCCCGCCGCAGCGCCAGGGACTCCAGTGCGGCAGCGGGGTCGGCGGCGTCGGCGATGCGCTCGGTGAGTACGCGCACCTGGGCGCCCGACCACAGATCGGCGAGGTCGACGCGCAGGTCGCGCAGCTCGTGTGCCGGTACGCCGAGGAGGGCCGGGGCGGTGCCGGGGGCGAACCTGATGCCGGTGTACCGGCCGCCGGTCCCTTCGGAGGGTCGGTACGCATGGGTGTCGGGCCCGGCGACGATCAGCCGGCCGTCGATCCAGAGCAGGTCCATGCAGCCGTCGGGCAGCACAGGCCGGACAGGCCCCTGCGGCACGTGCCGCGTCCAGACGATCGCCCCGTCGAAGCGGGACTCCCGCTCTGCGTACCTTTCGCCCATACCTCACACGCTATAAGTGTCACCGGGCAACCGATTCAGCTTCCTGGTCGCCCGGTGCGGTACCGGCGGCGCTACGGCCGCGACCTCGGGGACCCCTTGCCCTGCCGATCCGCGTCCTTGGACGTGTCCTTCGTCGTCGCCTTGTCGCGGCTCGGCTGCCGCAGCCTGGACTTCACATCGTCGGGCGGCAGGAACCTCGACCACCGCTCAGGGAACTCGGACGGCATATAGGGGGTGTCGCCCTCGTCGATGTCGTCCCAGTCCGCCTCGGCGTTCTCCGCCTGCGCCCTCGCCAGGAGCTCCGCGGCCTGGGCCGCCCGCACCCGGTCGTTGGCCGCACGCGCCGCCGCCGTCGCCAGCGAGGGCCACACCCGGTCGATGGCGGCGTTGACCGCCGCCCCCACCAGCACCGCGAACGCGGAGATGCCGATCCACAGCAATACGGCGATCGGGGCGGCCAGCGAGCCGTAGATCGTCGGCCCCTCGACCGTGCTGGTCAGATAGATCCGCAGCAGGAAGCTCCCGACCACCCACATCGCGAGCGCCACGAGCGCACCCGGCACGTCCTCGATCCACGGCGAACGGACCGGCACGGACACGTGGTAGAGCGTCGTCAGGAACGCGATCGACAGCAGGATCACCAGGGGCCAGTAGAAGATGCTTATGACCTCCGTGCCCCACGGGATGAACTCCACGACCCGGTCGGGGCCGACCACGAGCAGCGGCAGCACGACCGCGCCGAGCAGCAGCGCCACGATGTACAGCAGGAAGGACAGCAGCCTTGTCTTGACGATGCCGCGCTGGCCGTCGAGGCCGTACATCACGGTGATCGTCTCGATGAAGACGTTCACCGCGCGGGACCCCGACCAGAGAGCGATCGCGAAGCCGATGGAGATGACATCGGGGCGGGCGCCGGTCGTGACGTCCGCCAGGAGCGGTTTGGCGAAGTCGTTGACGCCCCGCTGGGACAGGACCGTCTGCGCCGCATTGAGGATGTTGCGCTCGATGGACGCGACCGTGGTGGTGTTCGTCCACACATCGACGTAACCGAGCAGTCCGATCAGCCCGAGGAGCAGCGGCGGCAGCGACAGCAGGGTGAAGAACGCCGCCTCGGCCGCGAGTCCCAGAATGCGGTACTCCATGCACGAATTCACGGTGTCCTTGAGCAACTGCCAGACCATCTGCCGCTTGGATACATTGCGGTAGAGGACTCGGGCCCGGTGGAGCCGGCCCGGTGGCCGCTCGGGTGTTTCATTTGCTGCCTGCACATCCTTACCGTATCGGCATGGCAGCCACCACCCACACAGTGTCCAACCAGGTCCCGCCCCTGGTCGACTACGACGTCTTCGCAGCCGACCGTGCGCTCACCGAGGCCGTCGAGCGGCACCTCGCACCCGAGCTGCTCGCCGGTGCACGCGACGAGCTCGGCGAGCTGGGCCGGTCCGCCGGGTCCGCGCAGGTCCAGCGATGGGGTGCGCAGGCGAACGACTACCCGCCGAAACTGCGTACCCATGACCGGTACGGGCATCGCATCGACGAAGTGGAGTTCCATCCGGCCTGGCACCGGCTGCTGGGGCATGCGGTCACCGCCGGGCTGACCGACGCCTGGGGCCGGCCGGGCGGTCATGTGCGGCGCGCCGCCGGGTTCCTGGTGTGGACGCAGCCCGAGGGCGGGCACGGCTGCCCGCTGTCGATGACGCATGCGGCGGTACCCGCGCTGCGGACCGATCCGGTGCTGGCCGCCGAGTGGGAGCCGCGCCTGACGTCGTGGGTGTACGAGGCGGGGCTGCGGCCCCCCGCGCAGAAGGCCGGAGTGCTCTTCGGAATGGGCATGACGGAGAAGCAGGGCGGCTCCGACGTGCGGGCCAACACGACGCGGGCCGAGCCGCTGTCGGCCGACGGCGAGTATCTGCTGACCGGGCACAAGTGGTTCTGCTCGGCGCCGATGTCCGACGGCTTCCTGGTGCTGGCGCAGGCGCCCGGCGGGCTGACGTGCTTCCTGCTGCCCCGGGTGCTGCCGGACGGCACCCGCAACGTGTTCGCGATCCAGCGCCTCAAGGACAAACTGGGCAACCGGTCCAACGCGTCGAGCGAGGTCGAGTTCGACGGGACCTGGGCGCGCCGGGTCGGCGACGAGGGGCGCGGGGTGCGCACCATCATCGAGATGGTCGCCGCGACCCGGCTGGACTGTGTGCTCGGTTCGGCGGCGCTGATGCGGCAGGCGGTGGCGCAGGCGATCCACCACTGCACGTACCGCAGCGCGTTCGGCGGGGTGCTGATCGAGAAGCCGCTGATGCGCAACGTGCTGGCCGATCTGGCGCTGGAGTCGGAGGCGGCGACGGTGCTGGCGCTGCGGCTGGCCGCCGCGTACGACGCCGATACGGAGGCGGAGCGGGCGTTCCTGCGGATCGCGGTGCCGACGGCGAAGTACTGGGTGACGAAGCGGTGCACACCGCTGGCCGGCGAAGCGCTGGAGTGTCTGGGCGGCAATGGTTACGTCGAGGAGTCCGGGATGCCGCGGCTGCTGCGCGAGGCGCCGCTCAACTCGATCTGGGAGGGCTCGGGGAACGTACAGGCGCTGGATGTGCTGCGGGCACTGCAGCGCGAGCCGCAGGCGCTGAACGCCTTCCTGCAGGAGGTCGGCAGGGCGCGCGGCGCGGATCACCGGCTGGACGGGGCGATCAAGGACATGCTGACCGAGCTGGCCGATCTGAACGGGATCGAAGCGCGGGCCCGGCGGCTCGTCGAGCGGATGGCGCTGGTGCTGCAGGGTTCGCTGCTGGTGCGCTGGGCGCCGCCGGAGGTGGCCGACGCGTTCTGTGCGTCACGGCTGGGCGGGGACTGGGGATCGGCGTTCGGGACGCTGCCGCACAGCCTGGACCTGGCCTCGATCGTGGAGCGGGCCCGGCCCGTCGCGCCCTGAGCAGGAACAGCGACGAAGGGTGGTGCTGCGCCGACACGGCACCACCCTTCATGCTGTGCACACCGAACAGCGGTGCACAGGCTCCGCCGCGCGGTATTACGCCACTCTCGTACGTATCGACACGCGACCGCCAGAGTTGCAAAGGGTTGCAACGAGTATGTGGAGTGCGCAGTATCGGGAACCCCACAACGACAGAATGGAAGCGGCGGGCCGTGGACTCGGCTCCGGCAGCTGGGGGGTCGATGGTGGAGACAAGTCCGGTCGAGGTGACACGGCTGGCCGCCCTGGGTTCGGACCGGGCCACGCGCTTACTCCACAAGGCCCGGGAGGCGAGGCTCGCCGGCGACCGCCCGCCCGTCGCACCACGGGCCGAGATCGGTGCCTCCTGGGATCGGGTGCTGCGCAGCGGTATCGACCCCGAGCAGTCCACCCAGAGTGTGCTGCTGGAGACGGACGAGATCGAGCACCGGCGCCGCAGTTCCGTGCTGGGTGAGGTGATGCCGCTGCTCAGCGACGGTCTGGTCTCCATCGCCGACACCGCGCAGCAGATCATGGTCGTCACCGATGTCGAGGGCCGGGTGCTCTGGCGGCAGGGCAACTCGGCGGTGCTGCGCCGGGCCGACGGCATCTGTCTGGAGGAGGGTGCGTCCTGGGCCGAGGCGATCACGGGCACGAACGCGATCGGTACGGCGCTCGCCTCGCGCGCCCCGGTCCAGGTCCACTCATCGGAGCATTTCATCCGCAGTCTGCACTCCTGGACGTGTGCGGCGACCCCGGTCCGTGATCCGCGCGACGGCCGGCTGATCGGCATCGTCGACATCAGCGGCCCCGCGACCACGTTCCATCCGATGACGCTGGCGCTGGTCGGTTCGGTGGCCCGGCTCGCCGAGAACGAGATCCGGACCCGGCATCTGGTCGCGGTCGACCGGCTGCGTTCGGTGGCAGCCCCGCTCCTCGCCCGGCTGGGCGGCCGGGCGTTGGCGGTGGACCCGCACGGCTGGCTGGCCGCCGTCACCGGAATGCCGCCGGTCGACCGGCTGCCGCTGCCGAAGTCACTGCAGGCCGGCCGGGCGTGGCTGCCGTCGCTCGGTATGTGCCGGGTGGAGCCGCTGCCCGGCGGATGGCTGGTGCAGGTGACGGACGAGCCGTCGGACGCGCCGCCGCGCCGGGTGGTCCTCGATCTGAGCCGGCCGCCCGGGCTCACGGTCACGGTGACGGGCCCGGTCGGCTCGTCGACCCAGCGGCTCTCGCCGCGCCATGCCGAGCTGCTGTACGCGCTGGCGCTGCACCCCGAGGGGCATACGGCGTCGGAGCTGGCGGAGGACATCTTCGGCGATGCGACCCGGACGGTGACGGTGCGGGCGGAGATCTCACGGCTGCGGCGCCATCTGGCCGAGGTGCTGGCGCACCGGCCGTACCGCTTCGGTGAGGGGGTCGCGGTGGAGGTGATCCATCCGGAACACCCGGGCGATCTGCTGCCGCGCTCGACGGCGCCGGTGGTGGTCAGGGCCCGTACGGCGGCGTGACAGGAGCCGGGTCGGCACCGGAGCCGGTCCGGTCGGGCGAGCAGGCGCGAGGTCAGGCGGTGACCGGAACCGGGCCGTAACCGGAGTCGCAGTCCAGGCAGCGGGACAGGCTTTGGCCAGAGCTGCACAGCATGATTCCCTGGCAGGCATGAGCAACCTTGAGCCCGCCCCTGCCGCCGCCGAGGTGACCATCTGGTCCCTGGAACAGACCTCACCCGACGATCTGCGGCCCGCAGCGGCCCCCGAGGGTGACGTCCGGATCGTACGGTCGGCGGTGCCGCTGCCGGAGTTCAGCCGCTTCCTGTACACGGCGGTCGGCGGTGACATCCAATGGACCGACCGGCTCTCGATGACGTACGCCGAGTGGCAGGAGGCCCTGGACCGGCCCGGGGCGGAGACCTGGGTGGCGTACGAGAACGGGACCCCGGCCGGCTACATCGAGCTGGACCCGCAGGACGACGGCGTGGTCGAGATCATGTACTTCGGCCTGATCCCGGCCTTCCGGGGGCGCCGGATCGGCGGTCACCTTCTCGCGTACGGGGCCGCACGCGCCTGGGACCTCGCGGAGCGCTGGCCGGAGCGGCCGCCGACGAAGCGGGTATGGCTGCACACCTGCTCCAAGGACGGCCCGCACGCCATGGACAACTATCTGCGCCGCGGGTTCAGTCTCTTCGACACCAAGGTCGAGCTGGAGGCGGACGTGGTGACGCCGGGACCGTGGCCCGGCGCCGCCCGATAGCGCGGAACGTTTCGACCAATACCCCCAATTACGGACGCCGTGACACAGGCGGCGAGGTGACGGCCGCCACACCGTCTCACTTTTCGGGACAGTCTCGTCCACATCCTGGATTGCGGTGGACTGTCCCGAGAGGCGCGTGACACGCTTCCGTCATGTCTGGAACTGGAATTGCCTTGGTGAGTCGACGCCACGTCGACTTCGGCCGCATGTCCAGCGCCATCTGTCCGGCGGGCTGAGAGTCCCAGCACCGCCGCGATCCCCTTTTCTCTGCAACACCTGCGCACCGCCGCGCCTCAGCGCGAGTGTGCAGTTCAGAGCCGCCCTCCTGCAGTCCCGAAGGACGTACTGTCATGGCCGCTACCCCGGAACAGCCTGCGACCACCACGCCCCGCCGCAAGGCCGGTCGCCACCGTGGCGAAGGCCAGTGGGCCGTGGGGCACCACACTCCGCTCAACGGCAATGAGCAGTTCAAGAAGGACGACGACGGTCTCAACGTGCGGACACGCATTGAGACGATCTACTCCAAGCGGGGTTTCGACTCGATCGACCCGAACGACCTGCGTGGGCGCATGCGTTGGTGGGGTCTGTACACCCAGCGCAAGCCCGGGATCGACGGCGGCAAGACCGCGATCCTGGAGCCGGAGGAGCTGGACGACAAGTACTTCATGCTGCGGGTACGGATCGACGGTGGCCGGCTGACCACCGCGCAGCTGCGGGTCATCGGCGAGATCTCGCAGGAGTACGCGCGCGGCACCGCGGACATCACCGACCGGCAGAACATCCAGCTGCACTGGATCCGCATCGAGGACGTCCCGGCGATCTGGGAGAAGCTGGAGGCCGTCGGGCTCTCCACCACCGAGGCGTGCGGCGACTGCCCCCGCGTGATCATCGGCTCCCCGGTGGCGGGCATCGCCGCCGACGAGATCATCGATGGCACGCCCGCCGTCGACGAGATCCACGACCGCTACATCGGCAACAAGGAATTCTCCAACCTGCCGCGCAAGTTCAAGACCGCGATCTCCGGCTCGCCGGTGCAGGACGTGGTGCACGAGATCAACGACATCGCGTTCGTCGGCGTGGTCCACCCCGAGCACGGTCCGGGCTTCGACGTCTGGGTCGGTGGCGGGCTCTCCACCAACCCGCGGCTCGCCGAGCGGCTGGGCGCATGGGTGCCGCTCGACGAGGTGCCGGACGTCTGGGCCGGAGTCGTCGGCATCTTCCGCGACTACGGCTACCGTCGGCTGCGCACCCGCGCACGGCTGAAGTTCCTGATGGCCGACTGGGGCCCCGTGAAGTTCCGCCAGGTGCTGGAGGACGAGTACCTGAAGCGCCCGCTGCTCGACGGCCCCGCCCCCGAGCAGCCGAGCAACCGCTGGCGCGACCACGTGGGTGTCCACGAGCAGCAGGACGGCCGTTTCTACGTCGGGTTCGCGCCCCGGGTCGGCCGCGTGGACGGCACTACGCTGGCCAAGATCGCCGACCTGGCGGCCGCACACGGCTCGGACCGGCTGCGCACCACCGTCGAGCAGAAGATGCTCATCCTCGACGTGGAGCGGGACCAGGTGGACTCCCTGGTTGCCGGTCTCGAGGCGCTCGACTTCCAGGTGAAGCCCTCGCCGTTCCGGCGCGGCACGATGGCCTGCACCGGCATCGAGTTCTGCAAGCTGGCGATCGTCGAGACGAAGGCGCGCGGCGCCTCGCTGATCGACGAACTGGAGCGCCGCCTGCCGGACTTCGACGAGCCGCTGACCATCAATGTCAACGGATGCCCCAACGCCTGCGCCCGCATCCAGACCGCGGACATCGGCCTCAAGGGCCAGCTCGTCCTGGATGCCGACGGCAACCAGGTCGAGGGCTTCCAGGTGCACCTGGGCGGCGCACTGGGTCTGGAGGCCGGCTTCGGTCGCAAGGTCCGTGGCCTGAAGGTCACCTCGGCCGAGCTGCCGGACTATGTCGAGCGGGTGCTCGGCCGGTTCCAGAAGGAGCGCGAGGACGGCGAGCGGTTCGCGACATGGGCGGCGCGGGCCAGTGCGGAGTCGCTGTCATGAGCGGCCGCGCCGCGCCGTTCTACTGCCCGTACTGCGGCGACGAGGACCTGCGCCCGCACGAGACCGGGCACGGGGCCTGGGAATGTGCTTCCTGCAACCGCGCGTTCCAGCTCAAGTTCCTGGGTCTGCTGACCCGGGGACTTCAGCGCAACGACGTTGAACGGGACGGGATATGACGGACACTCTGCAGACCGATGACCTCAAGAGCCTGGCCGAGCGAGCGGGCCGGGAGCTGGAGGACGCCTCCCCGCTGGAGATCCTGAAGTGGGCCGCCGACACCTTCGGCAAGCGGTTCTGCGTCACCTCCTCGATGGAGGACGCGGTCGTGGCGCACCTCGCCTCCCGCGCCTTCCCCGGCGTCGACGTGGTCTTCCTCGACACCGGGTACCACTTCGAGGAGACGATCGGGACCCGCGACGCGGTGGATGCCGTGATGGACGTCAATGTCATCACGCTGACCCCGCGTCAGAGCGTCGCCGAGCAGGACGTCGAGTACGGGCCGAAGCTGCACGACCGCGACCCAGACCTGTGCTGCAAGCTGCGGAAGGTCAAGCCCCTCGAGGAGGGCCTGACTTCGTACGCGGCCTGGGCGACCGGGCTGCGTCGCGACGAGTCCCCGACCCGGGCGAACACCCCGGTGGTCGGCTGGGACGAGAAGCGGCAGAAGGTCAAGATCTCGCCGATCGCCCGCTGGACGCAGGACGACGTGGACGCGTATGTCGCGGAGCACGGGGTCCTCACCAACCCGCTGCTGATGGACGGGTACGCCTCCGTGGGCTGCGCGCCCTGCACCCGCCGGGTGCTGGAGGGCGAGGACGCGCGCGCCGGCCGCTGGGCCGGACGGGGCAAGACCGAGTGCGGGCTGCACGACTGATGACGACTGATCAGGAGACTTCGATGAGCGTGACGGAGACGGGAGCCACCATCTGGCTCACCGGTCTGCCGAGCGCGGGCAAGACCACCATCGCGTACGAACTGGCCGGCCGGCTGCGTGGCGAGGGCCACCGGGTGGAGGTGCTCGACGGCGACGAGATCCGGGAGTTCCTCTCCGCGGGGCTCGGCTTCTCCCGCGAGGACCGGCACACCAACGTCCAGCGGATCGGCTTCGTCGCCGAACTCCTGGCCGCCAACGGCGTGAAGGTGCTGGTCCCGGTCATCGCCCCGTACGCGGACAGCCGTGACGCCGTACGCAAGCGCCATCAGGCGGAGGGCACCGCGTATCTGGAGGTGCATGTCGCGACTCCGGTCGAAGTGTGCTCCGTACGCGATGTGAAGGGCCTCTACGCCAAGCAGGCGGCGGGCGAGATCAGCGGGCTCACCGGGGTCGACGACCCGTACGAGGCGCCCGAGTCGCCGGACCTGCGGATCGAGTCGCACCAGCAGACCGTGCAGGAGTCCGCGGCGGAGCTGTATGCGCTGCTGAGCGAGAGGGGTGCAGCGTGACGACCGTCGCGACTGTGTCGGAAGGCACCGACAATCCGTACGCACTCAGCCACCTGGACTCCCTGGAGTCCGAGGCGGTGCACATCTTCCGTGAGGTGGCGGGGGAGTTCGAGCGGCCGGTGATCCTGTTCTCCGGCGGCAAGGACTCCATCCTGATGCTGCATCTGGCGCTCAAGGCGTTCGCGCCCGCGCCGGTGCCGTTCACGCTGCTGCATGTGGACACGGGGCACAACTTCCCGGAGGTCCTGGAGTACCGCGACCGCACGGTCGCCGAGCACGGGCTGCGGCTGCATGTGGCCTCCGTGCAGGAGTACATCGACGCCGGGAAGCTCCGCGAGCGCCCCGACGGCACGCGCAACCCGCTGCAGACCGTGCCGCTGACCGAGGCGATCCAGCAGCACCGCTTCGACGCCGTGTTCGGCGGCGGCCGCCGCGACGAGGAGAAGGCGCGCGCCAAGGAGCGGGTCTTCTCGCTGCGCGACGAGTTCTCCCAGTGGGACCCGCGCCGCCAGCGCCCCGAGCTGTGGCAGCTGTACAACGGCCGGCACGCCCCCGGCGAGCACGTCCGGGTCTTCCCGATCTCCAACTGGACCGAGCTCGACGTCTGGCAGTACATCGAGCGCGAGGGCATCGAGCTCCCGGAGATCTACTTCGCCCACGAGCGGGAGGTCTTCAACCGCTCCGGGATGTGGCTGACCGCCGGTGACTGGGGCGGCCCCAAGGAGGGCGAGCGGGTCGAGACCCGGCAGGTGCGCTACCGCACCGTCGGCGACATGTCCTGCACCGGCGCCGTCGACTCCGACGCCACGACGCTCGCCGCGGTGATCACCGAGATCGCCGCCTCCCGGCTCACCGAGCGGGGCGCGACACGCGCCGACGACAAGATGTCCGAGGCCGCGATGGAAGACCGCAAGCGCGAGGGGTACTTCTAAATGACCACCGTATCCGAGCAGTTGTCGACCACGACCCTGTTGCGGTTCGCCACCGCGGGGTCCGTCGACGACGGCAAGTCCACCCTCGTCGGACGCCTGCTGCACGACTCCAAGTCGGTCCTCACCGACCAGCTGGAGGCCGTCGAGCACGCCTCGCGCAACCGGGGCCAGGAGGCGCCGGACCTGGCGCTGCTGACCGACGGTCTGCGGGCCGAGCGCGAGCAGGGCATCACCATCGATGTCGCCTACCGCTACTTCGCCACGCCGCGCCGCCGGTTCATCCTGGCCGACACCCCGGGGCATGTGCAGTACACCCGCAACATGGTGACGGGTGCCTCGACCGCCGAGCTCGCCGTCGTCCTGGTCGACGCCCGCAACGGTGTCGTCGAGCAGACCCGCCGGCACGCCGCCGTCGCCGCGCTGCTGCGGGTGCCGCACGTGGTCCTCGCCGTCAACAAGATGGACCTGGTCGACTACGCGGAGCCCGTATTCGCCGCCATCGCCGAGGAGTTCACCGCGTATGCGGCCTCGCTCGGCGTCCCGGAGATCACCGCGATCCCGATCTCCGCGCTGGCCGGTGACAATGTCGTGGAGCCGTCCGCGCACATGGACTGGTACGGCGGTCCGACGGTGCTGGAGCACCTGGAGACGGTGCCGGTCAGCCACGACCTCACCGCCTGCCACGCGCGCTTCCCCGTCCAGTACGTGATCCGGCCGCAGACCGCCGAGCACCCCGACTACCGGGGCTACGCGGGCCAGATCGCCGCCGGCGCGTTCCGCGTGGGCGAGGCCGTCACCGTCCTTCCGTCCGGCCGTACGTCGACGATCGCCGGGATCGACGCGCTCGGCGAGAGCGTGGACATCGCCTGGGCGCCCCAGTCGGTGACCATCCGGCTGGCCGACGACATCGACGTCTCGCGCGGTGACCTGATCGCACCGGCCGACGATGCACCGGCAGTCACTCAGGACGTCGAGGCGACCGTCTGCCACGTCGCGGACCAGCCGCTCGCCGTCGGCCAGCGGGTGCTGCTCAAGCACACCACCCGCACGGTCAAGGCGATCGTCAAGGACATCCCGTCCCGGCTGACGCTGGACGACCTCTCGCAGCACCCGGCGCCCGGCCGGCTCGTCGCCAACGACATCGGCCGGGTCGTCGTCCGTACCGCCGAACCGCTCGCGCTCGACGCCTACGCGGACTCGCGCCGCACCGGTTCGTTCCTGCTGATCGACCCGGCGGACGGCACCACGCTCACGGCCGGCATGGCGGGCCAGGCATTCGCCGCCACGGCCACGGGCAAGGACGCCGCCGCCGCCGACGACGCCGAATGGGACTTCTGATGAGTATCGACGTCTTCGCGACGTTCGCGAAGGAGGGTGGTCGCGTCGGCAGCGGCACCCTCGGCAGCGGCCAGGGCGGGGTTGCGCGATGTGCGCGATGACGTACGCGCACTGCCTGCGCGCCCGCTTGCACCAACCGCACCGCCTGTACCGCCAGTTCAGACGAAGACATGCCGACTTCCCGGCCGCGTCCCCGTAACCGACGAGGGACGCGAGTACCGGGCCAACGAGAGGAAAGCCTCCCGTGCCTGCCACCCGTATCACCCTGCGCCGCAGCCTCGCCGCTGCCGCCGCTCTGCCGCTGCTCGCCGTGGCGCTCACCGCCTGCGGTTACGGCTCCGAGGCGAAGGACGACGACGCCAAGAAGGCGAACGTCTCCTCCGGCGGCAAGACGCTCTCCGCGGACACTGTGAAGATCGGCTACTTCCCGAACCTCACGCACGCCACCGCCCTGGTCGGCATCCAGGAAGGCCTGATCGCCAAGGAACTCGGCGGCACGACGGTCAAGCCGTCGACCTTCAACGCCGGCCCGTCCGAGATCGAGGCGCTCAACGCGGGGTCGATCGACATCGGCTTCATCGGCCCCTCCCCCGCCATCAACGGCTTCGCCAAGTCCAACGGCAAGAGCCTGCGGATCATCGGCGGTTCGGCGTCCGGCGGTGTGAAGCTGGTCGTCAACCCCAAGAAGATCAAGACCCTGGACGACCTCAAGGGCAAGAAGATCGCCACCCCGCAGCTCGGCAACACCCAGGATGTGGCGTTCCTCAACTGGATCTCCGAGAAGGGCTGGAAGGTCGACGCCCAGAGCGGCAAGGGCGACGTCTCCGTGGTCCGTACGGACAACAAGGTGACCCCGGACGCCTACAAGGCCGGTTCCATCGACGGTGCCTGGGTCCCGGAGCCGACCGCCTCCAAGCTGGTCGCGCAGGGCGCCAAGGTGCTCCTCGACGAGTCGGCCCTCTGGCCGGACAAGAAGTTCGTGATCACGAACATCATCGTGTCGCAGAAGTTCCTCAGCGAGCACCCGGACGTCGTCGAGGCGGTGCTGCGCGGCTCGGTCAACACCAACGCGTGGATCAACGCCAACCCGGACAAGGCGAAGGCCTCCGCCAACGCCGCGCTCAAGGAGCTGTCCGGCAAGGCGCTGCCGCCCGAGGTCATCGACCCGGCGTGGAAGTCCGTCCAGTTCACCGATGACCCGCTGGCCGCCACCCTCGACACGGAGGCCAAGCACGCGGTGAAGGCCGGTCTGCTGGAGCAGACGGACCTGACGGGCATCTACGACCTGAAGCCGCTCAACAAGATCCTCAAGGCCGCGGGCAAGCCCGAGGTCGCCGACGCCGGTCTCGGCGTCAAGTAACCCCCGACCGATCCAGGATCTCCCAGGAGGTGACGACCATGGCGACGACCACTCTCACCAAGGCCGAGGACCGTGTGTCGGCCGGGCACGCCGCCCGTATCGCGCACGTCTCGAAGTCCTTCGGCGGACCGGAGGGGACGCAGCTCGTCCTGGACGACATCACGCTCGATGTCGCTCCCGGCGAGTTCGTCACCCTCCTGGGAGCTTCCGGGTGCGGCAAATCGACGCTGCTCAACCTGGTGGCCGGACTCGACCGCCCGACCGCTGGGTCCATCGAGACCCCCGGCGGGCGGCCGGCCCTGATGTTCCAGGAGCACGCCCTCTTCCCGTGGCTGACCGCGGGCAAGAACATCGAACTCGCGCTGCGGCTGCGTGGCGTACCGAAGTCCGACCGCCGTGCCGAGGCGGAGCGGCTGCTCGAACTCGTACGGCTCGGCGGGGCGTACGGGAAGCGGGTGCACGAACTCTCGGGCGGCATGCGCCAGCGGGTGGCGATGGCCCGCGCGCTCGCCCAGGACAGTCAACTGCTGCTGATGGACGAGCCGTTCGCCGCACTCGACGCCATCACCCGGGATGTGCTGCACGACGAGCTGACCCGGATCTGGCGCGAGACGAACGTCTCGGTCCTCTTCGTCACGCACAACGTCCGGGAAGCGGTCCGGCTCGCCGAGCGGGTCGTCCTGCTGTCGTCGCGGCCGGGCCGGATCGCCCGCGAGTGGACGGTCGACATCGACCAGCCGCGCCGCATCGAGGACACCGCGGTGGCAGAGCTGTCCGTCGAGATCACGGAACAACTGCGTGGGGAGATCCGCCGACATGGCCAGCACTGACACCACCACCACCGGGGACGCCGCCGTCAAGGACGCCGCCCAGGACCTGGCCGGCCTCGAGGCGGGTCTTGACGCACTCGACGCGGTGCGGGTGAGCCGCACCCCGGTGCGCCAGGTGCTGGTGCAGAAGGTCCTGCCGCCGGTCGTGGCCATCGCACTCGTCCTGGTCGTCTGGCAGATCCTGATCTGGGCGAAGGTCACCGACGACTACAAGCTGCCGTCGCCGTCCCAGGTCTGGGACGAGGTGAGCAACGCCTGGGCGCAGGGCACCCTGCTCGGCTACATCTGGACGAGCGTCTCGCGCGGTCTGTTCGGCTTCCTGCTGGCGCTCGTCATCGGCACCCCGCTCGGGCTGCTGGTGGCGCGCGTGAAGGTGGTGCGCGCGGCGATCGGACCGGTGCTCTCAGGTCTCCAGTCGCTGCCGTCGGTGGCCTGGGTGCCGCCCGCGGTCCTCTGGCTGGGGCTCGACGACAGGATGATGTACGCGGTGATCCTGCTGGGCGCCGTCCCGTCGATCGCCAACGGTCTCGTCGCCGGTGTCGACCAGATCCCGCCGCTTCATCTGCGGGCGGGGCAGACGCTGGGCGCGACCGGGCTCCGCGGTACCTGGCACATCGTGCTGCCCGCCTCGCTGCCGGGCTATCTGGCGGGCCTGAAGCAGGGCTGGGCGTTCTCCTGGCGCTCGCTGATGGCCGCCGAGATCATCGCCTCGTCGCCCGATCTGGGCGTGGGCCTGGGGCAGTTGCTGGAGCAGGGCCGGGAGACCAGCAGCATGTCGATGGTGTTCCTCGCCATCTTCCTGATCCTGATCGTCGGCATCGCCATCGACCTGCTGATCTTCAGTCCGCTGGAGCGGTGGGTGCTGCGCAGCCGCGGCCTCCTCGTCAAGAACTGAGTACTGTCATGGCTTCCCCCGTTCTCCTTGTCATCGCCCACGGCAGTCGCGATCCGCGGCACGCGGCGACCGTGCACGCGCTCACCACGCGGGTCCGGTCGCTGCGGCCGGGACTTCGGGTGGAGACCGGCTTCCTGGACTTCAACGCCCCGTCGGTGCCGCAGGTCCTTCAGCGGCTGGCCACGGACGGAGCGAGGGACGTCATCGCGCTCCCCCTGCTCCTCACCCGGGCCTTCCACGCCAAGTCCGACATCCCGTCGGTGCTGCACAAGGCGCGGACCGGACTGCCGCAGCTGCACATCCGACAGGCCGAAGTGCTCGGCCCGTCACCGCTGCTGAACTCCGCGCTGGAACAGCGGCTGTACGAAGCCGGGGTCCGTCCCGGCGACAGAAGCTCGACCGGGCTCGTCCTGGCCTCGGCGGGCTCCACAGACCCGGAGGCGATCGCAGTGATCGCTGAAATCGCGCGGGAGCTGCGGCACACCGGTTGGTGTTCCGTGCGGCCTGCGTTCGCCTCCGCTGCATCTCCCGCGGGGTTCCCCCGCACCGAAGACGCGGTACGGGCCCTGCGGACCGAGGGCGCGCGCCGGGTGGCGGTGGCGCCGTACGTCATCGCGCCCGGCCGCCTCCCGGACCGTATCGCTGCGGGTGCCCGGGGGGCGGGGGCGGACGTACTGGCCGACGTGCTCGGCCCTTCGCCGGAGTTGGCACGGCTGCTGCTGCGGCGCTACGACGAGGCGTGTGTGCCGCGCGTGGCAGCGCTCACCGCCTGACCGGGAGCAGCAAGTACCGGCAAGAGCAGGTGACTGTCAGCTGAAGTCGAGACTGCCCGTGCGGGTGCGCTTGAGCTCGAAGAAGTCCGGGTAGCCGGCCATCACCCGGAGGCTGTCGAACAGCCTGGCCGCCTCCTCGCCGCGCGGGACGGAGTTGAGGACCGGGCCGAACCAGACGCCGCCGTCGACATGGATGGTGGGGGTGCCGACATAAGCGTCGGCCTCCGGATCCTTGCCCGCGTCGTGGCTGCGGCGCAGCGCCTCGTCGTACGCCGTGGAGTGCGCGGCCCCGGCAAGCCCGCCGGGCAGGCCCACTTCGGCGAGCGCCTGGGCGACCACCTCGTCGAAGTCCGCGTTCTTCTGTACGTGGATACGGGTTCCCAGGGCGGTGTAGAGCTCGCGGAGCACACCGTCGCCGTGGCCCGCGGCCGCGGCGACCGCGACCCGCACCGGGCCGATCGACTTGTCGACCAGTTCCCGGTACCAGTCGGGGAGTTCATTGCCGACGTTGTGCAGGAAGAGGCTCATGACATGGAAACGGAGCTCGATGTCGCGCTGCTGCTCCACCTCCAGCATCCAGCGGGAGGTGATCCAGGCGAACGGGCAGGCCGGGTCGAAGTAGAAGTCGACGACGGTCCTGCCCGTGGCCGGGGTGGGGTGAGTGGTCATGCGTCGAGCCTATCCAGGCATTGGTCTAGAGTTCCGGGCCATTCACCACTCGTTCTACTGGGCCACTTTCAAGCGGTGGTCCAGTGCGGGTCGCGTCCGCTGTGGGCCAGCGCCCGTTCGAACACCGGCGCCGAATCGGACACCGGGACCTCGTCGGCGAAGCCGTCGTACTGCCGGTAGAGCTCGGCGGACTTGTCGACGACGCCGAGGACGTACCCGGCCGCCCCGTCGGAGAGCCTGAACTCCTGTCCTGTCGCGCGGGCCACGTCCCAACTGTGCAGCGCTGTCTCCATGATGAGCATCGCGGCGATCTCGGCCGCCGGGGAGGACGCATTCCCCAGGTCGATGTCCCCCTCCCAGACCGCCGGGTCCGACCAGGCGGCGACGGCCCGGTCCAGCTGCACCGCGTACTGCTCGGCCCAGTCGGCGTCGACGGCGAAGTCACGGGCGGTGAGCTCGTTCGGCAAAGGGGTGCGCCGGGCCCGGTGCTCCAGACCGTGCGAGGTGTACAGCACCCAGTGGTTGATCAGTACCCGCAGTTCCCAGTCGCCGCAGGGAGTGGCGGTCGCGGCCGGCTGTCCGGCGCCGATACCGAGGGCGATGCGGGCGGCCTCGGCAGCGCATTCGGTCATATGGGCGTACTCGGTCTTCATGCACCGGACGGTACGGCCGGCCGCTGTCGCCGGTCTTGAAAAAATGCGACAGGGGACCGGCCGAGCCGGACGTCCGGCCCGGTCAGGAGGCCGCGTCGATCAGTGCGGTGAGTTCGGCCACCGACATCGATCCGGGCTCCCGGCGCTCCCGCGCGAAGGCATTCGCGGTGCGCTGGAGTACGTCATTGACCGGTGTGGCCACCCCGTGCTCCCGGCCGAGCAGCACGATCTCACCGTTGAGATAGTCGGCCTCGATGGTGCCCGTGCCGCGGCTGAGGCTCTGCCAGGAGGAACCGGCGCCGCGCGGGGAACCGTCGAACGGCTCGAAGCGGATCCGGTCGCCGCGCGCCTTCGTCTGTTCCTCCTGGCCGATCGCGTCGATACCGGCGGCCTCCAGGACCGCGCGGCCCTCGGCGAGTGCCCGCTTGAACAGGGCTACGGCGTCGTCTCCGGTGAGCAGGCCGGTGACGGCCTCGATCGCGTTGGCGAGGTTGGAGAGCAGCTTGGCGTACTTCCAGCGCATCACGTCCGGGACGACCGGGGCGAGCAGCTTCGACTTCTCCAGGTCGGCGGCGATCAGCCGGGCCGTCTCGTCGGTCCCGGTGGGGTAGCGCCCCAGGTGCAGGATGCCGGTCAACGGCGTTCCGGCCGCGGACACCTGGCCGGGTTCGACGAAGGTGGCGGGCAGCCAGACGCACATGCCGTACACATGCCGGAAGCGGCGCAGCGCGAGACGTTCGCTCTCCACGCCGTTCTGCGCGCAGATCAGGGGCAGTCGTTCGCCCGCGGTACCGCCGCCCGCCACCGGCCTGATGCACCAGGCGTCGAGCGCGGCGGTGCTGTCCTGGGTCTTCACGGTGAGGACGAGTACGTCGTCCGGGGTCAGGTCGAGTGCGTCGGGCCGGTCGACGACGGGGAGGGAGTGGGTACGGGGGCCGTCCGGTGTGGTGAGCCGGAGTCCGCCCGTGCGCAGCGCCTCGTACTGCGCGCCGCGCGCCACCAGGACGACGTCGTGGCCGGCCTCGGCCAGCCGTCCCCCTATGGCGCCGCCGACGGCGCCCGCTCCCACGATGATGTAGCGCATCCCGGCTCCGTTCGGTGCGGCCGTGTGTACATATGGCGGTCAAATCCTATGCGGGGAGGCGGACCTGTCGAGGGCCCGCCCGTGACCACCACCGCCCTCACCACCTCTGTCTCCGCGACCCCGGTGCCGGTGATCCGGGCCGACGGCGTCCGGCTCCTCGGGTCCGGGCGACGACGTGCTGACCACGGATCAGGTCAGCGACTGCTTCGGGCATCCGGTGCGGATCGCCCGCACGGACGGCCGGTGGACGGCGCGGGCGCAGCGCGTCACGCGCGGCTGACGGCAGCCGATCGCCGTCGGGCGCCGTCAGCCGTCGGACGGTTCGGCGACGAACGGCGTGGCCTGGTGGAAGTAGCGGAGCCAGCCGCGCCCGGTCAGCCGCCACAGTGAACTGCGGTGAGCCCTGAGCCCCTTGTGCTCGGAGTCGAAGGTCAGATGGACGAGTTCGTCGGCGAGCTGGACACCGTGCATCCGTGACGCGGTGAGCTGTCCGGGCCGTGGGGCCTCGTCCGCGGTCAGCGAGGCGATGGTCGCATCTCGGTCCCGCAAGCGGCCGGCGATGTCGATCTCGCGGAACTCCGGGTGCAACACCTGGACGAGGAGATCGGCGGAGCAGCACACCAGCGGGTCGAGGAGTCTGAGTTCGCCCTCGACGGCGGCGGTCACACCGGGCGGCGGCTCAGTCACGGGTCATCTCCACGAGTTTCGCGACGGTGTTCCAGTTACGTGTGGTGGCGGTGAGGCCCTTGGTGAGGGATGGGCGGTGGAGCGCCTCGGCAAGCTTGGAACGGCCCAGTCCGTCGGGGGCGTAGAGGTAGAGCGCACGGTCGCCGAGCCGGAACTCCTCGGGGCGGAAGGCGTCGGCGTCGATCGTGGCGAAGCGTGCGGCGTCCACCGGCCGGTCGAAGTAGGTGACGTGCAGCTGCTTGCCCTCGAGGGCGGCGGCCGGGAACGGGCAGGCGTCGGCGACCGATGCGAGATAGGAGCCGTTCCGGATCAGACACGGGACGGCGAAGCCGAAGCGTTCCTCGATGGCCTGCTCGAGCTGTGTGGTGAGCGCGTCCTCGTCGCCCGACGCGCTGTTGAAGACGGCATTGCCGCTCTGCAGGTAGGTACGGACTTCCGCATGGCCCAGCTCCGTGAGCAGTGTGCGGAGTTCGGCCATCGGGACCTTCTTGTAGCCGCTCACATTGATCCCGCGCAACAGCGCCGCGTACCTGGTGGTCATGGCCACACCATAGGACGGTCCGCCGGAGGTGTGCGGCCGCCGCGCCCCGTGGGGGAGAGCGCGGCGGCCGCCGTCTCGGTGGTGCCTGCTACTCGACGATCTTCAGCAGCTTGTTCGGTGTTCCCTCGGTCGCATGGGAGATCGCGTCGGGGGTGGCGCCGTCGGTGAGGGCCGTGGCGACCTCCGCCGGGGTGGCGTCCGGGTGTCCGGCGAGGTACACGGCGGCGGCACCGACGACGTGCGGAGTCGCCATGGACGTACCGGAGATGGTGTTCGTCGCGTCGTCGCCGTCGTTCCAGGACGAGGTGATGTCCGAACCCGGGGCGTAGATGTCCACGACCGGGCCGTAGTTGGAGAACGACGACTGCTCGTCGTCCACCGTGGACGAGGAGACCGTGATGGCCTCCGGGACGCGGGCCGGGGAGCCCTGGCTCGCGTCGGCGGACTCGTTTCCTGCGGCCACCGCGAAGGTCACTCGGGAGGCGATGGCCTTCTGGAACGCGGCGTCGAGAGCCGGGTCGGCACTGCCGCCGAGACCCATGTTGGCGACGGACGGGCCCTCGTGGTGCGCGGTGCCCCAGTCGATGGCGGCGACGACCTGCTCGGTGGTGCCCGAGCCGGAGTCGTCGAGAACCCGGACGGCGACGATCTTCGCCTTCTTGGCGACGCCGAACGTCGCACCGGCTATGGTGCCGGCCACGTGGGTCCCGTGGCCGTTGCCGTCATCCGCACTGTCGTCGTTGTCCACGGCGTCGAAGCCCGAGCTCGCCCGCCCCCCGAACTCCTTGTGCGTGACACGGACACCGGTGTCGATGACTGACGCCGTGACGCCTTCGCCCGCGCTGTCCGGATAGGTGTACGCATGGTTGCCTGCGGTCTCGGCCTGGTCGATCCGGTCGAGACCCCACGACGGCGGGTTGTCCTGGATGGCGTCGATGTGGAACTTCTTGTTCTGGACGACCTTGGAGACGGCCGGGTCGGCCGCGAGCTGCATGGCCTCGGTCTGCGAAAGGCCGCTGGCGGAGAAGCCGTTGATGGCGGAGTTGTAGGTGCGCTTCAGCTTGCCGCCGTACTCCTTGGCGAGCTTCGCCTTGTCGGCCTTCTGGTCCAGCATCACGATGTAGCTGCCCGAGACGGCAGTCGCCGCGTCACGCCAAGGCGACGCCGTAGAGCAGCGGGCCGACGCTGAGGATCAGGATCGGGATCATGGCGGGCAGCACCAGGAACCAGGTGCCGGCGTTCCGGTTGATCCGCGGAGCCTGTCTGCCCCGTCTGCCCCGTCGGGACAGCGGACTGCCGGGCGGACCGCGCTGTCCGGACTGTGCGGCTTCATTCGCCAACGTAATGAATTCGACCCCCTTGCGTCATTGGATCGCTTTCACCCAGTTCCGGCCGCTCAGGTGGCCCCCGCCATGGTGCTGACGGGTCGTCGGTTCGTCAAGGTGGTGTGCACGGATGCGAAAATCGGACCATGAACGAGATGCGTGCGCGCGAGGTGCTGACCGCTGCCGGGCTGTCCGGCGACGCCGAGCTGATCGCGCTGGGCGAGAACGCGGTGTTCACGGTCGGTGACCTGGTGGTCAAGGTCGGCCGGGACGCCGTACGGAACCCGGAACTGCGCAGCCGGGCCGAGCGCGAGGTGGCCGTCGCGCAGTGGCTCGCCGCTTCGGGCATCCCCGCCGTGCGGGCGGCGGAGCCGGAGGCGCGGCTTGTCGAAGGACACCCGGTGACGGTCTGGCACCGGCTCCCCGACGCGGTGCGCCCCGCCGAGCCGCGGGATCTGGCGCCGCTGCTCGCCCTGGTCCACGCGCTACCCGCCCCGGACGGACTGGCGCTGCCGCGGCGGGAGCTGCTGGGTGGGGTGGAGCGGTGGCTGCGGATCGCGGGCGACGCGATCGATCCGGCCGACGCCGCATATCTGCGGGAGCGGCGGGACGGGTTCGCCGCGGCCGCGGCCGCCTTGGTGCCGCACCTGTCGCCGGGGCCGATTCACGGTGACGCACTGCCGCGCAACGTCCATGTCGGTCCGGACGGGCCGGTGCTGGTGGACCTCGAAACGTTCTCCGCGGATCTGCGGGAGCACGATCTGGTGGTCCTTGCGCTGTCCCGCGACCGGTACGGGCTGGCGGCGGAGGCATACGACGCGTTCACCGCTGCGTACGGCTGGGACGTCCGGGAGTGGGACGGCTGCGCGGTGCTGCGCGGCGCCCGGGAGACGGCCAGCTGCGCGTGGGTCTCGCAGCATGCGCCGGGCAACCCGAAGGCGCTCGCGGAGTTCCGACGCAGGGTTGCGTCCTTGCGTGACGGTGACCCCGAGGTGCGGTGGTATCCGTTCTAGTGGTTGTGCCGGGGTCGTCCGGCGGCCGCTTTGTCCTCGATCTCCCCTATGGCCCCCAGGGCATGGAGGACCCCGGGCTCGGGTCTGCGGGCAGACTCGGGTTTGCGGGTGGGGTTCAGGTGGTGATCTGCGCCGGTTCCCGTACGGGCCAGTGGGGGTCGATCACCGCGTCCGGGGTTCCCTTGCGGCGCAGGAAGGACTGGAAGTCGGACGCCCAGTCCGCGTACCAGGTGATCTGGCGCTCGTGCAGTTCGGTCGCCGTCAGCGCGGCCACCGAGCCGTGCCGTTCGGCTATCGCGTACGCCACGCGCACCGCGGCCAGCGCGTCCGCGCCCGCGTCATGGGCGCCGCCGTGCACCACCCCGTACTCGACGCAGACCGCCTCCAGCGTCCGCTTGCCCTTGCGGTAGCGGTCGACCGCCCGGTCGATCGTGTACGGGTCGACGACCGGGCCGATCCCGCCGCCGTCGAGCCGGTCGCTCAGCGACGGCAGTCCGTGCCGGCGCAACTCCGCCGTCAGCAGCGTCAGATCGAAGGCCGCGTTGTACGCGACGAC
Source organism: Streptomyces sp. NPDC002206 (assembly GCF_053593595.1). Taxonomy (NCBI): domain Bacteria; kingdom Bacillati; phylum Actinomycetota; class Actinomycetes; order Kitasatosporales; family Streptomycetaceae; genus Streptomyces; species Streptomyces sp. NPDC002206. Next base: position 48,816 of record NZ_JBSFCW010000015.1, read on the forward strand.
CGGCACCCCCTGGCGCCAGTAGCCCGCAAGCGTCTCGGCGATCTCGTCCGCCACCTCGCGCGCCGGCCGCCCCTCCGCCGCCGCCCGCTCGCTGCTGATGCCGTGGATCGCCGAGGCCTGTGCGGGGATGCGGATCCCTGGATCCGCCAGCCAGGTGCGCTGCCGCACCGGCTCCCTGTCCCTGCCGTCGACGCAGACGACCGCAGCCGTCACGATCCGGGCCTCCAGCGGCTCCGTGCCCGTCGTCTCCAGGTCGAAGCCGACCAGCGCCTTCCGGTGCCAGCTCATCCCGTACCTCCTTCGTGGTGCTCTCCCCCAGGTGATGACCACCCTGCCATGCACCACTGACAACGGTCTCAGAGCCTGTCGGGTGAGCTCTGATCGGGCGGCCACGCCCTGGCACGCACGCTTCCCGATCGAAGGCCACCCGACAGGCTCTCAGGCGGTTGGCTCAGGAGACGGGGCGGGAGTCCGTCCACACGGACTCGAACTCCTCGCGGTATGTCTCGAACAGCCCGTGCTCGTTGTCCTGCCCCGCGCGGACCACCGCCCGGCCTCCGCCCCGCAGCACCAGCACCGGCGCCTCCATGCCGCGTGCGCGCCGCAGATACGGCTGGACGACGCCTACCGCGTCCGCCCCGTCACCGTCCACCAAATACGCCGTGAAGCGCGGCGTCTCGTCGAAGACATGGATCTCGAAGGCGCCCGGGTCGCGGAGCTTGGAGCGGACCCGGCGCATATGGAGGATGTTCATCTCCACGGACCGGCTCAGCTCGCCCTTCTTGAGGCCCAGTTCGCGCTCGCGGCGTTTGACCGCACTGCTCGCCGGGTTGATGAAGAGCAGCCGGATCCGGCAGCCCGATTCGGCCAGCCGGACGAGCCTGCGGCCGGAGAAGTTCTGCACCAGCAGATTGAGGCCTATGCCGATCGCGTCGAGGCGGCGCGAGCCGCCGAAGAGGTCCTCGGCGGGGAGCTGGCGCTGCAGCCGGACCCGGTCGGGGTGGACGGAGACCACATCCGCGTAGCGGTCACCGACCAGTTCCTCGACGGCATCGACCGGCAGCCGGTCGGCGGACGGCACCGCGGCGCCGCTGCCGAGGATCTCCAGGAGCCGCGCCGAGGCGCGCTCGGCCTGGGCGAGGACCGCCTCGTTGAGTGCGCGGTTGCGGGAGACCACATTGCGGGCGACCTCCAGCTCGTCGAGCGCCAGCTCGACATCGCGCCGGTCGTCGAAGTACGGCTCGAAACACGGCCAGTGCTGGATCATCAGCTCCCGCAGTTGCGGGAGTGTGAGGAAGCTGAGCACATTGTCGTCGGCCGGGTCGAGCAGATACCCCTTGCGGCGGGAGACCTCGCGCACGGCGACGGCGCGCTGCACCCATTCCTGCCCGGCGGGCCCGGCGGCTGCGACCACCCAGTCGTCGCCGTGCACCGGTTCGTAGATGGGCCGCAGCACCGCGGCGACGACGGCGCGCAGCCGCTGTTCCACGAGATTCAGCCAGATGTAGGCCCGCCCGGCGCGCTGGGCCCGGGTCCGGACCTCGCTCCAGGCATCCGCACCCCAGTCCAGTTCGGCGCCGATCTCCATGGGCTGCGCAAGCGATACCGCCCCGGGCGGGGCGTCGACGGATTCCCCCTCGTGACCTGCGTCACCTGGGGGTAGCTCGAACCCTCCCGAGCTCACCCGCGCACCGCCTTCCGCTCCCCCACCAATGATCAAGGAAGGGTACTCCGGGAGCGGGAGCCGGTGCAGCCGGATGCACAGGCTCCTTTCCCAACTCCCCGATGAGTAAAGCCTGTTCCCGGCAGCGAGATCTGCCGGAGTGAGCTGATTCACGGTGATTGGGCACCCCGTCAGGTGCCGCATACCGGACGTGTGCCCCGGTCAGGTTCTCGGATTCCGGTTCCGGGCGACAGGGAGAGGACCGATGTTGACAGGACCGGGCGACATCCTAGGTGCGGGGCACTCTTTCGGGGAAGATCTGGCCGGGTCGGTCCCAAGTGCCCCCAGCACCCGGATCAGAAGTGGAAGAGTCATATCTATGCAGGTCTGGCCGGGACAGGCGTATCCCCTCGGTGCCACGTACGACGGCGTCGGCACCAACTTCGCGGTCTTCTCGGAGGCCGCCAACAGAATCGAGTTGTGCCTGCTGCACGACGACGGTTCCGAGACGGCGGTGGAGCTGAGAGAGACCGATGCCTTCGTTCGCCATGCCTATCTGCCCGGGGTGATGCCCGGGCAGCGGTACGGGTTCCGGGTGCACGGACCGTACGAGCCGCAGCGCGGAACCCGCTGCAACTCGGCGAAGCTGCTGCTCGATCCGTACGCGCGGGCGGTCTCCGGACAGATCCGGTGGGGCGAGGCGGTGTACGGCTATCCGTTCGGCCGCCCCGACGCGCGCAACGACCTCGACTCCGCGCCGCACACCATGACGTCGGTGGTGGTCAACCCGTACTTCGACTGGGGCGACGACCGGCGGCCCCGTACGGACTACCACCGCACGGTGATCTACGAGGCCCATGTGAAGGGCCTGACCATGCTCCATCCGGGACTGCCGAAGGAGCTGCGCGGCACCTACGCGGCGCTCGCCCACCCGGAGGTCATCGCACATCTGACGGAGCTCGGTGTCACGGCGATCGAACTGATGCCGGTGCACCAGTTCGTCCAGGACCACCGGCTGGCGGACGCGGGGCTCGCCAACTACTGGGGCTACAACACCATCGGCTTCTTCGCCCCGCACAACGCGTACGCCTCCCGCGGCGACCGCGGTGAACAGGTGAGCGAGTTCAAGCAGGTGGTACGGGCGCTGCATCAGGCGGGTATCGAGGTCATCCTCGACGTCGTCTACAACCACACCGCGGAGGGCAACCATCTGGGGCCGACGCTGTCGTTCCGGGGACTGGACAACGCCTCGTACTACCGGCTCGCGGACGACCAGCGGTACTACATGGACACCACGGGCACCGGCAACTCGCTGCTGATGCGATCGCCGCACGTGCTCCAGCTGATCATGGACTCGCTGCGGTACTGGGTGACCGAGATGCATGTGGACGGCTTCCGCTTCGATCTGGCGGCCACGCTGGCCCGGCAGTTCCACGAGGTGGACCGGCTGTCGTCGTTCTTCGACCTGGTGCAGCAGGACCCGGTGGTCAGTCAGGTGAAGCTGATCGCCGAGCCGTGGGACGTGGGTGAGGGCGGCTACCAGGTGGGGAACTTCCCCCCGCTGTGGACCGAGTGGAACGGCAAGTACCGGGACACCGTGCGCGACCTGTGGCGCGGCGAGCCGCGGACCCTCGCCGAGTTCGCGGGGCGGCTGACCGGCTCCTCGGATCTCTACCAGGACGACGGCCGACGGCCGCTCGCCTCGATCAACTTCACCACCTGCCACGACGGATTCACGCTGCACGACATGGTCTCGTACAACGACAAGCACAACGACGCCAACGGCGAGGCCAACCGGGACGGCGAGAGCCACAACCGGTCGTGGAACTGCGGCGTGGAGGGCGAGACGGACCAGCCGGAGGTGCTGGAGCTGCGCGAGCGGCAGATGCGGAACTTCATCGCCACGCTGATGGTGTCGCAGGGGGTGCCGATGCTGAGTCACGGCGACGAGTTCGCACGCACGCAGCGCGGCAACAACAACGCGTACTGCCAGGACAACGAGCTGTCGTGGGTGCACTGGCCGGAGCCGCGCAAGGCCGGTGCCCAGGACGAGGACGAGGGCGAGGACGGGGCCGAGGACGAGGTCGAGGACGACGGCGGGGCGGGCTCCGTCTCCGCCAGCAGTCTGCTGGAGTTCACCCGGGCGATGGTCTGGCTCCGTCGCGACCACCCGGTCTTCCGGCGTCGCCGGTTCTTCCACGGGCGGCCGGTGGAGGGCACGCACGACGAACTCTCCGACATCGCCTGGTTCACGCCCGAAGGCAGTGAGATGAAACAGCGGGACTGGCAGGCGGCACACGCCAAGGCGCTGACCGTCTTTCTGAACGGGCACGCGATCTCGGAGCCGGGGCCGCGCGGTGAGCGGATCTCCGACGACTCGTTCCTGCTGATGTTCAACGCGAGCGCCGACACGCTGGAGTTCGCCGTTCCGGTGAACCACGGGCGGCAGTGGTCGATCGTGGTCGACACGGCCAGCCCGGACGGGGTACGGCCGGGGGCAGGGCCGAAGGTGGCGGCCGGCGAGCGGGTGACGTTGGTGGGGCGGAGCATGGCGGTACTGCAGCGGCCGGCTTAGGGTCTTTCTCTTTCCGATGCGGCGTGATCGAAAGAGAGATCCTGGGGGATGAGAGCGGTGACGGGAGCACCCGGGCCGCTCTGTGGTGACCGCTCGTCCGGATGGATAGGGCGCGTGCGGTGTCACAGTCGGCGTCAGGCTGGGTACGTACGTTCGCATGACGCCCACTGCCACGTACCGGCTTCAGCTCCAGCCCGACTTCCCGTTCTCGGCCGCCGGGCACGCGGTGCCGTATCTCGCCGCGCTCGGCGTCTCCCATCTGCATCTGTCCCCGGTTCTCGAAGCCGTGCCCGGCTCCACGCACGGCTATGACGTCGTCGACCACAGCCGTGTCCGGGCCGAGCTCGGCGGTGAGGAGGGGCTGCGGCAGCTGTCGCGCACGGCGCGGGAGCACGGGCTCGGGCTGGTGCTGGACATCGTGCCGAACCATATGGCCGCTGTCCCCCGGCACAACCGCGCGCTGTGGGAGGTCCTGCGCGAGGGCCCCGGGTCCCCGTACGCCCGCTGGTTCGACATCGACTGGGCGGCGGGCGGCGGCAAGGTGCTGCTGCCGGTGCTCGGCGGCCGGATCGGCGACGAGAGGGACCGGTTCCGGGTCGACGGGGAGGTGCTGCACTACGGCGAGCAGGAGTTCCCGCTCCGGGCCGGCACCGCCGGTCTGCCGCTTACGAAGCTGCTGGATGCGCAGCACTATCGGCTCGGCTGGTGGCGGCTGGCCCGCACCGAGCTGAACTACCGGCGGTTCTTCACCATCTCCGACCTCATCGGGGTGCGGGTCGAGGACCCCGAGGTCTTCGCCGCCACCCACGACAAGATTCTCGAACTGGTCCGGGACGGTGTGGTCGACGGGCTGCGCATCGACCATCCGGACGGACTCGCCGATCCCGCCGCCTATCTGGAGAGGCTCGGCGAGGCGACCGGTGGACGGTGGACGGTCGTCGAGAAGATCCTCACCGGCACCGAGCCGCTGCCGGCGGGCTGGGCCGTCGCCGGGACGACCGGGTACGACGCCCTGCACCGGGTCGACGGGCTGTTCGTCGACCCGGTGGGCGCCGCCGAGCTGGCCGTCGCGTACCGGGAGTTCGCGAGTCCGGCCGGGGACCGGGGCGGCTACTGGTCGGCGACGGTCCGCCGGGCCGCGTACCGGGTGGTGACGCATGAGCTGGCCGCCGAGACCGAACACCTGACCAGGCTCGCCGTACGCATCTGCGCCGAGGATCCCGCGCTGCGCGACCACGCCCCCTGGGCGCTGCACACCGCCGTGCGCGAACTGCTCGTCCGGGTTCCGGTCTACCGTCCGTACGTCACGGCCGGCGGGCCCTGCACGGCGGCGGCGGAGGCGACGCTGCCGGACACGGCCGTACGGGAGGCCAGAGCGGTGTTCTCCGTGCCGCAGGAGGCGACGGCCGTCGATGTGGTGCGGGAGCTGGCGCTCGGACGGCTCGGTGACGGGCCGGACCGGGCGGCGTTCTGCGCCCGGTTCGCGCAGACCGCGTCCGCGCTGCGGGCCAAGTCGGTCGAGGACACGGCGTTCTACCGGTACGCGCCGCTGATCTCGGCGACCGAGGTGGGCGGTGATCCCGGGTCCCCGGCGGTGGCTCCGGAGGAGTTCCATGCGTTCTGTGCCCGGCTGGCGCGTGACTGGCCTGCCACCGGCACGGCGCTGACGACCCATGACACCAAGCGCAGTGCGGATGTGCGGGCCCGGATCGCGGTGCTGTCGGAGTGCCCGGAGCAGTGGTCGGGGCTGCTGGCGGAGCTGGGGCGGGCGGCGCCGACGGCGACCGCACCCGATCCGCAGCTGGCCTGGCAGGCCTGGCAGACGGCGTTCGGCTGCGCGGGGCTGCCGGCCGCGGAGAGAGCGGGACGGCTCGAATCCGCACTGCTCAAGGCGGTTCGGGAGGCGGGTCTTTTCACCAGCTGGACCGAGCCCGATCCGGTGTACGAGCGGGCGGTGACGGATTTCGTCGCGGCGGGACCGGCCGCGGGCACCGGTCCGGCGCGGGCGGTGCTGGCGCGGTTCGCGACCGCGCTCGAACCGTTCGCGCGGGCCAACATCGCCGGCGCGGCGCTGGTGCAGCTGACGATGCCGGGGGTGCCGGACCTGTACCAGGGGACGGAGCAGGAGTACGCCGCCCTGGTCGACCCGGACAACCGGCAGCCGTTCCGGCGGCCACCCCAGGACGGGCCCGTAGGTGAGAAGGCCGCGCTCACGGTGGCGGCGCTCCGGCTGCGGCGTGAGCGGCCGGAGCTTTTCGGCGAATCGGGAACGTACACCCCGCTGACCGCGAAGGGTCCGGCGGCCGCGCACTGTCTGGCCTTCTGCCGCTCGGGCGAGGTGGTCACGGCGGTGACCAGGCTGTCGCTGCGGCTGGCCGGAGCGGGCGGCTGGCGCGGGACGGAGCTGACGCTGCCGGACGACGGCACGTGGACCGATCTGCTCACGCCGGGCCGGGAGTTCTCCGGCGGTGCGGTCGCGGTGGCCGAGCTGTTCGCCGAGCGGCCGGTGGCGCTGCTCAGCCGGGCCGGACGAGAAGGGTCCGCGGACCGCGGGTGATCAGGCCGGTGCCGGCCGGACGGAACCCGTCCGCCCAGCGGAGCCGGGGCATGGCGTCGAGCAGGGCGCCCAGTCCCTGCTCGGCCTCCAGCCGGCCGAGCAGGACGGCCGGGCAGGACTCCGGTCCGGCTGTGGACGTGCCCTGGTCGCGGCGGAATGGGTCGAAGAGGTCGGGTGAGGCGTACCGCTCCGGATCGCGGCCCGCCGCGCCGATCAGACAGGCGACGGGCGCACCGGCAGGGAGCGTGCCGCCGCTGACCCGGACCTCGGCGACGGTGCGGCGCAGCACGAACTGCACGGGAGGGTCGCGGCGCAGCGATTCGGTCCAGGCGCGGTGGGCGAGGGCGGGTTCGACGCGCAGGGCGGCCAGGAGGTCGGGGTCGTCCAGCACATTGGCGAGGAAGGAGGCGAGCGCGGTTTCGCGGAGGCCGGTCTGCCGGGTGCAGGGGGCGGTGGCGGCGTTGCGGGGCAGCGGGCCCAGGTCCGGGTACGCACCGGCGCCGACCGGCAGCCAGCGGCAGAACTCCTCGACGAGGTCCGCCTGTTGCCGCCCGGCGATGCGGCGGGCGAGGACGTAGGCGGTCCGCTCGACGCGCTCGGCAAGGTGACGGGGCGCGGTCGCTGCCGCCCGCGCGATGTCCTGCGGCCGGGGCTGGCAGAGCATGCTGCCGTGGCAGAGCCCGCGCGGCGCGGGTCCGCCGCGGGGCGCCCCGTCGTGCGGGAAGCCGGTGAACCGCGGGTCGGTGAGGGCGGTGGTCACATCGGCGTACCGGCTGAGCAGCCAGGCGCCGAGAAGTGCGTCGTAGCTGAGCGGGTACTCCTCGCGCAGCACGCGGTAGAGCCGGTACGGATCCTGCGCGGCGCCGGGGGCGAGGAGGCTCGGGCCGGTGCCGGGCCGGGCGGCGCGGCGGCCGAGGCCCGCTGCGGGCAGGGGCGCGGGCACAGGCGTGGGCACGGGTATACCGTCGGGGGCATCAGCCGGCATCCGCACCCCCTGGATCGGTGCGCCGCGGTACGGCGCGGATGAATTCAGGGGACCATCGCGGCGCACTCACTGCAGTGGCGGTGCGGCCATTCGGGTGAGGGCAGGGGCGGGGAGCGGCCACCGAAGTACCAAGCGTCGCCCGCTCTGTACGGCCCGCGCCTTCAGGGCGGCGGGGCGGACAGCCGGCCAGGAGGGCGAGATGCACATCAGGACCATCAGAGTGATGCTGATACGGAGAACGTCCATCCGATAGCAACAGGAGATCCCATGATGGACGCAGCAAAGACTGAGCTGTACGCAAGAGACCTGACTGATGCGGACTGGGTCACGAGCAGCTACAGCAACAGATGGGACAAGACGTGTGTGGAGGTCGCAGACCTCGGCGGCGGAGCGGTTGCGGTCCGCGATTCACACAACAGGGAACTGCCGCCGCTGCGATTCACCGCAGAGGAGTGGGCGGCGTTTCGACTGGGCATGCGTGACGGCGAATTCGGCCAGAGACCTTGAAAGATGCCGATACTGATCTCACTCTGCCCGTCACCGGATGGGGGGCGGCCCTGCTGCACCGCACGCGCCCCAGCGTCGGGAAGCAGTGGACCGACTCGGGGGAGAGCCACGACGACCGCGGGCTGAAGAACCGGCCGGCCGAGGACGTGCGGCGGGTGCCGATTCCCCCGCAGCTGGTGGCCATATTCCGGGAGCACCTTGACACCTTCGGGACGGCCGGTGACGGGCGCCTGTTCTTCAGCGAGCGCGGGTGAGGTGTTCGCACACCGACCTCGGCTTCGCCGCAATCCGAGCGCGCGTCAATGAGCGTGATCACTCGTACTCGCGCAGCAGGTCCTCGATCCGGCGGTTCGCGCTTCTCGCTTCTCGCTTCTCGCTTCTCGCTGAAGAAGAGCCGTCCGTCGCCCGCCGTCGAAGGTGGACAGGCCGACCGACGGGCGAGTCCGGTGGCAGCAGAGCCGATGCGGCCGTGATCGGGTTTTCGCACAGCTTCCCCAGGTCGACCGCGTAATTGGCAGCGTTGACGAGTGGGCCTGCTCCGCTTTGACGAACTGGTGATCCGCGACGGCACCGGTGGCCACTCCCCCGCTCTGCAGGCCGCCTCCCTCGGGCTGAAGGTGCTCCTCGCCGAGCGCGACAAGGTCGGCGGTACGTGTCTGCACCGCGGCTGCATCCCCAGCAAGGCGATGCCGCACGCCGCGGAACTCGTCGACGGCATCGCGGAGGCGTGCGAGCGGTGGGGGGTGAAGGCGACCGTGGACTCGGTGGGCTGGTCGGCGCCGGTCGCCACCCGGGAAGACATCGTCTCCCGCAACTACAAGGCGCGGAGGGCCACCTGACCCATGTGGGGGTGGAAGTGGTGTACGCAGCGCCGAGTTGACCGGACAGCGCAGTGTCCGTGCCGCCGGGCACGGGGACATCGGCGTGCGCCGCGGCATCGTTCTCGCGACGGGGTCCCGGCCGCGCATGCTGCCGCGGTCGGCCGCCGACGGCCGTCGCGTCGTCACCGGCGACGACGCACTGTTCGCCCCGGGGCTGCCACAGCCCGTGCTGGTGCTGGGCGCTGGGGCGATCGGCGTCGAATACGCCTCGTTCCACCGGTCGATGGGCGCCGAGGTCACGCTGGTGGAGGCCGCCGACCGGCTCCTGCCCCTGGAGGATGCCGGTGATCGTCGGCCGGGATGCCGAACCGTCCGACGTGGCGCACCACATCCACGACCGTCCGGCGCTCTCCGAGGCGGTCGGCGAGGCCGTCCTCACCCTCGCCGCACGCGGCCTCCACCAACAGGCCTGATCCGCGGCTGCCCGGTCGGCGTCAGACCGGACGCCCGGGAATCCCGGGGGACTCGGGGGGCTTGAGTACGGGCGCGGAGAGCCGGAAGGTGATCCGGCCGAAGCTCACCTGGTCCCCGTCGCGCACCGACACCGCCCCGGTCACCCGCTGCCCGTTCACACACGTGCCGTTGGTCGAGCCGAGGTCGCGCAGGATCCATCGGCCGCCCTGCACCGTGAGTTCGGCGTGCATCCGCGAGACGGTCTCGTGGGTGAGTCGCAGTCCGTTCGCCGGGTCGCGGCCGATGAGCACGGGGTACGGGGTGGGCGCGGGCAGCAGCAGCTTCGGCAGCCGCTCGGCCTGCCAGGCCCTGCGCACCCGGGCGGGGAACCCGGAGACCGCGCCCACCACCTGGAACAGCCTTCGTGTCCAGCGGCCTTCGGTCCGCAGGTCGGCGGTGAGTGCCTCCAGCTCTTCCGAGCGGTGGGCGGACAGAGCCAGTTCCATGCGCCGCATGAACGTGTCATGGGACAGCTTGCCCTGGGCCGCGCCTTCTCTGAGTACACCGAGAACACGGTCGCGCTGGGCGTCGGAGACCCGCGCGGGATACGTGTGGAACTCGAAGGAGGACGTCACAGGACCGATTGTCGGGCCGACCGCCCCGGAGTGTCCAGAAGAAGCCTGCTTTCCGCCCGCCTGACCTGCGCGGAACGGCTGCGCAGAACGCCGTGCCGAAAGTCGGGGGCGATGTCCGGCGAACGTTGCTACCGTCTGCCGCCGCGTGCCGTGCCGTGAACACCGGGTGGCCGGCACGCCTCAAGCAGATTTGGAGACTTGGTGACCCCTGCACCACTGGAGCTGACCGTCCGTCCGCTCACCGGGCCCGACGAACTCGGGCTCTTCCGCCGTCTGTCGTACGTCCTCGACCACGAACTGGCCGACGACCTCGCCGTCGGGCGCCGCCGCCCGGAGTGGCTGTGGGTGGCGCTGCGCGGCGACCGGGTGGTGGCGCGGGCCGGCTGGTGGAGCCAGGGCGGAGACGTACCGCTGGCGCTCGACTTCTTCGACGTCGACGACACGCTGCCCGAGCCCGAGCGCACCGAGACAGGCCTGCGGCTGCTGGAGGCGGCGACGGCAGCCGTCGTTCCCGCCGGGGTCCCTCGGCCGGAGTACGGACGTTTCGTACCGCCGGACTGGCGCGAGGACCCGGTGGCCCTCGACATCGTCGAGGCCCGGATCCGGGTGATGGAGCGCACCGGTGCGCGGATGCTGGTCGAGCGGCTGCGCCTGGAGTGGCGGGCGGGTACGCCGGTCCCGGCCGACACCGGCCGGCTGCGCTTCCGTCCGGTGGCCGGGCGCGAGGATCTGCTCGCGCTGATGACCCCGGTGATGGAGGGCACTCTCGACGCGCACGGCCAGCAGGATCTCGCGTCGGGCCTGTCCGCGCGCAAGGCGGCGGAGAAGCACTACGACGAGGAACTCGCGGAGTACACCACCCCTCGGGAGTGGTGGCGGATCGCCGAACTCCCCGGCGGTGAGCCGGTCGGGTTCGTGATCCCGGCCCGCAACAACTACAACCCGATCATCGCGTACATCGGCGTGGTGCCGGCGCAGCGCGGTCGCGGCCATATCGACGAGCTGCTCGCCGAGGGCACGCGGGTACTCGCCGCGCAGGACGGCGTGGAGCGGATCCGGGCCGCGACGGACCTCGGCAATGTGCCGATGGCGAAGTCGTTCGAGCGCCTGGGGTACGTCAACTTCGAGAGGGCGTTCAACATGATCTGGGACCCGGCATAAATCGGTGGACCGTGCGCCGCGGTGCCGGTTACGGTGGTCACCCGCCCGAGGTTCGAGGAAGGAGGCGAGAGCAGTGCGTACCAGTACCACTTCATTCCCGCGCTCCCGTCCCGTTCGCCGGGCGGTTTCGGTTTCGGTCTGACCGGGAGCGCATCGCTTCTTCCGGAGGACTTTTTCCATGACCGATCTGGTCGTTCGCGCGCTCACCGAGAGCGACGCACATCTTTTCCACACCCTGCAGGACCCCGGTCTCGTCGGCCGCGCCGCCTTCGGCCACAGCTATGCCACGGTGCGCGAGGGCGGCGAGTACCGCCCCGAGTGGACCTGGATCGCTCTGCGCGACGGTGTCGTCGTGGCCAGGGCGGCCTGGTGGTCGGGGCCCGACGACACCGAGCCGGTGCTGCTCAACTGGTTCGACTTCGCCGACGGCGAGGACGAGGCGGGCAGCGAACTGCTGCGCCGTGCAGCGCTGTACGCCGAGTACGAGCTGATGCTGCCCGCCGACTGGCGGGAGCGGCCCGATGTCACGTCCGCCGCCGGGGCGAGGATCGCCGCCGCGCGCGCGGCCGGTATGAAGCCGCTGGTGGAGCGGTACCGGTACGAGTGGACGCCGGAGTGCGGGCTGCCCGAGCGGCCCGGGCGGCTCACGTTCCGCCCGGAGCCGGACGACACGGTGATCCTGGATGTGCTGCGCCGGGTCCACTCCGTCACGCTGGACGCCCACGCCCGGCGGGCTATCGAGGGCCCCGGCGGACTGGAGCAGGCGGCGCAGGAGGAGCTCGACTTCTTCCACTGGTGCCCCTCGCCGCGCTCCTGGTGGCAGCTGGCGTACACCCCCGACGGCGAGGTGGCCGGCATCCATGTGCCGGCCCGTAACCCGGGCGGTCCGTGCATCGGCTTCATCGGCGTCGTACCCGAACAGCGCGGCCACGGCTACGGGTACGACCTGCTCGTCGAGTGCACGCACTTCCTGGCGGCCGAGGGCGCCGAGTTCATCGCGGGCGCCACCGACCTGGGCAATGCGCCGATGGCGGCCGCGTTCGCCCGGGCCGGCCATCGGGTCATACAGGAACGCATCCATCTGGTGTGAGGTCCGGTGTGAGTTCCGCCAGCCAGTCGAGGCGGAGCTGCTGCGCGGCGGGGATGGTCGCATCCTCGCCGCGCGGCCCCACATTGAGCAGCAGGTTGCCCCCCGCGGCGGCCGTCCCGGTCACCAGCGTGGTCAGCGCGGTACGGCTGAGGAAGGCGTCGGGCGGCGAGTTGCGGTTGTGGCCGAAGCTGTGGTCGATGCCCCGGGTGATCTCGTGCGGGTCCGGCCCGATGTAGCGGGCGAATTCGGGTGTGCGGAAGTCGTAGTACGGGGGCTTGCGCGGCACGAAGCCCTCGCCCTGTGCGACGGTGCGGCGCTCCCACCGGTTGTACAGGGGCTTGGCGCCGGGCAGTCGCAACGCGCTCCACAGCGGTGCGCGGGGGAACAGCCGGTCGTTGACGACGCCGTTCGGGACGGTGAAGCGGTAGTACTCGATGAGCCGCTGCACGTCGGTGCGCGAGCCCGGCCAGGCGATGTCGTTCCACAGGATGTCGGGCCGGTAGCGGCGGATCAGCTCGCGCATCTGGGCGGCGGCGTACGCGGGGTAGCTGCCGCGCGGCACGGCGGAGACCATGTCCGCGCCGGTGCCGATGGGCCGGTCGTCGAAGGTCCAGTCGAGTCCGCCGGAGTAGTAGATCCCGAACCGCAGGCCCTCGGCCCGGGCCGCTTCGGCGAACTCGCCGACCACGTCGCGGGTGGTGTGCCAGCCGGTGCGGTGCGGGTTGCGGACCTCGGACGGCCAGAGACAGAAGCCGTCGTGGTGCTTGGTGACGAGGACGGCGTAGCGGGCGCCCGCGGCGCGGAAGCTGCGGGCCCAGGACGCCGGGTCCCAGCCCGCCAGGGCGTCGTTGAAGTCCTGGCCGAAGGCGGTGTACGGGCGGGTTCCGTAGGTCGCCCGATGGTGGGCGGAGACGGGGCTGCCGGGGAAGCGGAGCGCGTTCTCGTACCACTCGGCGTACGACGTCCAGCCGAGCGGCGTACGGCGGCCCGCGAGGGGCAATCGGTCCGCGGGAACGTACGGCGGGGCCCAGCCCGGTACGGACGCGGGTGTCCAGTGCACAAAGATCCCCAGCTGGGCCCGGGACCACCACGAAGCAACCATGGCGCGAAGTATTGATCACTGAGGGGGGCGTTCGTAAGATCCGGGCACCTCCGGGGCACCTCCGACCGTGATGGCTACGCGCACGACCGAGCTGATGGCGAGCGGCCGATGACCGTGGACGACACCCGAACGGAACCGCAGTCCCGCGTCGGCGGCGGCTGGATCAGTGGTCTGGTGCTGGCCAACCTGGGCCTGTACATGGCTTTCCTCACTCCGATCCAGGTGCTGCTGGCCGAGCAGATCGACGATCTGACGACGACCGGCAAGGAGGTGGCGCTCGGCTGGGCGACCGGTGTCGGGGCGTTGGTCGCGGTGGTCGCCAACCCGGTCGCCGGTGCGCTGTCGGACCGGACCGGCGGGAGGTTCGGGCGCCGTCACCCGTGGATCGTGGGCGGGGCGCTGGTGGGGGCGGTCGGTCTGGTGGTGACGGCGGCGCAGACGACCGTGGTCGGGGTGGCGCTCGGCTGGTGTCTGGCGCAGCTGGGGCTGAACGCGATGCTGGCGGGCACGAATGCGGTGGTGCCGGACCAGGTGCCGGTGCGGCAGCGGGCGGCGGTGTCCGGGTTCATCGGGATACCGCAGACGCTGGGGCTGGTCCTCGGCGTGCTGCTGGTGTCGGTGGTGGTGACCGGGATCGCCTCGGGGTATCTGATGCTGGCGGGTCTGGTGGTGCTGTGTGCGGTGCCGTTCGTGCTGCTGACCCGCGATCCGGCGGTGCCCGGGATTCCGGGGCCGGCGGTGCGGCTGAAGGACTTCTGGGTGAGTCCGCGGCTGCATCCGGACTTCGGCTGGGCGTGGCTGACCCGGTTCCTCGTCCAGCTGGGCAATGCGATCGGCACGCTGTATCTGCTGTATTTCCTCAAGGACGCGGTGCATTACCCGGACCCGGACATGGGTGTGCTGTATCTGACGCTGCTCTACACCGGCGGTGTGGTGGTGACGGCGGTGGCGGGCGGCATCGTCTCGGACCGGCTGGGCAAGCGGAAGATGATGGTCAGCGTCTGTTCGATGGTGATGGCGGTGGGTTCGCTGCTGCTGACGTTCTGGCACACCTGGCCGGCGGCGATGGGCGCGGCGGTGCTGCTCGGGCTCGGCTACGGGATCTATGTGGCGGTCGACCAGGCGCTGATCACCCAGGTCCTGCCGGCGGCCGAGGACCGGGCCAAGGACCTGGGGGTGATCAATGTCGCCAACTCCGCGCCCCAGGTGCTCGGTCCGGCGCTGGCCGCCCCGATCGTGGCGTACGCGGGTGGCTACGCGGGGCTGTACCTGGCGTCCACCGTGGTGACGGTGGTGGGCGGGGTGCTGGTGTGGCGGATCAGGTCAATCCGCTGACTCCGCGGGCCGTGCGGCCTTCTGGCTGCGGATGACGTCGCGGTACCAGGCGTACGACTCCTTGGGGGTCCGGCGCAGCGTCTCGTAGTCGATGTGGACGAGGCCGAAGCGCTTGCTGGCGCCCTCGATCCACTCGACGTTGTCGGTCAGCGACCAGGTGAAGTAGCCGCGGACGTCGACGCCCGCGTCGATCGCGGTGCGCAGCGCGCCCAGGTGGCCTTCGAGGAAGGCGATCCGGCGGGTGTCGGTGACGGCCTCGTCGACGGCGCAGCCGTTCTCGGTGATGTAGAGGGGAGGGAGCCGGTCGCCGTAGCGGGCCTGCAGCTGGACGAGGGTTTCGCGCAGTCCGTCGGGGACGACGGGCCAGCCGAAGTCGGTCTTCTCGTAACCCTCGATCTCGCGGATGCCGAAGGGGAGTTCGGCGGGCATCCCGAAGCCGGAGAACGTTTCGAGTGCGTCCGCCCTGGGGGCGCCGACGAGGGTGGGGTTGTAGTAGTTGACCCCGTACCAGTCGAGCGGGGTGGAGATCGTCCTGAGGTCGTCCTCGACCGGTCCGGGCATCAGCGCGGCGAAGTTCTCGTCGGGGTAGCGGCCGGTGAGGATCGGGTCGGCGAACATCCAGTTGGTGAGGGTGTCGTACAGCTCGGCACCGAACCGGTCCTCGTCCGACTCCCCCGCGGTCCAGACAGGGGTGTGCGAGATGGCGACGCCGATCTCGGTGGCGCCGGCCGCCCGCAGCGCGCGGACGCCCAGACCGTGGGCGAGGAGCTGGTGGTGGGCGGCGGGCAGCGCGTCGAAGAGGAGGGTGCGGCCCGGGGCGTGCTCGCCCAACGCGTAGCCGAGCATGGTCACTTCGGCGGGTTCGTTGATGGTGATCCACATGGGTACGCGGTCGGCGAGCCGCTCGGCGACGATGCCCGCGTACTCGGCGAAGCGGTAGGCGGTGTCCCGGTTCAGCCAGCCGCCCGCCTCGTCGAGCGGCAGCGGGGTGTCCCAGTGGTAGAGGGTGGGGGCCGGGGTGATGCCGTGGGCGCAGAGTTCGTCGACGAGCCGGTCGTAGAAGTCGAGCCCTGCCGGGTTGACGGCGCCGCTGCCGCCCGGCACCACGCGCGGCCAGCTGACGGAGAACCGGAAGGCGTCGGCGCCGAGGCCGGCCAGCAGGGCGACGTCCTCGCGGTAGCGCTCGTGGAAGCCGGTGCCGCGGCTGGTGTCGGTGCCGTCCTTGATCCGTCCCGGCTGGGCGGCGAAGGCGTCCCAGCCGGAGGGGCCCTTGCCGTCGGCGTCGGCCGCTCCTTCGGTCTGGAAGGCGGAGGCAGAGGCTCCCCAGAGGAATCCCGGCGGGAACGTCGGCACAGTCATCTCGGCCTCCAGCAGCCGTACGTATGAGCCAGAACCTGGCAGGGCAATGATCAGAACCAGACCTTAATCGCCAGTAATGGGCTCGATCCAGTGTCGTGGGCCGGTGATCGCGACTTCTGCCGACCAAGGGGCCGAGGCGACGAGACGAGGAGCGATGCATGCTGTTCGAGGTATGGGCACCTGAGGCGGACTCGGTCCGCCTGCGACTGGCGGGCGCACTGCGGCCGATGACGCGTGACGAGGTACGAACGGGCTGGTGGACGGCCGATGCGGAGGCCGCGGACGGCGACCGGTACGGCTTCGTCCTCGACGACGGCCCCGTGCTTCCCGACCCGCGTTCGCGCCGCCAGCCCGACGGCCCGGACGGCGAGAGCGCCGTCGTCACCCAGGAGGCGTACCCCTGGCGCGCCGCGTGGACGGGGCGCGGGCTGCCGGGCGCCGTCCTGTACGAGCTGCACATCGGTACGTACACCGAGGAGGGCACCTTCGATGCCGCCGCGGCGCGCCTGCCGCACCTCGCCGAGCTGGGCATCACGCATGTGTCCCTGATGCCCGTCTGCCCGTTCCCCGGCACTCACGGATGGGGGTACGAGGGGGTGTCGCTGTGGGCCGTGCACGAACCGTACGGCGGCCCGGAGGGACTTAAGCGCTTTGTCGACACGGCGCACGGGCTCGGTCTTGCGGTGGTCCTCGACGTGGTCCACAACCACCTGGGCCCGTCCGGCAACTACCTCCCGGCGTTCGGCCCGTACTTCACCGAGACCCATCACACGCCGTGGGGCGCCGCGGTCAACCTCGACGCCGCCGGCTCGGACGAGGTCCGCGCGTATCTGCTCGGCAGTGCGCTCGGCTGGCTGCGCGACTACCGGCTCGACGGGCTGCGGCTCGACGCCGTCCACGCACTCGCCGACACCCGGGCCCTCACCTTCCTGGAGGAGCTGTCCACGGCGGTCGACGCACTCGCCGCGGAACTCGGCCGTCCGCTGACCCTGATCGCCGAGTCCGACCTCTGCGACCCGCGCACCACGACGCCGCGCGCGGAGGGCGGAATCGGTCTGCACGCCCAGTGGAACGACGACTTCCACCACGCCCTGCACACGGCCCTGACCGGCGAGTCCCAGGGCTACTACGCCGACTTCGCCACCGCCCCGCTGGCCGCCCTCGCCAAGACCGTGACCAGCGCCTTCTTCCACAACGGCACGTACTCCGGCTTCCGCGGCCGCACGCACGGCCGCCCTGTCGACACCGTCCGCACCCCGGCCACCCGCTTCGTCGGCTACGCACAGACCCATGACCAGATCGGCAACCGGGCGCTCGGCGACCGGCTCTCCGCCACGCTCTCCCCCGGTCTGCTGGCCTGCGCGGCGGCACTCGTGCTGACCGGCCCGTTCACCCCGATGCTGTTCATGGGAGAGGAGTGGGGTGCCCGCACCCCCTGGCAGTTCTTCACCGACCACACCGATCCGGCGCTCGCCGAAGCGGTACGCAACGGCAGGCGGCGGGAGTTCGCGGCGCACGGCTGGGCGGCGGACGACATCCCGGACCCGCAGGACCCGGCCACCCGCAACCGCTCCTGCCTGGACTGGACCGAACCGGAACGCGAACCGCATGCCCGCCTCCATGCCTGGTACCGCGAGCTGATCGCGCTGCGCCGCACCATGCCCGATCTGTCGGATCCCGATCTGGCCGCGGTGAAGACCGCCCACGACGAGCAGGGGCGCTGGCTGGCGTACCGCAGGGGTGACCTGCGGATCGCGGTCAACCTCGACGAGAAGCCGGCCACGATCCCCCTCGGCGGCGGACGGAACCGGACCGGCATGGGCAGCGTGCTGGCCGCCTGGGAACCGGTGGCGGCGCCGGACGCGGACGGGCTGCTGCATCTGCCGCCGGAGTCGAGCGTGGTACTCGCCGACGACTGACGCGGCGCGGCACAGGACGCGGAACGGCAGGAGAACGGGAGCGACGACTGGCGGCTCCGCGACAACGAGGAGACCTGGGGCGTCGTGGACGCCGTCGTCGCCGTCGTCGAGGAGGCCGGCCGCACACCCGCCCAGGTCGCGCTGCGCTGGCTGCTCGGACGGCCAGGGGTTGCGAGCTGCTGTCGGTTTGCTGCATTGAAGCTAGTGATGGTGCGCGGGAGCGAGTCCTGTGGGTGGGTTTGTGGGGGTGGGAACGGGGGTTCTGGGGCCGAATGGGTGACCTTGGCGGCCGCTGCTCGTTGGGCTGGGTGGCAGGGGGGCGGCCTTGAGGGCGGGGTGATGTGGTGGGCGGCTTGCGGGAGCTGGTCGTGTCCTTCGTGGTGTCCGGGCCTTGCGGGGTGGCGGTCCGGGACCGTCTCAAGCACCTGACCGCCCAGGACGAGAGGGTGCTGCGTGCGGTTGCTGCGCATCAGGGTGCGCTGGCGTCCGGTGATCTCAAGGCCCGCTGTGCGGATGGTCTGGAGCACGGTGCGGAGACCTGGGCGGCGCGTAAGCGGCAACTGACGAAGGTGTCGTCGTCGCGGATCGCCGGGACCATCACCAAGGCCACCCACGATCAGTGGGCGCTCGCGCGCCGTTGCCAGGCGGCGCACATCCAGAAGCTGGCGGCCGGGATCGAGATGCTGCGGCACCGGCTGTCCCTCCCGCTCGGGGAGAAGGGCACCAAGCGCGCGGCGGGCGGCTACCGGTCGAAGAGCGAGTGGTTCCGCAAGTCCCGCCGCCTCGCGGCCCTGGAAGACCGGCACACGGCTGCTGTAGCCGAGTGGCAGGCCGGACGGGTCCGGGTGGTACGAGGCGGCAAGCGTCTCCTGAACACCCGCCACCACCTCACCGAAGCCCGTCTCACCAAAGACGAGTGGCGACAACGGTGGGAGGCGGAACGCTGGTTCATCGCCGCCGATGGTGAGTCGGGGAAGCGGTTCGGGAACGAGACGATCCGCGTCACCCCAGACGGCGAAGTGTCGGTCAGGCTGCCCGCCCCGCTCGCGCACCTGGCCAACGCCAGGCACGGCCGGTACACCCTCACCGCCCGTATCGCGTTCGCGCACCGGGGCGCGGAGTGGGCCGACCGCATCGAAGCCAACCGGGCCGTGGCCTACCGCATCCACCTCGACACGGACCGCAGACGCTGGTACCTCACCGCATCCTGGCAACGCCCCGCCGTACAGACCATCCCGCTGGACACCGCCCGCGCCCGGGGCATGATCGGCGTCGACACCAACGCCGACCACTTCGCCGCCTACCGGCTCGACCAGCACGGCAACCCCATCGGAGGGCCCCGGCAGTTCTTCTACGACCTGTCCGGCACCGCCGACCACCGAGACGCACAGATCCGCCACGCCCTGACCCGCCTGATCAACTGGGCGGTGCGTGCCGGTGTCGCCGCGATCGGCATCGAAGACCTCGACTTCACCACCGAAAAAACCCGGGAGAAGCACGGCCGCCGCAAGCGGTTCAGGCAGCTCATCTCCGGCATGCCCACCGGCAAGCTCAAAGCCCGGCTAGTGTCGATGGCCGCTGAACAGGGTCTTGCGATCGTCGCGGTCGATCCCGCCTACACCAGCCTGTGGGGTGCCCAGCACTGGCAGAAACCCCTGACCACCCCACACCGAAAGATGTCCCGTCACGATGCCGCCGGTATCGCGATCGGACGACGCGCCCTCGGACACCCGATCCGGCGACGGACGGCACCGCCCCCACACGACCAGAGCGATCGTGCGGGGCATCGGACCGCCCAGGCCGAACCAGGCAACCGGGGACGTGAGGGAACCCGCCCACCCACCACGGACCGGCCCCCCGGAGGGCCGCCGCCGAACGGGAAGCGAACGCGGGGGACCAGCGCATCCAACACCGTTCGGGATGCGCCCAGTACGCACCGGTGGGTCCAGGACTCACTCATGCGCACTGGTTAGGAACGGTCACCGCCCCGATCATCGGGGCCCGTACCGTCGAGCAGCTGACCGACAATCTCGGCGCCGTGGGCTGGGAACTGACGGCCGACCAGACGGCGAGGCTCGACGGGGCGAGCGCGCGCCCGCTGCCGTATCCGTACGCAACCCTGGAGCGCCTCAGCAACCGCGGCGGCTCGTGAACTACTCGACGACCGCCAGCTCGCGCGCGGTGGTGTTCAGCCGCCGCCCGCCTTCGTCGGTGACGGTCACGATGTCCTCGATGCGCACGCCGAACCGGCCCGGCAGATAGATCCCGGGCTCCACGGAGAAGCACATCCCGGGCACCAGCAGCTGCTCCTCGCCCTCGATCATGTACGGGGGTTCATGGGTGGTGACACCGATGCCGTGACCGGTGCGGTGGATGAAGCGCTCGCCGTAACCGAATTCGGTGATGACGGCGCGGGCCGCCCGGTCGATCTCCTGGCAGGCGATGCCGGGCCGGACGGCACGGCAGCCGGCCTCCTGCGCCTCTCGCACGATGTCGTGCACCCGCTGCTCCTCGGCGGTGGGTTCGCCGACATGGACCGTGCGGGAGGTGTCGGAGCCGTAGCCGTGCTTGAGGCCGCCGAAGTCGAGCACCACCATGTCGCCGCGCTCGATGGTGCGGTCGCCCGCCTCGTGGTGCGGGTTGGCGCCGTTCGGGCCGGATCCGACGACGGTGAAGTCGACCTGCGAGTGTCCGAACTGCTTGAGCAGTGCGGCGAGATCGGCGGCGACGTCGGTCTCCTTGCGGCCGGAGAAGCGGACCTTCAGGATCTCCTCGTACGTGGCATCGGCGGCGGCCCCCGCCGCGGCAAGCCGTTCCAGCTCGGCCGCGTCCTTGACCGCCCGCAGCATCGGCAGGGCCTCGGTGAGGGAGACGTACGAGGTGCCGGGGAGGAACTGCTGCAGCCCGAGCAGGTGCATCGCCCAGGCGTTGTCGCTGATCCCGAACCGGCCGTCCGCGTCGAGCAGCGGGGCGGCCACGGCGTACGGGTCCTTGCCGTCGGTCCAGTCGCGCAGGGTCAGGGCCGGGGAGCCGACGGCCTGCTCGGCGTCCGGCGCCTCCAGGGTGGGGACGACGAGCACCGGGTCCTCGCCCGCCCTGAGGACGAGGAGAGTGAGGCGTTCGGTGTTCACGGGCCGGTAGCCGGTGAGATGGACGAGGTCCGGGCCCGGTGCGACGAGGACGCCTGCGAGCCCGGCTTCGGCGGCGGACTCGGCGGCCCGCGCCATCCTCGTCCGGTAGTCGTCGGCGGTGAACGGCACGGGCTGGTTCGGGCTGGACATGCGGAACCTCCTGGCGAAGCGATACGGCACACAGCATCCTGCCCGGCGGCGGGGACAGGCGCGAGCGCGGGTCAGGCGGCGGGTCGCAGTCGTACGACGAGGTCGGCGCGGTCCCGGCCACGGTCGACGAGCCGGGCATTGGTCTCGTCCGACTCGGCGACCCAGCGCTCGGCATACGGCCGGGGCTTGCCGAACCTCACATGGCGATCGACGAGTCGGCGGACCCTGACGTCCGGGTCGAGATCCAGGAACCAGACCTCGTCGAGCAGCCGGCGCACCGGCGCCCACGGCTCGTCGTCATGGAGGAGGTAGTTGCCTTCGGTGACGACGAGCGGGATGTCCGGGGGTACGGGAATGGCCCCGGCGATCGGCTCCTCCAGGGCGCGGTCGAAGACGGGGGCGTAGACGGGTCCCTGATCCCCGGGCGTGCGCAGGCGTCGGAGCAGGGCCGCGTATCCGGCGGCGTCGAAGGTGTCGGGCGCGCCCTTACGGCCGGCACGGCCGAGGCGGTCCAGTTCGGCCTGGGCGAGGTGGAAGCCGTCCATCGGGACGAGGACGGCGAGCCCGCCGAGCCCGCCGACCAGCCGTGCGGCGAGCGTGGACTTCCCGGCGCCGGGCGGCCCCGCGATGCCGAGGAGGCGGCGGCGGCCGGGGACGGCGAGCCGGCGGGCGCGGGCCGACAGTTCACCGAGGTCACTCGTCTGCATGCCGCGCATTGTCCCGGCACGAGCGGCACCCCGATAGTGTTACGTATAACTGAACTCCGTACCCTCGAGGAACCGCCATGTCACACATCGCCCTGGTCACCCTGGTCGTCCGCAACTACGACGAGGCCATCTCCTTCTACACGGACGCCCTCGGCTTCGAGCTCCTGGAGGACACCGACCGCGGGGACGGCTCCCGCTGGGTCGTCGTCCGGCCGCGCGGCGCGGCAGCGGGAACGGGGCTGCTGCTGGCCCGCGCGAAGGACGACGACCAGCGGAGCCGCGTCGGCGCACAGACCGGCGGCCGGGTCGGCTTCTTCCTGCACACCGAGGACTTCGCGGCCGACCATGCGCGGATGCAGGCAGCCGGAGTGCGCTTCCTGGAGGAGCCGCGCCACGAACCGTACGGCTCGGTCGCGGTCTTCGAGGACCTGTACGGCAACCGCTGGGACCTGCTGCAGCCCGCGTGAGCCGCCCCGAGATGTTCCCGCCGCCGCGAACTCCGGCGAGATGGGATCAATCCGTCGCTGCGGCCGGGCCCCGGAATGCAGGCGCCTTCGACCGCCACGAAGGGATCAACTCACGTGCAGGTACTCAGCCGTGAGGCCTGGCCCCAGGTCCGGGCAGGACCGTGACCTCGGCCGGGGTGAGCGCGCCGTGCTCACCGGAGCACTCGACCACGACGTGCACCGGGGCACCGCAATCGCTGTGCCGGATGTCCAGGACCGGCCCCTCGGCATCCGCGACGTAGGTCTCGCCCCACTGCCTGAGTGCCACGAGAACGGGCCACAGATCCCGGCCCTTGCGGGTCAGGCGATATTCGTGCCGGGTCCGGCTGCCCTGCTCCTGATACGGGACGGTCTGCAGGACCCCGGCCGTGACCAGCTTGCGGAGCCGGCCGGCCAGGACCGCCTCCGAGAGCCCCATGTGCCGGCGGAAGTCGTCGAAGCGGCGCACTCCATTGAAGGCGTCACGCAGGATCAGCAGCGTCCACTTCTCGCCGACCACGTCGAGGGTGCGCTGGACCGTGCAGTTCTCCGTGCTCATCTCCAGCCACTTCATCCCGTCATGCTAGCCCGCCTGGCTTCGATATTGACAGTCAGCTGCTCCGAAAGCTAACTTCATCGAACAAAGCCAGATGAGGAGGATCAGCCGCATGGGACGGTCACGTACATACGAATGGGAAGATCCGGCGGTCTCGGCGGCCGCCGTCGGACAGACCACGGGTCTGGAGTTCCTGCGCGAGATCGCCACCGGACGGCTGCCCGGCCCTCCGATCGCCGCCACCCTGGACATCACTCTCGACGAAGCCGAGCACGGGCGTGTGGTGTTCTCGCTGGTCCCGGGCGAGGAGCACTACAACCCCATCGGCAGCGTGCACGGCGGGGTCTACGCCACACTGCTCGACTCGGCCGCCGGTTGCGCGGTCCAGTCCACCCTGCCGTCGGGCATGGCGTACACCTCGCTCGACCTGACCGTGAAGTTCCTGCGCCCCGTCACAGTCGACACCGGCAGGATCCGCGCCGTCGGCACGGTCACCAGCAGCGGCCGCCGCACCGCCCTCGCCGAAGCCCGACTCCTCGACGAGAAGGACCGCCTGCTCGCTCACGCCACGAGTACGTGCATGCTGTTTCCGCTGCCGGCGTCCTGACCCCCTGAGGGCCTCAAATGCCTTGGGCCGAGCCCTATGCGGCGGGGCGAAGACCTTCATGAGCCCGCGAGGTGGCGGGCCGACAAGCCGGAGCCGACTGCGCAGACGACGCGATGCAAGCCCGCCCGGCGATCGAGGGCAGAGCCCGTCGCGGGCACACCCCCACTCAGCCCGCAGGCAACCGCACTGCCGCCCCCTGCAAAGCATCGAGCACCGGTCTGATCAGTGGGTGGCCCTCCGCCCCGTGCCGTACCGCTGCGAACACCCGTCGGGTCGGTGCGCTGCCCTCGACCGGCCGCACCACCACGCCCGCAAGGTCCATGCCGCGCAGCGCCCACCTCGGCACCAGTGCCACTCCGGCCCCTGCCCCGGCCAGCGCCACCACCGCCCGGAAGTCGTCCGAGGAGTGCTCGAGTCTCGGCTGGAAGCCGGCGAATTCGCAGGCCAGGACCACCACGTCATGGCACGGGTTGCCGGGATACTGACCGATCCACGGGTCCTTCTCCAGGTCCGCGATCGTCACCTGGTCCTGGTCGGCCAGCCGGTGGCCCATCGGCAGCACCGCGTCGAACGGCTCCGAGTACAGCGGTACCCGGGTCAGCCGCTGGTCGTCCTCGTCGGGCGCGCCCCGGTATTCGACGGCGACCGCCACATCCACCTGCCGGTCGAGCACCATCGGCACGCTCGCGTCGCCCTCCGCGTCCTGGACCCGGACCCGGATGCCGGGGGCGGTCAGCGTCAGCTCGGCGATCGCGGGGGCGAGCACCAGGCCGATGCCCGTGGCGAACGCGGCGACCGTGACCGTACCGGCGTCCCCCGCGCTGTACGCGGCGAGCTCGGCCTCCGCCCGTTCCAGTTGGGCAAGGACCGCGTTGGTGTGGGTCAGCAGGATCTCGCCGGCGGCGGTGAGCCGGACGCCCCGGGCGCTGCGGTCGACCAGCCGGTGGCCGGTCTCCTGTTCCAGCGCGGCGAGCTGCTGGGAGACGGCGGAAGGGGTCAGATACAGCGCGGCGGCTGCCGCAGTCACGGTGCGGTGGTCGGCCACCGCACGGAGAATACGCAGCCGCCGTGCATCGATCATGCGATCCATTGTCCCAGGTCCCGCGGGATGTCCGGGCCCTGGACGGGGGCGGGGAAGCCCGGGATCGCCGGAGGCCCGGGACCGCCGGTCCCGGGCCTCCGGCACGGTCCTACTCGCTCAGCGCGGCCCGCGCGTCGACGAATGCGTCCACCGCACGGTTCACATCGTCCGTGGAGTGCGCGGCGGACAGCTGCACGCGGATGCGTGCCGCGCCCTGCGGGACCACCGGGTACGAGAACCCGATCACGTACACACCGCGCTCCAGGAGCAGCTCCGCCATCCGGCCTGCCTTCGCCGCGTCCCCGATCATGACGGGGGCGATGGCGTGGTCGCCGGGCAGGATGTCGAAGCCTTCCTCAGTCATCCGGGTACGGAAGAGCGCGGTGTTGGCGTTGAGCCGCTCGCGCAGGTCACCGGCGGACTCCAGCAGGTCGATGACCTTCAGCGAGGCCGCCGCGATGACCGGGGCGAGGGAGTTGGAGAAGAGGTACGGGCGGGACCGCTGACGCAGCAGCGCGACGATCTCGGCGCGGGCCGCGACGTAGCCGCCGGACGCACCGCCGAGCGCCTTGCCGAGGGTGCCGGTGATGATGTCGACACGGTCCATGACGTCGTGCAGCTCGGGGGTGCCGCGGCCACCGGGGCCGACGAAGCCGACGGCGTGCGAGTCGTCGACCATGACCATGGCGTCGTACCGGTCGGCCAGGTCGCAGATCTCGCGCAGCGGGGCGACGTAGCCGTCCATGGAGAACACGCCGTCGGTGACGATGAGCCGGCGCCGGGCGTCGGACGCCTCCTTGAGCTGCTTCTCCAGGTCGTCCATGTCTCGGTTGGCGTAGCGGAACCGCTTGGCCTTGGAGAGGCGGATGCCGTCGATGATGGAGGCGTGGTTGAGGGCGTCGGAGATGACCGCGTCCTCCGGGCCGAGGACGGTCTCGAAGACGCCGCCGTTGGCATCGAAGCAGGAGGAGTAGAGGATCGTGTCCTCCTGGCCGAGGAACGACGAGAGCCGCTGCTCCAGCTCCTTGTGGACCTCCTGGGTGCCGCAGATGAAGCGGACCGAGGCCATCCCGTAGCCCCAGCGGTCCAGCGCCTCGTGGGCGGCGGCGATCACGTCGGGGTGGTCGGCCAGGCCCAGGTAGTTGTTGGCGCAGAAGTTGAGCACCTCACCGGGGCGGCCACCCGCGGTGACGGCGACGGTCGCGGACTGCGGGGTGCCGATCACACGCTCGGGCTTGTGGAGTCCGGCGGCCTTGATCTCTTCGAGGGTGGTGCGCATGTCGTCGCGTACGGAGTCGAACATGAGGGGTGTCTCCCGGCTCGATAGCTGGATACGGGTGGTCAGGAGGTCCAGTCGAGGATGACCTTGCCGCCGAGTCCGCTCGCCGCGTCGTCGAAGGCCGCCTCGAAGTCGCGGTAGCCGTACCGTCCGGTGATCACCGGGGCGAGGTCGAGGCCGCCCTCCAGCAGTACGGACATGGCGTACCAGGTCTCGTACATCTCGCGGCCGTAGATCCCCTTGATCGTGATCATCGAGGTGACGATGCGCGACCAGTCGACGGCGAACTCCTCGGACGGCAGTCCGAGCATGGCGATCCGCCCACCGTGCGTCATGTTCGCGATCATGTCGCGCATGGCCTCGGGGCGGCCGGACATCTCCAGGCCGATGTCGAAGCCCTCGCGCAGGCCGAGCTTCTGCTGACCGTCGGCGATGGTCTGCTCGCCGACGTTGAGCGCGAGGCTGACGCCGACCTTCTGGGCCAGGTCGAGCCGGGCCTCGCTGACGTCGGTGATCACGACGTTGCGGGCGCCCGCGTGCTTGGCGACGGCCGCGGCCATGATGCCGATCGGGCCGGCGCCGGTGATCAGGACGTCCTCGCCGACCAGCGGGAACGACAGCGCGGTGTGCACGGCGTTGCCGAACGGGTCGAAGATCGCGGCGATGTCGAGGTCGACGGGGACCCGGTGCACCCACACGTTGGAGGCGGGCAGCGCGACGTACTCGGCGAATGCTCCGTCCCGGCCCACGCCGAGTCCCAGGGTGGAGCGGCACAGGTGGCGGCGTCCGGCCAGACAGTTGCGGCACTTTCCGCAGACCAGGTGGCCCTCGCCGCTGACCAGATCGCCGACGGTGATGTCGACGACGCCGGCGCCGGTCGCGGCGACCTCGCCGACGAACTCGTGACCGAGGACGAGCGGCGTCTTCACAGCCTGCTGGGCCCAGCCGTCGTAGTTGCGGATGTGCAGGTCGGTCCCACAGATACCGGTACGGAGCACCTTGATCAGCACGTCCGAGGGGCCGATCTCCGGCTCGGGAACATCCATCAGCCAGAGCCCGGGCTCGGCCTTCTGCTTCACGAGTGCCTTCACGGCTGCGGCTCCCTGTACGTGGTACGTGGTGATTGCCCCGGGCCGGGGGCATGCCTGAGGCAGCCTGCGGCCCGGGGAAAGAGGAGGGACGACATGGGCAGCGCGCGCGGTGATCGGCTGCCGCGCACCATCCTCTGCCGTCACGGAGAAATCTGCCGTACCCCGCGCTCCAGGTCCATCGAGGTTTTCTTAAGCGCAGCCGCAGCTCCGCTTCATGCCTGCACCGGACGGAGGGGCCGGCCGCCCTGTGGAACGGGCGGCCGGCCCCTGGAACCGAGCGGGCGATCAGTCGCCGATCGCCCGCGGCAGGTTGTCGCGGCCCGGCACCTCATCGCGTGAGGGGACCCGGTCGTCCCCCGGTTGCTGCTTGGCCCATCCGGTGGACGCGGGGGCGCGTGCCCCGGCTGTACCCCTCGCCGGCATCACCGCCGCTGGAGCAGCCGCAAGGTCGAGAAGAACTCACCCTCCCTCCGGGGTGTTGAGGAGTGCCAGGCCGAGGGGGGTGAGGCTGTGAAGCACGGAATTTCGGTGACGGAGAGAGTGGATCAATCCGGCTTCGCGAAGAACGGATGCGTGTTCGCTTGCGCTCGCAGGTGCGATGCCTGCACGAGCGGCCAATTCCTTGGTGGAACAGCCTTGGTGCTCCGCGATGGTGGTGAGCACCGTGGTACGCGTGCGGCCCAGAAGCGTCGACACACCGGGGGAGCGAGCCTGACCAGGTGCGGAAGCACGGGTGGTGAGCTCACGGGGGCGCTGGTCCTGGCCGGCGGGATAGCTCACGGAAACGGGCCGGCCGTCGGTGACGATGGCGCGTGTGCAGAACATCGACGGAATGAACAAGAACCCTTCCCCTTCCAGGTAGAGGTCACGATCGGCTCCGTTCGCCATCCGGACTTCCAGAACCGGCGGGTTCCACCGCATCCACTGGGGGTTGGCCTGGGTCAGCAGCTGCTCGACACCGCCGGTGAGCAACTGCTGCAAACGCAGGGTTCGATCGACCGCCAAGTGTTCCGTGAACTGGTCCCAGTGCGGACCGAGCAGGCATGCGTGGAGATGGCTGAGTCCTGTGCAGAGCTCAGCGAACAAAGATGCATCGTCTGCCAGGTGGCGAGTCCACTCGGGGAGAGAAGGATGATGATGCGCTGTTTCCAGCAGACTCGCCCTCACCCGCTCGCGAGGCGTGCTGCGTACCTGTTCCAAAAGGTCTTCGACAGCGCCCACTTTGGTGGGGCTGAGGAAGCCTGGCGAATATCCCACAGCAGGCATGAGGGTCAGGACCATGCGCGCTTGGGCAGACAGCTGCGCGCGAGCATGGTGCCGCCAGGCGTCGAGTCGGGCGGGCTGGCTGCGGCTCTGCAGGGCTCGCGCTGCAAGTTCCAACTCGTGCAGCGGCATCGGCGCCTCAGCCACACGAGTCCGGGCCAGATCCTGCACCGTGAAGTGTATGCGGTAGACCATGACAGCCTGAGCCGATCCTTCCGGAATGTCGTTCTTCGGTCCAGGCCGAATCACATCGAGTTCGTAGCGTTCGCAGGTGATGCTGAGCCCGCAGTCAGCAGGAGTCGACGGCGCACGGGTACCTGAGCAGCCACGAGTTGGTCATGCAGTCGAATGACCGACGCAACCCTGGGCCCGGCACACGGTCGACACACGCACTCCCAGGTGGTGGCGGAGGACGCCCGACAACGTACGCGCTCTTGCTTTTTCACCTCACTCGAGGGGTCTCCTTGCGCAGCATTCCCATGCCTCGACCAGGGGCAGGCCGCGCGGCGACGCCGCTCCGGTGGAGATCACCGACACGGTCGGCCTCGTCGGCCGGCCGCAGGGGCTACGGATCGCCGTGCGCCCCGAACCGGCGTACCCCAAGTACGCCAAGGATCTGAAGTCGAGCCGAAAAACACCATAACGAGATCAGGCCTCATTTGGCGCAACCTGACGATGTGTAATACATCGGAAAAAATGGTTGCCATGTCCATAAAGGAATCAGTATGCCCTCCATACCCGCCCGCAGACGGGCGGCGCTGGCTATCGGTGTCGTGCTGGCCGTATTCACGGCTCAGCAGGCGGTGCCTGCCACCGCAGCACCGGGGACCAACACACAGGACCGGTCCTCCGCCAGCACTGCGACACACCAGCCGACCTCACGTACCGTCACCTTGCTGACCGGCGACAAAGTCACCGTCAACACTGCCGCCGACGGCAAGGTCACCCGTTCCGTACAGGGTGCGGACGGTCAGCTCACCGGCGCCACGACCTACAAGGTCGGCAAGGACACCTACGTATACCCGGACGCCGCCGTTCCGTACCTCGCCGCCAAAAAGCTGGACCGCGAGCTCTTCAACGTCACCAAGCTGCTGGCGGACGGCTACGGGGACGAGCAGAGCAGCAGCCTGCCCCTGATCGTCACCTACACCGACGCTGCCGTCCGCGCGCGGACCCAGGCCGTGCCCTCCGGCGCCACCAGGACCCTCGCCCTGAGCAGCATTCAGGGCGCGGCGCTGTCGGAGCACCGGACGAAGGCAGCAGACTTCTGGTCCTCGCTCACCGGCGGGACCGCGGCGGCCGGCGGTCGCAGCGCAGGGGCCAAGCCCCAGCTGCGCAACGGGATCGCGAAGGTCTGGCTGGACGAGAAGGTCAAGGCCGACCTGGCCGACACCACCGCGCAGATCGGCGCACCGCAGGTGTGGGCGGGCGGTGACACCGGACAGGGTGTCGACGTGGCCGTGCTGGACACCGGTGTGGACACCCAACACCCCGACATCGTCGGTCAGGTGGCCGCGAGCACGAGCTTCGTGCCCGACCAGGACGTCGAGGACCACAACGGTCACGGCACTCACGTCGCCTCGACCATCGCCGGCACCGGCGCCGCCTCCGACGGCAAGGAGAAGGGCGTCGCCCCCGGCGCGCGCCTGCACATCGGCAAGGTGCTGGACAATGACGGCTCCGGCCAGGAGTCCTGGGTGCTGGCGGGCATGGAGTGGGCCACCCGCGACCAGCACGCCAAGGTCATCAGCATGAGCCTGGGCGCCGGGCCCAGCGACGGCCACGACCCGATGAGCGAGGCCGTGAACCAGCTCAGCGCCGAGACCGGCGCGCTGTTCACCATCGCGGCCGGCAACGGCGGCCCGCACACCGTCTCGACGCCCAGCGTCGCCGACGCCGCGCTGTCCGTCGGCGCGGTGGACACCTCCGACCGGCTCGCCGAGTTCTCCAGCACCGGCCCTCGCCAGGGCGACGCCGGGCTGAAGCCGGAGCTGACCGCACCGGGCGTCGACGTACTGGCGGCACGCTCGCAGTACGCCGCCGACGGCGCGGGCTATTACCAGACGCTGAGCGGGACCTCGATGGCCACCCCGCATGTCGCCGGCGCCGCCGCGCTGCTCGCCGAGGCCCACCCGGACTGGACCGGGCAGCAGCTCAAGGACGGCCTGGTCAGCACCACCAAGGAGACCTCCCAGTACTCGTCGTACGAGGGCGGCAGCGGCCGCCTCGACGTCGCCGCCGCCGTCAAGGGCACGGTGTTCGCCACCGACAGCGTGTACGGCGGCTACCGAGCCTCCACGGCGCCGGCCGACGACAAGTCCGACAAGCAGGTGACCTACACCAACACCGGGGACAGTCCGGTCACCCTCGACCTGGCGGTCCAGGTTCCCGGTGCCGCCACCGGCGCGTTCACCCTGTCGGCACCTCAGGTCACCGTCCCCGCGCACGGCAGCAGCAAGGTAACCCTCACGACCGACTTCGGCCTCGTGAAGGCCGACACCATGACCTCGGGGCAGATCCTCGCCACCGATGTGTCCGGTGCGCTGCTCGCCCATACCATTACCGGCGCCTACAAGCAGGCCCCGCGCCACACCCTCACGCTCAACGGCAAGGACCGCAGCGGCCGCCCGATGGCCGGCGATGTGTACCTGATCAGCGACAAGGTCTTCATGGGGCCGCTGCAGCTGGACGACTCGGGCACCGGCACGGTGGAGGTGCCTGCCGGCACCTACCTCGTGAGCCTGGAGAGCGATGTCGAGGGCGCTCACGGGCCGCACTCCAAGGGCAAGGCGATCCTGACTGTTCCCGAGGTGGCCGTCGACCAGGACACCACGGTGGACCTGGACGCCTCCAAGGCCAAGCAGGTCTCCGTCCGGGCCCCGCAGGAGACCACCCTCGCCGAGACCCGCATCGACCTCTACCGGGGGTTCGACAGCGGGAACTGGCTGTCCATGCAGCGGTGGCCCAACAGCGGGTACGACAGCGTCTGGGCCCTGCCCACCAAGCCGGTCACCACGGGCACCTTCGGGTTCGGCGGCAACTGGCGCCTGACAGAGCCGGCCCTGAAGGTCACGTCCGGTACGCGTAACTTCGACGACCTGATCGTCGCGCGCGGACAGACCCCGCTCCAGGAGGGCACGCGCCAGTACACGGCCGTCTATGCCGGGGAGGGCGGCGCCGCCGCCTACGCCGGTATCGACGCCGTGGGCAAGGCCGTCGTGGTCCGGCGCAGCGATGCCGTCGGGCCG
This sequence comes from Streptomyces sp. NPDC002206, assembly GCF_053593595.1. NCBI lineage: Bacteria > Bacillati > Actinomycetota > Actinomycetes > Kitasatosporales > Streptomycetaceae > Streptomyces > Streptomyces sp. NPDC002206. The sequence continues at coordinate 80,576 of NZ_JBSFCW010000015.1, forward strand.
GCCAAGCAGGCCGAGCAGGCAGCCAAGGCCGGGGCGAAGGTGCTGCTCGTCGTCAACGACGGTGACGGACGCCTGGACCCGTGGGGCACCGACCTGGACAATCCCTGGGCCGAGACCGGGAACCCGCCGCCCCTGACGGTGGCCTCGCTGACCGCGGACGAGGGCGACGAGCTGATCGGCCGGATCCAGAAGGGCGGGAGCACGGCGCTCAAGGTGACCTCCCACCCGACCACGGACTACCTCTACGACATCAGCCACCACGAGGCCGTCATCCCGGCGGACCCGACCTACCGGCCGCAGAGTGGTGACCTCAACCGGGTGGATGTCTCCTTCCGCAACAACCGGCCTGCGCGGGGCATGGAGTTCCGTTCCGCCGTGTGGCTGGGCTTCTCCGGAGCCAACCTGTTGCCCACCCCCGCCCAGGCCGAGCGCACCGACTGGGTGTCGCGCGACACGGACTGGGTGGAAGAGGCCAATGTCAATCAGCAGCTTCAGATCAGCAGTGACTCCGTGAAGCGGTACCCGACCGGCACGACCTCCCACCTGGAGTACTTCGGGCCGATCCAGCGTCCCCGGTCGAACGCCAACTACGTGCCTGTGCGTGTGGGCGACGATGTCCTGGCAGTGATCCCGGGCTGGGCCGACTCCGGATCCGGACACGTCGGCAGGACCCTCAACAACACCGGTGTGCGTAACAGTGTGCAGATGTACCAGGGCGACCTCATGCTCAGGTACTCCACGACCGACACCATCGGCAGCCCTCGGTACCCCCTCACGCTGGACAGTCCCGACAAGCAGTCCTACCGCCTGGTCTCGGAGAACATGCGGGGCTTCTGGGAGAACGACTACTCGGTCACGACCAGGACCGAGTGGGGCTTCACCTCTCAGCGGCCCGACCCCGGTACCTACGCTGTTCTGCCGCTGATCCAGCTCGACTACGCGGTCGAGGATATGAACGCCGCCGGCAAGACAGGCCGCCGAGCCGCTATCACCGTCACGCCCTCGCACCTTCCGGGCGGCCCCAGCTCCGACACCATCAAAACGGTGAACGTGGACGTCTCCTACGATGACGGCGTCACGTGGCAGCACCCGGCCCTGACCCGCACCGCCCAGGGCTGGAGCACCCAGCTGAACGCCCCCGCCAAGGCGCGGTACGTGACGCTGCGCACCAGCGCCGGCGACACCGAGGGCAACACTGTCAAGCAGAGCATCACCCGGGCCTTCGGCCTGAAGTGAGTGCCCACCCGGTCAGCTCTCGCTGACCGGCACGGGGGCGGGGCCGCATCCAGCGGCCTCGCCCCCGCTTCGTTGCCGTTGCGGAGAGACCGAACACTCGCGCCGGTCCGCCGGGCCGCGACAACACCCCGGAGTCACTGCGACCTCGATGCCGGTGCGCCGGGGGCGGCCGGCGCTGAGCGGTCGTATTCGCCGTTGGCGGCCGGGACGCCTGCCGCGCATCCGAGGCGCTCCAAGAGGCCGGACTGCTGATGGTGGCATTAGCTCTGCGGGACGTCCTTGACGAACACGATGCCGTCGCTGTCCGCCAGGTGGGCCGGGTCGAACGCGGCGTAGCCGAACCAGGGGGATACGCGGGGCGCGGGCCGCGTGTCGCCGAGGGCGGTGGCCAGCCGCGGGGCGTCGATGACGCAGCGGTCCTCCGGGAGCGCGTACAGGAGTCCTTCGACGGTGTCCGGCGGCGGTGTGTCCACTCCCCGATGCCGGATCGTGCCGAGGACTGTGGCCACGAAGGCGTACTCCTCACCGAGTTGGGCGCTCACCAGCGCACCGGCGCTCCACCACTCCAGCGGCATCCCACCCATCCGCATCGTGCTCTTCTCCCGCTGGAGATGGGAGTTGTGGGCGTGGACGAGTGCCGGGCCCCGAGCCGCGACGGCGAGGAGGTTGTGGGCCATCATCTGGTCCCGCACACCTACCAGCCGGGTCATGCGGGCCGGTGAGGTGTCGGCCATCCAGTAGTGGTAGCGCAGCAGACCGAGGGCAGTGCGCCCGTACAGTCGCGCCCGGTCCCAGTCGTCCCACGAGGTCGCCGTGATCAGGTGGGGCGTCTGCGCGTCGAGCAGTGCCACCAGATCGTCGGCGAGCAGCCGCAGTTGGCCGGCCTCGGCCGACTGCCCCGTGGACCGGGACGGGTCCATCATCGCGGCGGGATCGGTCCACCGGTCGTCGGCCCCGAGCAGGCGATCGAGCGTGTCCGCGGTGCAGGGGAGCAGGTCCGCGTCCACCCGGGCTGCGAGGTAGCCGTGGAGTGCGGTGAGGGCCTGCCGGGGGCTCGCGGCGTGGGTGATCTCCAGCGGGCCGTCGAAACCGGCGAAGCGGAGCCGCTCGGACGCGGGCCGGCCGTCGTCGTCGGCGCGGACGTTGTAGGCGCGCATCCAGCGCACGAGCTCGCGGTTGGCCGCGGAGGTCCCCCAGCCGTGGCTGATCCCCTGCTCCACGACCTCTTCGAGAGTGCCCGTGCCCGAGGTGACGTAGTCGTCCACGACCAGGCCCATCATGCAGTCGCTCTCGATCGCGATCGTCCGGTAGCCCTCCTGCTCAACAAGCTGCCGGAAGAGCTCGTTCCGCAGGTCGAGCAGAGCGTCCTCGCCGTGAGTGGGCTCGCCCAGGGCGAGCAGCCGAGGCCGGCCCGGGAGCATCCTCATGACGGCGGCAGCCTCGACGGCATGGGCAGTGTCCTTGATGTCGGTAGCCATGCCTTCAACGGTATCGTTGAACCTTCGGTTGAAACTTTCCCGCGATATCGTCGGCCCCATGGGGAGAAACCTTCAAAGCAGCAATCGGCTCAGGCCGGTTGATCTGGCGCGCGGGCACGGTCTGTCCACGCAGGCGATCAGGAACTACGAGGAGGCCGGCATCCTTCCGGCCGGCGGTCGCACACCCCACGGCTACCGCACCTACACCTCGCTGCACGCGGGGGCCCTGCGCGCGTTTCTTGCCCTGGTACCCGGCCACGGCCACCGGACGGCGACGTCGATCATGCGGGCCGTGAACCAGGGCGCGGTCGACGGTGCGTTCCGCCTCATCGACGAGAGCCACGCCCAGCTCCTCGACGACCGCCAGACCCTCCAGGCCGTGGAGAGCGCCCTCCGCGACCTGGAGCCCACCACGGCGCCCGAGCCCGGTGCGGGGTCCGAGCCGGCCGCGGTGTCCGGGCCCGGCGGCACGTTCATCGGGCCGCTGGCGGACAAGCTCGGAATCCGGCCCGCGACGCTGCGCAAATGGGAGCGCGCCGGGCTGATGCGCCCGCACCGCGACCCGCGGACCGGGTACCGCGTCTACGACGAGGCCGACGTACGGGACGCCCGGCTGGCCCACCAGCTCAGGCGGGGCGGCTACCTGTTGGAGCAGATCGCCCCGCTGATCGCCCAGGTACGGGCGGCCGGCGGGCTGGAGCCGCTGGAGGCCGCACTGTGCGACTGGCACGGCCGGCTGTCCGCCCGCGGGCGCGCGATGCTGACCGGAGCCGCAGAGCTGGAGGCGTACCTCCGGGAGCACGGATGAGACTTCGGCCGCCTGCCGGCCGAAGAGAAACAGGAGTCACCACCGGTACCGTCCCGGCTGACCCGCCGGACAGATCGGGGAGCCGGAACGCGTACCGGAGTGTGATGCCGCACGGCGTCGGCATCCTGGCGGCGAGGAAGGCGGAAGGCCCTGGAGTCCGCTCGGCCCGAGCCGCCCAAGGAGCCGACACTCAGAGCGAAAAGGCTCCTCGCCCATGCCGTATTGGTAGGCCTCGCCGACGACCCCGCGCTCACCATCAACTCGTAACAACGGTCCGATCCTCTACCTCACCTACTCGCACCCGGTTCCGGTTGGCCTGGTGCGATGGCGTTGGCGTCGGTGTGCGGTCGCAGGCGTTCGCCTTGGGGCCCGAACATGATCAGGTATTCGACCGGTCCGTCAGGTCCGGCGTTCGCGACTCCGTGAGGGGTGCGGGTGTCGAACTCGGCGACTTCCCCGGCGGTGAGGACGAGGTCGCGTTCGCCGAGGGCCAGCCATAGCCGTCCGTACAGCACGCACAGCCATTCGTACCCTTCGTGGGACTCCTGCCGCGGCCGCAGGGGCTGCTCGCCGGTGGCGGGCAGGACGTGCTTGTGGGCGTGCAGCCCACCGACGTACCGGGTCAGCGGCAAGACCGCCTTGTCCTCCCCCGGACGCCGCGGCGCGGAGGTACGCGCTCCGGCCGCCGTGGCGGATGCGGTGCCGACCAGTTCGTCCAGCGAGACGCCGTACGCCTTCGCCAGATGCAGCAGCGCCTCCAGGGTCGGCTTGCGCCGGCCGGTCTCGATCCGCGACAGCGTGCTCAGCGAGATGCCGGTCGCACGGCTGACGTCGGTGAGCGTGGCACCGCGCCGCTCGCGCACGGCCCGCAGCCGGGGGCCCACGGTCGCCAGCGTGTCGGCTGTGCCGTCGTCCGTCATCGTCGCCCCGCTCCTTCCAGCCGGGCCGCGTCCACCGCCCTGTCCTGCAAGTTTGCCCGAATGGCAAGGAGAGTCGCGTCTCTCGGCCGCCGCACCGCATGATCGGTGCGTAATCGCGGCCGCCCGTGAACCCGAGGAGAAGCCATGCACCAGCCCACGCCCTCCGCTGACCTGCGCCACCGCACCATCGAGGCACCCGCCGGGCGGCTGCACCTGGTCGAGCAGGGCACCGGGCCGCTGGTCGTGCTCGTCCATGGTTTCCCCGAGTCCTGGTACTCCTGGCGCCGGCAGCTCCCGGCACTCGCTGCGGCGGGGTACCGGGCCGTCGCTCTAGACGTGCGTGGCTACGGCCGCTCCTCCAAGCCGGCCGCGACGGACGCGTACCGGATGCTCGCCCTGGTGGAGGACAACGTCGCGCTCGTGCGCGCCCTGGGCGAGGAGACAGCGGTGATCATCGGGCACGACTGGGGCTCGAACATCGCGGCGACCTCCGCCCTGCTCCACTCCGAGGTCTTCCGTGCCGTCGGGCTGCTGAGCGTCCCCTACGCCCCGCCCGGCGGGCCCCGCCCCACCGACGTCTTCGCGCAGATGGGCGGCGACGAGGAGTTCTACGTCTCGTACTTCCAGGAGCCCGGCCGTGCCGAGGCCGAGATCGAACCCGACGTCCGGGGCTGGCTCGCGGGCTTCTACGCGGCCCTGTCCGCCGACACCATGCCGACGCAGGCCGAGTCCGACCCGCACTTCGTGAACCGCACCGGCGGACAGCTGCGCGACCGCTTCCCCGGCGGCCGGCTGCCCTCCTGGCTGACCGAGGGCGACCTCGACGTGTACGCCGGGGAATTCGAGCGCACCGGCATGACCGGGGCACTCAACCGCTACCGCAACATGGACCGCGACTGGGAGGACCTCGCCCCCTACAGCGGCGCCACCGTCAAGCAGCCCTCCCTGTTCATCGGCGGCGGCCTGGACGCCTCCACGACCTGGATGGCCGACGCGATCAACGCCTACCCGGCAACACTCCCGGGCCTGGCCGACTCGCACATCCTCGACGGCTGCGGCCACTGGCTCCAGCAGGAACGCCCCGACGAGGTCAACCGCCTCCTGATCGACTGGCTCGATTCCCTGACGTGGCCGGAGTCACGGAAGGTGTAGCGGCCGAGCACGTTCAGGTTGGCGTGGCGCAGCGGGGAGAGCCTGGCGACGTCCTCCTCCAGAACCTGGTACTCGCGCTGATCGGCGGGCAGCGCACGCAGCTGCTCGACGGCGGTGTCCAGGTAGCGGGTGGTCCACAGCACCGCGGCGTTCAAGACCAGTGCGAGAGCTCCGAGCTGGTCCTCCTGGCCCTCGCGGGCCATGACAGATGTCGCGGACGAGCTTGTGCCGCGACTCCACTGTCCGGGCAACGTTGAGCCTGACGGATGCGGAGGAGGGCGGACGTCGAACTGCCCTTTCCGGGGGACGGTCAGCTCAGGCCGATGTGGGACATCGGCATCCGCACCGCCGACGGAGAACGAGGGCTGAGCATCGCAAGGCTGGAGCCTCCGCGACCCCTTCTCGTGGAGACCTGAAACGCTATCCGAGAAACGGGAGCTGTTGGTATCCGTAGAGCGGGTGCCGCTCTGAGGTGAGTTTGAACCAGGCGAGCTCACCGAGCTCGCTGAGAACCTGCATGGGGCGCCGCGCCAGTGATGGCATTCTGGTTCCAATCCTGAGCCAATTCCAACAGGTCCGCTCGGTATTCAGGACCTCCTGATCCCACACCGCACACGCCAACTTCTTTGGCGGCTACTCAGGTATTTAATTACGCACTCGCCGACGAGAGAGCCGGCCATTTCCAGCAAAAGAGGGAAGTGGGTTGCAAGCAGATCAAGAGAAGAGTGATTTATCGGTAATGCTCACTTCAGGAAAGATGCATACCCTGAGCTCACCAGTGGTGTCTTGAGTCTCGAATTCAGTCAGAAGCTGCGCCTCTCCACCCTCCTCGACGATACGCAAAAGCGTTGCACCCCCCCTGAACAGTTTCAGGATATTCCTACCGGATGAGGTACACCAAGAAACGCTGACCGACTGGCCGACCGAGTCGAACGAGAAGGTCAAATCTTCGCCAGTGACGTCACCCAACTTCAAGGTCCGCTGAGTGTCACCGGTAATTTCAGCCTCCACCCCAGAGCGTTGACGATGTCCTGAGGATCCGGAGTCACGAATTCTTTATGCACGAAATTTCCTTAGAGGGGAGTAATACGTTAACTGCGGAAGATCACCGTCGAAAGCCGAAGGTTCCCATCAAGCAATTGCCGCGAGCGATGTGCACGCCCGCGTCGGTCACCTGCGCGAACTGACCAGGACTCCGTGACGAGGACAGCCGAGAGACCGTTTCGCCCGGCCCGGGCACTCGTCCGCTCGGGCGGAGTTCGGGGCACACAGCGGTGATCGGGGTCGTGTCGCCAGAACCCGCGCTCAATGCTTCTGCAGGAACGACCTGATGTGATTGCTGAGTTGCTGCGGCTGGTCCTCGGGGATCAGCGTGTAACTGTCGGCGATCTCCACCAACTCCCCCTCGGGCAGCAGTTCGGCGAGCCGACGGCCGTGCGCCGGCGGCATGACCTTGTCCTCGGCCGCCCAGACGACCAGCGCCGGTCGGTGGAATTCGCCCAACCTTTCGGCCCATCCCATGAGTTCGGCCTTCGACGGCACCCCAAGAACGTACTTTCGAAGGTCGCGACGGATCTCCGGGTCGGTCCACAGCGGCCGGAACCACGCATCCATCACCTCGTGTGGCACCGGCCGCCTGCTCATCCGGCCCCAGGTCATCGGCAGCCGTCGCATCGGCTTCAGCTTCAGCAGGTTGAAGGCGATGTTCAGCCCGCCGGGCATCTTGGCGAAGGCGTAAAGATTGGAGCCGGGCAGTCCGGGCGGGAAGTTGTCGAAGGCCTCGCAGGAGGTGATGACGAGCTTCCCGATCCGCTCATCGCGCCCGTCGGCGACGAGAGCCTGTGCCCCGCCCCAGTCGTTCATCACCAGGGTGACGTCGGTGAGGTCGAGCGCATCGAGGAACTCCGCAACCAGCCGGGCCACGCCGAGGATCGACAGGTCGGCGTCCGGCTTCATGGGGCGGCGGTGGCCGCCGAGTGGCAGGGTCGGGACAACACACCGGTGGTCGGAGCGCAGATCGGCGACGACGTGCCGCCACAGCGAGCCGTCCATGGCGACTCCATGCAGCAGGACGACGACGGGCCCGTCACCGCCGGTGTCCCGGTACTCGACCGGACCTGCGGAGAGCTGGACCTGGGACGCTTGTGGTACCGGCGATGTGCGGGACTGTTCAGCCATGCCGTGTGCACTCTCCTCGGTTGCCGACGGGCAGGGTGGCGTGCAGCCCCGAACCTACGCCCGTGGCGTACGCGGAACCGCACGCCTACGCTGCGCTCACAGCTCGCCCGTATCCAGGTCCAGGTCGAACGGCCCCGGAAGGTGCAACACGGTCCCGAACGGGTGCGGTCCGTCCACCCGTGTGTACCCCAGGCGTCCGGGCTCGGCGAACAGGGTGACGCTACGTTCCACCCGGTCGACCAGCAGGTACAGCGGCGCCCCGTACTCGGCATACCGTTTCCGCTTCACGACCCGGTCCGTTTCCGCGTCGGACTCGCTGGTCACCTCAACCACGAGCAGCGTCTGATCGGGAAGCAGCGCACCCGCACCCTTCGCGTCCGCAGCCGGTACGACGGCGATGTCGGGTACATACCAGTTCGACGAGCCGGGCAGGTCCAGATTCCCCGACCCGGTGACGCATCCCAATTCGCGAGCGCGCGGCTTGATCTGGTCGCGGATCACCTCGGCCGTGGCCTCGTGATCCCAGGTGGGCGACACGGGCTCGATGAACCCTTCGACAATCTGGGCACGATCGCCCCGGATGTACTGGACGGCATACTTCAGAGCACGTTCCGGGTCGATGCCTCGGCTGTAGTCGACAGGCTCGGCGGCCATGCGCCCAGAGTGCCCCATTTTCGATCGCCACGACAAGCAGAACCGGCCGGTGAGTGCGGTCACCACGATCAATACAGTCGAAGTCCGTCGTCACGCCGTCATGTTTGTCAAGCAGATCTGGGCAGGTCTCTCGCCACCGTTAGGATTCGTACGGCGAACGGGTGTTGCCCCTTGCGCGAGGCGGTCATCGGCCCTCTCCGCCGACAGCGCCCGGTCGGCACGTCACATCGGCCAGATCCGAGCAGGTGAACTTCCCATGGGCGACGCCTTTGGTTCCAACAGCCCCCTGCACCTCGTTGGTCCTCGGGCGTCTCGCAGACCGGTTGCCCCGGACAGTAACGACGGGCCGGACGGGTCCGATCCGGTCGGATGGTTGCGGAGTCTGGGGGCGCAGCAGCTGCGACGACTCCTCGATGCACGACCCGACGCAGCGGTGGCACCGGACCCGCGGTCGCTCGGCGAGCTCGCGGAGCGCCTTCAGCGCATCGGGTCGGTGGTGGATAGCCTCAACAAGCTGCCGCTCCCTTGTCTGCAGCTGGCCCAGGCGCTTGCGGCCCTGCCGCAGCCGGCCTCCCGCACGGCCCTGGAGACGTTGCTCGGCACGGACGCCCAAGGCATCTCCGCCGCGCTGGACACCCTCACCGCCCATGCCCTCGTCTGGCCGGACCTGGCAGGCCGACTGCACATGACTCCGGCGCTGCGGGGCGCGTGGGAGTCCCCGCTCGGTCTCGGTCAGGGCGTGGCCGAGCTGTTGGCCGCCGTCCCGTCGGCAGAGCTCGGTAGGACGGCCGCCAGACTGGGCCTCAAGCCCGGCACTCGGCGGCAGGACCGTCTCGACGCAATCGTGGCGCATCACCAGAACCCGCACACCATGCTTGACCTTCTGGCCTCGGCGCCGCCGGGCGCCCGCGAGGCGCTGACCCGGTTCCTCGACCCAGAGGAGTATCACGGAGCCGACCGGTCGGGGACCGGCGAACGCTGGCTGCTGGAGCGGGCGTTGATTGTGATGGACCAATGGGGGCACGGCCCCGTTCACGTGCCCGCCGAAGTGAGGATCGCGCAGTACGGTCCGGACTGGCACGCCTCGTTCGACCCGCAGCCGCCGAAACCGGCCCTTGCAGCGGTGACCGAGGACGAGATCGAGCGTGAGGCCGCAGCCGCGAGCACCTCCTTCGCCGGCCAGGCCGCGGTACTTCTCGCCCGGTGCGCGGAGCGCCCTGTGGCGGCCCTCAAGTCCGGAGGCGTCGGCGCACGTGAACTGGCCCGTCTGGGCAAGGACAGCGGGTCCGAGGAAGCGGTGGTGCGGCTGGTGCTGGAGTGTGCGTACGCGGCCGGCCTGGTCGAGTACGAGGACACGGTCCTGGCCGTGACCGATGCGTATGACGTGTGGGCCTCATGGGAGCCCGCGGAACGGTTCGTCCTGCTGCTGCGTGCCTGGTGGCTGCTCGGACTCACCCCGACCGGATCCCGCGACGAGGACGGCAAGGCGCTGCCCGCGGTACGCCGGGCGGCACACTGTACCGGGTGTGAGACGGCACGGCAGGGAGTGCTGAACGCCGCGGCCTCCCTTCCGCCCGGCCATGGCGCGCGGGCGGTCACCGACCTCGGCTCGTCGGTATCGTGGTTCCGTCCGCTCGCCGACGAACTCCCTGATGACGCCACCCCATTTGCCTCGGTGACCCGGGAGGCCGAACTGCTCGGGACCGTCGCCCGGGGCGCGCTGACCCCACTGGGCGCGGCCCTGCTGGGCCGGCACTCGGCAGCCCTTCGCGACCACGCCCGACGGCTGCTGCCCGATGCAACCGACCGCGCCCGCATCGGCGCCGACCTCACCGCCGTGGTGACCGGCACTCCGACTGCCCGGCTGGCCACACTCCTGGACTCCCTTGCCGACCGGGAAACCCGGTCGGCCGCCTCGGTCTGGCGGTTCAGCCCTGCATCGCTGCGCCGAGCGCTGGACGCGGGTCACACCCCTGACCGGATCGAGGCAGATCTCCGCGAGGTGACGGACACCGCTCTGCCCCAGGCACTGAGCTACCTGATCACCGACGCAGCCCGACGCCACGGCCGCATCCGGCTCGCCCCGGCCGCCTGTGTCCTGGTCAGCGAGGACACAGCGCTGCTCGTCGAGGTGGCCGCACATCGCGAGCTGACCCACCTGGGGCTGCGTTCCGTCGCCCCGACCGTGCTTCTGTGCCGCGCGGAGCCCGACGCAGCACTGGCAGCCCTGCGCGCTGCCGGATACTCGCCGGTGGCAACGGCCGACGACGGGGCCGTTCGGGTGGAGCGGCCGGGCCGGCGGCGCGTGTCCCAGCCCGCCGCCGCGACCGACAGCCCCACCGTGCCTGCAGCCCGCAGAAGGCCGCCGGACGAGGGCCGGACCGCCGATCTGGCGGCCCGGCTGCTGGCGGCCCCCGACCATGCGCCGCAGCCATGCCCCGGTAAGGGAGTCCCTTACGGGACCGACACCGAGGAGATCCTGGACGGCAGTACCGATGCGCTGCCCCTGGCCGACGTGCGCCAGCTCGCGTACGCCATCGACGAGGGCGAGCCCATCACCATCGAGTACATCGCGGCGTCCGGGGGCCGGACCGTCCGCACCGTGAGCGAACTCGACTTCGATCCGCCCTATCTCTACGGCTACTGCCATCTGCGCCAGGACAACCGGGTGTTCACCCTCTCCCGCATCCAGGCCGTCCTGCCGGCCTGAGTCCAGAACGCCGCCGCCTCGGTCAGTACAGCAGGTCCAGTTCGGCGCGGACCGTCTTGCCGGGCTGTACGCGCTCCAGCACCGCCCACCGGTCGGCCAGCGCCTCGACCAGGATCAGCCCGTGCCCGCTGCCGGAACCGGGCGGTGGCGCCACCACCTCCCCCGGCCCCGGCGGACGCCGGTCGCCCCGGGTGTCCGTGACCTCGATCCGCAGGACGCCGAGCGTGCGCCCGTCGCCCGGCGCGTGGACGATCCTCAACTCGAAGTCCCGCCCCGGCACCCGGCCGTGCGTCACCGCATTCGCCGCCAGCTCGGCAACGATCAGCGCGGCGGTCTCGGACGCGTCACCGCCGTACGGGACACCCCAGTCGTTCAGTTGGTGCAGGGCAAGCTTTCGGGCGAGCCGGGCGCCGCGCGGCGTGGAGCTGAATCGCTGAACGAACACACGGACGGTAACGGGGAATTGGGGGGCAAACGGTACTTCCATGCGCCCACCGTGGCGAACGCCAGGCCCCTTCCACCAGCTCAGGAACTCGTACGCTGAGTCACCGTACGAGTGCAACGGGTCGACAGTACGCGTAACAGTCAGTGACCATGGGTGAGTTACGGACCGGGGCAGGTGGGCACGGGAGGTGGCCGGACATGACGGACGGCGCGGGTGGCACGGGCGGCACGATGGGTGCGGACGGGGAGCCGGAGCCTTCGGACGGTCTGAAGGCGTTCGGCGAGGTGGTCAAGGTCTTCCGTAAGCGGGCGCGGCTCACGCAGGAGGAGTTCGCCCCCAGGGTGCGGTACTCGGTGCCGACGGTCGCCTCGATCGAACAGGGGCGCCGGTTCCCACCGCCCGCGTTCGTGGACCGGGCGGAGGAGGTACTGGATGCGTTCGGCGTGATCAAGGCTGCGGCGAAGCACTTGTCGCGGCAGCGGGGGTTGGCGAAGTGGTTCCGCCACTGGGCGCACCTGGAGACGGATGCGATCAGTCTCAGCACGTACGAATGCCGGGTGGTCCCGGGGCTGCTGCAATCCGATACCTACGTCAGGGCGGTCTTCGAAAACCGCGTGCCGGCATTGAGCGATGACCAGATCGAGGTGCAGCTCTTAGCTCGCACTGAGCGCCAGCGGCTCCTGCGGGAGGGACCTCACACCGAGTACAGCTTCATCATCGAAGAAGCCCTGTTCCTGCGCCGCACAGGCGGCAAGGAGACCACCAAGGACCTCATCGACCACGTACTGCGGTGTGCAGAACTGCGTAACGTCGAGCTTCAGGTGATGCCTCTGCAACGGGAGAACCACGCCGGACTGGAGGGTCCCATTCAGCTTCTTGAGACGCCGGACCACAGACTTCTCGCATACTCCGAGGGGCAGCGCACCGGCCACCTGATCTCTGATCCGGATGACGTAAGTGTGTTGCAGAGGCGGTATGCCAAGATGCGCTCGCAGGCTCTCACCCATGAGGACACGGTGAGTCTGCTCGAGCGAATGCGAGGAGCGCTATGAGCACGTCCGAACCGGCCTGGTTCAAGAGCACCTACAGCGGTGGCGACGGCGACTCCTGCGTAGAGATCGCTACCTGCCCCGACACCGTCCACGTCCGGGATTCCAAGATCGAAGAAGGACCTCAGCTCACCCTCTCCCCCGCCGCCTGGACCGGCTTCGTCGCGTACGCCGCCCAAGCCTGAGGTTGCGTACGGCAGGTACCTCGTCCCGCTGGACCGACCGGCCCGGGACAGTTGCACAGATCACGTTTCGGCAGCGTGCCTGCGGCCCCGCCGCACCTTGATAGCGTCGCTCCCGCGATTGCGGACCGTTCCCCGCCGGGGTCGTCGCCGCGCCCGTACGGCCGGTCCATGACGGAAGGCCGACGAGGGCGGGGCGTGCTGGCGCACGGGGACGTATGTGGCAAGGACGAAGAGGGCCGACGCATGAGCCTCGCGCAGTTGCACTACACCTCTGCCTCGGCGGGGGAAGACGGGGTCGGCGCACGGTTCACGGCGGTCGGTGGCGGCATACCCACGCCGGTGCTGACCGAGGCGGAGCAGCTGCTGGGTTACGAGCCTCCGGCCGGGGCGCCGTACCATCCGACCGCCCCTGAACTCCGGTCCTTTCCCGAAACGTTCAGCTTCAGCGCACTCTCCGACGGCGGCCATCTGCTGAGCCGTACCGTGGCACTCGGAGGTTCCGGCGCCGGTCACTTCCACGCGCATGCGGTGCATCTTCCGTCCGGCACGCGCCTGCCGGGCGACGCGCTCCCGATCACGGCGTGGCGGTCGCCGAGCTGGGCATCGACCACGCCCGACGGTGGTACACCGGACCGCATATCGGCCCTCCCCGCCTCGGCCGCCTTCGGGCAGGAGGCGCTCAACGACTTCGCGGTCTCCCGCAGCCCCTGGCTCGCGACGGTCTTCGCCGATCTGCGCAGGGTGAGCGAGAAACCTTCGTCGGCGCAGATCGTCCTCGTGGAGCGGCAGAGCGCGGATGTGGCCCGGTGGATCGCGCTGGCCGGAGCCGTGCTCCCGCCGGAGGACGCACACCGGCTGACGTTCACCACGTACACCCGCCGCCCGTCGCACTCCCCGCACCAGGTGATCGGCGTACTGCCGGACGACGCACACGAGCTGACCGGCCCGGGCTTCCGTGTGCACGCATGCGCCGGCCACGCTCCGAAGGGTCCGGTGGACGATGCCTGGGCGGAGACGGTGGCCCGGATCTGGCGCAGCCGCGCGCCGGAACTGTTCCGGGCAGCTGCCGGGCTGCCCGGCGAACCCTTCGCCGCCGGACCGCTCGCCTTCACCGCACTGCACGCAGGCATCGCGCTCGGTCCCAACGGGCGTGCCGCGGCCGCCGATTGGGCTGCCGAGAGGCCGTACGCGCTGGACGAGCAGCAGGTGCAGCGGCTGACCACCGCGCTCGCGGCACCGGCCGACGACCGTACCGCCGCCGAGTCGGCGTCGGTGGCCCGGCTGCTGGCGGCGCTCGAAGGACGTGCCCCTGCCACCGCCACGGCACCGCTCGCCGCACTGCTGGTGACGGAGGCGGTGCGGCGCAGCGACACCATGCTCGCACTCCCGCCCCGCTCGGCGTTCGCCGAACCCGCCGCCGTGAAGCAGCTGGCCGAGGATCTCGGTCCGGACCTGCTCGCCGAGCTCACCTCGGAAGCGACGGAATCCACGGTCGGGGAGACCATCGGGCGCCAGGTGCAGCTGCTCCGGATCGCCCGGCTGCTCGACATGGATCTGACGGACCAACTTCCCTCCGTAGCCCGGCACATGGCCCGGACTCTGCTCGCGGCTCCGGCCCCGGACAGCTGCCACGCACTGCTCGACCTCCTGGACGAGCAGTTCGACGTCCGCACGGCGCTTCTCGGCGAACTCGACCAACTCGCCCTGATCGCACCCTCCGACGCCGAGGAACTTCTCACCCGCGTCGCCCTCCCCTTCACCGGCGCACAGGCGCTGCCGCATCTGCGGATGTGCGCCGAGGCGCCCCGTGCGAAGGAGCAGGGCTCCGATCGCATCATGGCGCTGCACACGGTGCTGCGCGCCGCCGGGTTCTCGCCCTTCGCCGAGCCGCTGGTACTGCGTACCGCCGTCGGGCTGATCTGGGGCGATGCCACCCCGACGGCGGGCGAGGCAAGGCTCCTCCTCGGCGAGTCCGGCTCCGATTCCCACCGGACGGCCGGTACGTGGTCACACCTCGTCGCCGCCGCACTCTCCGCGCCTTCCGACGACGCGGAGGCCGCCGAACTCGCCCACGACCTGCTGCGCTGCTTCCCCCAGGAGATCGACGCACGGGCCCGCGGTGCACTGCGGCTGCTGGAGTTCGCCCGCGACATCAGGTCCGGCGAGTCGGCGCCCGGCTGGCCCGACCGCGCAAAGGCTCTGCGCGCCCGCGCCGAGCCGGTGGAACCCACCGTGCTGGAGCACGCCTACGGCACCCTTGCGCACAGCCTGCTCGCACCGGACCGCCCTGAGGCGGAGCTGTACGCATTCGTGTACAGCGACGACCCGGATCTGATCGCGGCCTACGGCAGGGCCGCCCGTCACGACACCGTCCTGGCCCGGCTGCGGGCCGAACCGGCTTACGTGGCCGACTGCTTCACCGTCTGGACCTCCCATCCGCACGCGGGCCGGGCCTGGAACGAGACCCGGGCCGCACTGCTGGAGGAGGTGCTGCGTCCAGTGGTGCGCGACCTGGCCGGCAGCGAGATCGCGGCGGTGGAGAAGGCCGCCGAGCGGACGGGCAGCAGCCGCACGGCGGAGGCGTTCCGGACCTGGCGCCGCCGGCCGGGCACCCTCGGCAGGCGACTGGGAAGCCGGCTGGCGGCACGGGTGCGGCGGTCCTAGCCGGGTCCAGGCCTCGCTGCGGATCCCCCGGCTACCCCTCGTCGTCCTCGACGTCCTCGTCGGAGTCGCCCAGCACGTCGGAGAGGTGCTGGGCGATGGGGTTGCCCAGCTCGTCTTCGGTGGTGAACAGTCCGTGCACGGCGCCCATCGGATAGATGGCCTCCTCCGTGCCCTCTCCGGGCAACCCCACGCAGGGGTCGTCGATGACCCCCGACGGATCCGCCTCCCCGAACAGGGATGGCAGTTCGGCGCCCTTCACGGCGAACGGCTCGAACTTCCACACCGCCCCCTGGGTGCGGCGGACCACTTCCCCGATGTACCAGCACGCCCCCTGAAGAAATGCGTCACGTCGCGCGGTGAGGGTCTCCGCGTCGTTGTCGTACCGGCTGCGGATGAGATCTTCCAGCGCGTCCAGGGACTGGGGGGAGAAGTCCCATGCCTCGGGGGTGCTGGTGGTCTCGGCCCAGCGCTCGAAGCTCTGAGCGCGTTCGGCCAGCCACGCCGACAGGTCGGGGTGGGTCTGCGGGTCGATGCTGTGGTCTGCGCGATCAGCCATGTCGCCCACTCTAGACAGCCTCTCGGACAGTGGAATGAACTGTCTTTCCTGTCACGCCAGTTGACACGCCGAACCTCAACAACCCGTTGTATCAGCCGGCACATGAAGCTCTAGGGTGTGGGGCTGGACGGTGGCAAGCACGGGGGCCCCACCGTCCGCCTCCATGTCCCATGAGCCCCCCACAGGGACAGACACGTGAGTACCTCCATACGATCACGCTTACGGCTCCGGCTGGCCGCTTGCTTCGCCACGGCTGCCGCAGCCGGACTCATCGTCACCGGCCTGCCCGCCCTACAGGGCACGGCCGATGCCGCACCGGGCAAGATCCGCTGCGACGAGAAGTTCCTCGGCCGCAAATACAACATGGACGAGGCCCGCGGCATCCAGGGCAAGAACACCCCGTACAGCCAGAACCCCGAAAACACCTGGGGCGACTACTTCTTCGACAACCCCTCCCACGCCTTCGACGGGATGCCCACGCCGGACCAGGCCAAGCTGAACGCCGCCGGCAAGACCGACGCGGACGTCCAGAAGTGGAAGAAGAAGTACGCCCAGACCGGTGACCCGCAGTACCGGGCCCTGGAGATCTACGCCCGCTTCCACAAGCAGCTCGTCGGCAACGGCCCTCGGAAGATGAAGGATTTCCGCCTCTGGATCGACCAGAGGGTCATCGGCAACGAGGCCAACCAGCGCAAGGGCGACGGCTTCGAATCCCGCGTCGTCAAGCAGTTCAAGCTCGTCGGACCGGACTGGATCTGCCAGAAGGAAGTGCCGGTCTTCGACAAGAACGGCAAGGCGGTCATCAATCCCAGGACCGGCGAGCAGGCGGTCCGCAAGTACGACGCCTACAACGCCAAGACCAAAGAGTTCGTCGAGTTCAAGTCCAACGGCAAGCACATCGCCGAACAGCTCCGCTGGGACAAGCATGTCCTGCGCAACAAGGAGTACGCCGACCACAAGCTCCGACTGATCACCGGCGACGAGACCACCGGCAACACCAAGCGCCAGTACGCGTCCCTGAACCGGCAGCTCCAGAGCGAACGCGGCACGAACCTCCCCCAGGCCACCATCCGCGAGCAGCGTGCCAACGGCCACGCCCGCTGGAAGCCGAACAAGTACACCCGCTACGACAAGGTCTTCAACCCCGACCCGCGCCGCGCCGGCTCCTACGGCCCGCTGCATGACGACGTGTGGCGCTCGGCGAAGACCCCTGAGCAGGCACGCAAGCTCCAGCACCAGTACAACCAGGTCAACACCCGTGGCGGCTTCGGACGTCCCGGGGGCATCGACTTCTCCACCCTGGAGCTTCAGTACGTCGGCAACCCGACCAAGGGCAAGGGGCTCGACTACTCCTTCAAGGCCGACATGGTCGAGGACGAGGACAAGAACCCCGGCTGGGGCGGTGAGCAGCGCCTGCAGCTCTCCTCCGATGCGATGTTCGCCTGGCTCGCGCTGACGCCGGACAAGTTCTGGGTCAACCTCAACCCGGACCAGCCCGACAAGATCATGGACAAGACGTTCGGGAAGACCGACGCCGGACGTGTCCTGCTTCAGGCCGACCTGGAGATGAAGCACGACTACGCGCGTGACATGGACCCGCGCAGCGGCATCGGCAAGCAGTACTGGGATGCCATGACGGCCGCGAACATCCCCTGCGGGCACCAGATCCGGCTGTGGATCGTTCCCAAGACCGCCAAGGTCCGCGCCGACGCCAACGGCCTGTACATCCTGGATGCGCCGCTGAAGGTCAACGCCGAGCCCCAGAAGGTCAACTACCCCAGCCCCAACGGCAAGTGCGATCTGACCGAGGACCAGATCGACACCTCGCAGCGTCTGGTCGAGCAGTACGTGATCCCCGACGTCGAGAGGAAGGTCAACAGCGGGAGCGCATACGCCGACCTGCGCCGCGTCTACAACGCCCGTGTCGCGGCCGAGTACGTCCGCGCCCAGGACAAGGGCCACGTCACCGACTTCCGGTCCCTCATCAACAGCAACGACGTGGCCCGGTGGCCGCTGCGGGGCAAGGCCAGGACCTGGACCCCGAAGCAGACGTGGGACGACTACATGAAATCCTACACGCAGGGCGACTACAGCTACCCCTGCCAGGTCGACGGCCAGAACAAGACCTGCATCATGGGCGGCGTCGACTTCTCCAAGGCCCCGAAGCGCAACATCTCCAAAGTGGAGTTCAACCTCCAGCACCCCAGGACGGACACCACCACCAAGACATCCAGGACCACCACGGTCACCTACCGCAACAGCAACACCGTCATGTTCGGCGGTTCCAGCTCCGGCCAGGTCGACAACGGCGGCGGGGACAACACCCCGGGCCCGAAGCCGACCGACACCGGCAAGCCGACCAGCGAGCCGACCCACACGCCCACCACCCCGGCACCGGAACCTTCCGACAGCCGCACCACCGTCCCCACCGGCGCTCCGAAGGACCCGGACGGCGACCTCGCCGACACCGGCTCCGACACCCCCATCGGTCTGATCGCTTCCCTCGCCGCGGCACTCGCCGTCGGCGGAGCGGGCCTGACCTGGTGGATGCGCCGCCGTAGGGCCGCCGGCAGCTGACCGGTCACACCCCACACCGGGACGCGCACAGCAGAGGCCCCGCCCCCTCCAGCCAGGAGAGGGCGGGGCCTCCTCCTGACCGGCCCTGCAGTACTTCGGCAGCTGTCCGGTCACGGTTGGTCGTCGGCGGTGCGCCATCTCTGTGAGGGCCGATCGTGGACCCGGGCCCAATTCGGTTGGCATCAGCGCGCCCATGCCGTGAACTTTGGCCCATGACATTCACAACTGAGGCACGACGCACGGCGATTGTCACCGGCGCGGCACGCGGCATCGGTGCCGCGGTGGCCAGGCAACTGGCCCACGACGGCTTGGCGGTCGGCGTGATCGACCTGGACGAGGCGGACTGCGCGGGCACGGTGGAGGCCATCAGGGCCGACGGCGGGTCGGCGGTGGCGGTTGCCGCCGATGTCGCGGACGAGGCCGCGGTGACCGCCGCCGTCGCCCGGGTCACCACCGAGCTGGGTCCGCCGACGGTGCTGGTCAACAACGCCGGTGTCGGTCCCCGTGCCGACCTCGTGGAGATGACCACGGAGCAGTGGGACACGGTCCTGGGGGTCAATCTTCGCGGCCCGTTCTTCGTCACCCGGGCCGTCACCCCACACATGATCGCGGCCGGCTGGGGGCGGATCGTCACCATGTCGAGCATCTCCGCGGTCGGCGACGCCGCCCGTGTCGACTACGCCAGCGCGAAGGCGGGTCTGGTCGGCTTCACCAAGTCGCTCGCCCTGCAGCTCGGCAGGCACGGCATCACGGCCAACGCCATCGCCCCGGGCTTCGTGGTGAGCGACATGACCAGGACCTCGGCCCGCCGGCTGGGCCTCGGCTTCGAGGAGTTCCAGCGCAACGCGGCGCAGTCCATTCCGGTCGGGCGAGTGGGTCAGCCGGAGGACATCGCCCATACGGCGTCCTACCTGGTGAGCCCGGGGGCGGGGTTCGTCTCCGGCCAGGTGATCTACGTGGCGGGCGGGCCGGTGGACTGAGACGGCCGGGCATGTGTCACGCGCCGCCCTGGGCGCCGGGTACCGTGGGACGTACCGATCTCGTGGACCTCCTGGCGGGCTGCGTGACTCCCCGTAGGAACAGATGAGGAATCGATGACGACGAACCGCGGACGCAAGGACGTCATCCGCGACCGGATGGCCGCCACAGGCGAGTCGTACAACGTCGCCGCCCGCAATCTCAAGGCGATGAAGGACATGGGCGCCACTCGTGACGCCGTTCTCACCCAGCGCTGGCACCCGGCGGACTCGCTCGATGTGCCGTGCCCCTGCGGCGGGACGTGCGAGCCGGGCGAGACGTGCGAGCGCTGTCACGCCCGGCACCGGCACGTGGCGCGCTACCCCGGCAGCGTCACCGACGTGCAGACGTGGGTGGACCGGTACGACTGCCTGGGCTGCTCGTCCTCGTACACGCTGACCGTCGTCCTGCGCGGCCGCCCCTGGGGCGTCGCCGAGACAGTGGTTCAGGGCGGGGCGGCGGAGCCGGTGGTCAGGGCGCGGGTGTTCCCCGGCGTCGCCCACCCGCTGCTGCGCCCCGAGACCTCCGAGGACGACTGACCGGCTGCGGGCGGATGCGCCCCGCAGCCGGGCGTCGCATCAGCTCTCGTCCGGTGCCAGGCGCAGCGAGATCGAGTTGATGCAGTACCGCTGGTCGGTCGGCGTGGGGTACCCCTCGCCCTCGAAGACGTGCCCCAGGTGCGAGCCGCAGCGCGCGCACCGCACCTCGGTGCGGACCATGCCGAGGCTGCGGTCCTGGATCAGCTCGACCGCGTCCGTGTCCTTCGGGTCGTAGAAGGACGGCCAGCCGCAGTGCGACTCGAACTTCGTGTCCGAGCGGAACAGCTCGGCGCCACAGGCCCGGCAGGAGTAGACGCCGGCTGTCCTGGTGTCGGTGTACTCACCGACGAAGGCCGGTTCGGTGCCGGCCTGGCGCAGGACTGCGTACTCCGCGGGCGTCAGCTCCGCGCGCCATTCCTCGTCCGGCTTCTCGATGTCGTACGACACGGTGGCTCCCTCAGCTCGACAGGTGGTCCAGGATCTGCGGGCCGAGGTCCGTGACGTCGCCCGCCCCCATGGTGAGAACGAGGTCGCCGGGCTTCGCCATTCCCGCGATGACCTCGGGGACCGCCGCCGTGTCGTGGACGGCGGTGACGTCGGCGCCGGCCGCCTTCGCCGCGTCGATGATCAGGGTGCTGGTGACGCCCGGGATCGGGTCCTCACGGGCCGGGTAGATGTCCAGGACCACGGAGGCGTCGGCGAGGGCGAGGGCCTGGCCCATCTCCGTACCGAGCTCCTGGGTGCGGGAGAAGAGGTGCGGCTGGAAGACGACCAGGAGGCGCGCGTCGGAAGCGGCGCCGCGCATCGCTTCGAGGTCGGCGGTCATCTCCGTCGGGTGGTGCGCGTACGAGTCGATGACCTGGACGCCCGCCGCCTCGCCCTTGAGCTGGAGGCGCCGCTTGACCCCGGTGTACTTGCCGAGCGCGGAGGCCAGATTGTGGGCCGGAATCCCCAGTGCGACACCGGCGGCCAGGGCGGCGACCGCGTTGTGGGCGTAGTGGCTGCCCGGTACGGAGACCGTGAACGTGAGGAACTTGCCGTTCAGGACGACCGTGACTTCGCTGGTCAGACCGCGGGGGGTGATCTTGTGGACGCGTACGTCGGCAGTCTCGGACTCGCCGTACGTGACGATGTCGAGGGAGGAGAGGTCGCGTACGCGCCTCGTCAGCTCGACCGCGCCGGACTGGTCCGCGGAGACGACCAGGGTGCCACCGGGGACGATCTTCCCGACGAACGTCTCGAAGGAGTCGTAGATCTCGTCCATCGAGGCGTAATTCGCGTGGTGGTCCAGCTCCACGTTGAGAACGATCGCGACCTCGGGGTCGTACTTCTGGAAGCTGCGGTCGCTCTCGTCGGCCTCGGCGACGAAGATGTCGCCCTCGCCGTGCGTCGCGTTGGTGCCGGGGCCCGCCAGGTCGCCGCCGATGGCGTACGACGGGTCGAGGCCCAGCTCGGAGAGGGCGACGGCCAGCATCGACGTGGTGGTCGTCTTGCCGTGGGTGCCGGCGACGGCGATGGCGCGCAGGCCCTGCATCAGCGAGGCGAGCGCGTCCGATCGGTGCACGACGGGGATCGACAGCTCGGCGGCGCGCAGCAGCTCCGGGTTGTCGGCGCGGATGGCGCTGGAGACGACCACGCAGGACGCGTCGTCCGCCAGATGACCGGCGGCGTGCCCGATGTGGACGGTCGCGCCCAGTGCCCGCAGGGCCTCGGCCGAGCCGGACTCCTTGGCGTCGCTGCCCGCGACCGTCGCGCCGCGCCGGGCGAGGATCTTCGCGATGCCCGACATTCCGGCGCCGCCGATGCCGATGAAGTGCGGTCGTTCCATGGCGGCAGGAATACCGGGTGCCATGCGCGTATCTCCCAAAAGTTGTGGTGCGACGCCCCCAGCCTATTCGCTGTGCGCGAAGAGTTTGAGCACAGGTACGCCGACCTTGTGCCGGGCCCTGGACGCCCAGTCACGGTGGAAGAACTCCTCCACGTAGTGCGGGGCGGTCAGCACGATGACCTCGTCGGCCCCCGCCTCGTCGACCACGGACTTCAGCTTGTCCAGCGGGTGGTCCTCGACCACCTGTCCGACCGCTTCGGAGCCCGCCTTGCGCAGCGCGGCGAGCGAGACCTCGAGGGCCAGCTCGGCGGCCTGCCTGGCGTCCTTGCCCTCGGGCTCCCCGAGCTCGCGGGCCGCTTCCTTCAGCTCGCCTACCGCCACGTCGTCGATGGCGCGCAGCAGTACGTCGGCCTGGTCACCGCGCGGCTGCATCAGTACGACGAACGAGGTCCCCTCGTCCCCGTGGAGGGTGGTGACGAACTCGACGTCCTCGGAAGTGAGGGGCTTCTCGATCATCAAAACGCTGGTGAACACCACAGGCGCCCTTCTGTTCCATCGACCGTCGCAGGCCGCTGCCGAAACCATCCTTCCCCGTGCCGGCACGGGGAACTGCGAGAGCTATTGTGCCCACCGGAAGCTAACCGGAACGGGATATTCCGATGATTGTCAGATTCGACGGTACCGAGTGAAGAGGAACCCGGCCTCCTCCAGCAGCGACGCCAGGGTGAATCGTTCCGGCACCGCCACCGCCGGACCTCCGGCGATCCGCTGGGCGTCCCCGGCGGTCAGCATCGGCGAGAGGGTCAGACACAGCTCGTCCAGCACCCCGGCAACAATGAACTGACCGAGCAGCCGGGGTCCGCCCTCCGCCAGCTGCCGCTTGAGCCCGCGATCCGCGAGTTCCCGTACGGCCCTGGCGGGGTCCACCCGGGAACCCTCCCCCGCGGTCACCACCTCGGCGCCCGCCTTCCGGGCCGCTTCGATCCGATCCGGCGGCGCGCCGTTGCCGGTGAGGACGAGGGTCGGGACGAGCGGCGAGACGAACAGCGGAAGCGAGAAGTCCAGATCCAGGCTGCTGCTGACCACGGCGATCGCCGGTGCGGGCCCCTGGCCGGCCGCCGCCCGCCGTGCGGCGAAGGCCTCCCGGGCCCGGGCCGGCCGGTAACCCTCCATGCGCACGGTCTCCGCACCCACCACGACGACATCGGCCAGGCCGCGCAACGTACCGAAGATCCGCATGTCCGTCTCGCAGGAGATCGGCTGCGAGCGGCCGTCGTGCTGGGCGGCACCGTCGAGCGTGGAGACCATGTTGGCGCGCAGCCACGGGCCGTCCCCTTCGGGGTACGCATAGGCGTCGGCCAGCTCGTCCAGACTCCACTCCCCTGCTTCGGCAGCCGGTGTCTGGTCGGTCACAGGAAAGAGGCGTCGCATTCGTGCAGTCTCGCACGGCGCTTAAGCTTGACAGCTGTGTCGTCCTCCACCGCCGTGCCTGGGCAGAGTCCCATAGCCGAAACGGCCCCGCTGTCCTTGTGCGCCCTTGAGCCGCACGTCCCTGCCGACCGTCTGGTCGCCGAGATGGTGCCGCCGCCGCGCTTCGACTCGGTGCGCTTCGACACGTACGTCCCCGACCCCGACCAGCCCAGTCAGGTCGAGGCGGTCAAGGTCCTCAGCGGGTTCGCGACCGGGCTCGGCGGAGCGCACGCGACCGGTACCGGCAAGCGCAAGTGGTTCGGCAGGAAGGCTGCGCCTGTGGCCGGACCGCTCGGCGTGTATCTCGACGGCGGTTACGGCGTCGGCAAGACGCACCTGCTGGCCTCGCTCTGGCACGCCACGCCCGCCGCCCCGTCGCTCAAGGCGTTCGGCACCTTCGTGGAGCTGACAAATCTGGTGGGCGCCCTGGGCTTCCAGCAGACCGTGCAGACACTCGGTGGGCACCGGCTGCTCTGCATCGACGAGTTCGAACTCGACGACCCGGGCGACACCGTCCTCGTATCGTCGCTGCTCAGCAGGCTGGTCGAGGCGGGGGTGGCGCTGGCCGCCACCTCCAACACGCTGCCCGGCAAGCTCGGCGAGGGGCGCTTCGCCGCCGCCGACTTCCTGCGGGAGATCCAGGGCCTGTCCTCGCACTTCCGCCCGTTGCGGATCGACGGCGAGGACTACCGGCACCGCGGGCTGCCCGAGGCCCCCGCCCCGTACTCCGACCAGCAGGTCACCAGGGCGGCGTACGCCACCGAGGGCGCGAGCCTGGACGACTTCCCCTCGCTGCTCGACCATCTGGCCCGCGTCCATCCGAGCCGGTACGGCGCGCTGACGGACGGCATCCGGGCGGTCTGCCTCACCGACGTGCAGCCGGTGCCGGACCAGTCGACGGCGCTGCGGCTCGTGGTGCTCGCCGACCGGCTGTACGACCGGGAGATACCGGTGCTCGCCTCCGGGCTCCCGTTCGACCGGCTGTTCAGCGACGAGATGCTGAACGGGGGGTACCGGAAGAAGTACTTCCGGGCGATCTCCCGGCTGACGGCGCTGGCGCGCGACGCAAAGGGACTGATGGCGCAGTAGGTTCGGATGCGGTAACTCCATCATCCGAAGGGAACCAGCATGGCAACCACGCGTCAGGCGCACACGGTCTGGGAAGGCAACCTGATCGAGGGCGAGGGCGTTGTCACCTTCGACTCCTCCGGCATCGGGGACTACGCGGTGTCGTGGCCGTCCCGCGCGGAAAAGGCGAACGGCAAGACCAGCCCGGAGGAGCTCATCGCGGCGGCGCACTCCAGCTGCTTCTCGATGGCGCTGTCCAACGGTCTGACCACGGCCGGCAACGCGCCGACCCGGCTGAACACCCAGGCGGAGGTCACCTTCCAGCCCGGTACCGGCATCACCGGCATCCACCTCACCGTGCAGGGCGAGGTGCCCGGTCTCGACGAGGCGGGCTTCGTCAAGGCCGCCGAGGACGCCAAGGCGAACTGCCCGGTCAGCCAGGCGCTCACGGGCACGACGATCACCCTGACCGCTTCGCTCGTCTGATCCCACGGGCCACGGCAGGCCCACGACGCGTCACCAGGCACAGTGACCCGCATTGGTTCCCGCGCGGCGATACGCGTGGTACACACATGCGGGTCACTTCTCCTGTCCGCCAGCAGGGAGTTGCCTCATGTCATCTGCACCCGCACGACGACTCGCAACACGCCGACAGGTCCTGGCCGGCAGCGGCGCGACCGCTGTCTCGATCGCCTTCGCCGGGGCCTTCTCCGAACTCTTCGAGGGCACCGCTGCCACCCGTGGCCACAGCGGCTACGGACCGCTGGTCCCCGACCCGGACGGCCTGCTCGATCTGCCGAAGGGGTTCCGCTACCGGGTGCTGTCCCGGGAGGGCGACCGGCTCCGCTCCGGCGAGGGCCCGGTCCCCAGCAACCACGACGGCATGGCCGCCTTCGCCGGCCACCGGGGCCGCGTCCACCTCGTCCGCAACCACGAGAACCGGGTCACCGCGAAGATCGCGGTCCCCGCCGTCGACGGCCTCACCTACGACCCGATGGGCAAGGGCGGCTGCACAGCACTGGAGCTCGACAGCCGCGGCGCCGTCCTCGGCGAACGCGTGGCCATCGCCGGCACCGCGGTGAACTGCGCGGGCGGCCGCACCCCTTGGAATACTTGGCTGACCTGCGAGGAGACCGAGGACCGGGCCGGCACCAACGGCTACACCAAGGACCACGGCTTCATCTTCGAGGTGGACGGCGCCGACCCGCACCGCACCGGAGCCGTGCCGCTCACCGCGATGGGCCGGTTCCAGCACGAGGCGATCGCGATCGATCCGAACAACGGGATCGTGTACGAGACGGAGGACGCGTTCGACAAGCCGTTCGGGCTCTTCTACCGCTTCCTGCCGGAGAAGCCACTGGGCGGTACGGGCTCCTTGCGGGCCGGCGGCGAACTGCAGGCCATGCGGGTGCCCGGCGTCCCCGACCTCTCCGTCATCCAGGAGACCGGTGCGAGCTTCGACCGGATCGAGTGGGTCCCCGTACCGGATCCGCAGGCCGCGGGGACGCCCATCCGGCTGCAGGACTTCGGCCCGAAGGGCATCACACACGCCCAGAAGCTGGAGGGCTGCTACTGGGGCGGCTCGTCGGTCTACTTCGTCTCCAGCTTCGCGCAGAGTGCGGCGGGCTCGGCGGCCGACCACTTCGGCCAGGTGTGGCGGTACGAACCGAAGCGCCGCCGCCTCACCCTGGTGGTCGTTTTCGGCCCCGGTACGGATGTTCAACTGCCCGGCGAGTCCCCCGACAACATCTGCCTGGCGTCCGACGGCGGGCTGATGGTGTGCGAGGACGGCAACGGCGCCCAGCATGTGTTCGGTGTGACGCGGAGCGGCGAGGTGTACGCGATGGCGCGCGGCCGGCAGAACATCGGTACCCCCCAGAAGCCGGAGTGGGGCGAGTTCGCCGGGGTCACGTTCGCGCCGGACGGCGGAACGATGTTCGTGAACTGCTACACGCCCGGGACGACGTTCGCCGTGACGGGCCCTTGGCGCTGATGCGACTGATGCGACTGATGCGCTGAGCAGTACGGGGGCAGCGGGCGGCACCGTCCGCCGCCCCCGTACCGGATCGGTCTGCGGCGCCCACCAGTTGGTGAAGGCCCCTCGGGGCCTCCCGTGGCCGGGTCGGTCAGCGCCGGGGAGGAGTGGCGGTCGATGTCGCCCGCAGAGTTCTTCTGCACCCACACCTGGCTCGTCAGCCCGAGCAGGCCGTGCGCTGCGCCTCCTGCCACTCGCAGACCGGGCAGAGCGTGATCCCCTTGACCGACTCCGGATACTCGGTCGGTTCCCGGCACAGCACGCACTCGGCGTACGGAGGTCCCGATTCCGGCGCCCCGGAAGCCACCGGCACCGGCCTCGCGCCGGGCGTCTCGCAGTACGACTCGTCCATGCCCACGAGCCTAGTCACCCGCGCAACGAAGTGAGCCGGCAGACGACCGCCCCCACCGCGGCGGCCACGGCAGCGGCGCAGATCAGCGGCAGGACGGGGAGGTGGACCGCCCCGGTCAACGATCCGGTGACCAGCCCCGTGACCGCGTACTTCGCGGGCGAGCCGCTGGTCACCAGGGACAGCAGGGCGGCGAGCGCGGTGGTCGCGATCGACCAGCCGCGGCGGTGCAGCACCGGGCGCGTGCACAGCGCGCCGACCGCCGCTCCGAGCAACGCGCAGCAGGCGGCGGCGAGCAGCCCGGCGAGTCCGGCGGGCAGCAGCGGGACGCGGACGGTGTGGTCGGCGTTGGCCGGATCGCTGATCAGCAGCACGATCGCGGTGGCCGCCGTGCCCAGCAGTCCGGCGCAGCCCACGGCGGTGAGCAGCGACGCCAGATGGACCTTCGGCTGCCCGGTCACGGCGGCGGCGACGGTCCGGGCGGCGGGCGGTTCCTGGGTGGCGCAGAGCTGGACGAGCCAGGCGGTGACGGGCAGGAGCGCGGCGGCGGCGTAACCGAGCGAGTCGAGCACGGGCTGCCCCGACTGGACTCCCACGGCGAGGAAGACCGCGTACAGGAGGACGGGGGCGAGCCAGCGCTGGGAGCGGAGCAGCAGGGCGGCCTGGTAGCGGATCAGCGCGGTCATGGGAGCTGGGACGGTTCCGTTCGGGGCGTCGGTTCCAGTGCTGCCGCTGCCGACAGCTGCCGGATGTGCCATGGCGGGCGGGCCGTCAGCAGGGCGCGCAGCAGTGCGTCCGAGTGCACGGCCGCGACCGTGAGCCGCAGGGTGCCGTCGGGTCCGGGTTCCTGCGCGGGGGCGCCCGGCAGCCCAGCCGGAAGGGTGGCCCCGGAGGCGCCCGTGACCTCGATCCGTACCCGCGGCCCGGTCTCGTACGCCGCCTCCCGCGCCGTCACGGGGACGAGCCCGAGCCCCTCGACCCGGTGGGTGGCGTGGATCACGCCCGCCAGCCGGCGCGAATCATGGTCGACGAAGACGACGGTGGCTCCGGCCGTGACCCGTTCCGCGACGGCGCGGTCCAGTTCGTCGCGGGCCGCGGTGTCCAGGCCGGTCCATGCCTCGTCCAGGACCAGGAGTTCCGGTTCGGCCAGGAGGGCCTGGGCCACGGCGACCTTCTGGCTGGTGCCCTTGGAGAGTTCCGACAGCGGTGTACGGGCGTGGTCGGCGGCCCCGAACCGGGCCAGCCATGTCTGCGCCCGCCCGGTCGCCTCGGCGGTGCGCAGGCCGTGGATCCGGCCCAGGTGGACGAGGTACCCGGCCGCGGTGAAGGGCAGCGCCGCCGGGAAGCGCTCGGGGACGTAGGCCGTACGCGGCCTGCGGCCGGTGATCCGCCCCTCGGTCGGGGCGTCGATCCCCGCGAGCAGCCTCAGCAGGGTCGATTTGCCCGATCCGTTGGCGCCTTCGATCCGGACCAGGGTGTGCGCGGGCAGGTCGAGGTCGACCCCGCGCAGCACCCACGGTCCGCCGAGGCCGTAGCGACGGCCCACCCCGGTCAGGTTCAGTTGGCCGATGCCTTCTCGGGCTTGAGCTCGCTGGGTCGTACGATCACGAACCCCTCGCCGTCCAGCCTCAGTTGGACGGCCTCCCCGGAGCCGCCGCGGATCATCGAGCCGAAGCTCTGCGAGCGGTGCAGCGACGTGGCCAGTTGGCTGCTCCAGCCGACCACGGCGTCCGTGTCGACGCACACCGGCTGATGAGGCGTGACCGGGATCACTATGGGATGCCCCTCACACATCAGGCCGAGCTTGCCGTAGCCGCTGAAGACGCTGTTGAAGATTCCGCCGCCGGTCATCCCGGCACCCTTCACCGTCTTGATCTCGTACGAGAGCGTGGCGTCGAAACACAGGACGTTGCGACCGTTGATGGTGAGGACGTCGCCCTGCTCCATCTCCACGATGAAGCAGTTGGCGGCCTCGTGGGCGAACCACGCCTCGCCCTGGCCGCGGACCGCCATCAGCGGCAGCCCCTCTCCGGTGACGGCGCGCTTGAGCATGCCGCCGAGGCCCTGCCCCTTGCGCTCGAACTGCAGATCGCCGCGGAAGGCGACCATCGATCCCTGGCGTGCGTGCATCTCGCCGTTGACGGCGTACTTGATGGACTTGGTGTTCTGCAGGGTCATTCCGGGGGCGGTTGCCGGCTTGACCATGTTCTCGCTGGAAAAGAGATCGCTCTTCATGCGGTGCATCCTCACCCGGAGCGATTCATTCCGCCAAGGAGCCGGGAAACCCGGGAGAGGGACGGCTGGCAGACTTGGACGAGTGAGCAGCAATGACACCTCCCCTTCCCTGTCCCAGCCGGACGCCTCGGCCCGGTCGGGCGCCACGTCCACGTCCGTCTCCCCCTTCCAGTCCGAGCGGAACAGCCGGGACGACGCCCCGCAGTACGTACTGCCGCTGGTCGTGCACATCGAGAAGACCGACCCCCCGGCCCGCACCGACGCACTGCGCACCGCCGCCCGCGCCGTCCTCGTGATGCTCTCCGACGAGCGGTCCGTCGACGAGGGCGAGTGGGCGCAGGCCATCCACGACTGGCAGGACGCCCGGATCCGCAAGGTCGTGCGCCGGGCGCGCGGCGCGGAGTGGCGCAAGGCGTCCGCGCTTCCCGGCATCACTGTCACGGGCGAGAGCGCCGAGGTGCGGGTGTTCCCGCCGGTGCCGCTGGACGGCTGGCCGAAGGAGCTGGCCAAGCTCCAGGTGTCGGGCACGGACCTGGACGACCCCGAGCCGCCCGCCGCACCCGACCTGTCCGGCCCGGTGCTGTGGCTGAACCCGGAGCTCGGTATGTCCGCGGGCAAGGAGATGGCGCAGGCCGGGCACGGCGCACAGCTCGCCTGGTGGGAGCTGTCGGAGACGGAGCGCAAGGCATGGCGCGAGGCCGGGTTCCCGCTCTCCGTCGCCACCCCGGACCCCGCACGCTGGGCGGAACTCACCGTGAGCGGACTTCCGGTGGTGCGCGACGCCGGCTTCACGGAGATCGCCCCGGGGTCCTGCACGGTGGTCGCCGACCATCCGGCGCTGCGTCGCTGAGCGTCCGGCATGCGCCGTTGAACGCTCCGGTGCGCCGCTGCGTATCTCCCGATACTGCCCCACCGGCACTACTGACCAGTATCTTGAACGACCAGTCAGGCGCCGGTCGTTGGGACCGGCGGCTGATTCGACGCCGTCACACCTCGGCCCGGGAGAAACCTTGTTGCGACGCATCAACGGAACGGCCCTCATCATCGCGGCACTTGTCGCCACGCTCGGCGCGCTCGCCTATCCCGTCTGGTCCTACGCCGACCGTTCCGGCACCGGTCAGGCCAATCTCAACGCGTCGTCCGTCGCCACCCAGTGGGGTCCGCTCTCCGCGACCGACCGGGA
Source organism: Streptomyces sp. NPDC002206 (assembly GCF_053593595.1). Lineage (NCBI taxonomy): Bacteria > Bacillati > Actinomycetota > Actinomycetes > Kitasatosporales > Streptomycetaceae > Streptomyces > Streptomyces sp. NPDC002206. The sequence goes on from NZ_JBSFCW010000015.1 coordinate 110,912, forward strand.
CTTCCTGGTGAGGGTGCGCTTGGCCGGTCTCTGGGAGCTCCCCGCCGGACAGCAGGCCATCGAGCGTGCGCCGAGCGAGGCGGTCAAGGCCGCCGGGGACCATCTGGTGGTCGGGCACACGGATCTGGACCGCCGGGCCCGGGACGTGGCCGCCAAGCTCGGGGTGGAACTGCCGAACCAGCCGACCGAGCAGCAGCAGGGCTGGCTGCGCGAGCTGACTGCGGCGAGCGGCGAGGACTACGAGCGCAAGTTCGCCAATCTGCTGCGGGCCGCGCACGGCAAGGTCTTCGCTCTGGTCGCCCAGGTCCGGGCCACAACCCGGAACTCGCTGATCCGTCAGCTGGCGACCGACACCAACCAGACCGTGCTGGACCACATCAACATGCTGGAGGGCACCGGCTTCGTCGACTACGACGCGATCGCCCGCGACGCGGCGGCCGGGGCGACGGCCAGTCCGACCGGGCCGCCCCCGCCGGCCGGCGGGGCGGTGCCGCCCCAGCCGGTGCCCGCGGAGCCGACCGGGGACCAGTCGTTCACTTCGCGTCCGTCCACCATGCCGATGCCCTGATCCGGCCCGGCCGGGGCCGCAACCTCAAATCCTGCTCTGAACGTCCCCCTCTTCGGATTGGCCCCCGCCCGACGGGGCCATTAACCCTGCACGGAGCGGAGGAGGGGGACACCATGGAGCTGGGCATCGGTATCGGCTGGCGGCCGGAAATAGCGGACGCGGTGGAGGCACTGCCGGGGATCGACTGGGTGGAGGCGGTCGCGGAGAACCTCTGCACCGACCATCTGCCCGACTCCCTGGTACGGCTCCGCGCGCGCGGCGTGACCGTCGTCCCGCACGGCGTCGCGCTGGGCCTCGGCGGGGCCGATCGCCCCGACCCCGGCCGACTCGCCGACCTCGCCGCCCGGGCCGCGCTGCTGGGCACGCCGCTGGTCACGGAGCACATCGCGTTCGTGCGGGCCGGGGGGCCGCGCACCGCGTCTCCGAGGCTCGAAGCGGGCCACCTGCTGCCCGTACCGAGGACCTGGGAAGCGCTGGACGTCCTGTGCGAGAACGTGCGGATCGCCCAGGACTCGCTGCCGGTGCCGCTGGCGCTGGAGAACATCGCGGCGCTGATCGCCTGGCCCGGCGAGGAGCTGACAGAGGGCCAGTTCCTGGCGGAACTGGTCGAGCGCACCGGAGTCAGACTGCTGATCGATGTCGCCAACCTGCACACCAACCATGTCAACCGTGGCGAGGACCCCGCAAAGGCGCTGGACGAACTGCCGGTGGAGGCGATCGCGTACGTACATGTGGCGGGCGGCATCGAGAAGGACGGCGTCTGGCACGACACGCACTCACACCCGGTGACCCGGCCCGTCCTGGACGTACTCGCCGAACTCCGCTCCCGGATCGCCCCGCCCGGCGTTCTGCTCGAGCGCGACGACGACTTCCCTCCGGCGGAGGAACTGGTCGGCGAACTGACCGCTGTCCGCGCCACGTTGGAAGCGGCAGGGAAGGCCCGGTCGGGCTCCACGTCCGAGGCGGGAGCGAACGGCTACGGCGGCGTTACCCCGGCCGCCTCCCCCGTCGCGCCCGCGGATGACGCCACCACTGCCGCCACCAGCACCAGCACTACCGGCACCGGTGTCGCCACCGATGGGGCGCGCGACCGCGCCGCCGTCGCGCAGACCGCCTTGCTCTCCGCACTCGTGGCGGGCACCCCCGCCCCCGAGGGCTTCGACCACCGTCGCCTGGGCGTCCAGAGCCGTGCGCTGGCCGCCAAGCGGGCCGACGTCGTCGCCAAGGTGGCGCCCGAGCTGCCCGGGATCCTCGGCGACGGCTACCGGGACGCCTTCCTCTCGTACGCCAGGACCCGCCCCATGTCCGCCGGATACCGGCGCGACGCACTGGACTTCGCCGAGCAGCTGCTGATCAACGGCCGGCCCGCTGACGACGCCGCCCGGCGTCGGCTGACCCACTGGTGGCAGGACCGTGCGGCCGCCAGGCCGCCCCGTCGCACCACCCGGCTGGTACGGGCCGCCCGCGCCGCGATCGCCGGAAGGTGACCGGAATGAACATCGTCGCTCTGCTCGTGACGCTCGGCGTCGTCGCCTCCTCGACGCTCCTGATCGTGGGGCTCTCAAAGGCCCGGCGCGGACCCGGTGGTCCTGTGCACGACCTCTACGAAGTGGCCTTCCTGAACGGCGGGCCCGGCAGGGTGGTGGACACCGCGCTCACCGCGCTCCAGGCGGACGGACGCCTGGCGGTCGGCGGCCCCGGCATCGTCGCCATCACGCAGCCGGTCGCCCACGACCCGGTGGAGAGGGCCGTAGTCCAGGCGCACGCCGCCGCCCCCAGCGGCGCGCTGCACACCCTGCGGGACGCGGCGATGCGGCACCCGGCCGTGCAGGAGGTCGGCGACGGACTCGCGGCTCGCGGTCTGCTGGCCGCGCCGGAGGCCACCGGGAAGTGGCACCGCTGGGGCTTGTTCCAGGGTTTGGGCTGCCTGCTGGCCATTCCGGCGTCCTTCGCGGTGACGGTGGCCCAGTTCCTGACGGATGACGATCCGACCGGCTTCTCCGTCCCCTTCATCGTCAAGGTGCTCCCTGCCCTGGTCGTGGGCATCCCGATCGGGTTCGTCTGCGCGGGCGTTGCTCGTGCCCGGATCACCGGGGCGGGCAGGAGGGCGGCCCAGCAGTACCGCGCCGCCCACGTCGGCACCGCGGAGCCGGCCCATCTGGTGGCGACGCTCGGACTGCGTGCACTGCCCGATCCCGTACTGCGGACGCAGCTGGTGACGGCGGCGCGGATGCGGACGACCGCCGGGCGGCGGCCGATGTCGCCCTCGCACCCCTCCTCGTCCTCCACCGGCAGCGGCGACTACCTCATGGCGACGGCGTGGTGCGCCGGTTCGGGCCCGGCCGACTCCGGCTGCGGAAGTTCCAGCGGAACCCCGGGCGGCGGAGGTGGCGGCGGGTGCAGTTCGGGAAGCAGCTGCAGTTCCGGCTCCAGCTGCTCCAGCAGCAGTTGCTCCAGCAGCAGTGGTTCGAGCTGCGGCGGGTCGAGCTGCAGCAGCAGCTCCTGAACGGGCGGCCGGGCTCCACTGCCGCTTCGGTCTCCTCGATGCACGTCCGTATGTTGGAAAGCCGTGGCGCTCCACCGTCCGCCTCGCATAGAAATCCCGACATGCTCTGGGTTCTGTTTCTGCTGGTTGCATGGGGGGCTGCGGCCCTCTCCTGTCTCAGGCTCTGTCTGGCCGCCTCGACCGTCGACCGGGCGCGGGACCCCGGAGACGTCGAACTGACCCTGTACGAGACCGCGTTCCTGACGGGCGGTCCGCACCGGGTCACCGACCTCGCCCTCGTCACCATGCATCTGCGCCGCCGCCTGCTGCTCGCCCACACCGGCTGGGCCACCGTCGTCGACCCCGAGGGCCGGGACGAGGTCGAGCGCACGGTGATCCGTGCCATCGGCCCGGAGGGGCAGTCGCCGATTCCTCCGATACGTTCGGCGACCGCCGCCGCCGATGCCGTACGCGCCCTCGCCGACCGCCTCGTCCGGGCGGGGCTGGCCCTGCCCGGCGGTGAACGGACCGACATCGCGTCGGCGGTGCGCGCGGTACGCGGATCAGCCCTGCTGGCGGCCGTGATGGCGGGTGCCGCGCTGCTGCTTCCCGGACAGGGACGGGGGTTCGGCAGCCCGGCGGCGGCCGAACTCGTCTGGTTCGGGCTGCCGCTCGTCCTGACCCTCGGCGCTCTGGCCATCGCCCGGATGGAGATCCATCCGTACAGCTCCTGGGCCTCGCCCACCGGGCAGCGGCTGCTGGACTCGGTCGCCGCCCCGGCGGGCGGCGCGGATCACGACGTCCTGACTGCGGTCGCCGTACGAGGTGTCCGTGCCGTCGACGATCCGGCGCTGCGCGCCGCGCTCTCGGGTGGCGGCCACCCGGCACATCCCCCGCACCGGGGTCATTGAATACAGCGCGGCCGGGGTCGACGTCCCGCCGGGACGACGCCCGGCACATGAGCAGGCCGGCCTTCGAGAGGCCAGGCCTGCCGTGCTCCCAGGGAGCAGGTAAGCGGCCCGCGCCGGGGCGGGCCGAAGACGGGCGGGGAAGGACGTGTCACTCCCCCGCCCGTCCCGGGAACGCCGCAGGTCAGGGCCTACGGCGCGCCCGGAGCCGAACCCGGTGTCGCTGGAGCGGCGGGCAGCGCACAGCCGTGCGCCGGCGCCCGCCGTCTGATCTTCCGGGTTGGGGTGGTCGGAGCCCGCTCGCTACGCGAGCCCGGCCACCAGGTCTGCGACGGACTTCCTGCGGCCCGTGTAGAAGGGGACCTCCTCGCGGACGTGCATCCGCGCCTCGGAGGCCCGCAGGTGACGCATGAGGTCGACGATGCGGTAGAGCTCGTCGGCCTCGAAGGCGAGGATCCACTCGTAGTCGCCGAGCGAGAAGGAGGCGACGGTGTTGGCGCGGACGTCGGGGTAGCCACGGGCCATCTTGCCGTGGTCCGCGAGCATCCGGCGGCGGTCCTCGTCGGGCAGCAGGTACCAGTCGTAGCTGCGCACGAAGGGGTAGACGCTGATGTAGTTGCGCGGCGTCTCGTCGGCCAGGAACGCCGGGATGTGCGCCTTGTTGAACTCGGCGGGGCGGTGCAGCGCCATGTTCGACCAGACCGGCTCCAGCGCCAGGCCCAGCTTGGTGCGCCGGAAGAGGTTGTACGCCTCCTGCAGCTCGTCCGCCGTCTCGGCGTGCCACCAGATCATGACGTCGGCATCGGCACGCAGGCCGGAGACGTCATAGGTGCCACGGACGGTGATGTCCTTGGCTGCGAGCTGGTCGAACAGCTCCTGGACCTCGTCGGCGTAGCCGGCGCGGTCGGCGGGGAGCACATCACGAAGCTTGAAGACGGACCACAGCGTGTAGCGGATGACCTCGTTGAGGTCCTTGGCCTTCTTGCCGGCGTTGGGGATCTTCTCAGGCGCACTCATACGGCTATTGTCCCGCCTCGCTCCGTGTGCCCTGAACCAGGGTGGGAGTGGCAATGATCTCTCCCGCGAGATCGGCGGCGATCTCGTCCGCGGCCCGGTGGGCACTGGCGATGCAGGCCGGGATGCCGACGCCGTCGTACACCGCTCCGCAGACCCGCAGTGCCGGCAGCTTGGCGACCTCGTCGCGGATCCGGGCGACCCGCGTCAGATGGCCGACGGGGTACTGGGGCAGGCCGCCGATCCACCGGGTGACCTCGGTGTCCACCGGCTTCGCGGCGAGTCCGGTCGCCTCGGCGAGGTCGCGCAGCGAGACGTCGACGAGTTCGGTGTCCTCGCGGTGCAGATGGTCCTCCTCTCCGTACCGGCCGACGGAGGTGCGCAGGACGAACAGGTCGGGGGCTGCGTCGGCGACCCACTGCCACTTGTGGGTGGAGAAGGTGGAGGCCTTGATGGTGCGGCCGTCGACCGGCGGTACGAGGAAGCCGGAGCGCCCGTCGAGGGCGCCCGTGGCAGCCACGTCGGAGCGCCGGAACGCCAGGGTGACCAACGCCATCGACGCGTACTCGACGCCCGCCAGCTCGACGGAGGCGGCCGGGGACTCGGCGGCGAGCAGCGTGGAGGCGGACCAGGCAGGGGTGGCGAGGACGATGCCGTCGGCGGTGATCACCCGGGTGTCGGTGCGGATGTCCCAGCCGTCGGTGGTACGGGTCAGACCCAGCACGGGCGTGGCGGTGAGGATCTCGCCGCCCCCCGCGCGCACGGCGTCGGCGACCGCATCCGGCAGGGTGCCGATGCCTCCGTCGATGCCCTGGAAGACCGGGCCGGTCTGCCGGCGGACCGCCGCCTCCTGCTGGATCCGCCGTACGCCGTCGAGCAGCGAGCCGCCCTCCCGGGCCACCTCGAAGAGCTGCGGTACGGCGGCACGCATCGAGAGCCGGTAGGCGTCGCCCGCGTACACCCCGCCGAGCAGCGGTTCCACGAGCCGGTCGACGACCTCCCGGCCCAGCCGGTCGGCGACGTACGCACCGACCGCGACGTCTTCGCCGACGTCGGTCGGAGTGAGGTGCCGCTCCTGCGCGATGCGGGCGAGACCCTCCGGCGACAGCACCCCGCCGAGCGCGGCCGGGTCGCCCGGCACGCCCATCACATGGCCCTTGGGCATCGGCCGCAGTTCGCCGCGCGTCCAGACCGCAGCCGTGGCCGTGGCCGGCGGCTGCAGCCGGTCACCGAGCCCGACGGCGCGCGCCAGGTCGACCGCCTCCGGCCGTCTGGCCAGCATCGACTCCGCACCCAGATCGACCTGGGTGCCCGCGATCCCACCGGTCATGAGCTTGCCCCCGAGCCGGTCGGTCGCCTCCAGGAGGGTGACCCGCAGACCGGTGCCCAGGAGCCGGTGGGCGGCGGCGAGTCCGGCGATGCCGCCGCCGATGACGACGACATGACCCGTACCTGTGTCCACGCGGTTTGTTGAACGCTGCATGCCTCCACTCTCTCAAATCTCTTCCGAGTCCCGAACGTGACCGCTTCGAAACTGGTAACGGGCAACCCGAACCCCGGTCCCGAACGTCGAACCGGCACCATCAACCACCCGCCCAGGGGGAGCAGTTATGCAGCCAGGACGCCATCCGGACCGCTCGTCCGCCCACCGTTCGCGCACGGTCCTCGCCGCCGGGGCGCTCGCCGCACTCCTCGCACTGAGCGGCTGCGGGGCGAGCGACAGCGCGGACAGCAAGAGCGCGGCAGGAGACAGCGCCAAGTACGCGGCCCCCCGCGCGGAACGCGACGCCGCCGCCGGGGCGGCGGACCAGGGGTCCGCCGAGAGCAGCTCGGCGGAGAAGAAGAAGCCCTCCGCGCTGTCCGCCCCCCATGTCATCCGCAAGGCCTCGCTCTCCGTGGAGGTGAAGAGTGTGCCGAAGGCGGTCGCGGCCGCCCGTGCGGCGGTGGAGAGTGCGGGCGGTCTGGTGGCGAGCGAGTCCACCGAGCGGCTCGACGCCACGCATGAGGAGTCGCACATCGTGCTGCGGGTGCCGCAGGGTGAGTACGACGCCGTGCTGCAGGAGCTGGCGGGTGGCGGGAAGCTGCTGTCCCGGACGACGTCGGCGAAGGACGTCACCGATCAGGTCGTCGATGTGGAGAGCCGGATAGCCACCCAGCGGGCGAGCGTCACCCGGGTGCGGAAGCTGATGGACCGGGCCGACAAGCTCGCCGATGTGGTCACTCTGGAAGGGGAACTGAGCAACCGTCAGGCCGAGCTGGAGTCGCTCCTCGCCCAGCAGGAGTCGCTGAAGGACCGCACCACGCTGGCGACGATCACACTCAGCCTCTCCGAGCCGGAGTCCCCGTCGAACAGCAAGGACGACGACGATCCGGGGTTCCTGGACGCGCTCGGCGGCGGCTGGCACGCGTTCGTGACGATGGTGCGGTGGATCGCGATGGCCGTGGGTGCGGCGGCGCCGTTCCTGGCCGCGGCGGCGGGGCTGCTGCTGCTCGGGCGGCTGCTGCGCACCTGGCTCGCCCGACGCAGGGTGCCCCAGGAACCCCAGGCATCCCAGCCGGACGAGCAGGCTCCCGCAGCACCGGAGGCTCCGTCCGCCCCCTGAGCGTCGTAGCGTGGACCTTCGGAGTTGACGCTCGAAGGGACCCGGCATGACAGCGGAGCGACTGGTGGTCATCGGCGGGGACGCGGCGGGCATGTCCGCCGCGTCCCAGGCCCGCAGGCTCAAGGGACCGGAGGAGCTGAGCATCGTCGCCTTCGAGCGGGGCCACTTCACCTCGTACTCGGCCTGCGGCATCCCGTACTGGGTCAGCGGCGACGTGGCGGACCGGGACGACCTCATCGCCCGTTCGCCCGAGGAGCACCGGGCCCGCGCCATCGAGCTGCGGATGCGCACCGAGGTGACGGAGATCGATGTCGCCGGGCAGCGGGTGCGGGCGCTCGACCGGGAGAGTGGGGAGACCTACTGGACCGGCTTCGACAAGCTGGTGATCGCGACGGGGGCCCGGCCGGTGCGTCCGGCCCTGCCCGGAATGGACGCGGCGGGGGTGCACGGCGTGCAGACCCTGGACGACGGCCAGGCGCTGCTGGACTCCCTGGACCGGGCGCCGGGGCGGCGCGCGGTCGTCGTCGGCGCCGGATACATCGGTGTCGAGATGGCGGAGGCGCTGCTGAAGCACGGCTTCCAGGTGACGGTCCTCAACCGCGGCGAGCAGCCGATGGCGACGCTCGACCCCGACATGGGGCGCCTGGTCCACGACGCGATGGACGGGCTGGGCATCACGACGGTGAACCGGGCCGAGGTCACCAAGATCCTCACCGGAGCGGACGGCCGCGTGACCGCGGTCGCCACGAACGACGCGAGCCACCCGGCGGATGTGGTGGTGCTCGGCATCGGTGTCGAACCGGAGACGACACTGGCCCGCGCGGCAGGCCTGCCCGTCGGCCCGCACGGCGGTCTGCTCACCGATCTGTCGATGCGGGTCGTCGGACACGACAACATCTGGGCGGGCGGCGACTGCGTCGAGGTCCTCGACCTGGTGGCGGGCCGCACCCGCCATATCGCGCTGGGCACCCATGCCAACAAACACGGCCAGATCATCGGGGCCAATGTCGGCGGCGGCTACGGCACGTTCCCGGGGGTGGTGGGCACCGCGGTCAGCAAGGTCTGCGATCTGGAGATCGCCCGGACGGGGCTGCGCGAGAAGGACGCCCACTCGGTGGGGCTGCGGTTCGTCACGGCGACGATCGAGTCGACGGGCCGGGCAGGTTACTACCCGGGCGCCCAGCAAATGACAGTGAAGATGCTCGCGGAGTACCGCACGGGCCGGCTGCTCGGGGTGCAGATCGTGGGCCGGGACGGGGCGGCGAAGCGGGTGGACATCGCCGCGGTCGCGCTCACCGCAGGGATGACGGTGGAACAGATGACGACGCTCGACCTCGGGTACGCCCCGCCGTTCTCGCCGGTCTGGGACCCCATTCTGGTGGCGGCGCGGAAGGCGGTGACGGCGGTACGGCGGGCGGGCACCGCCTGACGTTCATCCGGCACCGGTGGCGACGCCCGCGCCTCCCCGTTCTACGATGCCCGCATCGTAGAACGGGGAGGCGTCATGTCCATGGCCGGAATCCTGCTGTCGGCCGTGGTGGCGGTCGGCGCGCTGGCCATCGGCATCGCCCTGCAGGACTGGCGCCCACGCCCCCGCCGGTCCGACCGGGCCGGGCGGACCTGCCCGGACTGCGGGGACCTGCGGATACGGGCCGTCGGCCCCGGCAACCGGCTGAACGGCATGCTGGAGTGCCGCGCCTGTCACTGCGTCTGGTCCCCGAACGCCGCCGGGGGCTGAGCCCGGACCGGTACGGGCGCCCCAGGGCGGGAAAGCCCTCAGCGAGCGGTCTGCGTGTGTACGTACTCGACGAGCCGCGTCAGCGCGTCCGGGTCGGTCGTCGGCATCACACCGTGGCCCAGGTTGAAGACATGGCCCTCCAGACCGGCGGCCGCGTCCAGCACCTCGCGCGCCTTCGTCTCCACCGTCGCCGTCGGCGCGAACAGCACCGCCGGGTCGAGGTTGCCCTGAAGCGCCTTGCCGGGTCCGACCCGACGCGCACCCTCGTCCATCGGGACCCGCCAGTCGACGCCGACGACATCCGCGCCCGCCTCGCCCATCAGCCCGAGCAGTTCGCCGGTGCCGACACCGAAGTGGATGCGCGGGACACCGTACGGGGCGACGGCGTCGAAGACCTTCGCGGAGGCCGGCATCACGGAGCGGCGGTAGTCGGCGGGGGCGAGCGCACCGACCCAGGAGTCGAAGAGCTGCACGGCCGAGGCGCCCGCCTCGATCTGCACCTTCAGGAACGCGCCGGTGATCTCGGCCAGCCGGTCGAGGAGCTCGGCCCAGAGCTCCGGCTCGCCGTACATCATGGCCTTGGTGCGCTCGTGGTTGCGGGACGGACCGCCCTCCACGAGGTAGCTCGCGAGAGTGAACGGCGCACCGGCGAATCCGATGAGCGGCGTCGGGCCGAGCTCGGCGGTGAGCATGCCGATGGCTTCGGTGACGTAGTGGACGTCCTCCGGCGTGAGGTCGCGCAGCCGGGCCAGATCGGCGCGGGTCCGGATCGGGTCGGCGATGACCGGGCCGACACCGGGCTTGATGTCGAGGTCGATCCCGATGGCCTTGAGCGGGACGACGATGTCGCTGAAGTAGATCGCCGCGTCGACCTTGTGGCGGCGGACGGGCTGCAGCGTGATCTCGGTGACCAGCTCCGGCATCATGCAGGAGTCGAGCATGGCGATGCCCTCGCGCACCTTGAGGTACTCGGGCAGCGACCGCCCTGCCTGACGCATGAACCAGACCGGCGTGTGCGGCACCGGCTCGCGGCGGCATGCCTTCAGGAACGCCGACCCATGGGTGGCGGAGGTCTTCGTCTGCTGGCCCGAGGGGCGATCGTTGGCACTCACGCACAGAATCTTCGCATGAAGCGGTAAGGAGCCGGGTCCGCGCAGGGTGTCCCTCCCTGCACGAGGCTCCGGTTCCGCCTACTCTTCCCCGCATGGCTCCGGCTCAGGGACAATTTTCCGAACAATCCGATGGCGCTGACAGCAAGGACAGTGCGGAGGGCAGTTCCGTCCCGCCCGCGTTCCGGTCGGCGGTGGAAGCGTTGCGCTCGGCGCGGCTCCGCCCCGAGCTGGAAGTGGAGCCGACTCGGCCGCCTCAGCGTCTCGCTCCGTACGCGTACGCCGTGGAGGCGGCGGTCGTCGAGGGCGAGAACGATCTCGCGGACGGCCGCCTCGTGCTGCTCCACGATCCGGCCGGCCACGAAGCCTGGCACGGCACGTTCCGTCTGGTGACGCTGGTCCGCGCCGAGCTGGAGCCGGAGATGGCTTCCGACCCGCTGCTGCCGGAGGTGTGCTGGTCCTGGCTGACCGGTGCGCTGGAGGCGCGCGGCCTGTCGTACGGGGAGGCGGGCGGCACGGTCACCCGGGCAGGTTCGCACTACTTCGGTGCGCTGTCCGAGCGGCGCCCGGCGACGCAGATCGAGATCCGGGCGTCCTGGACCCCGCGCGAGGGGCGGGGCGGGGCGCCGGACACGGCGGCGCATCTGGTGGCGTGGGGGGATCTGCTGTGCCAGATCGCCGGTCTGCCGCCGTCGGGTCCGGCCGACGCGGCGGTGGTGACGCTGCCTCAGCGGCGCGGCCCGCAGGTTCCGTAGCCGGCCGTTTCGCCGCTACACCTTTGATGCAGTCCGAAACGTATCGGCAACAATCCGTCACAGGCTTCACCCGGATACCGGCATTTTTTTCGTACAATCGATCGCCCGTCCGATTTGCCCGAATTGTTACTCACTAAATCGTGATCTTCCTCTAAAGGAGGACGGGTCTGCTGCCGAAGAGGTCAATGACCCTTCAAGCACGGTTCGCCCCGGCTTCATCCCCGAGCCGGCCCGTCCCGCCACTCCCCAGGAGGCCTGGTGTCCGTTCTCCTCGAGCAGCCCGCAAGCCTGGTCGCCTACCGCCCGAACAAGCCGACGGCCATGGTCGTCGTGGCCGACCCGCGCGTCCGTTCCACCGTCACCCGCCATCTGTGGGCACTCGGAGTACGTGACGTCATCGAGGCGTCGTCCATCGCGGAGGCCCGTCCCCGCGTCGGCAACCCGCGCGACATCTGTGTTGCCGACGTCCATCTGCCCGACGGTTCCGGGCTGACCCTGCTGTCCGAAACCCGAGCCGCCGGCTGGCCGAACGGCCTCGCCCTCTCCGCCGCCGATGACATCGGCGCCGTACGCAACGCCCTCGCGGGCGGCGTGAAGGGCTATGTCGTCACCGGCACACGCACCAATATCGGCCACCCCACCCGTCCCGGCGTCGCTCCCATCGGCGCCAATGCCGCCCGTATGCACCGCCGGCCCCCCGGCACCCCGAGCCACCCGGGCGGCTACCGCGAACTGTCCGGCCGCGAGGTGGAGGTCCTCCGGCTGGTCGCCGAAGGGCAGTCCAACAAGGCCATCGGTGTCTCCATGGGGCTTTCCGCCCTGACCGTCAAGAGCCACCTCGCCCGCATCGCCCGCAAGCTCGGCACCGGAGACCGCGCCGGAATGGTCGCCGTGGCCCTGCGCACGGGCATCATCCACTGACCCGCACACCCCGGCCGGCCAGCAGAACGATGCGGACCGGCTGGTTTACATTCATCGGCGCCCGTCGACGGAACGTTCCGTCGACGGGCGCCGTGCATACACAGATACCCTTGACACGTGACCGACGCCCAAGAGACCGCAGCAGACACTTCACTGCGAACCACCGGGGGCGCTCCCCCGGACGACGTCGCCCCGGCGCCGATCCCCTTGCTCGAACCTCGCGAGGGCATTCCCCCGGTGGTGGCCTCCAACGACGCCCTCGCCCAGGTGGTCGCGGCTTTCGCCGCGGGCACCGGCCCCGTCGCCGTCGATGCCGAACGCGCATCCGGCTACCGCTACGGCCAGCGCGCCTATCTCGTACAGCTGCGGCGCGACGGCGCGGGCAGCGCCCTGATCGACCCGGTCGGCTGCCCCGACCTGACGTCGCTCGGCGAGGCGCTGCGCGGCAGCGAGTGGATCCTGCACGCCGCCACCCAGGACCTGCCCTGCCTGCGCGAAATAGGGATGGCTCCCACCGAACTCTTCGACACGGAGCTCGCCGGACGGCTGGCGGGCTTCCCGCGGGTCGGCCTCGGCGCGATGGTCGAGAACGTGCTCGGCTACGCGCTGGAGAAGGGGCACTCCGCCGTCGACTGGTCCACCCGCCCGCTGCCCGACCCCTGGCTGCGATACGCCGCGCTCGATGTCGAGCTGCTGATCGATCTGCGCAACGCCCTGGAGGAGGAGCTCGAACAGCAGGGCAAGCTGGAGTGGGCGCAGGAGGAGTTCGACGCGATCGCCTCGGCACCGCCCGCTCCCCCGCGCAAGGACCCGTGGCGCCGCACGTCCGGTATGCACAAGGTGCGCCGCCGCCGTCAGATGGCGGTCGTACGGGAGCTGTGGAACACCCGTGACCAGGTCGCGCAGCGCCGGGACATCTCGCCCGGCAAGGTCCTCGGTGACGGCGCGATCATCGAGGCGGCCCTCTCCCTCCCGCCGAACACCCAGGCGCTGACCACCCTGCCGGGCTTCGGCCACCGCATGGGCCGGCGTCAGCTGGAGCAGTGGCAGGCGGCCATCGACCGGGCCAAGGCGCTCCCCGAGGCCGAGCTCCCGCAGCCCGGCCAGCCCCTCCTGGGCCCGCCGCCGCCGCGCTCCTGGGCGGACAAGGACCCGGCGGCCGCCGCCCGGCTCTCGGCGGCCCGCGCCGCGGTGTCGGAGCTGGCCGAACGGCTGCACATGCCGCAGGAGAACCTGATCACGCCGGACACCGTGCGCCGGGTCTGCTGGGAGCCGCCGAAGAACCCGACGCCGGACGCGGTCGAGGACGCACTCACCACGTACGGGGCCCGGCGCTGGCAGATCGCACAGGTCGCGCCGCTCCTGCTGCGCGCCCTGACGTCGGCGACGGCCTGAACCTCGCACCTCCCCTTCCCGCACGACTTTCCCTGGACGACGCTGCACGACATCGTGCGACGAAAACGCCTTCGGCCGACCGGTCGGGGGCGTTTTCGTCTGCCGGAGTGCGGCCGCAGAGCGGTCGGGGACGATCGGAATCGCGCCAGCTTGTCCCCGCCCCGGCATGTGACGTTCGCCGCTCCCGCCGTGAGGGGTGGGCAGTCTGGTTACCCGCAAGTAGCATGATGGTGGCGGCGCGCTTCCGGGCGTGCCGCGCAGCAGTGCCATCCCGCACCCTGGAGGAGAGCCATCGTGCCTCGTACCATCCGGGACGTCGTCTTCGTCGACGGCGTCCGCACCCCGTTCGGCAAAGCGGGCCCGAAGGGCATCTACCACGAGACCCGCGCCGACGATCTCGTCGTGAAGGCCATCCGGGAGCTGCTGCGCCGCAACCCGGACCTGGACCCGGCCCGTATCGACGAGGTCGCCATCGCCGCGACCACCCAGATCGGCGACCAGGGCCTGACGCTGGGCCGGACCGCCGGAATCCTGGCCGGTCTGCCGCAGTCCGTCCCCGGTTACTCCATCGACCGCATGTGTGCGGGCGCACTGACCGCCGTCACGTCGACGGCCGGTTCCATCGCCTTCGGCGCGTACGACGTCGTCGTCGCCGGTGGCGTCGAGCACATGGGCCGCCACCCGATGGGCGAGGGCGTTGACCCGAACCCGCGCTTCGTATCGGAGAAGCTGGTCGACGAGTCCGCCCTGTTCATGGGCATGACTGCGGAGAACCTGCACGACCGGTACCCGCAGATCACCAAGCTCCGCGCCGACGAGTACGCAGTCCGCTCGCAGGAGAAGGCCGCCAAGGCGTACGCCAACGGCAAGATCCAGCAGGACTTGGTGCCGGTCTCCGTGCGCCGCACCAACGCCGAGGCAGGCGAGACGGGCTGGGGCCTGGTCACCGCCGACGAGCCGATGCGTCCGGGCACCACGCTGGAGTCCCTGGCCGGTCTGAAGACCCCGTTCCGCCCCCACGGCCGCGTCACCGCCGGTAACGCCGCGGGCCTCAACGACGGCGCCACCGCCTCGCTGCTCGCCGCCGAGGACGTCGCCCGCGAGCTCGGTCTCCCGGTCAAGATGCGCCTCATCTCGTACGCCTTCGCCGGTGTCGAGCCCGAGGTCATGGGATACGGCCCGATCCCGTCGACGGAGAAGGCCCTCGCCAAGGCCGGTCTGTCGATCGGTGACATCGGCCTGTTCGAGATCAACGAGGCGTTCGCCGTCCAGGTGCTCGCCTTCCTCGACCACTACGGCATCGCCGACGACGACGCGCGCGTCAACCAGTACGGCGGCGCCATTGCGTACGGTCACCCGCTGGCCTCCTCCGGTGTGCGTCTGATGACGCAGCTGGCCCGTCAGTTCGAGGAGCAGCCGCAGGTCCGCTACGGCCTGACCACCATGTGCGTCGGCTTCGGCATGGGCGCGACGGTCATCTGGGAGAACCCGAACTTCGACGGAGGCAACAAGTGAGCACCACCACTGAGCTTCTGAAGGGCGCAGCCGAGCTGTTCCCGGGCGAGGTCGTCACGCAGGCGCACGTGCGCCACCTCGACCTGCCGGCGGGCGCGGGCAGGTTCGCCCTCATCACGCTGGACAACGGCCTGGACCACACCAAGCCGACCACCTTCGGACCGCAGTCGCTGGCGAACCTGAACGCCGCCATCGACCAGGTCGAGAAGGAGGCCGCCGAGGGTGCGATCACCGGTATCGGCATCACCGGCAAGCCGTTCATCTTCGCGGTCGGCGCCGACCTCAAGGGCGTCGAGCTGCTGAAGAACCACGACGACGCGCTCGCCATCGGCAAGGGCGGCCACGACGTCTTCCGCCGCCTCTCCGGCCTCGCGGTCCCGACGTTCGCGTACTACAACGGCGCGGCGATGGGCGGCGGTGTCGAGGTCGGTCTGCACTGCTCGTACCGCACCGTCTCCAAGGCGCTGCCCGCGTTCTCGCTGCCCGAGGTCTTCCTCGGTCTGGTCCCCGGCTGGGGCGGCTGCGCCCTGCTGCCGAACCTGATCGGCGCCGACCGCGCGGTCTCGGTGATCATCGAGAACTCGCTGAACCAGAATCGTCAGCTCAAGGGCAAGCAGGTCTTCGAGCTCGGGATCGCCGATGCCCTCTTCGAAGGTGCGGACTTCCTGGAGCAGTCGCTGATCTGGACCGCGAACGTGCTGAACGGCACGGTCACGGTGGAGCGCCCCGAGGTCGACCGCGGTGACGCCTGGGACCAGGCCGTCGCCCGTGGCAAGGCCATCGCCGACTCCAAGGTGCACGGCGCCGCCCCGGCCGCTTACCGCGCGCTGGAGATCATCGCCGCGGCGAAGGACGGCGACCTGAGCGCCGGCTTCGACGCCGAGGACCAGGCCCTCGCGGACCTGATCATGGGCGGCGAGCTGCGCTCCGGGATCTACGCCTTCAACCTGGTCCAGAAGCGCGCCAAGCGCCCGGCCGGTGCCCCGGACAAGAACCTGGCCCGCCCGGTCACCAAGGTCGGCGTGGTCGGCGCCGGTCTGATGGCCTCGCAGCTGGCGCTGCTGTTCCTGCGCCGCCTGGAGGTGCCGGTCGTCCTGACCGACATCGACCAGGAGCGCGTCGACAAGGGTGTGGGCTACGTCCACGCCGAGATCGAGAAGCTGCTGGGCAAGGGCCGGATCAACCAGGACAAGGCCAACCGCCTCAAGGCCCTGGTCTCCGGTGTGCTGGACAAGGCGGAGGGCTTCTCCGACGCCGACTTCATCATCGAGGCCGTCTTCGAGGAGATCGGCGTCAAGCAGCAGGTGTTCGCGGAGGTCGAGGCGGTCGCCCCGGCGCACGCGATCCTCGCCACCAACACCTCGTCCCTCTCGGTCACCGAGATGGCGTCGAAGCTGCAGCACCCGGAGCGGGTCGTCGGCTTCCACTTCTTCAACCCGGTCGCGATCCTCCCGCTGCTGGAGATCGTGCGCGGCGAGAAGACCGACGACGCCTCGCTGGCCACGGCGTTCGGTGTGGCGCGGAAGTTGAAGAAGACCGCGGTGCTGGTGAAGGACGCCCCGGCGTTCGTCGTCAACCGCATCCTCACCCGCTTCATGGGCGAGATCCAGAACGTCATCGACGAGGGCACCCCGGTCGAGGTCGCCGAGAAGGCGATCGAGCCCCTCGGCCTGCCGATGTCCCCGCTGGTCCTCCTCGAACTGGTCGGCCCGGCCATCGGTCTGCACGTGTCCGAGACCCTGAACCGCGCCTTCCCGGAGCGTTTCACCGTCTCCGAGAACCTCGCGGCGGTCGTCAAGGCCGGCAAGCGCGGCTTCTACGTATACGACTCCGGCAAGCCAGAGCTCGACCCGGAGGTCGCCGCTCTCCTCAAGCAGGGCGATGTCGTCCTGCTTGAGGAGCAGGTCCGCGACCGCGTCCTGGACGCGGTGGCGCAGGAGATCGGTCTGATGCTGGACGAGGGCGTCGTCGCCGAGGCCCAGGACATCGACCTCTGCCTGATCACCGGTGCGGGCTGGCCCTTCCACCTGGGCGGCATCACGCCGTACCTGGACCGTGAGGGCGTCTCGGAGCGGGTGAACGGCAAGAAGTTCCTGGCGCAGGGCGTAGCGAGCGTTCCGGCGTAAGTTGGCAGGCCTGCCTGCGTGACAGGCCGGTCGTAGGACCGGACGGACCGTACGGGATCATGTCCCGTACGGTCCGTGCGCGTTCGGGCCGACGAAGCGTCCGGGCGGGAAGAATCCGGGCAGAGGGAGAGGCCGCGTCATGCCGCGTCGTCCCGGGATACTGACGAAGGTCTCCGCCGCGGCACCGCGCTCGCGGACCCCGTGGCTGACCCCGGTGGCCGCGGCCCTGGTCGCTCTCGTCGTGGTCACGCTGTCCGGCCGGCCCGGCGTCACTCACGCGCCCCTGGCGGACGCCGTACCGGCAGAGCTGCGGATCGCGACCTGGAACATGTGCGGCGTACGGCAATGGAACTGCGAGGACACCGGGAGCAGCCGGCGGAAGATCGAGGCGCTGAAGCGGCTGGCCGCTGTCGACGGCGCGCAGGTGATCATGCTGCAGGAGGTCTGCGCCGGGGATCTCACCTCGGCGCGGAAGGAACTGGGCAACGGTTGGCGCAGCACCTTCCGGGCGTACGCCTACCGCGACGCCCGGGGGCGGCAGGCCGATGTCCGGTGCGCGGAGCAGCGTCAGGGACAGGCGGGCTTCGCGATCCTCGCCTCGTCGCCGCTGTCCCGTGTCTCGGTGGTGCCCTCGCGGCAACCGGCCGTCGGGCTGCGCAGGGGTATCCTCTGCGCCACGGTCGCCTCCCACGGCGTCCAGGTATGCAATGCACACCTGACTCTGCCCGGCGGCGACCGGGCGCATCCGGACTGGGAATACCGTGACGACCAGCTCTCGTCGCTGGTGGGCGCGGCGGACGCGCGCACGGTGTTCGGCGGGGACCTGAACAGTGCGCCGCCTTCGGCCGGGAGCCAGGACAGCTGGATCTGGCCGTACGACATGTACCGCGGCTACCGGGAGTGTGACCAGGGGTCGGCCTCCTCACGCGGCGGCCGAGCCACTCATCTCACCGGTCACAAGGTGGACTACCTGTTCACCGCACTGCCGCGAACGCATTGCTCGGTACGGGCGACCGCGGCATCGGACCACCTGGCGCTCGTCATGGGGGTCAGGGCCGGCTGACGAAGCGGCGGGTCCCCCTGCGGGCGCGGCGTCAGTAGCCGGAAGTCAGGTGCTGCGCCGGCGCCGGTGAGGCGTAGGCATTCACGACACTGAAGGTGACCGCGGTCCGCTGGGACTTGTTGCCGCCCATGTCCACCGCATGGCACTCCACGGTGTGCGGCCCCTCGGTCCAGGACCAACCCGATTCCCACGACCAGCTGCTGTCCGGGGCCACCGGTGCCATGCCGAGCGGCATACCCTCCTCCACGAACTCCACATGCACCGCGCCCGGCGCATACCCCATGAGGCCGATGACCGGGCCCGGAACCTGCTGACCCGGAGCCGGTACCGAGATGACAGGGGCCGGGGCCGAGGGACCGGCCGTCTGCTGCACCGGCAGCTGTCCGCCGGACGCCATGTGCGGGCCCGGTGACGGGGAGCCCTGCGCCTGGACGGTGAAGGCGACCTCGGTCGCGGGTGAGGCGAAGCCGGTGGTGTCCACCGCGAAGATGCGGACGACATGCTGCCCCTTGGACCAGGGCCTACCCAGCTCCCAGGACCAGCTGCCGTCGGGCGCGGCCTGGGGCGAGCCCAGGAACTTTCCGTGCTCCCAGATACTCACCCGCACAGCGCCCGGCGCGGAGCCGGTAAATCCGACCGTGGGCGTATGGACCTGCTGGCCGGGCGACGGGGTGAAGACCATCGGGGCGGGGAACGACGGGCGCACCTGGGACGTCGCCTTCAGGTAGCCATCGATGGCGGATCTGTCGGCGTCGGGCTGCTCGCGGCCGTTGCCGACGAAGCCGAGACGCGGTGCCATGCCGTCGATGAGGAAGTTGATGAGCCCCATGAGCATGGGCACGTTTCTCCTGGTCACATCGGTGTGATCGGAGATGAAGGGAGAGTCGCTGAAGATGAAGTTGAAGTTCTCGTAGCCGTTGAAGAGGCCGAGGAACGGCTCCACCTGCACCGGGTACTGCTCGTCCTGCGGCGAGGAGAGCACGTAGATGTTGGCCCCGCGGTTCGCCCCGGCGCGGACCAGGTCGGGGATCGCATTGTCGAGGACGCGGATGTTCGTCTCCGTGACCTGGCCCATCATGAACTCCGCGACCGACGGGTGCTTCTCCAGATAGGTGCCGATCAGGAACTGCGGGACGATCGAGACAATGTTCCGGAAGCCGTACTTCAGGCCGAAGTAGAGCGCTGCGCTGCCACCCTTGGAGCCGCCCCACATGGTGCACTGGTCCGGGGTGAGGCCCAGCGAGTTCATCACATTGGATATGAGGGTGATGACGGACCGCTCCAGTTCGAAGTCCATCCCCTTGCACAGGTAGTAGCTGTTCTTGCCGTCGAACTGGTCACGGATCCACAGGATGTTGGACCGGAGATTGTCGAAGACCCCGTTCGACCACCCGTAGTCGTCGGGCGCGGCAAAGTTGGCGAAGACGACCACCAGGTGCTGGTTGCCCTTCTTCGCATGGGCGAACCTGTACTGAACCGGGTACTTCCCGGAGGCTTCGATGCCACTGTGCGGGGCGCCGCCGGAAGGTGCGTTGGACATGGTTCGGGAACTCCGATCTCGTGGGGGTCCTCACACGGCATCGGCGCGCTCGGCACGCCTCCGCACGGTGCGAACGGCGGCGTCAGTAACGCGGCTCGACATACGAGGCGTTCGCCGGCACCGCAAACGTGTTCACCACGGTGAAGGCGTGCAGGCTCCGCGGGGACTCGTTGCCGGCCGCATCCACCGCAACGTACTCGACATTGTGCGGGCCCTCGGGCCAGGCCCAGCCCGCCTCCCAGGACCAGCTTCCGTCGGGCCCGACCGGCGCCACACCCAGAGGGGTGCCGTTCTCGCGAAAGGACACCTGGGCGGCGCCCTGCGCGTACCCCATGAATCCCACCGCCGCACCCACCACATGCTGGTGGGCCACCGGGGCGGTCACGACCGGTGCGGCCGGCACATTCGGTGTCGGTACGAAAGCGGGGTCCAGGGCGGTGAAGACCACTTCGGTGCGCGCGCTGTGGAACTTGTTGGCGTCCACTGCGAAGAGCCTGATGACGTGCTTCCCCCTGGCCCAGGTCTTCTCCGGTGCCCAGCTCCAGCTGCCGTCGGGGAGCACCTGCGGCGAGCCGAGGTACTTGCCGTTCTCCCACATGCTGACTCGTACAGCACCCGGGGCGCTTCCGACGAAACGGACGGCGTTCCCCGGCAACTCCTCATGGGACACCGGCGTCGAGACCACGGGCGCGGGGAACGTATCGCCGCGCATCTGGGAGGTGGACGAGAGATAGGCGTCGATGGCGGACGTGTCGCGCTCCGGCTGCTCCTGGCCGTTGCTCACCACGCCTATGCGGGGAATGATTCCGTCGACGAGGAGATTGAGGAGTCCCATCATGGTCGGGAGATTCCGCAGGGTGACTTTTCCGTGACTCGCGATCAGGGGAGAGTCGTTATAGACGAAATTGAAGTTCGTGTATCCCTGGAAAAGCCCGAGGAAGGGTTCGACATGGCGTGTGTACTGCTCGTCCTGAGGTGACGAGATCAGATAGATATTGGCATCGCGATACGTCCCCGCCCGCACCACGTTGGGGAGCACGGAGTCGAGGATGTGCACCTTCTCGTCCGTCACTTCGCCCATCATCAACCGGGCCGCACCGGGCATCGATTCCTTGACGAAGGTGCCGATCCTGAACTGGGGCACACTCGCCACCACGTTCCGGAAGCCGTACTTCAATCCGAAGTACAGCGCTGCCGTGCCGCCCTTCGAACTGCCGAACATGGTGCAGTCGTCCGGTGTCAGAGCAAGTGCGTTCATGACGCGGGAGATGAGTTCGATGACGGACCTCTCGAGCGAGAAGTCCATCCCCTTGCACAGGTAGTAGCTGTTCTGGCCGTCGAACTGGTCACGGATCCACAGGATGTTGGCGCGGGTCTTGTCGAGCACTCCGTTCGCCCATCCCCACTCACCGGGGGCATTGAGGTTGGCGAAAACGACGACCAGATGCCGGTTTCCGTTCTTCGCGTGGGAGAACCTGTACTCGATGGGAACGGACCCGGAGGCTTCGACACCGCTGAACACGGGACGCCCGTTCGGGGCTGCGTTAGACATGTACGGAGTCCACTTCCTGCCTGTACGGCTCGGCTGTAGCGCTGCTCATCAGCTGCCGGGGCACCACGCCGCGGCCATGGAGGGCCCGCTCCCTCGCCTGGGCGGAGTTGTAGCCGGAGCTGTAGGGCGTCACCGTCCCGACGGCCGGCGCCATCGCCTGCGAGGCGTCCAGGTCCCCGCCGGCGACCAGAATCCGGTCGGCGAGCCTGGCCGAGGCGTAGCCGTCGTCCAGGTCGCAGAACTTCTCCTGGAACCACCGGTAGCGGTCCGCGTAGCCCTCCTGGATCCGGTCGATGTCCCCGATCGCGGAAATCAGCTCGGCGGATTCGAAGACCAGCGGCCCCGGGGCGCTCTCCTCGAAGTCGAAATAGAAACCACGCAGCGTGTCGCGGTAATGGTCCAGGTCGTAGGTGAAGAACAGGATCGGGCGCCCCGTGTTGACGAAGTCGAACATCAGGGACGAGTAGTCCGTGATCATCACGTCGGCTATGAGCGAGAGATCGGCCATGTCCGGATAGTCGGAGACGTCGTAGACGAAGCCGTCCCCGGCGCCCGGAACCGGATCCACCACATTCGGATGGCGACGCACCATCAGCACATGGTCCGTACCGAGCCGCTCCCGCGCGTCGTCGAGATCGATACGGAAGTCGAACTTGTACTTTCCCGGTGCGTAGAACTGGTCGTCCCGCCATGTGGGGGCGTACATGATGACACGCTTGCCCGGAGGTAGCCCGATGCGCCGACGGATCTCCATCGCCCTGCGGCCCGTGTCGTGACGCCTCAGGATGTCGTTGCGCGGATAGCCGCACTCGACCATTTCTCCGGGAAACCTGAAGGCTCTCTCGAGGATCGGAGTGGAGAAGCTGTTGGGCGATACGAGCATGTCCCAGTTCTGGACTTCCTTCTCGACCCGCTCCAGATACCGCTGGTCCGCGAAGTGCACTGATTCGATGTCATGGCCGATGCGCTTGAGCGGCGTTCCGTGCCAGGTCTGGACGACGACCTGCTCCGGACGCTTCTGGAACCAGTCCGGGAGGTGGTTGTTGGCGACCACGTAGCGCGAAGTCGCCAGGGCCTCGTACCACTCCGGCGACCACATGCGCACACGTCTGGCGGTCGGAGGAACCTCGACCTGGTCGTCGCGCACCACCCAGAGGTGCTCCAGCGCGACCCCGCGCCGGACCATCTCCTCGTGCACCGCCCGGGGGCTGTCCGAGTACTGCGTTCCCTTGAAGGCGTCGAAGAGCACGGCCGGTCGAATGTCCTGACGCCGAGCCTGTGGGTATGCCCTGGTCCGCAGCAGTTTCTGCCGGTATGGACCTCGAGCTTCCTCGGGCATCGCGGACTGCACGAGCATCGAGAGCCTGTCGTAGGCCTCGGCCTGGAGTTCGTACCCTCGGTCGCCCTGCTCCATGTTCTGGGGCATGGAGGCGATGAGCTCCTGCTCGATCTTGATCATGAGGTCCGGGGAGCGGTCGTCCGGGGCTACGACGGAGGGGTCCTGACGGCGCAGGAAGAAGTCCCAGCGGCCCGCGGCGAGAGGGATGTCGCCGGCCAGCGTCCTCATCGCGGCGGGGGTGAGGACACAGCGGAACCTGTTTCCGTCCCACTGGATCGGCACAGCCCGTTCGGCGCCATGAGCACGGGAGCGGACGACCACGTGGGCGGCGACCCGCTCGGCGGGACCGAGCAGGTCGGCACAGGAGTATCCGCAGACGAGCTCCAGCGCGCCGTCCTCGAGCCAGACACCGTCCGAGAGGAGGGGCAGAGCAGCGCGTTCGAACAGCACCACATAACCCGAACCGTTCCGGTGAACGACGATCTCGCGGTCGCCATCCTCCGTCTGCAGAGATGCCGGCATGCGGTAGTGGCCGTCCTGGGCCTCCTCGGCCATCACCGGGTAGAGCGGCGCCTTGCGCCCCTCCATGTGCACGGTGACCTTCCAGCCGTTGCTGCCCATGGTCCACGCCTGCGGTACGGCATCGCCCGTGGCGCGCGACCCGGGCACCACATTGGCCAGTGGGACACGGGTGACGAAGGTGCACCAGCCCTCGCCGCCGGGCTGGAAACTCAGCCAGGAGTCATGGCGGCCCGCACCATTCATGCTGGTGACACGGAACTTGCCCCACTCGGGAATCTTCGGACCGAGATAGACGCCGCCGATCTCCAGATGCTCGCCGACGACGCGGTGCCTCGTGATGCGGCACCGGACGACCTCGACCCGGAGCTTCAGACTGCCCTGCACGAACAGCGGGACGATGCGGGTGTTCTTGTCGACATACCGGTACGGCGGATTGGCCGCCGTGCCTGCGCCACCGCGGCCGATGCTCTTGTAGCGGAACAGCCCGCGGCTGAACACACCGGCTGCGACATCCCAGGTTCCCTCGACCCACTCGCCCTTCTTTTTCAGCCGGGTGGTGTCGAAGCGGCTCTCGAAGCCCGCCCAGTCGTAGCAGTAGCGGTTCTGGTTGGAATACTCGGTCGCCTGGGGGTAATACGTCGTTTTGGCCAGATTGACGAGAGTGCTTCCGGTCTTCTTGTTGCGCAACGCCAGCATTTTCGTTGACATGTGCCGCTTGTGCACATTGATGAAGCGCACATAGGCGGAACCGGTCAGCGTCAGCCACTCGCCGTTCCACTGCACCCCGGTGGCCGAGCTGTAGGGCGACAGTTCCTTGTCGAGCCGGTAGTCACGCTTGTAGAGACCCGTCTTGCGGTTCCCCAGATGCGGATAGTTCAGGTACCGGTGCAGTCCGCGGCGTACCGGAAGCGGTCCGCCCTTGCGCTCGAACTCTATGACGTCGAGCAGTTCATCGAGCTGACCCTGGTGAACGAGGAGCCACTTGACACGCGCGTCCGCGGGGAGTTCTTCGATGATGTCCTCGTCCGCCTCGCTCAGAAACTCCTGGGCCCAGTGCATGAAGGCATCGCGATATTCCTCGTCGGCGTCGGGAAGCACCTTCAGATGGAGCATGAGGTCCGACTTGAGGCAGGCGACGTCGTACTTGCGCTTGTGGTCCCTGAACGACCGCGACCGGTGCTGTCCGAGGAAGCGGCTCACGGACTGCACGGCGGCGACCCGGTCGCGCAGATTGCTGAGCTCGGTGTGCCGCTGGGTGATCGAAGGGGCGGCGCCGCCTTCCCGGCGGCGCCAGAAGTACACGATGTCGGTGATGACATCGACCTTCTGGGCCCGGAAGTGGGCGAACATGTTCACCCAGGAGTCCTCGTACATGACTCCTTCGGGGAACTGAATGAAGTGATAGTCCCAGAAGGAACGGCGGAACACCTTGTTCCAGACGGTTCGGTCGTAGATCAGCGCCTCGAACCGGGTGATGTGAGTTCCACGGCGGTCGCGCTGCATCGGCCCCTTGTGAAGAGGAGACTGCCACTTCGTCGTGGAGTTCATCATCTGGACATTGCCCGAAACGAAATCCGAACCGGACTCCGTGAGAGTGCGGATGAGCAACTCATAGGCGTATTCCGGAATGACGTCGTCGCCATCGGCGAAGACCAGGAACTCACCCGCCGGATGCATGGCGCGAAGACCTGTATTGCGAGCGTGGCCGGGGCCGTGCGACTCCTGGCGTATCAACCGGAAGCGGGGGTCCCGTGCGCAGAATTCCTGAGCGATCTGGGTGGACTGATCGGTCGAGCCGTCATCAACCATGATGACTTCGAACTCACGGAACGTCTGGCGTGCGATGGACTCCAGGCACTCGGCAAGGTAGATCTCAACGTCCTGAAACGGGACGATGACACTCAGGCGCGGCCCGTCGACCATGCTTCACACTCCAGTTCACGGCAGCGGAGCGCGCCTGCGCCACCACCAACATCCAACTCTGCGCACCGCCTTCGCCGAGCCATGGGGGCCCAGGGTCGGACCGAACCGGCCACTGGTCGCTCAACTCTTGAAACTGTTGCGTCAGACGCAAATCTTAAGTGAACATTAAAGGATGTCAACGCGCAGGTTCCGTAAGGGCCCACGAAACACTCTGGACATCTGAGAGTGATTGAAGTCATGGCGCTCGCCGTACAACCCTTACGGGATGTCATGAATGCGCCGTATATTGCCTACTGAGTGTGAAGGAGGGCCGGTCGGCCCTTCTCAGAGGGTCTGCCACTCGGCGAGCGTCAGTCCCGGGCCGTCCGTCTGCCGGGCCACTCGGGGTTCCCCACTCTCGTCGATCACGGCAATGACCACCCTGCCGAAGGCATCCTCGGCCAGCGCCGGCGTGCCCGAACAGGACATTCCGGTGTCCGACCACCACATGCCGTTGCTCTCGCCCTCGGTCACTCCCACACCGATCACCGCCGTGCCGTTCGCCCCCCGGTGAGCCAGCAAAGTGCAGTCGTAGCCGTCCACGAACGCGCGCGCCGTCGAATGGGGACCGTCGCCCGGCGCCCCGCCGAGCGGCATCGGCCATCCTCCGGCCCGGTACGCCACCACGCCGAGGCCTGCGGGATCGGTCCAGTAGTAGGTGGCCCGGTCGGGCCCCGTCTCCAGACCGGCCGCCGTGCCGGGGCATACCGCGAACCGTGAGGGCTGGGCTTCGCCCCACGGCCCGCCGGGCTTCTGCTGACTCCAGTGCGCCGTACCGAGCTGCGTCGACGCGAAGATCTCGACGCGGTCCATGGAGAGGGCGACGATCGCCGGAACCGACTCGATGCCGCTGCCGCCGAGGTCCTCCCAGGCACGCCATTTACCGTCGGGCTGCTCACGGCGGAGAGCAAGACCGCCGTGAGCGTTCGGCAGACAGATGTGCACTACGCCCGACGGCGTCACCACACCGACCGGCACCCCGATCCCACGGGCCGATTCCGCATCCTTGTGCGGGTTGCCGAGGGAGCGCCACTGCGACACCGGGCGGCCCGTCTGGTACTGGATGGCATACATGATGTCGGCCACCGCCGACTTGCCGGCAGTACATCGCTCGCGGCGGGCGATGAAATGCACATAGCCGTTGCTGTCCTGCACGAGAGCCAGGTGGGTCAGATGCGGCGCCGCGAAGAACTCGGGACGGGTCCACATCGGACCACCGGGCCGCTCCTCGGTCCATCGCTGCAGACCGCCCTGGGCCGAGGCGTACACAGTGAGCCGGCCGTCCTTGCCCCGGGTGAGCCATGCGCCCCGAAGCGCATGAGAGCCAGCGGAAGCCCTTGAAGTCTCACGAGTGCCGTGCTCCAGCATGGGTCTGCAGCCACCTTCCAGAACTGACATCCGACGACTCGCGCAATATTTCGAATCTGCCACATCTTAAACCCCCGTATCCAAGGGCGTTCCAAAGCTGTGGCCTGTCACAACGAAGTCTCTCCGCAGATCCAGCAGTCGCCGGTCCAACGCACACAGCTCCACGTCACTCGTACGCACATCCGAGGGACTGTCTATAGTGCACAGTCACCAGGAAAAGACGGACCGGCTCCTCCCCCCACCCGAGTCCACCCCACCCAGCCCTTCCGGGCGACGAGACAAGGGACTCGAGCAGGATGAGCCACGACGCCATGCCCCCGGGCCCGCGCGCCTCCCGACGAGCAGGAACTCCGCAGCAAGGCCGCAAGAAGGACCGAAAGCGCCGCCGCGGCCTGAAGATCACCCTCAGTATCGTGCTTGTGCTGCTCCTCGCCGCCGGTGGCACCTTCTGGTGGCTGTACAGCAGTCTCGACGGGAACATCAAGGGCGTCGACATCAACAAGGCGCTCGGGGACGACCGCCCGGAGAAGCTGCCCACCAGCGGTCAGAATCTGCTGGTGCTCGGCTCCGACTCACGTGCCGGTGCCGAGAACAAGGAGCTGGGGGGCGGCGGCAGCGTCAGCGGCGCCCGGTCCGACACCGCGATGGTGGTGCACATACCCGAGGGCCGGCAGCAGGCCGTCGCCGTGTCCATTCCGCGCGACACCCTCGTCACCCGGCCCGAGTGCACCAAGGCCGACGGCTCGACGACGCCGTCCGCGAACCGCGTGATGTTCAACTCCGTCTACTCGCAGGTCGGTCCGGCCTGCGTGGTCAAGACCGTCGAGAAGATGTCCGGGGTCCGGATCGACCACTACCTGGAGATCAACTTCGCCGGGTTCAAGGATCTGGTGGACGCCATCGGCGGGGTCACGGTCGATGTCCCGCAGGACATCCACGACACGTCGTCCGGTCTCGACCTCACGGCGGGCCCGCACAAGCTCGACGGCACCCAGTCCCTCGCGTACGTCCGCACCCGGCACGGCATCGGCGACGGCAGCGACCTGGGCCGGATCGGGCTCCAGCAGCAGTTCCTCCTCGCACTGCTGAGTGAGGTCAAGTCGCAGGATCTGCTGGGCAGTCCGACGAACTCGTACAAGATCGCCAACTCGGCCACCAAGTCGCTGACCACCGACTCCGGGCTCGCCTCGCTGAAGTCCCTTGCGGAGTTCGCCCGGTCGATGAACGGCGTGGACCCGAGCACGATGGAAACGATCATGCTTCCGGTCGCGTACGACAAGCAGGACCCCAACCGGGTGGTGGCGGCCCAGCCGCAGGCCGGTGACCTCTGGAAGGCGATCCGCAAGGACGGCACGATCCCGGAGTCCGCGAAGAAGTCCCCCGCCACCGGCGGCTGACGGACCGTGCGGCGGCCGGGTGCATGACACCCTTTTGGCATGCTGACCGAACGGACCCTGGTGATCGTGGACGCGGCCAATGTGGTCGGGTCGGTGCCGGACGGTTGGTGGCGGGACCGGCTCGGGGCGGCCGAACGGCTGCGGGACTCCCTGGCCCCGTTCGCCGCGGCCGGCCTGCCCGGCCACCCCGGCCCCGTCGAACTGGTGCTGGTCGTCGAGGGCGCGGCCCGTGGCATCGCGTCGGTGCCGGGGGTACGGGTGGAGTCGGCGCCAGGCAGTGGGGACGACCGGATCGTCGACCTCGTCGCCGCCGAGGCGGCTCCGCCTGCGGACCGCGACTGTGTCGTGGTGACGGCCGACCGGGAGCTGCGGCAGCGGGTCGAGGCGTACGGGGCGCAGTGCGCAGGCCCCCGTACCGTACGGCCACTGCCGCCCCACAAGAACTGACCTACGGTCGGCCGACGGCGTCATTGATGCGGCTGTGCCGACGCCCGTACGAGAAGTAGATGATCGCCCCGAGGGCCATCCAGATGGCGAACCGGAGCCACGTCTCCGCCGGCAGGTTGAGCATCAGCCACACCGAGGCGGCCACCGAGAGGATCGGGAGCAGCGGCACCCACGGGGTGCGGAACGCGCGATGCAGATCAGGACGGGTGCGGCGCAGCACGAGAACACCCAGGGCGACAACCACGAACGCGAAGAGCGTGCCGATGTTCACCAGCGTCGCCAGCTCGTTGATGCTGGTGAAACCGGCAACGATCGCGATGATCACTCCGAGCAGGATGGTCGGGCGGTACGGGGTGCCGAACTTCGGGTGCGTCTTGGAGAAGAACCGCGGAAGCAGCCCGTCACGGCTCATCGCGAAGAACACCCGGGTCTGACCCAGCAGCAGAATCATGCACACCGTCGTGAGGCCGACCGCGGCTCCGAAGCTGATGACGCCCGCGTAGAAGGGATGCCCGACGGCCTTGAAGGCGTCGGCCAGCGGGGCGCTCACGGACAGTTCGGTGTAGTGCTGCATGCCGGTGACCACCAGCGACACTGCGACGTAGAGCACCGTGCAGATGAAGAGCGAGGCGAGGATGCCCCGCGGCATGTCGCGCTGCGGAAGCTTGGTCTCCTCGGCGGCGGTGGCCACGACATCGAAGCCGATGAAGGCGAAGAAGACGACAGAGGCGGCGGTGAAGATGCCCAGCACGCCGAAGTTGGTGGGTGCGTAGCCGAACATCAGCTGGATCAGCGGCGCGTTCAGTCCCGAGCCGGACGTCTGCGGCTCAGCCGGCGGGACGAAGGGTGAGTAGTTGGCGGCCTTGATGAAGAAAAGCCCCGCGATGATCACGATCAGGACGACGGCCACCTTGATGGCGACCACAACGGTCGTGACCCGGGCGGAGAGCTTCATGCCGAGCACCAGGATGGCGGTCAGGACGAGTACCAGGACGAAGGCCAGGATGTCGAAGCCGAATCCTGTTGCCGCATCCGGCCCGGCGATCACGTCGGGCATGTCCCAGCCGACGTTGTCCATCAGCGAGCGGACGTAGCCGGACCAGCCGACGGCCACCACCGCTGTGCCCAGGGCGAATTCCAGCACGAGGTCCCAGCCGATGATCCAGGCGATCAGTTCACCCAGCGAGGCGTACGCGAAGGTGTACGCGGACCCCGCGACCGGAACGGTGGAGGCGAACTCGGCGTAACAGAGTGCGGCAAGGGCGCAGACGATAGCGGCGGCCACGAAGGCGAGTGCGGTGGCAGGCCCCGCCGATTCCTTCGCCACTTTGCCGGTGAGTACGAAGATGCCGGTGCCGATGATGACGCCCACTCCGAAGACCGTGAGGTCCAGCGCGGAGAGGGACTTCTTGAGAGCGTGCTCCGGCTCCTCGGTGTCACGGATGGACTGTTCCACCGTCTTGGTCCGGAACAGCCCGCCTTGGGTGGGTGGTGTGTCCTGCTGCGCAGTCACCGGCGTACCTCCACGCACTCGTCGTGAACGCCATGATTGGGACATCACCGGGGGCGCAGGGCCCCACGTCGAGCGATTTCACGCGAATGGGCCGGTCGGGCCACTCGTACAGGGTGGTCCGACCGGCCCATTGGCCGTATCGCTCGTCGCTCGTTCGGACCCGTGCGGGCACGGGTCCGTGTGTCGGGCAGGTCAGTCCCGGGCGGGCTCGATCACGGAGTGCGTGCGGGCGTCGCTGTCGTAGCGGCCGTCCAGCTTGGCGACGAGACCGGTGACCTGACGGGCGATGTCGGGCGCGGTCAGCCCGATCTCCGCCATGACCTCCTTGCGGGAGGCGTGGTCGAGGAAGCGCGGCGGGATACCGAAGTCGCGCAGCGGTACGTCGACTCCGGCGTCGCGCAGCGCCTGGGCGACGGCGGAGCCGACACCGCCGGCCCGGCTGTTGTCCTCGACGGTGACGACGACACGGTGCTGTTCGGCGAGCGGGGCCATGGCCTCGTCGACCGGCTTGACCCAGCGCGGGTCGACGACCGTCGTCGTGATGCCCTGGGCGTCCAGCAGATCGGCGATCTCCAGGCACATCGGGGCGAGCGCGCCGACGGAGACCAGGAGGACGTCCGGGCGGGCGGTGTCGGCCCTGCGGAGCACGTCCATGCCACCGACCCTGCCGACGGCCTTGACGGACGGGCCGACCGCACCCTTGGAGAAGCGGACCACGGTCGGGGCGTCGTCGACCTCGACGGCCTCGCGCAGCTGGGCACGGACCTGGTCGGCGTCGCGCGGGGCGGCGATCCGCAGGTCCGGCACGCACTGCAGGATCGACATGTCCCACATGCCGTTGTGCGAGGCGCCGTCGGTGCCGGTGATTCCCGCCCGGTCCAGGACGAACGTGACACCGCACTTGTGCAGGGCGACATCCATCAGGACCTGGTCGAAGGCCCGGTTGAGAAACGTGGCGTACACCGCGAAGACGGGGTGCAGTCCGCCGGTGGCCAGGCCCGCCGCGGAGACCGCGCCGTGCTGCTCGGCGATGCCGACGTCGTAGATCCGGTCCGGGAATTCCTTCTCGAACTTGGTGAGGCCGACCGGCTGGAGCATGGCCGCGGTGATCGCGACGATGTCCTTGCGCTCCTTGCCGAGCTTGACCATCTCCTCGCCGAAGACCGAGGTCCAGTCGAGGCCGGAGGTGGCGATGGGGAGGCCGGTGTCGGGGTGGATCTTGCCGACGGCGTGGAAGCGGTCGGCCTCGTCGAGGAGGGCGGGGGTGTAGCCGCGGCCCTTCTCGGTGAGGCAGTGCACGATGACCGGCCCGCCGAAGCGCTTGGCCCGCTGCAGCGCGGACTCCAGGGCCTCGATGTCGTGGCCGTCGATCGGGCCGACGTACTTCAGGCCGAGGTCCTCGAACATGCCCTGCGGGGCGATGAAGTCCTTCAGCCCCTTCTTGGCGCCGTGCAGCGTCTCGTACAGCGGCTTCCCGACGACGGGGGTGCGCTCCAGGATGTCCTTGCCGCGGGCCAGGAAGCGCTCGTAGCCGTCGGTGGTGCGCAGGGTGGCGAGGTGGTTGGCAAGGCCGCCGATGGTCGGGGCGTAGGAGCGCTCGTTGTCGTTGACGACGATGACGAGCGGGCGGTCCTTGGCGGCGGCGATGTTGTTCAGCGCCTCCCAGGCCATACCGCCGGTGAGAGCGCCGTCACCGATGACCGCGACGACATGGTCGTTCTTCTTGAGCACCTCGTTGGCCTTGGCGAGGCCGTCGGCCCAGCCGAGGACGGTGGAGGCGTGCGAGTTCTCGATGATGTCGTGGTCGGACTCGGCGCGCGAGGGGTAGCCCGACAGGCCGCCCTTGCTCTTGAGCTTCGAGAAGTCCTGGCGACCGGTGAGGAGCTTGTGTACGTAGCTCTGGTGGCCGGTGTCGAAGAGCACCTTGTCCTTCGGCGAATCGAAGACCCGGTGCAGGGCGATGGTCAGCTCGACCACACCCAGGTTGGGGCCGAGGTGGCCGCCGGTCTTGGAGACTGCTTCGACGAGGAAGGTCCGGATCTCCTCGGCAAGCTGTTCCAGCTGCTCAGGACTGAGCCGGTCCAGGTCGCGCGGTCCCCCGATGCGGGTCAGCAGGGCCACCCGTGCCTCCTTGCGTTTGAGCTGGTCGAGCGTGCCGGTCCGCTGAGTCTAATGTTCCGTCCGGGGCCGAGGTCATCGGGAGGTGTTTTCCGGTGCGGATCGGCGCGTGCGTACATACGTACACGCAGGTGCCCGGCACCACGAAGGGTGCCGGGCACAGGCGCGGGTTCCGCGGTCAGGCGCGGCCCGCCGTCTTCTGGGTCTTGCGCGAGACCGAGTCGATGATCACGGCGATGAGGAGTACTCCACCGGTGATCATGTACTGGATCGCGTTCGACGACAGGTTCATCTGGTTGAGGCCCTGGACGATCGACTGGATGACCAGGATGCCCAGCAGCGCGGACCAGACCTTGCCGCGTCCGCCGAACAGGGACGTACCGCCGATGACGGCTGCGGCGATGCACATCATGAGCTGGTTGCCGCCACCGAGCGAACGGTCGGCGCCGCCGGTCGCGGAGGCCAGGAAGAGACCGCCGACCGCACCGAGCGTGCCGGAGATCATGAACACCGAGATGCGGATCCAGGACACGTTGATACCGGCACGACGCGCTGCCTCGATGCCACCGCCGACCGCGAAGATCTGACGGCCGTAGGTGGTGCGGCGCAGAACGAAGTCGGTGATGACCAGGATCGCGAGGAAGATCACCAGGGAGAGCGGGAGGCCCTGCTCCTGGTTGAACGCGTACGCGGCGAGGAGGCACAGGACGGCGATCAGCACGGTGCGCAGGATGATCTCGCTCTGCGGGCGGTGCGGCAGCTCTGCGGCCTTGCGGCGGCTCGAGTCGCGCAGCTGCGCGAGGTAGAAGGCGACGATCACGACCACGGCGAGACCGTAGGCGGCGGCGACGTCGGCGAAGTAGTAGCTGGTCAGGTCGCGGACGAAGCTGCCGAGCGGGGTGGTGATGGTGGACTTGTCGCCCATCACCCAGGTCTGCAGACCGGCCCAGCCCAGGAAGCCTGCCAGCGTCACGACGAACGCGGGCACGCCGATCTTGGCGAAGACGATGCCGTGGAAGGCGCCGATGACCGTGCCGGACAGGATGCCGACCACGATGGCGAGGGAGTCGGGCATGTCCGTGCCGAGCACGGCCCACACCGAACCCGCGAGACCCGCGACGGAACCGACCGCGAGGTCGATCTCGCCGAGCAGCAGTACGAAGACGATGCCCACGGCCATGATGCCGGGGCCCGCCGCGTACAGCGTGATCTGGTCGAGGTTGTACGAGGTGAGGAAGTTTCCGGTCTCGACCTGGAAGACGATCCCGATGACGATCAGGCCCACCACGACAGGCAGCGAGCCGATCTCGCCCGAGCGCACCTTGCGCTTGAACTCGGTCCAGTAGCCCTTGAAGCCCTGCTCACGGATGAGCAGGCGGGGGTCGACGACCTTGACTGCGCCGGCCGCTGCTACGGGAGCCTCGGTGGCCTTTGCCTGGGCCGGGACCTCGGCCGAAGTCTTGCTGATCTTGCTCACTTGGATGCCTCCGCGCTGCGGGACTTGCGACGGGTCACGGCGTTGTCCGTGGCGCCCGTGATCGCGGCGATGATTTCTTCGTGGCTGGTCGTCGCCACAGGGAAGATGCCGTTGTTGTGGCCGAGTCGCAGCACGGCGACCTTGTCGGCGACAGCCTTCACATCGGCCATGTTGTGGCTGATGAGGATGACGCCGAGGTTCTGCTCGCGCAGCCGCTCCACCAGGTCGAGGACCTGTGCGGTCTGCTCGACGCCGAGGGCCGCGGTGGGCTCGTCCAGGATCACGATCTTGGGGTTGCCGACCAGGGCACGGGCGATGGCCACGACCTGGCGCTGGCCGCCGGAGAGCGCGGCAACCGGGATACGGACGCTGGGGATACGGATGGAGAGCGTGGACAGGAGGTCCTGTGCCCGCTTCTCCATGGCGACCTCGTCGAGGACGCCACCCTTCTTGATCTCGCGACCGAGGAAGAGGTTGGCGACGACATCCAGGTTGTCGCAGAGCGCAAGGTCCTGGTAGACGGTGGCGACGCCGAGGTTCTGGGCGTCGTGCGGACGGTTGATGTCCACCTTCGCGCCCTCCCACTCGATGACGCCCTCATCGATGGGGTGCACGCCGGCGATCGTCTTGACCAGCGTGGACTTTCCTGCACCGTTGTCGCCGACCAGGGCGACCACTTCTCCGGCGTGGACTTCGAGATCGACACCGGAGAGGACCTGGACCGCTCCGAATCGCTTGAAGACCCCACGCAACGCCAGCACGGGCGTCTGTGACACGTGAACCATCTCCTTCGCCGCCTGACCGGCGGGGATGTGCCGCCTGACCGGCGGAGACGCCGCGCCACGAGGGGCAGCGTCGATGTACTGGAAGTACTGGGGGAAGAATGTCCGGCACCCGGCCGGCAGCGGGGTGTGGGCCGGCCGGGGCCGGACAGTCATGGGGCGGGCAGACTCCGCCGTGCGGCGCGGATCAAACCCGTACGCGCCAGGGCCTGTTGGCCCTGGCGCGAGGAGGGACTACTTGATGCCCAGTGCGGTGCACTTGGCGGCGATGTCCTTGACGCAGATCGTGGAGGCCTGGTAGATGCCGTCCTTGACCACGGTGGACTCGATGTTGTCCTTGTTCACCACGGTCGGCTCGAGCAGCGTGGAGGGAACGCCGTCCGTCTTGCCCGAGGCGCCGATGTCCTTGCCCTGGAGCAGGTTGACAGCGAACTGGGCGGCCGTCGGGGCGAGCTGCTTCGGCGACTTGTAGATCGTGAAGGTCTGCGTACCGGCGATGATCCGCTGGATACCGGGGAGCTCGGCGTCCTGGCCACCCACCGGGATGTCCTTGATGCCGGCGTTGCTCAGGGACGTGATGATGCCGCCCGCCATGCCGTCGTTGGCGGAGTAGACCGCGTTGATCTTGCCCTTGCCGACCGAGGAGATCGCGGCGGTCATCTTCTCGCCGGCGATCTTCGGGTCCCACTCGCCGGACGCCTCGTAGGCAATCTTGATCTTGCCGTCGAGGGCCTCGTGAGCACCCTTCTTGAACAGGCCGGCGTTCGGGTCCTTCTCGTCACCGTTGATCATGACGAGGTTGGAGCCGGCCGCCTTGGAGCCGAGGGCGTCGAGGACGGCCTGGCCCTGGAGCTTGCCGATCTTCTCGTTGTCGTGGCTGACGTAGGCGTCGGCACCGACGATGGCGCGGTCGTACGCGACGACCTTGACGCCCTTCTTGTGTGCGTCGGCAACCCACGCGGCGGACTTCTCGGCGTCGACCGAGGAGATCGCGATGACCTTGATGCCGTCGGCTATCTGCTGCTCGAACTGCTGCTTCTGCTGGCCGACATCACCGGCCGCGTTGTTGTAGACAACCTCGCAGTCCGCGCAGTCCTTCTTGACCGCTTCGATGAACAGCGGCTTGTCCAGCGTCTCGTAGCGAGCGGTCTTGTTCTCCGGGAGCAGCAGACCGATCTTGGTCTTGCTGCCCGAGTCCGCCGAGCCCTTCTTGTCGTCGCCCGCCTTGCCACAGGCTGCGAGGGAGACGGCCATCGAAACTGCGGCCGTGCCTATGACGATGCGTCGCGTCATTGCGTTCATTGCGGGTGTGCCTCCCTGACGAGGCCGCAGCGTTGCGGCCGAGGTGGCTGGAAGTCAACTCGGCCGTGAAGCCGACGTCAAGGAGTAAATCCTTAACGAGATGACAACGGTGCCATTCGTTATCTAAGTGAAGGCAGGGGTCGCCGTCGGGAGAGTGCTCTCCAAAAGGGTCGAATCCCCCATCTCGCTCAGTACGAGAGCCAGCGCACCCAACACCTCCGCCCGGGCTCCCAGCGCCCCGGGAAGGACCGAGAGCTGCCGTGCGGCACTGGGAATGGCGTAGCGCGACACCGAGTCGCGGATCGGCGCGAGCACCAGCTCGCCGGCCTCGGCGAGGGACCCGCCGAGGACCACTCGGCTCGGGTTGAGCAGGTTGCACAGGTTGGCGACACCGCTGCCGATGTGCCGACCGACGTCCCCGATCACCCGGCGGCAGCCCGGATCGCCCTCCCGGGCCAGCTGGACCACCCGTTCCATGGTGAGATCGGGCCCGTGGCTCGGCCGGAGCAGGGGCAGCACGTACCGCGCGGCCGTGAAGGTCTCCAGGCAGCCCCGGTTGCCGCAGCGGCACACCGGGCCCGATTCGTCGAGCGTGATGTGCCCGATCTCACCGGCCGTGCCGCCCGGCCCCCGGTAGATGTGCCCGTCGATCACCAGACCGGCGCCGACACCGCTCGCGACCTTGATGTATGCCAGGTCCTTGACGCCCCGGCCGCTCCCCCAGACCATCTCGCCCAGCGCCCCGAGGTTGGCGTCGTTGTCGACGTACACCGGCACGCCGAGCCGCGCGGCGAGCTCCTCGCTCGGGTTGATGCCCGTCCAGCCCGGCAGGATCGATGTGGAGCCCAGCGTGCCGGACTCCACATCGATCGGGCCGGGAACGCCGAGGCCCACTCCGATCACCTTGCCCGGGCTGATCCCGGTCGTCTCGATCAGCCGGTTGACCAGCTGTTCCGCCCGTCCGAAGCCCTGCGCCGACGAGGCGTCGACGTCCAGCGGCTCGGACTCCTCGGCGAGCACCTGGTGGGCGAGGTTGCCGACCGCCACCCGCAGATGCGTATGGCCGAAGTCGACTCCGATCACGATGCCCGCGTCACCGCTGAGCGAGACGCTGCGGGCCCGGCGCCCGCCCGCCGAGGTGGGGGTCACCTCCACGGTGCCGCCGTCCTTCAGTTCGCGAACGATATTGGAGACCGTTGCCGCGGAGAGGCCCGTGCTTCTGGCGATCTCCGCCTGGGTGAGCGAACCCGCCATACGCACGGCACGCACGACCCGCTCAAGGTTGGCGCGATGCAGAGATGTCTGCGACCCCGGAGTCTCCATCGACTCTCTCACTCCTGCCATTTTCTCCAACATGTGAACTCTAAGCTGACGTTTTGGGGCGCTCCCCGTCAAGACCTTGAGCAGTGGGAGCCTCGGATGAGCGGGCTGCCCCGGACGGGACGGCCGCGGAAAACAGACAAAACCGCCCGCCGGCACAGGGCCGGCGGGCGGTTTCGTCTGCGTGCGAGGGCGGGGCCGCTACTTCACCGCTCCCGCGGTCAGGCCCGCGACGACCTGACGCTGGAAGATGATGTAGGCCGCAAGGACCGGCAGCATCGCCATCACCAGACCGGCGAAGAGACCGGACCAGTCGCCCTTGTAGCCCTGGCTGTTGGCCAGTTCGACCAACCCCTGGGAGAGCACCCGATATTTCGGGTCGGTGTTGAGCACCGTGGGCAGCATGTACTGGTTCCACTGCCCGAGGAAGTTGAAGATACCGACGCTGATCAGGCCGGGCTTCGCCATCGGCAGCATCACCTGGAAGAACGTCCGGGTGTGCGACGCCCCGTCGAGCATCGCCGCTTCCGCCACCGAGGTCGGCAGCGTCCGGAAGAACGAGGTGAGGAAGAAGACGGTGAACGGCAGCGAATACGCGATGTAGACCAGGATCAGTCCGTGTCGCGTGTTCAGCAGGCCCATGTTATTCATCACGAAAAACAACGGAACCAGCGCCAGGATGATCGGGAAGCTCATCCCGCCGATGAACAGGTAGTACAGGAAGCGGTTCCCCGGGAAGTCGAACCGCGCCAGCACGTAGGCCGCCATGGAACCGAGCAGCAGCGTGCCGACGAGCGAACCGCCCACCACGATGACTGTGTTGAAGAAGTAATCGCTCATGTGCGCCTGGCTCCAGGCGCGCGACCAGTTCTCGAAGTGAAGCTTGTCGGGCAGCGCCCACGGCGTCGACAGGATCGAGTCGTCCGTCTTGAAGGACGCCATCACCGCCCAGAGCAGCGGCATGACGACCAGGATCGCCCAGATGATCAGCACGCCGTGCGAGAAGACGTTGAGGACGCTGCCCTCGCTGCTCTTCTCCTTCTTGCCGGCGGGTACGGACGCCTTGGACACGGGCACGAGGTCCGCCGCAGGCGCGGGAGGGGTGTCAGTGGTCTTCATCAGAACTCCAGCCGCTCGCGCCGGCCCAGTCGCATCACGATGGCAGCGAAGGCCATGGTGACGATGAGCAGTCCGACACCGATCGTCGTTGCGTATCCCGCCTGGCCGTCACGGAAGGCCGTCTGGTACACGTACAGCGGCAGAACCGTGGTCGAGTAGTCGGGACCACCAGGACCCACGGTCATGACCTGTACAGCAGTGAACGCCTCCACGCCGAGCGCCAGGATTCCCATGTAGACCCAGCCCGACTGCACCGTGTCCCAGAGCAGCGGCAGGGTGATCCGGAAGAACGTCGTGAAACGGTTGGCACCGTCGAGGAGCGCCGCCTCGTAGAAGTCCTTCGGGATGGACGCCATGCCGGCGGAGAACAGCACGACGAAGAATCCGACCGTCGACCAGATCAGCACCGACATGACGCAGATGAGCGCGAGGCTCGGATCGCCCAACCAGTCCGGCTGGATGGAGCCGAGACCGATCCCCTTCAGCGTCGCGTTCAGCATCCCGTCGCGGGGGTTGAATGCGAACTGGAAGAGCAGGGCGACAATGACGATCGAGAGCACCTGCGGGAAGAAATAGGCGATCTTGTAGAAGCCCGAGCCCCGCACGCCGGCGACCGTGGCGTTCTTACGCCGCCGGCCGCCGACATTGAGCATGAAGGCGAAGAAAAGCGCAAGACCCAGCGTCACCAGCGGCAGCAGCAGCACAAGCAACACGCTGTGCTGCAACGACTTCCAGAAGATGTCGTCCTTCAGCATCCTGGTGTAGTTGTCGAAGCCGACCATCTTGAAGTCCGGGCTCAGACCTGTCCAGTCCGTGAACGAATAGTAGATGGACTGGATGAACGGCCAAATGACGAAGACCGCGTACAACGCCAGTGGGGCGATCAAGAACCCCACAATGAACCGGTACTTGCCGTGCTGCATCGTTTACCGACCCCGATCTTTCCGCGGGTGCCGCCGCTGGTGACGGTTGCTCACTGGTGCTTGTAGTGCTTGATGGACTGGTCCTTGGCCGCCGCGTCGGCGAAGCCCTGGATCTTCTTGATGGCTTCCGCCGGGGTCGCGCGGCCCGCCATCATCTCGCCGATGCCGGCGACGCCGATCTGCTCCTTCTGGAGCTTCACGTACCAGTCCTGCAGGCGCGGGTTCACCACGTTGTCGCCGGCCTTCGTCAGCGCGTCGACGCCGGCCTGCATGGCCGTGGACAGGGTCAGACCGTCAGTGCCACCGTTGAAGGCGCTCAGGGACTTGACCTGCTTGGTGAAGTTCCTCGAGGACTCCTCGGAGAGCATGATGCGCAGCTGCTCCATGCCGCCCTCGGGGTTCTTCGCCTTGGCCGGGACGACGAAGGGCTCTCCGCCGGAGGCCCAGATGGTGCCGAACGGCATCTTGTCGGACGAGTCCAGGCCGGACGGCGCCGAGACCATCATCTTGAAGTCCTTGGGCGTGGTGGGCGCCGCCTCGTTCTCCACCCACGAACCGTTCGGGATGAAGAGCGCCTTGCCCTTGGTCCACTCGGTCTGCGACTGGATGTGGGTCAGACCCGGGGTGCCCTTGAGGATGTACCCCTTCTTGTACAGCTCGTAGTACGCCTCGAACGCCGCCTTGACCGCGGGGTCCTTCCAGGCGTTCGGCTCCAGGTTGTCGATCTTGTCGAGAACCTCCCGGCCACCGATCTTGGCGATGAACGGGTAGAGCGAGAACGGCAGGTAGTAGGGGTACTTACCGGCGTACGTCCAGCCGGCGATACCCTTCTTCTTCGCCTTCGCGCAGAGGGCGAGCATGTCGTCCCAGTTCTCGGGGTACTGCGCGTCGAGGTTCTCGAGCGCGGTCTGCGAGTACCAGACGCCGTAGACCGTGTACGCGTAGTACATGATCCAGACCGGGTCGCCGTCGAACTGGCCCATCTCCAGGACACCGGGGCGCAGCGTGTCGCGGACCTTCTTGCTCGGGTCGTCGATGGACGGGGCGTCCATCAGCGGCGTCAGGTCGAGCAGTTGCTTCTTGCCGACCAGGACACCCATGTCCATCTGCTCGGCGCCCGAGTTGTCGATCAGGTCCGGCGGGGTGCCGCCGTTGAAGCGCGGCTGCAGCTGCGACTGGATCTTCTGGGTCGCGGAGTGCTTGACCTTCGGGGCCTTCGGGAAGGCCGCGTTGTACTTCTTCTCCGCGTCGATCGCGTACTGCTGGCCGAAACCGCCATCGAAGATGACGACGTCGAGGGCAGCGGTCTCGTTGACGCCGAGCGGGTTCTTGGCGCTCGTCTTGCCCTTCTTGACCGAGTCGTCAGTGCCGCTGTCGCTACTCGCACACGCCGACAGGAAGCTCATCGTCGGAACGGTGATCAAACCGAGTGCGGCAGACCGCTTGATCACGTCGCGACGGCCAAGGCCCTCATTCTTGTGGGCGGAGGTGGATCCCATGCTCAAGTCCTCGCCTTCTCCAGGACTCAGGCGGTGTGTACCGGTCGCCCGTCGAAATTCGCCTCAGGCGAAGGGCCCCGCCACCGCGGTCAGTTGCGCTTGGGTCGTGCTGATTTGCAGGCTAGCCAGATGCAGTGGGGGATTCCGGAGATCGAACCGATGGATGCAGCGATGGCGTCCCCCGGCCGTTCCCCCCGGCCCCCCTTGTCCGCGTCCGCGTAGAAAACGGCGGGGCAGACGCCGACAGGTATAGTCCACTTGCAGCCAACTGAGCAAGATCGAATGCAGGTTTGAGCGGCAGTCTTTCCCGAGTTGAGACCTCGCGGATACATGGGCACCGCACGCCCTCGTCCGGGTGTAACGATTTCCGCAATACGGTCGATTCACCCGCGCGTTCCCGTCCAACACCCTTGACACATCACGTCACTTGCCTCCCTACTGGATCCTGCACATCGCTCTGACAACGTTGTCCAGTGCGCTTCCTCGGGAGGAATGGCTCGGCATGCAGCCCCGACATGGTTCTCGTAAGAGACAAAACCGTACGGCCGCACTCATCGCGGCTTCACTGGTCCTGGTGGTGACCGCCCCCACCACGGCCGCCGCACAGTCGGCGAGGTTTGCCGAAAAGGGTGAAACACCCACGGGTGACCGGACATTCAGCTCATCGTTCGAAGCGAACGAAAAACAGCCGGACTGGCGCAATACCGTGGAAGAGGGTCCGGACGGGAAGAAGCGGGCATCGGGTATCGACGGCGGCTTCTCCGCCGGAATACCGGGCAATGTCACCGACAAGGTCACGGATCTGCGCGCCAGCGGCGAGAACACCGGCGGCGGCGAGGTGAAGGAGAACCTGGTCGACGGGGAGTCCTCCTCGAAGTGGCTGACCTTTGAACCCACCGGCTGGATCGAGTTCGACCTCGTCGAACCGGTCAAGGTCGTGACATACGCGCTTACTTCGGCCAATGACCACGACGAGCGCGACCCGAAGGACTGGACCCTTCAGGGCTCCGCCGACGGCAAGACCTGGAAGGACCTCGACTCCCGGACCGACCAGTCCTTCTCCGAGCGCTTCCAGACGAAGTCGTACGACTTCTCGAGCGACACGGCCTACCAGCATTTCCGCCTGGACATCACGAAGAACAAGGGCGCCTCGGGCATCACCCAGCTCGCCGACGTCCAGTTCTCCGACGGCAACACCAGCACCCCCGCCCCCGAGGAGATGCGCAGTCAGATCGACCGCGGCCCGTCCGGCTCGCCCACCGCCAAGGCCGGCGCGGGCTTCACCGGAAAGAAGGCTCTGCGGTACGCGGGTACGCACAAGCCGGACGGCCGCGCGTACTCGTACAACAAGATCTTCGACGTCGACACCGCCGTCACCCGGGACACCGAACTCTCCTACCTCGTCTACCCGCAGATGGGCGAGACGGACCTCTCCTACCCCGCCACCCATGTCTCGGTCGACCTGGCCTTCACCGACGGTACGTATCTGAGCGATCTCGGCGCCACCGACAGCCATGGCGGTCAGCTGACCCCGCAGGGCCAGGCCGACGCCAAGCGGCTGTACGTCAACCAGTGGAACAAGGTCGCCTCGCGCATCGGCACGGTCGCGGCAGGAAAGACCGTCGACCGGATCCTGGTGGCGTACGACTCCCCCAAGGGCCCGGCGAAGTTCCAGGGCTGGATCGACGACATCAAGCTCGCCCCCAAGGCCCCCGAGCAGCGCCGCGCGCACCTGTCCGACTACGCGTCGACGGTCCGCGGCACCAACTCCAGCGGCGGGTTCTCGCGGGGCAACAACTTCCCCGCCACCGCGGTCCCGAACGGCTTCAACTTCTGGACGCCTGTCACCAACGCCGGCTCGACGAGCTGGCTGTACGACTACCAGCGCGCCAACAACGACGACAACCTGCCTACTCTCCAGGCGTTCAGCGCGAGCCATGAGCCGAGCCCCTGGATGGGCGACCGGCAGACGTTCCAGCTGATGCCGTCGGTGGCCAAGGACGAACCGGACGCCTCCCGCACGGCGCGCGCGCTGCCGTTCAAGCACGAGAACGAGACGGCGAAGCCGCACTACTACGGTGTGACGTTCGAGAACGGTCTCAAGGCCGAGATGACACCGACCGACCACGCGGCGCGGATGCGGTTCACGTACCCCGCTGACGACGCGTCCGTCGTCTTCGACAACATCTCCAACGACGGCGGGCTCACCCTCGACCCGGGGACCAGCTCCTTCACCGGTTTCTCCGACGTGAAGAGCGGCCTCTCCACCGGCGCCACCCGGCTCTTCGTC
This sequence comes from Streptomyces sp. NPDC002206, assembly GCF_053593595.1. Taxonomy (NCBI): domain Bacteria; kingdom Bacillati; phylum Actinomycetota; class Actinomycetes; order Kitasatosporales; family Streptomycetaceae; genus Streptomyces; species Streptomyces sp. NPDC002206. The sequence goes on from NZ_JBSFCW010000015.1 coordinate 153,582, forward strand.
TACGGCGTCTTCGACGCCCCGGTCACCGCGAGCGGCAAGCTCAAGGACGGCGGCGGTGACGACGTGACGGGCTACCTCCGCTTCGACGCCGGCAAGGACCGTACGGTCAACCTCCGCCTGGCCACCTCGCTGATCAGCATCGACCAGGCGAAGCAGAACCTCGCCGCGGAGATCCCCGCGTCCCGTTCCTTCGGCCGCGTCGAGGACCAGGCACAGCACGCCTGGGACGACATCCTGGGCAAGGTGGAGGTCGAGGGCGCGGACGCCGACCAGCTGACGACTCTCTACTCCAGCCTGTACCGCCTGTATCTCTACCCGAACTCGGGCTTCGAGCAGGTCGGCGGCAAGGACCAGTACGCCAGCCCGTTCTCGCCGCAGATCGGCCCCGACACCCCCACCCACACGGGTGCGAAGATCGTCGACGGCAAGGTGTACGTCAACAACGGCTTCTGGGACACGTACCGGACGACGTGGCCCGCGTACTCCTTCCTCACGCCGAAGAAGGCCGGCGAGATGGTCGACGGCTTCGTCCAGCAGTACAAGGACGGTGGCTGGATCTCCCGCTGGTCCTCCCCCGGTTACGCCGACCTGATGACCGGCACCTCGTCGGACGTCGCGTTCGCGGACGCCTACGTCAAGGGCGTGAAGTTCGACGGTGAGGCGGCGTACGAGGCAGCCCTGAAGAACGCCACGGTGGTTCCGCCGTCGTCGGGTGTCGGCCGGAAGGGAATGGAGACGTCCCCGTTCGCGGGTTACGCGAACACGTCGACGCACGAGGGTCTGTCCTGGTCGCTGGAGGGCTACCTCAACGACTACGGCCTCGCGCAGATGGGCCAGGCGCTCTACAAGAAGACGAAGAAGGAGCGGTACAAGGAGGAGTCGGAGTACTTCCTGAACCGGGCTCGCAACTATGTCGAGCTGTTCGACTCCAAGGCGGGCTTCTTCCAGGGCAGGGACGCCAAGGGCGACTGGCGGGTCGCCTCCGACAAGTACGACCCGCGCATCTGGGGCTACGACTACACGGAGACGAACGGCTGGGGCTACGCGTTCACGGCCCCGCAGGACAGCCGCGGCCTGGCGAACCTGTACGGCGGCCGGGACGGCCTGGCCAAGAAGCTCGACACGTACTTCTCCACCCCCGAGACGGCGGGCCCTGAGTTCGTCGGCTCGTACGGCGGTGTCATCCACGAGATGACGGAGGCGCGTGACGTACGGATGGGTATGTACGGCCACAGCAACCAGGTCGCGCACCACGTCACGTACATGTACGACGCGGCGTCGCAGCCCTGGAAGACCCAGGAGAAGGTCCGCGAGATCCTCGGCCGTCTCTACACGGGCAGCGAGATCGGCCAGGGCTACCACGGCGACGAGGACAACGGCGAGCAGTCGGCCTGGTACCTCTTCTCCTCGCTCGGCTTCTACCCGCTGGTGATGGGCAGTGGCGAGTACGCGATCGGCTCTCCGCTCTTCACGAAGACGACCGTCCACCTGGAGAACGGGCACGACCTGGTGGTCAAGGCCCCGAAGAACAGCGCGAAGAACATCTATGTGCAGGGCCTGAAGGTCAACGGCAAGAAGTGGACGTCCACGTCGCTGCCGCACGACCTGCTCGCCGAGGGCGGTGTCCTGGAGTTCGACATGGGCGCCGAGCCGTCGGCGTGGGGCACGGGCAAGGACGCGGCCCCGACGTCGATCACCAAGGACGACCAGGTGCCGTCGCCGAAGAAGGACGTGCTGAAGGGCGAGGGCGCCCTGTACGACAACACGTCGGCCACGACGGCAACGGTGAACGGCCCGGTGGAGCTGCCGGTGCCCGCATCGACGAAGGCGGTCCAGTACACGCTGACGTCGGGCGCGGCGGCGAAGGCCCCGAAGGGCTGGGTCCTGCAGGGCTCGTCGGACGGCACGACCTGGAAGGACCTGGACAAGCGGTCGGCGCAGTCGTTCGCGTGGGACAAGCAGACGCGGGTGTTCTCGGTGAGCACGTCGGGAACGTTCGAGCACTACCGCCTCGTGCCCGAGGGTGAGGGGACACTGGCGGAGGTGGAGCTGATCTCCTGACCTCTGCACTCCTGTGAACGGCCGGTACCTCGGGTGAGGTGCCGGCCGTTCGTTCATCCCACGGTGCAGACGAACTCGCTCGTCGCGTGGCGTTCGTGACTGCGCCCGTGCGGCATCGCCGTCAGGAGCGGCGCGTACCGGCCCCGTCTCACTCCGGCGACTGCGCCGGCTCCGGCGCTGCCGCGCGGAAGAGACTCTCGGGAAGAGCCAGGTTCCAGGCGGTGATGACCGGATTCCCGTGCTCGGTGCCGAGCCGGGAGACGGCCCCCGTGGCGAGCTGGAACAGTGTGCCGCCGGACGGCGTCAGCCCCAGATAGCGAGCGGTGAATACGCGCAGGAAGTGGGAGTGCGCAACGAGGGCGATGTCCGCGTCCCCCAGTGATTCGGCGGCCTCCCGAATCTCGGTGAGCACCCGGTCGGCCCGCTCCCCCACCTGAGCCGGCGTCTCCCCGGGATGCGCGGCGGAGCCCGGGGCGACCCCGTCGGTCCACAGGTTCCAGGACGGCCGGGTGTGGTGGATCTCGGCGGTGGTCACGCCCTCATAGCCGCCGTAGTCCCATTCACGCAGATCAGGGGTGATACGGGGGGAGGCAAGCCCGGCAAGTTCGGCGGTGCGCCGGGCACGCAGGGCCGGGCTGACCAGGGTGAGTCCGATCTTCCGGTCGGAGATCAGCGGCACGAGAGCACGGGCCTGACGCTCACCGAGGGCTGTCAGCGGCAGATCGGTATGGCTCGTGTGCCGCCCGGACCGGGACCACTCGGTCTCGCCGTGCCGGATCAGAATCAACTCGCCCATGGGTGCCGTCCGCTCTCTGTTCTCCGCGCTGTTCGCGCCGCCTGCTGCGTAGCTTCGAAACTCGCTGATCCACGATCGCATTCCGGGCCGTCCACGCAGGGGCGGCCGGCAGGTCGTTTCGCGGCGCGGCCGCCCCGCATCCCGCTGTGTGCCGATCACGTGATCATCACGTAATGATGGGATGTCTTGTGCTGGAGGGGGGTGGCTCGTGAGATGTCTACGACAGTGGACGAGAGTGGGGCGGGGCATGCCGGATCCGGTGGACTATGTTGCGCGGCTGCGCGCGGAGCGCGAGGACGCGGGCCGGGAGGAGACGTTGCGGAGGGACCGGGCCCGGCGCCGGCTCAAGCGAGGGCTGGCCGGAGGCGCGGCGGCCGCAGCGCTGGTGGGGTTCGCGGTGTGGCTGGTCGGCAGCACGTCCGGAGAGCGGCCTGCCAACGAGCCATTCGCCGCCGGCCTGATGCCTGAGGGCACGTGGCCCGACGCGTGGCCGGCAACGACGAACATGCCGTTTCGGGGTTCGCACGCCGACGACTGGGCGACCGATGACACCGGTATCCAGGTGCCGGATGTCAAGGCCGTGAACGGAATACCGGAGGAGCAGGTTTTCGACGCGCTGAACCGGACCAAGGATTTCTTGATCGCGGCCAATCTGGATCCGGCCGTGCTCCATGGCGGATGGCCTGCCAAGGCCCTGGACATGCTTGACGCGCAGGACTCCTCCCGCGCCGGACTGATCCGCCATCTACGCAAACCGGGTGCGCAGGGCGGTGATCCCACCGAGATGTTCACCCGCTTCGACCCGGCAGAACTCCATGTGGTCGAGGACGGCATCAGAGTGCACGGCCGAATGACCTTCGAGGCCGGGAGCGAGCCGGGTCAGTTGCGCGTCCGAGCCGACTACACCTTCGTGTACGCGCTGGGAGCGGCACCGGGCGTCGAGCCGGGGCCGTGGAAGGGCACGGAGGAGGCGGCGCGCACAGTCGTGCGGCGGCAACTGGTCCTGGACCTCGACGAGCGAGCGGCACCCGGAAAGCTGGTTCCGGTCGAGTACCGGCGACTGCTCGGCAACCATGACTGCCGCACGGCGGACGGCTTCATCCACCCGTACTTCTCCAGGGAGGCGGCGCGGGCCGACCGGCCGTGGCCTGTCATCGACCCGTACGACTCCGGCAAGGACATCGCCGACGACCGGGACTGCATCGTGCCCTCGCGGACCTGATCAAACAGTTCCTCGGTCCGGGGCGGGGCCAGGGCGGGCCGGCGCTCACGGGCACCGGCTGGTGCGCCGGGCTGATTCAGTGCGGGATTCCGTCGATGAGTTCGCGGGCTCCCTGGCGCAGGAGGGCGACCGCGACAGACGTGCCGAGCGTGGCCGGGTCCAGGCGGCCTGCCCACTCGTGGGCGTTGAGGATCACCTTCCCGTCGGGCGTGAAGACCTTCGCCCGTAGCGACAGTTCGCCGGTGCCCTCGGTGCGGGCGTATCCGGCAATGGGGCTGTTGCAGTGGCCCTGCAGCACGTGCAGGAACATGCGCTCGGCGGTGGCCTCGCGGTGGGTGGCGGGGTGGCCGAGGCCGCTGATCGCGTCGATCAGCTCCGTGTCGCCCTCACGGCACTGGAGGGCAAGGATCCCGGCTCCGATCGGTGGGCACATCGCCTCGACCGACAGGACTTCGGTGATCACATCCGTGCGGTCGATGCGCTCCAGTCCGGAGACGGCCAGAAGCAGCGCGTCCGCTTCGCCCGCGGCGAGCTTGTCCAGCCGGCGGTTGGCGTTGCCCCGCATCGGCACGCACTGGAGGTGCGGGTGGGAGGCGGCAAGCTGGGCGCTGCGCCGTACGGAGGAGGTGCCGATCCTGGCTCCGTCGGGGAGCCGGTCGAGGGTGAGACCTCCGGGGTGCACGAGGGCGTCACGGATGTCGTCCCGTCGGAGGAAGGCCGCGAAGGTGGTTCCGGCGGGCAGCGGCCGGTCGGCCGGGATGTCCTTGACGCAGTGCACTGCGAGGTCCGCCTGGCCCGAGAGGAGGGCGGCGTCGACCTCCTTGGTGAACGCGCCCTTCCCTTCGACCTGGGCGAGATCACCCATCCACTTGTCACCGGTGGTCTTGACGGCCACGACCTCGGTGGCGGTACCGGGATGGAGGGCGGCCAGCTCGGCACGGACGCGCTCCACCTGGGCGAGGGCCATGGGTGAGTCGCGGGACACGATGCGGATGAGTTCAGGGGCGGACATGGCGCCCACGATAGACCGTCGGATGCAGGTTCCCGGGCGCACTGCGCGTACCCATGTCATCGCGGTGTCAAGCCAGTTGGAGCACTCGGGCAGGTGTGCGATCCGCTTCGGTGGCGTACCTGGCGCACCGTTCCGCGTCCGCCGGAGGCCGCCGGTGAAATTCATGGGCCCAGCAGCGGTACCGGGAGGCCTTGCTGCCGTGCGCCTCGATTTTGATCGTGCACAAAACAAATCTGGCGGAATTATCGAGACATAAGTGGAATGGTTCGCCTGTTCGTCCCATTTGAGTGCCGCCGGGAGCAGCCCGAAGCCGTCACGTTGCCCCTATGTGACTGATGTGTCACGGAGACGGGCTGGCGACGAGCGCCGCGATGCAGTATTAGTACTGTCAGTAAACAAATCGGTCGGTCGGCGGTGCAGCCGTCCGAGCCCTCGTCGACAAGAGGCAGATTCATGTCGGACCGCTTCACCCCCTCCTCCGCGGACAAGTTCACCTTCGGTCTCTGGACCGTCGGCTGGCGCGGCAACGACCCCTTCGGTGACGCCACCCGTCCCGCGCTCGACCCGGTCGAGTCCGTCGAGCGACTGGCGGAGCTCGGTGCGCACGGTGTGACCTTCCACGACGACGACCTGATCCCGTTCGGCTCCTCGGACAGCGAGCGGGCCGCGATCATCACGCGTTTCAAGGACGCTCTGGACCGCACCGGTCTGAAGGTCCCGATGGCGACGACGAACCTGTTCACCCACCCGGTGTTCAAGGACGGCGGCTTCACCTCCAACGACCGCGACGTGCGCCGCTACGCGCTGCGCAAGGTCATCCGCAACATCGACCTCGCCGTCGAGCTCGGCGCCGAGACCTACGTGGCCTGGGGCGGCCGTGAGGGCGCCGAATCCGGTGGCGCGAAGGACGTGCGGGTCGCGCTGGACCGGATGAAGGAGGCCTTCGACCTGCTCGGCGAGTACGTCGTCGAGCAGGGCTACGACCTGCGGTTCGCGATCGAGCCGAAGCCCAATGAGCCGCGCGGCGACATCCTGCTGCCCACCGTCGGCCACGCCCTGGCGTTCATCGAGCGCCTGGAGCGCCCGGAGATGTACGGCGTGAACCCCGAGGTCGGCCACGAGCAGATGGCCGGACTGAACTTCCCGCACGGCATCGCCCAGGCCCTGTGGGCCGGCAAGCTCTACCACATCGACCTCAACGGCCAGTCCGGCATCAAGTACGACCAGGACC
>NZ_JBSFCW010000016.1:0-152028 GCF_053593595.1 Streptomyces sp. NPDC002206
GGGACCCTGTGGGAGAGTAGGACGCCGCCGAACAATTATTCCGGGAAAGCCCCGCACCTCTGGTGCGGGGCTTTTCTGCGTTTACGGGCCGGCCGCTACCCCCGTGCATCTGCCGGCAGTGGCTGCGGGTAGGGTCAGGGGGCATCATTGGCACGTTCTTTCACAGGAGGCCCCCGGGTGGAGGTCCAGGAGACTCGAGTTCAGACGGACCGGGTCCTCACCATCCCTAACATCCTCAGCATGGCTCGCCTTGTCGGGGTACCGCTCTTCCTGTGGCTGATTCTTCGCCCCGAGTTCGGCGGCCCCAAGAGCGATGGCTGGGCGCTGCTGGTATTGATGTTCAGCGGGATCAGTGATTACCTCGACGGCAAGCTCGCCCGCCGGTGGAACCAGATCAGTAGCCTCGGGCGCCTCCTGGATCCGGCTGCCGACCGGCTGTACATCCTTTCGACCCTTGTCGGACTGACTTGGCGTGAGATCCTTCCGCTCTGGCTCACCGCGGCGCTCCTGGCACGTGAGTTGATGCTTCTCGTCATGGTGGGAATCCTCCGACGCCACGGCTATCCGCCGCCCCAGGTGAACTTCCTGGGGAAGGCGGCTACGTTCAACCTGATGTACGCCTTCCCCTTGTTGCTGCTCAGTGACGCAAGTGGTTGGCTTGGATCGCTGGCCGCCATTTTCGGATGGGCGTTCGCAGGATGGGGTACAACGCTCTATTGGTGGGCAGGAATCCTCTACGTGGTTCAGGTCCGCCGGCTCGTCAAGGCGGATGTAGTAGCCGATTGAGCTCGTTTGATGCGGTGCCGCGCAGTGTGGCCGGTCCGCGGTGAAGTCTCAGATGTTGCCCTGACGGGTGAAGTCGGCTAGACCGTCGTCTCTTCAAGGAGGACGTTTCCGACATGAAGGCCGTTGTGATGGCTGGTGGTGAAGGCACCCGCCTTCGCCCCATGACCTCGAGCATGCCCAAGCCTCTCCTGCCTGTTGCCAATCGGCCGATCATGGAGCATGTGCTGCGGCTGCTCAAGCGGCATGGGCTCAATGAGACCGTCGTGACCGTCCAGTTTCTCGCCTCTCTCGTCAAGAACTACTTCGGAGACGGCGAAGAGCTCGGGATGGAGCTCACTTATGCCAACGAGGAGAAACCTCTAGGTACCGCGGGGAGCGTGAAGAACGCCGAAGAGGCGTTGAAGGACGACACCTTCCTCGTCATTTCCGGTGATGCTCTCACCGACTTCGACCTCACCGATCTCATCGCCTTCCACAAGGAAAAGGGCGGGCTCGTCACGGTGTGTCTGACCCGGGTTCCGAATCCGCTGGAATTCGGAATCACGATTGTCGACGAGGGGGGCCAGGTCGAGCGTTTCCTGGAGAAGCCCACCTGGGGTCAGGTCTTCTCGGACACGGTCAACACGGGCATCTATGTGATGGAGCCCGAGGTCTTCGACTACGTCGAGGCCGATGTCTCGGTGGACTGGTCCGGTGATGTCTTCCCTCAGCTCATGAAGGAAGGCAAGCCGATCTACGGCTATGTCGCCGAGGGCTACTGGGAGGACGTGGGCACGCACGAGAGCTATGTGAAGGCCCAGGCCGATGTCCTTGAGCGCAAGGTCGACGTCGAGATCGACGGCTTCGAGATCTCGCCCGGTGTATGGGTCGCGGAAGGCGCCGAGGTGCATCCCGACGCGGTGCTGCGGGGGCCCGTGTACATCGGGGACTACGCGAAGATCGAGGCCGGGGCCGAGCTTCGTGAGCACACGGTCGTCGGTTCGAACGTCGTCGTCAAGACGGGTGCGTTCCTGCATCGGGCAGTGATTCACGACAATGTCTACATCGGTCAGCACTGCAATTTGCGCGGATGTGTGGTCGGCAAGAACACCGACATCATGCGGGCGGCCCGCATCGAGGACGGTGCGGTCATCGGGGACGAGTGCCTGGTCGGTGAGGAATCGATCATTCAGGGCAATGTCCGGGTCTACCCGTTCAAGACCATCGAGGCCGGCGCCTTTGTCAATACGTCGGTGATCTGGGAGTCGCGCGGGCAGGCTCATCTCTTCGGCGCCCGCGGTGTCTCGGGAATCCTGAACGTGGAAATCACACCGGAGCTCGCTGTGCGGCTGGCCGGTGCGTACGCCACCACTCTCAAGAAGGGGTCGACCGTCACCACCGCCCGCGACCACTCCCGAGGCGCCCGTGCGCTGAAGCGAGCGGTCATCTCGGCGCTGCAGGCCAGCGCCATCGACGTGCGGGACCTGGAGAACGTACCGCTGCCGGTCGCGCGTCAGCAGACCGCCCGGGGCAGCGCCGGTGGGATCATGATCCGGACCTCGCCCGGAGTGCCCGACTCGGTGGACATCATGTTCTTCGACGAGCGGGGAGCGGATCTGTCCCAGGCGCGCCAGCGCAAGCTGGACCGGGTCTACGCACGTCAGGAGTACCGACGGGCCTTCCCGGGAGAGATCGGAGATCTGCACTTCCCGTCCAGCGTCTTCGACTCCTACACCGGATCGCTGCTGCGCAATGTGGACACCACCGGGATCGCCTCCGCAGGGCTCAAGGTTGTCGTGGACGCGTCCAACGGCAGCGCCGGGCTCGTGCTGCCCAGTCTGCTCGGGCGGCTCGGTGTGGACGCGCTGACGATCAACCCCGGTCTCGACGAATCACGGCCCACCGAGTCCGCCGACACCCGGAGGTCCGGGCTGGTGCGGCTCGGGGAGATCGTCTCCTCGGCGCGGGCCGCGTTCGGCGTGCGTTTCGACCCGGTCGGCGAGCGGCTCTCCCTGGTCGACGAGCGCGGCCGGATCGTGGAGGACGACCGGGCACTGCTGGTGATGCTCGACCTGGTGGCCGCCGAGCGGCGCAGCGGGCGCGTGGCCCTGCCGGTGACGACGACGCGAGTCGCCGAACAGGTGGCCGCGTACCACGGCACACAGGTGGAGTGGACGACGACGTCGCCCGACGATCTGACGCGCGTGGGGCGGCAGGAAGGCACCATCTTCGGTGGGGACGGGCGCGGTGGCTTCATCGTTCCCGAATTCAGCAGCGTCTTCGACGGCTCGGCCGCTTTCGTACGGCTCATCGGGCTCGTCGCGAGGACGCAGCTCACGCTCAGCCAGATCGACGCCCGCATCCCCCGTGCGCATGTCCTGCGCCGCGATCTGGCCACGCCGTGGGCCGTCAAGGGGCTGGTCATGCGTCGTGTGGTGGAGGCCGCCGGCGACCGGGACGTCGACACCACCGACGGTGTGCGGGTCGTCGAGGCGGACGGTCGTTGGGTGATGGTGCTTCCGGACCCGGCCGAGGCCGTCACCCATTTGTGGGCGGAGGGCCCCGACGACGCATCGGCACAGGCGCTGCTCGACGAGTGGTCGACGGTCGTGGACAGCGCAGGTCACTGACGTTTTCCTGAGTGCGTCGGGAGGTGCTGTGCGGCGCCTCCCGACGCATGGGTGGGGCCATTCGGCGGCAGCTGCTGCGACGTGCGACGATGTGCGGCATGTCGCAGCAGCCCCCCGATCGGAGTACGGCCTCACCCTCCGCACGCCCCGACGCGTCCATGTCGCTGCTGACCAATGTGATGGACCACAGCCTGGACGACGGTTACGCCGAGGCCACCGCGCGCCGCAAGGCCGACGGGACCGCGGGCATGCCCCGCACGCTGAGGGCGAAGCTGGCCCTCGCGGCGGGTCTTGTGCTCGCTGCTCTGGTGGTCACCCTCGGCGCCGCGGAGGCGCGTGTCTCGGCGCCCGTGCTTGCCAAGGAGCGCGAGGAGCTCATCGACCGTATCGATGCCGAGACATCGGCGGCCGACGGTCTCGAGTCCCAGGTGGACAAGTTGCGTGGCGACGTGAGCGAGCGTCAACGTAAAGCGTTGGAAAAGCATGGTGGGGACCAGGGCGAGCTGGTGGCGCTGCTCTCCGGGGCGACCGCGGTGCAGGGGCCCGGTGTGAAGCTCGTCGTCGACGATGCGAAGGACACCGATCAGGGCGGTGGCGGACCGCGCGAGACCAGCGGTTTCGCCGATACGGGGCGGGTGCGCGACCGGGACCTGCAGCGCGTCGTCAACGGTCTGTGGCAGTCCGGGGCGGAAGCGATCGCCATCAACGGGCAACGGCTGACAGCCCTGTCGGCCATCCGTGCCGCGGGCGACGCCATACTGGTCGACAACAGACCGCTCGTGCCGCCGTACACGGTGCTTGCGGTGGGGGACGGGAAGCGGCTCAGTACCGCGTTCCAAGACAGTGCCGACGGCCAGTATCTGCAGGCGCTGAAGGACACGTTCTCCATCAGGACCAGCATCTCCGTCCAGGAGCAGGTGCGCCTCCCGGCCGCTCCGAGCCTGATCGTACGAACAGCAGAGCCGAAGGCCGCAGACACCGGCAGTGGTGCGGCAGACACAGGGAAGGGCACATCGTGATCGCCGTACTGGGCCTCGTCGTGGGAGTCGTGGTCGGACTGTTGGTCCGGCCCGAGGTGCCGGCGGTGGTCGAGCCCTATCTTCCGATCGCTGTCGTGGCTGCGCTGGACGCGGTCTTCGGCGGTCTGCGGGCCATGCTCGACGGCATCTTCGTCGACAAGGTCTTCGTGGTGTCGTTCCTCTCGAACGTCGTCGTGGCCGCCCTGATCGTGTTCCTGGGCGACAAGCTGGGCGTGGGGGCCCAGCTCTCCACCGGTGTGGTGGTCGTGCTCGGCATCCGGATCTTCTCCAACGCCGCGGCGATCCGCCGGCACGTCTTCCGGGCCTGAAGCCGATGAGCGACGAAGAATTTCCCAGAGACACCGAGCGCACCGGCGAGCCGCCGGCCGGCGCCCCCGAGGAACTCACCGGGCGGCGGCGGCTGATCGCCGCCGTGTGGCCGCCCCGGGTGACCCGGGCTCAACTCATCGTGGCGCTGCTGCTGTTCGTCCTCGGCCTGGGGCTGGCGATCCAGGTGCGGTCGAACAGCGACAACAGCGCACTGCGCGGCGCGCGCCAGGAGGACCTGGTTCGCATTCTCGATGAACTCGACGACCGTACGCAGCGTCTTGAAGACGAGAAGCAGCGTCTGGGCGATCAGCGAACGGAGCTCGAGAACAGCTCGGACCAGGCCGAGGAAGCGCGTAAGCAGACCGTGGAAAAGGAGCGGCAACTCGGTATCCTCGCGGGCACCGTGGCGGCACACGGGCCCGGGATCACGCTGACGATCAACGACCCGGGCGGCGCGGTGGAGCCGGACATGCTGCTCGACGCACTCCAGGAGCTGCGTGCGGCCGGTGCTGAGGCGATCGAGGTCAACGGGGTGAGGGTGGTTGCCAATACGTACTTCTCCGGTGACGGCGGTGACATCAGGGTCGACGGCCGGCGCATCTCCGCGCCGTACGTCTTCCAGGTCATCGGTAAGCCGCAGGACCTGGAGCCGGCGCTGAACATCCCCGGCGGCGTCGTGCAGACGCTGGAGAAGGAGCAGGCCACCGTGCATGTGGCACAGGCTGACGACATCGTCGTGGATGCCTTGCGACCGGCGAAGCGGCCTGACTACGCTCGGTCGTCCTCGCAGTGAGGCCGGCGGGTACGGGGGTCGAAGGACACAGGCACGAGGTTGCGGGGGGTCGCCGCATCGTAATGGTGACGCGTGGTGGAAACTGTCGAGTGGCTACGGACGTTGTGAAGATGTCCGGGTCGGCAGGTGTGTTCATTCAGGGTTCGTCCTGCCCCACGGGCGGGTCTATTTCGGTCAAGGGGAATCGCCCGTGAAGTTGTTTGGGAAGTTGTTCGGCAAGAGCGCACGCGATGAAGCTGCCCGCCATCGCGCACCGCGCCACGGCCAGGCCGATGAGCAGGGCACGGAGCGCCCGCTCTTCCGCGACGAGGTGACGGGTTCGGGCGGTGACATTTCGGGTGGTTCCGGCGCGTCGTCTGTTGACCCTGCCGGTGCGGGCCGCATAGGTTTCGGAGATCCATCGACCTCAAGTACGGGTGGAAGGTCTGCGTCCATGCCGGTCTGTACGAGGTGCGGTCATCGCAACGCCGAGGCCAGTCGTTTCTGCTCCAACTGTGGTGCGCCGCTGAGGGGTGGTGCTCCGTCCGAGCGCCCCTCGGAGACGACCTCGACCATTTCCATCTCCGGTCTCGAGGCGTACGAGGCGGAGGCTACGGGCCAGACGTCCGTGCCGTCCCTCTCTCCCGAGGCACAGGCCGCCGTCGACGCCCTGCCGCTCGGCTCGGCGCTCCTGGTGGTGCGCCGTGGTCCGAACTCCGGCAGCCGCTTCCTGCTGGACAGCGAGCTGACCACGGCCGGCCGCCACCCGCAGAGCGACATCTTCCTCGACGACGTGACGGTCTCGCGCCGTCATGTGGAGTTCCGCCGGAGCCCCGACGGCAGCTTCACGGTCGAGGACGTCGGCAGTCTCAATGGCACGTACGTCAATCGTGAGCGCATCGATTCCGTCGCGCTGTCCAACGGCGACGAGGTGCAGATCGGGAAGTACCGGCTGGTCTTCTACGCAAGCCAGCGGGGCATCTGACCCGTCAGGGAAGGTCCATGCTGAGAACACCGACGGGCGGTGCCGGTCACGGCACCGCCACCGCCGACGACCGTGCGATGAGTATCGGCGCGGTGCTCCTGCAGCTGCGGGACGAATTTCCCGAAGTCACCATCTCCAAGATTCGCTTTCTGGAGGCCGAGGGGCTCGTCGAGCCGCAGCGGACGCCTTCCGGATACCGGAAGTTCCGGCCCGACGACGTCGAGCGGCTGGCGCAGGTGCTGCGGATGCAGCGGGACCACTATCTCCCGCTGAAGGTCATCCGGGAGCACCTGGACGCCCTCGCCCGCGGTGAACAGGCCTCCCTGCCGTCCGCGGGCGGGCAGCGGGACCTGACCGACGGTTCTTCCTGGGACGCCGAGTCCGGGCGGGCGACCGCGGCGCGGATCGGGCGCGCGGAGCTGCTGGCCGCCGCCGAGGCGAGCGAGAGCGAGCTCGAGGAGTGGGAGTCGTACGGCCTTGTCGCTCCGACGGCGGAAGGCGGCTACGACGCCGAGACGGTGACCGTGGCCAAACTTGTGGCGGATCTGGGTCGATTCGGTCTCGAACCGCGTCATCTGCGGGCCATGCGAGGGGCTGCGGAGCGTGAGGCCGGGCTGATCGAGCAGGTGGTCGCTCCCCTGCGCCGGCACCGGAATCCGCAGACCAGAGCGCATGCGGAGGCCACGGCGAAGGAGCTCGCGGAGCTGTCCGTACGGCTTCATTCGGCCTTCGTGCAGACCGCTCTGCGGATCCAGCTCCACTGATCACGGGGGAGCCCGACTACCCAAACCTGCCGAGCACGTCCTAGGGTTGCTGTGTGAACGAGCTCGACGTTGTGGGTGTCCGGGTGGAAATGCCCTCCAACCAACCGATCGTGCTCCTGCGTGAAGTGGGAGGCGACCGGTACCTCCCCATTTGGATCGGTCCTGGTGAGGCGACCGCGATCGCCTTCGCCCAGCAGGGCATGGCTCCGGCCAGGCCGCTGACCCATGATCTCTTCAAGGATGTGCTCGAGGCCCTCGGCCAGGAGCTCACCGAGGTCCGTATCACGGACCTGCGGGAAGGGGTCTTCTACGCGGAGCTGGTCTTCGCCGGCGGGGTCGAGGTGAGCGCGCGTCCGTCCGACGCCATAGCGCTCGCGCTGCGCACCGGCACGCCGATCTACGGCAGTGACGGGGTGCTCGACGACGCGGGTATCGCCATCCCGGACGAGCAGGAGGACGAGGTCGAGAAGTTCCGGGAGTTCCTCGACCAGATCTCACCGGAGGACTTCGGTACCAACAGCCAGTGACCGTCCTGCGGAGGTGCCTCAGCGCATCCGGCAAGCCATTCCCGGGAATGAGACACGGGAAACCACCCTCAGGGTGATTATCACCCGGCGTGCCGAGTGTGGCGATCGTTGACGCACCCCGAGTGACTGCCTACCTTCGAGATGGCAGGTCAAGGATGGAGGTCGGCGTGAGAAACAGCGGCGACGGTACGGCAGCGGGTGGGCCGTATCTGCAGCACGGAAGTACAGCCGGCCACTCCATCAGGCAACCGGTTCAACCGGCGGCGATGGCAGGGGACGGCGCGGCTTCGGCCGAGGACATCGGATATCGCGGGCCGACGGCGTGCGCGGCGGCAGGGATCACCTATCGGCAGCTCGACTACTGGGCCCGCACGGGGCTCGTCGAGCCGAGCGTGCGTCCCGCCTACGGATCGGGCACACAGCGCCTCTACAGCTTCAGGGACGTCGTCCTGCTGAAGATCGTGAAGCGCTTCCTGGACACCGGTGTGGCACTGCAGAACATCCGCACCACGGTCCAGCATCTGCGCGCCCGGGGGTTCCAGGATCTGGAGCGGATGACACTCATGAGCGACGGTGCGACGGTCTACGAGTGCTCCTCGCCCGACGAGGTAGTGGATCTGCTCCAGGGGGGCCAGGGGGTCTTCGGTATCGCCGTCGGCGTGGTGTGGCGCGACGTCGACGCCGCCCTGTCGCAGTTGCACGGCGAGCGGGTGGACACGGGTGAGACGTTGGTCGGCAACAACCCCACCGACGAGCTTGCCCGGCGGCGCAACCGCGCTGTCTGACCGCGTGCCGATCCGGGGTGCCGCGATTGTCAGTGCCGTAGGGCAGCATCGATTGATGTGAGAGCCGCGCCCACCATCCTCCATCTCGACATGGATGCCTTCTACGCCTCTGCGGAGCAGGCGGCGAAGCCCAGCCTGCGCGGCAAGCCGGTCGTAGTGGGTGGGCTGGGGCCGCGCGGGGTCGTCGCCACCGCGTCGTACGAGGCCCGGCGGTTCGGGGTGCACTCGGCGATGCCGACGGCCCAGGCCCGGCGCCTGGCACCCAACGCCGCCTACCTGGTGCCACGCTTCATGCTGTACCGGACGGTGAGCGACCAGGTGATGGAGCTGCTCGGGCGGCTCTCACCCCTGGTGGAGCCGCTCAGTCTGGACGAGGCCTTTGTCGATCTGGAGGCCGGCGGGGTGGCCGACGACTCGGCCTCGGCGCGGGCCGTCGGTGAACAGTTGCGTGACGCCATCAGAGCCGTCACCGGCCTCACCGGCTCGGTGGGCCTCGCGGGCTCGAAGATGCTGGCCAAGATCGCCTCGGAGGAGGCCAAGCCCAACGGGCTGATGCTCATCGAGCCGGGCACCGAGCGCGAGCTGCTCGCGCCCATGTCCGTGCGGATCCTGCCCGGCGTCGGACCGGCCACCGGGGACCACCTGCGACGCGCGGGGATGACCACGGTCGACGACCTGGCCGAGGCGGGTGAGGCGGAGCTCGTACGGCTGCTCGGCAAGGCTCACGGCGTCTCACTGCACCGCATGGCCCTCGGGTACGACAACCGCCCCGTCGTCGCGGAGCGCGACGCGAAGTCGGTCTCGGTCGAGGACACCTTCGACATGGACCTGCACGACCGGGTCCGGGTCAGGACGGAGGTCGACCGGCTGGCCGACCGGTGTGTCCAGCGGCTGCGGGCCGCGGAGCGGTCGGGACGGACCGTGGTGCTGAAGGTCCGCAGGTACGACTTCTCGACGCTCACGCGGTCCGAGACGCTGCGGGGGCCCACGGACGACCCCGCGGTGGTCAGAGAGGCGGCTGCGCGGCTCCTGGAGGCCGTGGACACCACCGGAGGCGTACGGCTCCTCGGGGTGGGTGTCACGGGGCTCGCCGACTACACCCAGGAAGACCTCTTCGCGCAGGCGGCCGGTGAGCGTGCCGCGCTCGACGACCCGGCTGCAGACGACCTGGTCCCTGGTGAGCACGGGGACGAGTCGGTGTCCGGTGCACCGGAGCAGGAGACCCCCGAGCAGCTCGCGGCCCGGCGGTGGCCCGCCGGGCACGACGTACGCCATGACACCTATGGCCATGGGTGGGTGCAGGGCAGCGGGGTGGGCCGGGTGACGGTGCGGTTCGAGGAACCCGAGTCGCCGCCCGGCCGGGTGCGCACGTTCCGTATCGACGATCCGAATCTGCGGCCCGCGGACCCGCTGCCACTGGTGCGCGACCCCGTGGACTATTCGTCCTGGCCGGCCAGCCTGCCGAAGGAGCGGTCCGGTCCCGGCTCCTCGGGCGGCGAGTCCAGACCGTAGTGCCGGTAGAGCTGAAGCTCCTGTTCCGGCGAGAGATGGCGGCCCACGCCGAAGTCGGGTGCGTCCTTGATCAGCGCGCGGTCGAAGGGGATTCGGAGCGAATCGTCGACGAATTCGCTGGGCTCCAGCGGGACGAAGGCGTCCCTGCTGAACAGTCCGGTACGCACGGCGGCCCACTCGGGGACACCGGTCGCGTCGTCGAGATACACCTCGTCGATGGTGCCTATCTTGGTGCCCTTGCGGTCGAACGCCTTGCGGCCGATCAGGCTGCGCGGATCGATGTCGGTCTGCACGGTCCCTCCCATTGGTCGCGGCTACTCCACAGGCACTACGAAAGTGCAGATCCGGGGCTTCGGCCACTCGAGACTTCTGAGACGAACCCCGCTGGTAGGCTGGCTATGGCCGCTGACCCCGTGCGGGAGAGCCCTCCGGAGCAAATCCGGCAGGCGCCGAAGGAGCAAATCCTCCCCGGAATCTCTCAGGCCCCCGTACCGCACGGACGAGGTCACTCTGGAAAGCAGGGCGGGTTTCGTGGCGGCTGACGCCGGAACGGATCCCTTCCTCACCGACGGTGAAAGTCGGTACGCCGCAGGGCGGACCGGTGAAGCTCTCAGGTTGAGATGACAGAGGGGGAGGCCGTCCGGGCACCCGCGCCGCGGTGCCCCTCGCAGGTCGTGACAGACCAGGAGGCCTCCACCATGACCCCCCGTCGCACCCCGCTCTCCCAGCTGGAGCAGGGCATCCCCTTCGAACATCGCCACATCGGACCCGATGACGAGGCGCAGGCGAAGATGCTCGCCCAGGTCGGTTACGGCTCGCTCGACGACCTGACCGCGGCCGCAGTGCCCGATGTCATCAAGAGCACAGAGGCGCTGCAGCTGCCGACGGCCCGCACCGAGGCCGAGGTCCTGGCCGAGCTGCGCTCCCTCGCCGACCGCAACCAGGTCCTCGCCCCGATGATCGGGCTCGGCTACTACGGCACCTTCACCCCGCCGGTGATCCTTCGCAACGTCATGGAGAACCCCGCCTGGTACACGGCCTACACGCCGTACCAGCCGGAGATCTCGCAGGGCCGACTCGAGGCCCTCCTCAACTTCCAGACGATGGTCGCCGAGCTGACCGGGCTGCCCACCTCCGGCGCCTCGCTGCTCGACGAGGGCACTGCGGCCGCCGAGGCCATGGCGCTCGCGCGGCGCGTCGGCAAGGTCAAGAACGGCGTCTTCCTGGTCGACGCAGACACCCTGCCGCAGACCGTCGCCGTGATAGAGACCCGCGCCGAGCCGACCGGTGTCGAGGTGGTCGTCGCCGACCTCAGCGAGGGCATCCCCGCCGACATCGCCGAGCGCGGTGTCTTCGGCGTGCTGCTCCAGTACCCGGGAGCCTCCGGCGCCGTCCGGGACATCAAGCCCGTCATCGAGCAGGCCCATGAGCTCGGCGCCATCGTCACCGTCGCCGCCGATCTGCTGGCCCTGACCCTCCTCACCTCGCCCGGTGACCTCGGCGCGGACATCGCCGTCGGCACCACGCAGCGCTTCGGTGTGCCGATGGGCTTCGGCGGACCGCACGCGGGCTTCATGGCCGTGCGCGAGAAGTTCGCCCGCAGCCTGCCCGGCCGCCTCGTCGGTGTCTCTGTCGATGCGGACGGCAACAAGGCGTACCGCCTCGCCCTGCAGACCCGTGAGCAGCACATCCGCCGCGAGAAGGCCACCAGCAACATCTGTACCGCTCAGGTGCTGCTCGCCGTCATGGCCGGGATGTACGCCGTCTACCACGGCCCCGACGGACTGCGGACGATCGCGCGGCGCACGCACCGCTACGCCGCGATCCTGGCCGAGGGCCTGCGGGCTGCCTCCATCGACGTCGAGACCGACTCCTACTTCGACACGCTCACCGTGCGCGTCCCGGGCAGGGCCGCCGAGGTCGTCGCCGACGCCCGTGAGCGCGGCGTCAACCTGCGGTTCGTCGACGCCGACCTGGTCTCCCTCGCCTGCGACGAGACCACCACCCGTACGCAGATCGCCGCCGTGTGGGCCGCCTTCGGCACCGACGGCGACATCGAGGCGCTGGACGGCGTGGCCGTCGACGCGCTGCCCGAGTCCCTGCTGCGCACAAACGACTTCCTCACCCACCCGGTCTTCCACCAGCACCGTTCCGAGACCGCGATGCTCCGCTACCTGCGCAAGCTCGCCGACCGTGACTACGCGCTGGACCGCGGCATGATTCCGCTCGGCTCCTGCACCATGAAGCTGAACGCGACCGCCGAGATGGAGTCGATCACCTGGCCCGAGTTCGGTGCGCTCCACCCGTTCGCGCCGGCCGAGCAGGCGGAGGGTTTCCTCACGCTCATCCGTGAGCTGGAGGAGCGTCTCGCCGAGGTCACCGGATACGACGCGGTCTCCATTCAGCCGAACGCGGGCTCGCAGGGCGAGTTCGCAGGTCTGCTGGCCGTGCGCGCATACCACCGGGCCAACGGCGACGATCAGCGGACCGTCTGCCTCATCCCGTCCTCCGCGCACGGCACCAATGCCGCGAGCGCCGTGATGGCGGGCATGAAGGTCGTCGTGGTGAGGACTGCCGACGACGGCGAGGTCGACATCGAGGACCTCCGCGCCAAGATCCAGCAGTACCGTGACGAGCTGGCCGTACTCATGATCACGTACCCGTCGACGCACGGTGTGTTCGAGGAGCACGTCGCCGACATCTGCGCCGAGGTGCACGACGCGGGAGGTCAGGTGTACGTCGACGGGGCCAACCTCAACGCGCTCGTCGGCCTTGCCAAGCCGGGCCGGTTCGGCGGCGATGTCTCGCACCTCAACCTGCACAAGACCTTCTGCATCCCGCACGGCGGCGGCGGCCCGGGTGTCGGCCCGGTCGGCGTCCGCGCGCACCTTGCGCCGTACCTGCCGAACCACCCGCTGCAGCCCGCCGCGGGTCCCGAGACCGGTGTCGGACCGATCTCGGCCGCTCCGTGGGGTTCGGCCGGCATTCTGCCGATCTCGTGGGCGTACGTACGTCTGATGGGCGGCGAGGGCCTGAAGCGTGCGACGCAGGTCGCCGTACTCGCCGCCAACTACATCGCCAAGCGTCTGGAACCGCACTACCCGATCCTTTACACCGGCCCGGCCGGACTCGTCGCGCACGAGTGCATCGTGGATCTGCGGCCGATCTCCAAGGCGACCGGTGTCAGCGTCGACGACATCGCCAAGCGCCTGGTCGACTACGGATTCCACGCGCCGACCATGTCCTTCCCGGTGGCCGGGACGCTGATGATCGAGCCGACCGAGAGCGAGGACCTCGCCGAGCTCGACCGGTTCTGCGACACGATGATCGCCATTCGCCACGAGGTCGAGAAGGTCGCCTCCGGCGAGTGGAGCGCGGACGACAACCCGCTCACCAACGCCCCGCACACGGCCGCCATGCTCGGCGGGGAGTGGAAGCACGGCTACAGCCGCGAGGAGGCCGTCTTCCCGGCCGGGGTCTCGGCCGCCGACAAGTACTGGCCGCCGGTGCGCCGGATCGACGGCGCGTTCGGTGACCGTAACCTCGTCTGCTCCTGCCCGCCGCTGGACGAGTACGACAACTGACCCACCCGTCGGGTGTGACGCGGACATGCGTCGGGGCCGGTGCGGAGATCTTCTCCGGGCCGGCCCCCGTTCGTACGGGCCGCGGTCAGGCGGCCTTCATCACCTGGCCGGTTTCCAGCGGCCGGTGCGGGGCGATGATCTGCCCGTCCGGGAGCAGCTCACCGGTGTCCTCGAAGAGCAGGACGCCGTTGCACAGCAGGCTCCAGCCCTGTTCCGGGTGGTGAGCCATCAGACGGGCAGCCTCCCGGTCGGCTGAGTCGGCGGTCGGGCAGGGTGGCTGGTGCTGGCACATGGGTGGGTTCTTTCGCTGCGTTGTGGTGAGTGTCCTGCGGCTTGATGAGGTGTTCATGGCCGCCCCCCGTATCAATCGGTCCGGTCCCAGTGTTGCCCCACGGGCGTCAATCCGCAGGGATTTCGCGGCAGCACTTCTCCTACTCCCATGACGCATCACCCGGCCGGACGGTTCAACACAACTGCACTGTCCCTTCGGGTGGTTCGGGGTGGCCGGACCAGACTAGTCCGGATGGCCTCCGGGTGCGTCCGAGCAGTAGTGTGCCCCGCCACCGGAAACGGCGACGGGGCACAGTACTGCGGGCCGGAGGCGGGCTGTGGTCAGGCCGGTGAACCGAGCAGGGGACCGGGGCCAGGGGTGATACGCAGCGTCATCACGGGGAGTAGATCGGCGACCCGGTGCGGGCGGTGTGCCGCGATACCCGGTGGGGCGGGAGCCAGCGGTACCAGAAGGTCGGTAGGGGCGAGGGCTCCGTCGGACGCGTCGGCCTCGATGTCCTCGTGCAGCCACAGTGTCAGCATGTAGAGCTCGGGAATGGAGAGAAGGCGCGGCTGATAGCGCGGTGTCAGCGTCTCAGCCTGGCGCAGGGCGAGTTCGGTCGAGGCGATGTACGGACCCTCGAAGAAGTGCGAGAAGGTCCACCCGTCCGGGGTGAGCATGGTGTCCGCCGCGGCGACGGCGCGCTCCGAGCTGCGGATAAGGAAGCGCCACGCGGCCAGGCTGGTGCGTGGTGCGAGCCCGCTCGGGCCGATCCGGTCCAGCACATGGACGGGGAGCGGGAGTTCGGGGCTCAGCGGTCCCTGGACGGACCGGAGAGCCGGGGTGCGGGCCTCGCGGACTGCGGTGGGTGAACCGAGTGCCGCGAGGACGCTGCGCAGGGCGGGCGCGGGAGCCGGAGGTACGTGCAGCGGCATAGTGGGTCGCCTCTCACTTCGGAGACACGGTGATGCGTGGGCGGGGGCAGACGGCGCTGTCGGCGTGCGGGGCCAGAGGGGGCCGGTGACTGGGCCGGTGCGTCAACTCTCTGCCTCGTCCGCGGAGTTTATACGACAGGTGTTCACACGGTGTTTCCGCTAGCCGCCTCAGGTATTGCCGGCAAGGCGGTATCCGGACTTTATTATGCGGAGAACCTGCTGATTCGGTGTGTGTGGCGCAGCTGCTGCCTGGTGTTTTTTCCCGGCCGCGGTCGGCCGAAACACGTCCACGATTTCACCACCGCCGCACGGTGGGAACTGCGGAGTGGTTCATGCCCTCGGAATGTGCCTCCGGCGGCCGCACTCAGATTAGTGGGTCCGCGCTGTCCGTGGGGGCGTTATCGATCACCTGCCCTGGGCATTACGACCGTGACGCGAGCGGCCTGGGCCGCGGGCTGCCCACTTGAGGAGGGACGCTTCGATGGGGGAGAAGGTCGTGGCGGGCGCCTTTGACCTGTCCGATCGGCAGAGGTACCGGAGGAAGCTCCACCTGTGCCTGGAGGGGCTGGGGAGGCTCCTGGCGGAGCGGAGGTTCGACCGCCCGCGCAACCTCATGGGCATGGAGATCGAGCTGAATCTGGCAGGTGCGGACGGCCTGCCGAGGATGATGAATGCGGAGGTGCTGGAGCGGATCGCGAGCCGTGATTTCCAGACCGAACTCGGGATGTTCAATTTGGAAGTAAACATAGTCCCGCACCGCCTGGACGGACGCGTATTCGATCAACTGGCCGAGGAGCTCAGGACCGGCCTCGGATATGCCCACCGGAAGGCTGGAGAGGTCGCCGCCGGCATCATGATGATCGGAATACTGCCGACTCTTGATCATCGGGACCTGGTCTCGGCGAACCTCTCGGACGGAGACCGCTACGTGCTGCTGAACGATCAAATGGTGGCGGCACGCGGCGAGGATTTCGCGCTCGATATCGAAGGCGTCGAACGATTGGTCTGTACCTCCACCTCGATTACGCCCGAAGCGGCCTGTACCTCGGTCCAGCTGCATCTGCAGGTGACCCCGGCACGGTTCGCGGACGTGTGGAACGCGGCGCAGGCCGTCGCCGCCGTTCAGATCGCCCTGGGCGCCAACTCGCCCTTCCTGTTCGGCAGGGAGCTGTGGCGGGAGTCCCGCCCGCCGCTCTTCCAACAGGCCACCGACACCAGGCCGCCCGAACTGCAGAACCAGGGAGTGCGCCCGCGGACCTGGTTCGGCGAGCGGTGGATCAGTTCCGCGTACGAGCTCTTCGAGGAGAATCTGCGCTACTTCCCGCCGCTGCTGCCGATCTGTGACGAGGAGGACCCGCTGCAGGTCCTCGACGAGGGAGGGGTGCCGGCGCTCCAGGAACTCGTGCTGCACAACGGTACGGTCTACCGCTGGAACCGGCCGGTGTACGGACTGGCCGACGGCGTACCCCATCTCCGCGTCGAGAACCGCGTCCTGCCCGCCGGGCCCACCGTGACCGATGTGATGGCCAACGCCGCGCTCTACTACGGCCTGGTGCGGGCGCTCGCCGAGGAGTCCCGCCCGGTGTGGACCAGGCTGCCGTTCGCCGCCGCGGCCGAGAACTTCGACACCGCCTGCCGCCGGGGCATCGACGCCGAGCTGATCTGGCCCCGGCCGGGCCGGTCGGGCGGGCTGACTCGGGTGCCGGCCGTCGAGCTCGTACGGGACGAACTGCTGCCGCTCGCCGCGGCGGGGCTCGATGCCTGGAACATCGAGCCCGTGGACCGCGACCACTACCTCGGGGTCATCGAGGAGCGCTGCAAGCGGCGGGTGAACGGGGCTTCCTGGCAGGCGGACACGTACCACCGGGGGCTGGACGCCGGGCTGGCACGGGACGCGGCGCTCGGGGCGACGACGCGCCGGTATGCCGAGCTGATGCACAGTGGCGAGCCGGTGCACACCTGGCCGGTCGGCTTCCCGGACAGCCCTTAGCCCGGCGTGGCTCGCCTCTCCACCCGGTGAGCCCCGTGCGCGCTGTTCGATGCCGTTCCCGGCCGCGCGCCGGCTATTCCTGGGCGGCGCGGCCGTTCTGTCCGGCTGTCATCACGGCCTGCAGAATCATGGTCTGGATCTCGGCCGGGTCGGTGACCTGGTAGTCGCCGCCCGTCACCCTGGCCATCTCGTCCACCTCATCGCGGTCGGCCCCGGGGCCGACCGCGATGGCGAGGAGCGGTACCGTGCGCTCCGGGTCGGCGAGCCCCTTGAGCTCCGCGATCAGGGCGCTGCGGGAGATGGAGCGGTCATCCTGGTTCGAGCCGTGGGCGAGGATCACGACGGCGTTGAACTTGCCCTTCACATGGGCCGACTGCGCCGCCTTGCAGGCGGCCGGCGTGGTGTCGTACAGACCGGTGGCGCCATTCGGTAGCGGCTGGAGTGCGGAGAAGGCCGCGGCATGCTTCTCGCGGTCGGTGCCGCCGCCCTTCACGGGGTCGCCGAGCCGGGCGGTCGGCACCAGCTTGCGGTAGTCCTGGGCGCCTTCGAGCGTGGTGGCGAACTCCCACAGACCGATCTCGTCGTTCGGGGTGAACCGGCCGAGGGCCGACAACCGCGGTCAGCCGTGCGCTCTGCACCGTGATCGTCCACATGCCGAGCGTCTCCTGGACGGCCTCGGTGGCCGGGGGAGTGGCGGATGAAGTGGTGTACGGCTGGGGTGCCTTGCCGCCGGCCGATGTGACCAGCGCCTGCCCGGTCGTCCCGTCGGTCGCCCTGAAGCCGTGCTTCTCCAGGGTGTGCTGCGCGGTCGTCCTCGCTGAGCGGTGTCATGAACCGCGGCGCGGCCAGGCTCCCGTCGGTGCTCAGCTTCGTCTCGTTGACCAGTGTGTACGGGTAGTTGAGCAGCGGGGTGCCGTCCTTCGGGTAGAAGAGATCGAGACTTCCGCCGCCGGTCGAGCCGGTGTTGTGGGCGAACGCCCCCTGCTCGGAGAGCAGCACCGCCTGGTTGCGCTGCGGATTGCCGCCCTCGGCGCCCGAGTCGTCCTGCGCCGGCGTTTCGAGCACCTGGGTGTCACCGTCGGAAAGGAGTCTCCGGGAGTGATCGGGATGCCCTCGACCGTGCCCTTGGCACGGTCCAGGCAGAGATCGGAGTCGGGCAGCCAGATCTGGTAGTCCGTGGTGCGGGTGCCGGCGGAGAGCGCATCGGCGACCTTGTACGAATCGCGGGCGACGACCTGGACGTGGAGGCAGCGCCCGTCGGACCTGACCTGGTCCTTGCGCGCCTTGTCGGCGACTGCACGCACGGCGGGGGGCGATGTCGGGGGAGGTCATCATGGAAAGCCCTACCGCGGACCCCTCGCAGGACTTGGAGGACGACAGCAGGCCACCGTGCGCAGCAACTGCCGTATCTGCCGCCACAGCGAGGACGAGCATGGTGGCGATGGCGACGGTGCGGCGGCGACGTGGCGGAGAGCTGCCCCCGTTTGGTCGCGTCGCGTAGTCATCGGGCAAGCTGTGGCGTCCCATGTCGGTGGTGCCCCTCCTTGAGGATGAACAAGGAAAAGTGGGACCGCACCATCACCGGTGGTGGTCACCCCCCCGGCCAGTCGAGCATGATCTTCGTACCTGCATTCGAGACCCTGGTGGGACGGGGAGCGGGATGAGATGCGAATGCACAACTGAAGGCGGGTGTACAGGTGGAGGAGGAGCGCGTGGCTGATTCTTTCTCTCAAGAGGATGTGTCGCGACGGATCCTGCGGTCCGAAACGGTGCTGGTGCTGGCTCTGTCGCTGGGTGCCAGCGGGGTGTCTGCCCTGATCAGCTTTGTCGGATCGCTGACGAAACCGGGGGCTTTGAAGGAGCAGGCCGCGACGCTCAACAGCTCGTACGCTCCGGGACGCCCCTGGCTGGATCTCGCCTGGCAGCTCTTCGCTATCGCCACAGCGCTGGTCCCTGTCGCGCTGGTGGCGCATCTGCTGATCAGGGAGGGGGCGAGCCTGCGCGTCATCGGCTTCGACCGGACCAGGCCCAGGTCGGACCTGGGGCGCGGCGTGTTGATCGCGGCGGCCATCGGCAGCGCAGGCCTCGCCTTCTATCTGCTGGCGCGGGCCGCCGGGTTCAACCTCACGGTGGTTCCGGAGTCGCTTCCCGGCGTGTGGTGGAAGTATCCGGTCCTGATCCTCTCCGCGCTGCAGAACTCCGTGGTGGAGGAAGTGATCGTCGTCGGGTATCTGCTGCGCAGACTCGGGCAGTTGGGGTGGACTCCGATGGCCGCCCTGGTGGCGAGTTCGGTGCTGCGCGGCTCGTATCACCTGTACCAGGGGATCGGCGGGTTCGTCGGCAACATGGTGATGGGCGTCGTCTTCGTGCTGCTGTACCGGCGATGGGGGCGCGTGGGCCCGCTGGTCGTGGCGCATGCGCTGCTCGACATCGGGGCGTTCGTCGGGTACGCGCTGCTGGCCGGGAAAGTGGGGTGGCTGCCGACGCCGTGAGCGGGTGGTGCAGAAGGAGGAGGCGTACGGATCACCGCGTACGCCCCTCTCCCGTCGGTCAGAAGGTGGTCAGCAGTTCTCCGTCGACGACTGTCACCGCGCTGCCCGTCAGCAGTGTGCGGTCGCCGCGCAGCGACGTGCGGACGAGGCCGGAACGGGCGGAGGCCTGCAGGCCGGTCAGCTCGTCACGGCCGAACCGGGCCGACCAGAAGGGGGCCAGGGCGGTGTGGGCGCTGCCGGTGACCGGGTCCTCGTCGATTCCGACCCGGGGGAAGAAGCCGCGGGAGACGTAGTCGTAGCCACGGGACGGGTCCTCGGCGGCGGCCGTGGCGATGATGCCGCGCCGTGAGCAGGAGGCCAGCCCGGCGAAGTCCGGGGTCAGTCCGCGCACGGACTCCTCGTCGGCCAGTTCGACGAGCAGGTCGCCGATGTGGGCGCCGGTGTCATGGACGGTCAGCGGTTCCGCGCCCAGGGCGACGGCCAGTCCGGCCGGGGCGGAGGCCGGGGTGAGCGGGGCGGTGGGGAAGTCGAGTGTGAGTGAACCGTCCGGGTGGGCGGTGGCGGTGAGGATGCCGCAGCGGGCGGCGAAGCGCACAGTTCCGCCGGCCGTTCCGGTCGTGTGCAGGACGTGGGCTGTGGCGAGGGTGGCGTGCCCGCACATGTCCACCTCGGTGGCAGGGGTGAACCAGCGCAGCGCCCAGTCCGCCTCTCCGCCCGGAGGCAGAGGGTGCGCGAAGGCGGTCTCGGAGAGGTTCATCTCCAGGGCGACTTCCTGGAGCCGGTCGGCTTCGGGGAAGGCGTCGGAGTCCAGGAGCAGGACGGCTGCGGGGTTGCCGGTGAAGGGGCGGTCGGTGAACGCGTCGACGATTCGGATCCTCATGGGATGACCGTAGAGGTCCTGGATGGCGGCGGACCAAGGCCAATTCCAGGTCAGCGGCTCGGGATGCCGGGAGCCACCCCGGGGCGTTACGGCCGGCGTCCCCACGCGGAGACGAGCGGAGCGGTGGCCAGATCGAGGCGTCCGGTGGCGACGTTCTTCAGATGCCGGTCGATCTCCTCGTCGGTGGCGAGACCGGACGTCACGAGCCGGTCGCGGATCTGGCGCACGGTGGCGGCCTCAAGGACGGTGCACGCCGGTGAGGTGATCGGGAAGTACGCGTCGGCCTGCACATCGGCCATACCCGCCTCGCGCAGCAGCCGGGGCAAGGTCCGGCCGTAGGTGAGGTCTGCACCGCGGGCCGCCATGAGTTCACGGAAGCCCGACCGGAGACGATTGGCGAGGCGCTGTTCGGGGCCCGACTCGTCGGGGCACAGCAGCGGTTGCAACCCGGGGTCGGCGTCCTCCAGAAGGAGTACACCACCGGGACGCAGCGCCCGAATCATGCGGCGCAGCGCCTCGGCACGGTCGGTGACGTGCACCAGGACCAGCCGGGCATGGACCAGGTCGAAGCCTCCGGGAGGCGGGGGATCGGCGGCGACATCGTGGTGCAGCACCTCGACGACTTCGTCAGCGGCGCCCTGCGCCCACGACACATCGATGTCCGTCGCGACCACCGCGCCGGTCGGACCGACTCGCGCGGATAGCCCTGCGGGAACGGAGGAGCCACCGGCTCCGACCTCCCAGCACCGCATGCCTGCGGTGATCCCGAGCCGGTCGACATGCCGGAAGGTCACCGGGTCGAAGAGTTCGGCGAGGGCGCCGAAGCGGATGCCTGCCTCGGACTGCCGGTTGTCGAGCAGGTAGCCGTGGTCCGGGCCGTGCCCGTGCTCCGGGCCGGGTGCAGTCATGTCGCATCGCCTTCGTCCTGTGCCGTCTCGGGGCAAGTATGCAAGGCCCTTCCGAAGCGATTGCCGTACGACCGGTTCCGATATATCGTTGACGCATCGCGACAGATCAACGATGGAAGGAGCGTAGCGATGCGTTCACATGGACACGAGCATGGGCACGGACATGGACACTGCGGGCCCGGTCATCAAGGTCGGGGCGACTTCGAGGGGCGCCGCGCCTTCGGGCAGTTCGGTCCGCCCTTCGGTGGCGGTCCGTTCGGCGGCGGCCCCTTCGGCGGGGGCCGCGGTCGTGGGGGCGGCCGGGGAAGGGCGCGGCGCGGCGACGTCCGCGCTTCGATCCTGGCGCTGCTGAAGGACCGGCCGATGCACGGTTACGAGATGATCCAGGAGATCGGCGAGCGCAGCGGCGGGGCCTGGCGTCCCAGCCCCGGCTCGGTCTACCCGACCCTTCAGCTGCTGGAGGACGAGGGCCTGATCGTCAGTGCGAGCGAGGGCGGCAAGAAGCTGTTCACGCTCACCGACAGCGGCCGCACCGAGGCGGAGTCCGGGCCCGAGGCGCCCTGGGAGGAGGCCGGGCGCGGGGTCGACTGGGAGAGCGTGAACGAGATCCGGCAGGCCGGCTTCGGTCTGATGGAGGCGTTCGGCCAGGTCTGGAAGACCGGCTCGGCCGACCAGCGCCAGAAGGCGCTGTCGGTGATAAACGACGCCCGTAAGAAGCTCTATCTCATCCTTGCCGACGAGGACTGACCCGACGGGTGCGGTGCGAGGGGCCCCGCGGCTCGGCCGCAGGGCTCCTTCGTCCGTCCGGTGGCGGTCAGGCGGCGACGAGCCCGCTCAGCTTGCGGAGCGACTCGGCGAGCGCGGCGGTCGCCGAGTCCTTGAGCTTGCCTGCCATGAGGGAGACCGCGGCGCCGGTGAACTCTCCGTCGATGCGGACCGTGGTGGCATCGCCGTCGGGTGTCAGCGAGTAGCGCATGGCCAGATTGACGCCCATGGGGCCCTTGCCCTTGGTGGTCAGCAGCCGTGCGGTCTGCAGCTCCGCCACCGTCCAGGTCACTTCGGCGGGGAAGCCCATGAGCTTCATGTTCTCCTCGTAGGTGGCCGCGAGTTCGAGCGCGGCCGGGCCGCCCTTGGGGAAGCTGGTGTGGGTGGCATTCCACTGGCCGTACGCGGTGAAGTCCGTCAGCTGGGCCCAGATCTTCTCGGCCGGCGCTTCGATACGCGCTTCGGCACTGACTTCGGCCATGCGACCACCCCTTCTCGTCGGGTTACGGTGTCGCGGAACGTAGCCGCAGTGGCGAGAACATTCAATGCTGATGAACCGTCAGATATGTTGGGCCCGGCCTGCCCGCCGGATCAGCGTCGCGTCGAAGCGGTCGAACACGCGCGGGTGCGGGCCGTCGTCCTGGCAGTGGAACGCCGCCCAGAACGGGTCGGCGGGCAGGGCGTTGCCGGGCGCGTGGACCCGGTAGACGTACTCCCGGCCGTCGATCGCCGGCAGGGCGACCATCCATGACACTCCGGAACTCCCATCCGGCCGTCGCAGAAGTTGTGTCGCGTGAGGGACGTGTAAGGGGTGGCCCTCGGTTGCTCCGGGAGTGCAAGGCAAGGCGGCGCGCGCCGCCTCCCGGGATCGCATCCATCAATGGCGCGATCTCATCCGTAAGGAGGAGGAACCGCTCTGATGTGCCCAACTTCGGTGGGATACGAAAATGGGCCCCTCCGGGGATGCTCGCGCACCACTGGACTGATGGGGTGAGAGGTGTGCAAAACCGGACGCCGCGGATCCCTCAGCAGCCCGCATCGAACCGTGCTGAGCTCGACGCCATCCTCGCTGTGGAGCTGGCCTCGGTGGTGACAGGCGCGCGCAGGCGCGCACTGCGTGACGGCGACCGGGAGATCGACACGGCCCATCTGCTGCACTCCCTCATCGAGGCGGACCCGGAGGTCCGTTCGGCCTTCGACGGTGGGCCGCAGCTCGCCAAGGTGCTCGGCTACCTCGTGCAGCGCTCCATCGGTTACGGGCTCCGCTGGCAGGGCGCCGTGGAGGACTCCGGTGCGCTGCCCATGGTGCCGGAGACGGGGGTGGTCGGCTGGTCGCCGTCGGCCGTCTCCGCGATGGAAGGTGCGTGCGCGCGGGCGGAACGGCGCGGTGACCCACGGGCCGGTGGTCTTGATCTGCTCGCCGCGCTGGCGGCGGACCAGGAGTGCCGGGCCGTCGAGGTGCTGGAACGCGCCGGTGTCGACGCGGCGCTGCTCGCGGGCCGGATCGCGAAGGCCTCCCGGCAGAGCTGACGTCGGGGCCGTGATCCGTATGACGCGCATGACAGTGGTGACCATGGTGACGGTCCTGACGCCAGCTGTCATGATGTCCCGATGCACGCGTCTCAGGAGAGGAGCGCCGGCCTGGGACTAGCCCTGGCCTCGGCGTTCGCATTCGGTGGTTCCGGGGTAGCGGCCAAGCCGCTGATCGAGGCGGGGCTCGACCCGCTCCATGTGGTGTGGCTACGGGTGGCCGGCGCCGCTCTCGTCATGCTGCCCGTGGCCTGGCGCCACCGAGATCTCGTACGCAGTCGGCCGGTGCTGCTGCTGGGCTTCGGACTGCTCGCCGTCGCGGGTGTCCAGGCCTGCTACTTCGCCGCGATCTCCCGTATCCCCGTCGGCGTGGCGCTGCTCGTCGAGTACCTGGCGCCCGCGCTCGTCCTCGGCTGGGTCCGGTTCGTCCAGCGCCGTCCGGTCACCCGGGCCGCCGCGGTCGGCGTCGTCCTCGCGGTCGGGGGCCTCGCCTGTGTGGTCGAGGTGTGGTCCGGGCTGAGCTTCGACGCCGTCGGGCTGCTGCTGGCCCTCGGCGCCGCGTGCTGTCAGGTCGGCTACTTCGTCCTCTCCGACCAGGGGAGTCAGGACAGTGCGGCGGGCGCGGAGCCTCCGCATCCGGTGGGCGTCATCGCCTACGGACTGCTGATCGGCGCGGTCGTCCTCACCGTGATCGCACGGCCCTGGGGCATGGATTGGTCCCTGCTCGGCGGCAGCGCGGCCATGAACGGGACGGATGTGCCCGCGTGGCTGCTGCTCGTCTGGATCGTGCTGCTCGCCACCGTGATCGCCTACGTCACCGGTGTGATCTCGGTGCGGCTGCTCTCCCCGGCGGTGGCCGGTGTCGTCGCCTGTCTCGAGGCGGTCATCGCGACCGTGCTCGCCTGGGTCCTGCTCGGCGAACATCTTTCCGCGCCCCAGCTCATCGGCGGTTCCTTGGTGTTGATAGGTGCGTTCATCGCCCAGTCGTCGACGCCGAAGGCGCCTTCCGGGCCCGTCGCTTCGGGGCCGGGTGAGGCGCGGGGCCAGGGGGAGTATGAGGACCGCGGTGTGGCGCGGGGTGGGGGCCGTGCGGCGACGGCCGAGGAGGAGTTGTCCGCCGAGCGTGCCGCCACGTAATGTGCCGATCATGCACTCGACCGTACTTCCGCCGCCTGTCGCCTAGCGCGGGCGGCCACTCCTGACGAAGACCGGGCTCGGGCAGTCCCCGAGCGGATCGTCGCTGCCCGCGTGCGGAGCCGAGCGATCATCGTCCTGTCTTTTTTGTGGAGAAGTCACGTGTCGAATCCTGCTGCCGACCTGCCCGTCGGGCGGAGCCTGTTCTATCTGATCGTTGCCGGAGTGGCCTGGGGTACCGCGGGGGCTGCCGCTTCGCTGATCTTCCGGGTCAGCGATCTCGGCCCTCTCGCCCTCTCGTTCTGGCGCTGCGTGGGCGGCCTGGTGCTGCTCCTTGCCGCGCTCGTCCTGCGGCCCCGGCGTACCCCCGCCCCCGCCGAGTCACGGCGACGCCGGCTGCTGCGCATCCTCGGGACCGGTGTCGGCCTCACCGTGTTCCAGAGCGCGTACTTCGCGGCCGTGGAGGCAACCGGCCTCGCGGTCGGGACCGTGGTCACGCTGGGCGCGGGGCCCGTGCTCATCGCGGTAGGTGCGCGGCTGACCATGGGGGAGCGGCTGGGCGGCGGCGGACTCGCCGCAGTGGTGGGCGCGCTCGCCGGGCTCGCCGTGCTGGTGCTCGGCGGTGACGGCGGTACGGTGCGGCCGGCCGGGGTCTCGCTGGCGCTGCTCTCCGCTGCCGGTTACGCCGCCATCACCCTGCTGACCCGGTGGCTCGGCCGCGACGGCGGTGGCTCCGACGCGCTCGCCACCAGTGCCTGGGCGTTCGGGATCGGGGCACTCGGGCTGCTGCCGACGGCGGCAGCCGAAGGGCTCGTCCCGCACACCGCGGACGCCGCCCAGGTGGTGTGGCTGCTGGTGTACGTGGCAGCTGTCCCGACCGCGCTCGCCTACGCGCTCTACTTCGCGGGCGCGGCGGCGGTGCGGGCCGCGACCGTGTCCGTGATCATGCTGCTCGAACCGGTGAGCGCCGCAGTGATCGCCGTTGCCGTGCTCCGTGAGCAGCTCACCGCGGCGACGGTCGTCGGCACACTGCTGCTGCTCACGGCGGTGGCGGGGCTCGCCGTTGCCGAGACGCGAAGTGCGTCGAACGCCCGCCGTCGGGCGGCCGTTCCGGCCTGACGCCGACCGCTTGACCGCGGACCGTCGTCCGGTCGTCCGGGGGTGCGGGTCCCCCTCGTAGGGGGCCCGCACCCCCGGAACGCGGTCAGAGAACAGTCAGATAGTCGGGCACGCCGATGGCCGGATCGAGATCGTCCGACGGCTGCGGCGCACGGTAGCCGCGGGCCAGCGGCACTACGCCCGCCCAGTGCGGCAGCGCGAGATCGTCCGGCTCGTCGTTCGGGCCGCCGGTCCGCACCTTCGCGGAGACCTCGTCGAGATCGAGCCTGATCACGGCCGTCGCGGCGAGCTCCTTCTCGTTGGCCGGACGGGAGTCGGCGGTCCTGCCCGGAACGACATGGTCGACGATCGCGTCGAGCGCGGTGCGCCGCTCCTGCGGGTCGGTGACCGTACGAGCGACGCCATGGACCACCACGGAGCGGTAGTTGATCGAGTGGTGGAAGGCGGAACGGGCCAGCACAAGACCGTCGACATGCGTCACCGTGAGACAGATCGGCAGGCCGGGGTCCGCCTGGCCGGCCGCCCGGAGCGGCCGGGAGCCCGTCGAACCGTGTACGTACAGCCGCTCACCGATCCGGCCGAACAGCGTCGGCAGGACGACCGGCGCGCCGTCGCGGACGAAGCCGAGATGGCAGAGATACGCCTCGTCGAGTATCGAATGGACCAGCTCCCGGTCGTACGAGGCGCGCTCCCGGGAACGGGTCGGGACGGTCCGCTCGGTCGGTTCGTACGGGGCTGCTGCCTCCGGGCCCGTGGTCTGCGGCGGTGCGGTGTCCGGCATTGCCAACTCCATTGCACTAGTGCATAATCCTGTTTGTGCTAGAAGAGTATCGGATCGTCGGGCGACGTGCATCGGAAATTGCGGCGAGTGTGGAGCGTGCGGTCGGGTCGGGTGACCTTGCGCCGGGGCAGGTACTGCCGCCCATGCGGGAGTTGGCGGCCCGCCTGGAGGTCAATCCCAATACGGTGGCGGCCGCGTACCGCACCCTGCGCGAGCGCGGGGTGATCGAGACGGCCGGGCGCAGGGGGAGCCGGGTGCGTCTGCGCCCCGCCAGTACGGTGCGCGGCTCGCTCAGGGTCGAGGCGCCGCCCGGCGTGCGGGATCTGGGGGAGGGGAACCCGGACCCGGCGTTGCTGCCGCCGCTGGACGGGGCGTTCGCGGCGGCCGCGCGCGCGTACGCGAAACGGCCCGGAATGTACGGGGAGGCTCCCGTGGATCCGGAATTCGAGGCTCTGGTGCGTGCCGCTCTCGACGCCGACGGTGTGCCGGCCGGGCCCGTGGCCGTCGCGTCCGGATCCCTGGACGCGATCGAGCGGGTGCTGGTCGCCCACCTCAAGCCCGGTGACGCGGTCGCACTCGAGGATCCCGGCTGGGGCGCCCTGCTCGACCTCGTACCGGCGCTGGGGCTGCGTCCCGTGCCGATCGCCCTCGACGACGAGGGCCCACTGCCCGACGAGGTCGAGCGCGCGCTGAACGCCGGTGCCCGCGCGCTCGTCGTCACCGACCGCGCGCAGAACCCGACGGGCGCCGCAATCGGGGCCGCGCGGGCGGAGGAGCTGCGGAGTGTCCTTGCCGGCCACCGCGGAGCGCTGCTGATCGAGGACGACCACGGGCACGCCATCGTCGATCTGCCGCTGCACCCGCTGGCGGGTGCCACGGACCGGTGGGTGTTCGTCCGGTCGGTCGCCAAGGCGTACGGACCCGATCTGCGGGTGGCGACGCTGACGGGGGACGCGGTCACGGTCGACCGGGTCCTGGGGCGGCAGCAGCTGGGGCCCGGCTGGGTCAGCAGGCTGCTGCAGCGGGCCGTGGTGCATCTGCTCACGACGGGTGCGGTGGACTCCGACGCGGTCGCCCGGGCGTACGGGGAGCGACGCGACGCGCTCGTCCAGGCGCTGATGGAACGGGGCGTCGAGGCGCACGGCCGCAGCGGCATGAATGTGTGGGTGCCGGTGAGCGATGAGACCGGAGCCGTGGCCCGGCTGCTGAACGCGGGCTGGGCGGTGGCGCCGGGGGCGCGGTTCCGGGTCGTCGCGCCGCAGGGGATCCGGCTCACCGTGTCATCGCTCACCCCGGCCGACATCGCGCCGCTGGCCGACGCGGTGGCGGCAGCGGCGGAACCGCCCCGGCCGATGAGCTACGGCTGAGGCGGGCTCTCACGATGACCGGCCCCGAGGGCTGTCAGTAGTCCCTGGCGGGCGCACGACGACAGCCACAGCACCTCACTGCGTCGTCGGAACACCCGAATACGTCTCGTACGAGGACGCCCCTACGCCGTGCGATGCACCGCACCTGACGCCACGCACTGATGATCCACCAGAGATCAGCGGACAGCCCTCAGGAGCGTGGTGCGGGCTTGGGTGTACGGGCCCTGCTCTGGGTGAGGGCGGCTCCTGCCAGGACGATCAGCGCGCCGACCGGGGTGTTCCAGCTCAGCTGCTCGCCGAGCACGGCGACCCCGGCCGCAGTGGCGATGACCGGAATGA
This sequence comes from Streptomyces sp. NPDC002206, assembly GCF_053593595.1. Classification (NCBI taxonomy): domain Bacteria; kingdom Bacillati; phylum Actinomycetota; class Actinomycetes; order Kitasatosporales; family Streptomycetaceae; genus Streptomyces; species Streptomyces sp. NPDC002206. The sequence continues at coordinate 28,185 of NZ_JBSFCW010000016.1, forward strand.
AGTACGTGACCATCTGTGCGGTCGTCGGGCCGACCTCCTCGACCAGCCCGTACTGCAGCAGCACCGCAAGTCCCGTACCGAGCGCCCCCAGGGCGACGACGGCGAGCGTCGGCAGCAGCGGGAAGCCGTCGGGCGCCGACGTGAACAGCGGGGTGACCAGCGCGATCTGCACCGTGCCGAGGAAGAGCTGGCTGCCGGTCAGGGCAAGGGTGGACGAGCCGCTGCCCGCCAGTGTCCGGCGGACGTAGATCCAGCCGATCGGATAGCTGAGGGAGGCGAGGAGTGCCATCGCCGTTCCGCTGAAGTCCAGTCCGGAGAAGCCCTGCCAGGCGCCCAGCACGGTCAGCACGCCGAGGAAGCCGAGACCGAGGCCGGCCACGCGGCGACGGGTCGGTCGGTCTTCGGAGAGCGCGACGAGCGACAGCGCCATGCCCCACAGCGGCGAGGTGGCGTTGCAGATGCCGGCCAGCGTCGACGGGATGGTCAGTTCGGAGTAGGCGAAGAGCGAGAACGGCAGTGCGTTGAGGAAGAACGCCGCGACGGCGAGATGGCCCCAGGTGCGGGCGGTGCGCGGCAGCCGCTCGCGGCGCACCACCATGGCGACGGCGAGCACTGCCGTACCCGAGAGCAGGCGGCCGAGGGTGACCTGGAACGGGGCGTACCCCTCGGTGCCGACCTTGATCAGGAGAAAGCTGAAGCCCCAGATGAGCGAGAGCGCCCCGAAGCGGATCCGCCAGTCCAGTGCGGGGCGGCGGGCGGAGGTGGCGGCAGGAGCGGAGACCGGGGTGGAGGCCGCAGCGGAGGCCGCGGTGGAGGCTGTCCGGGTCGGGGCGGGTGGCACGGTGGCGGTGCTCGGCGCGGGATCGGGATCGGTGGTCACGGCAGCGGCGGTCATGACAGCAACAATGACGAATTCAACCGCGTAGGACAAGTGAGACTTTGTGTGAGCGTGCGCGTAGCATTGCTTACATGTTGAACTTGGAGCGCTTGCGGACCCTGGACGCCCTCGCCCGGTTCGGTTCGGTCCGTGGCGCGGCCGACGACCTGCATGTCACCACGTCAGCGGTCTCCCAGCAGCTGGCGAAACTGGAACGCGAGGTGGGGCAGCAGCTCCTCGCCAAGAACGGCCGCGGGGTCCGGCTCACCGACGCGGGAAAGCTGCTCGCCGGCCATGCCGCGAAGATCCTGTCCCAGGTGGAACTGGCCCAGTCCGACATCGAGGCCCAGCGCGGCGAGGTGGTGGGTGAGGTCCGACTGGCGGCCTTTCCGACCGCGGCGCGCGGACTGTTCCCCGCCACGCTTGCCTCACTGCACGCGGACCACCCCGAACTGAGGGTACGTACAGCGGAATTGGAACCCGAGGCCGGAATCCGAGCCGTGCTGCGGGGAGATTTCGACCTGGCGGTGGTGCTCGACTGGAGCAACAAGAGGCTGCCGGTTCCCGGCGGTCTCACCATGGCCGAACTGCTCGACGACGCGCCGGACATAGCGATGCCGGCCGACCACCCGCTCGCGGGACGGGCGGAGGTCGATCTGGAGGACTTCGCCGACGACGACTGGATCTCCTGGCCGGAAGGCGAGTTCTGCCACGACTGGCTGATGTTCACTCTGCGTTCGAAGGGCATCGAACCGCGCATCGCCCATCTCGCGGGCGAGCACCACACCCAGCTCGCGCTGATCGCCGCCGGGGTGGGCGTCTGTGTGGCGCCCCGGCTGGGCCGGGGGGTGGTGCCGGACGGAGTGCGGCTCGTGCCCGTACGGCAGAAGATGAGGCGACATGTGCACGCCGTGTGGCGGACGGACGCGGACCGCCGCCCGTCGATCAGGGCAGCAGTCATGGCGCTGCGGGCGGCGGGCCGGGATCTGGACGCACCGGTGAACGGCGACGGCGGGGGCTGACCCGGGCAGGACGCACCGCGCCCACGTCAGGGAGACAGGGGCGGCGGTGGTGCCGGCACCTCAGCTCAGGTCCGCCAGCTTCCGGAAGTCCCACGATGTGACCGTCTGCGGAGTGAGCCGCAGCCACGCGTGTCGTCCGTCGTGCGGCATGACGTCCATTCCGAAGTACTTTGCCGCGAACAGCCTCTCCGGCCCCACCAATTCGGGGCAGTCCTCGCCCGTGCGCGGGGCCTCACCGACGAAGACCGCCTCGCCGGACAGCTCGACGCCGCGCAGCTCGCCGTACTCCGCGCCGTCGTCGACGACCACAGCCATCCTCGGGTCGTGGCGCAGCTGGGACGAGCGCAGGCTCCGGGTGATCGAGTACAGCCACAGCGACGCACCGTCCCAGACGAACCAGAGTGCGCCGATGTGCGGGCGGCCGTCCGAGGAGACGGTGGCGACCCGGCAGGTGCGCTGCTCCGCGAGGTAGGTGTCGCGTTCTGCCTCCGTCATCATGATCCGACGGCCCCGTCGCTGGATGACGGTCATGGGACGCCTCCTTCGGCTGGCTGACCATGTGTCAGAAATCATGGAGCCTCTTCCCTCCTGGCGCAATGGCCGTTAGCCTCGCGCGCCCGGCCCGTCAGGAGAGGTCCGTCACCTCGAGTTACCGAGAGGGGCAGCCGTGCCGCCCAGGGAACAGCTTGCCGAGCAGCTCCATCCTGCCACCACCGTCCTGCTGACGGTCGAGTGCCAGCAGGGTGTCGTGGGACCGGACAGCGCACTGCCCGAACTCGCCAAGGAAGCCCTGACCTCCGGCGTCCTGCACAACATCGCCCGACTGGTCGCCGCCGCCCACGAGGCCGGAGTCCAGGTGCTGCACGCGGTCGCCGAACGACGCCCCGACGGCCGCGGCGCCAACCGCAACGCCCGCCTCTTCCGGGCCGCCGCCCGACTGCCCGTACAACAGCACTCCGGCACCACGGCGGTCAGGATCGCTGCACCCATCGAGGTGGCGGACGAGGACATCGTCGTGCGCCGACTCCACGGCCTGTCACCCATCGCCGGCACGGACGTGGACGCCCTGCTGCGCAATCTCGGCTGCCGCACGCTCGTCGTCGTCGGGGTCTCCGCCAACGTCGCCATCCCCAATGCCGTCTTCGACACGGTGAATCTCGGCTACACGGCGGTCGTGCCGTCCGATGCCATCGCGGGGGTGCCATCCGACTACACCCCCGCGATGATCCGCAACACGCTCGCGCTCGTTGCCACCGTCACCACCACGCGGGAGGTGCTGGGCTGCTGGCAGAGCCCCCGAAGGGCTACGACGCGAGCATGATCGAGTCGCCCTCGACCGTGATCGTCGCGGCGGGCAGTGGCTCGGTGGCGGGGCCGCCCGACACATCGCCCGTCGCCGCGTCGAACTTGCTGCCGTGGCAGGGGCAGTTGATGGTGCCGTCCGAGACACTCGTCACCGCGCATCCCCTATGGGTGCACTTCGACGAGAACGCCTTGAACTCCCCGGCCTTCGGCTGCGTCACCACAACACCCTCGTCGGCGAAGATCTTCCCGCCGCCCTCCGGGATGTCCGCGGTCTTCCCGAGGAGGTTCCCGCCATTGCCGGTGGGGCCATCGCCGATCGCACCCTTGGCCGGCTCGACGGCATCCGAGCCGCCCGAGTCCTTCGAGCCTCCGCACGCGGTGAGTACGGCAGCCACCCCGACCGCACCGACGCCTGCGACAACGGTGCGACGCCCGAGACGGACCTCGTGCTCCTGCGATGCGCTCATGCTGGCTTTCCCTTCCGCGGTGTTCATGACTTCGACCAGGGGTACGCGCCGCCGGGCCCTCGTGTTCAATGGCTCAGGGACTTCTTGAGGAAGTCCCGCTCCAGCACCAACAGGTTGCTCGCCGTCTCCTCCTGCGTGACCAGATGGCTCGTTCCGGAGAGCGGCAGCACGGTGTGCGGCCGCCCCGCGGCCAGCAGGGCCGCGGAGAACCGCAGCATGTGGGCGACGGCGACATTGTCATCGGCACATCCATGCACCAGCATGAGCGGCCGCGTCAGCCGGTGCGCCTCGGAGAGCAGCGAATTGCGCTCGTACGTCTCCGGCTCCACGTCCGGATGGCCGAGAAACCGTTCCTCCCAATGGGTGTCGTACAGCCGCCGGTCGGTCGGCGCCGCACCCGCGACGGCCGCGTAGAAGACCTCCGGGTGACGCAGCACGGCCGCGGCCGCGAGATAGCCGCCGAACGACCATCCACGCATCGCCACCCGCCCCAGGTCCAACTGCGGGTACCGTGCCGCCGCTGCGTGCAGCGCGTCGATCTGATCCTCCAGGACAGCGGTCAGCCGGTCGCCCCGCACCGACTTCTCCCAGGCCTCGCCCCGCCCCGGAGTGCCGCGACCGTCCGTCACCAGCACCGCGAACCCCTGCTCGGCGAACCACTGGGCGGCTGCGGCCCACCAGCTGCGCACCGGCAGGACCAGCTGAAGTCCGTGGCCCGCGTAAGGGCTGAGCAACACGGGCAGCGGGCCGTCACCCGGTCGGTGCCACGATGGCAGATACAGGCTGCTGCGGAGCTCCCGCACCCCGAGCTTCAGCGCGAGTGGCCGCGGGGTGACCACGGGAGTTTCGGCGAGGACCGCGATCCGTCCCACGCGTGCGCCGTCGCGCAGCACGGTCACCGTCTGTCCCTCCGGAGTCCGGCTGTCCAGCACGACCGTGGGGCCGCCCAACGCGGCCGTGTGCACGCCGGGCACCTCGGTCAGGCGCAGGGGAGCGTCCCCGGGCGCCCCGGCCGCGTACGACCAGACATGGATCTCAGTCGGCTCCTCGCTCGCGGTGAAGAACACCCGCTCGCCGATGGCGCCGACGACCTCACGGACCTCCAGTCCCGGCGGTGTCGTACGGCCGCCGATTTCCAGCCCCTGGGTGTCGCCGCCCGGCTGCGCGGGAACGACGAGCGCCCCGGACGGAAGGCGCAGCGGCGTTCCCGTCCGGAGTGCGACCCATGCGCGGTCATGGGCGCGGTGCAGGGGCAGGGTCTCTCCCGTGGCCGGATCCACTGCCAGGACGTACACCGAACGCTGGTCGCGCGTCTGCACCGAGACCACGGGCCCGCGCATGTCCCAGTCGGCCGTCGCGACGTACTCGAACGCCGGGTCCGTCCACGTCCCCCCGGGGTGGTCCGGTCCGGCCGCCGCGGGCAGCCGGACCGCGACCCGTTCGCCCGACACCCGCACGAGGTGCAGCGACACCTCCGCGTTCGCCGTGCCCGCGGCCGGGTATGCGATCACGCGCGGCGGCCGCTCCGGATCGGCCGGATCGCTGAGGTACCTGCGCCGCACCATGGACGTGTCGACCCGCGCCACCAGCAGCGCATCGCCGGACGGCGACCACCAATAGCCGCGCTGTCGTCCGAGCGACTCGGCCGACACGTGGTCGGAGAGCCCGTACGTGACATGCTCCGGCTCCTCCGGGGTGGCCGCCGAGCGGTCGTCCGTCCCGTCGCTCCGTACGAGCCGCAGCGCGCCCGCGCATACGTACGCGATCAAGGTGCCGTCGGGCGAAGGCCGCGGATCGACCACCGGGCCGGCGGTGGCGATCCGGCTCGGGGCGGTGCCGTCCGTCCGCACCACCCACAACTCACCCTGGAGTGCGAAAGCAGCGATCCGGACGTCCGCGTCCGTCGCGTACGACACCACCCCCGACGACATCTCGCGGGCCCGCTCCCGGCGTGTCAGTTCCTCCTGAGGCACCGCGCCGCCGTCCCCGTCGTCGTTCCGCACGGCCGCCGGGTCGACGAGCATCCGCTCCGCGCCGTCCTCGTACAGCCACAACCGGCTCACCGGGTCGGTGCCGCCCGTGGTCCTTATGAACAGCACCCGTTCGCCGTCGGGTGAGACAGTGAACTGCCGGGGCACTCCGAGCGAGAAGCGCCTGGTACGGGCGGACTGGAGCGGCAGACCGTCGGAGTTGGTCCCGGCGGCTTCGTTCGTCGTCATTGCGGTGTTCCTCCTGGTGGTGATCGGCTGCTCTCGACAGCTGCTTCGATCGGCTGCGAAATCCGTTCAGGCATGGGTGTGACGTTCGGTGCCGTGGGCGACGGCACCGGGCTGACCGTCGTGTCGGCGGATCGGGCTCGGTGACGATCACCCCTGCCCTCGGCGGGACCACCATCACGTCCTGCGTGATCAACGAGGCGCGCGGCTGCCGGCGGCGTCGGCCGAAGGTCCGCCGGGCAGCAGGAGAGCGAAGTCCGGGGCCGAAACGCCAGGTTCTCCCCACGGTTCGTGCCAGGTTCTGGTGGAAGGGGGGGGCTTGGGTCCGCACCCGTTGCTCGTGAAGACAGGATGTCGGGCCCGATAGCCTGGGAAAATGCTCACAGAAGTCACCGCGACCCGCTACGTCACACCCCTACGGGAGGGCGGATCCCTGCCCGGACTTGTCGAGGCCGACGATTTCGGCACCTACGTCATGAAGTTGCCCAGCTGGGGGCGTGGACCTGCGGTGATGCGGCAACACCCATAGCTGACATGCGCAGATGAGTCTTTCAGCGACTTTCAGGAACGTGCCGTCTTGTGTGGCCGATCCTCCCCGCGCGCTCCCCAGCGGGGCGGATTCTCCCCAGATTCTCCCCAGTCATCGCGGGCAGCGGCGGGGCGAAAACCGCCGCTGTCGTAGGCACGCTGAGTGACTGCTGTTGGCGGGGGTGCTTTGCCGGTCAGCTCCACCGTGTTCGGTTGCCCGGGAATCGGAACGCCGGGGGTTCGTCCGCCGTGAACCCGACCCCGCCAACGGCCGTTACACCCACGCGATCCTGACCGACGCCGGCCACGCCCATCTCACCGAAGCCGCTCCAGGACACGTGGCCCGGGTGCGCGACCTCGCCTTCGACGTGCTCGACCCCGCCGAACTCGCCGTCCTGCGCACCGCCGCCGAGAAGATCGGCGAGAGGATCGAGCGCCGGGAGCAGCAGGCCCGCCGCCGTAAGAACACCGCGGCGAAGCCGTCACGCCGGGGCGCCGCGCAGTAACGGCCTCGGTGTGGTGCGGTGTGCGTGGAGTGGCCGGCCTAGCCCGGCCGGCTGGCGGACCTGTTGATCCGCGGGTTACAGACCGAACATCAACCACGCCTGGTGGCTGACCCAGTCGGGGTACAGCTCGGTCATGGCATCGTAGAGTTCGCGGTCGCTTGACGTTTCTTCCTGGACCCGGCCGAAGTCGACGAGGTAGCGCTTCGTCGCGTCGATGATCTCGGGTCCGTCCGGGGCGCCGGGCTTCTTGTGGCCGGCGACGGCGGTCTTCGGGTTCAGTGCCGCCAGGCGGTCCAGTGCGGCGATCCACTCCTGCCGGCTCTCCGGTGTGGTGGCGCCGACGAACATGTGGCACTGGTTGTAGAGGACGTCCCCGCTGACGACGAGGTCGATCGCAGGCACGTGCAGAGAGGTGCTGTCGACGGAGTCGGTGCGGCCCTGTTCGATGATGCGAAGATCGTGGTCTTCCAAGGTGAAGACGTCGCCGTCGTAGGGCTCGGGCAGAGTGATCGTCGCCGGAAGCTGCCCGGGCCAGAGCTTGCGGTAGGTCGACAGCCGCGGGGACTGCGCGCGCATCAACTCCACCGACTTCGGGGTGGCGATGGCCCGGGCGTCGGGGAATCGCTCCAGCAGCACGCTGAGCCCCGCGTAGTGGTCGATGTGACCGTGGGTGATGTAGATCGTCGTGAGATTGCGATGGTGCAGGGCAACCCAGTTGGCGAGTGCCTCAGCCTCGGCAACGGTGGTGAGCGTGTCGACGAGGACGGCGTCGTTCCTGCCGAAGATCAGGGTCGAGGTGGTCGGATCCCATGCCATCGGTGGCCCGAAGGGCCGGGGCCGCTCACCCACCACGGCCTTCTCCGGCGCGGTGAAGACGTTGACGCTCAGTGTGGATGTCATGTCGTTCGTTTCCTCTCGGGGTCGGCGTGGGCCGTGGCCCCTCCTGCAAGTGGGAGACAGTTGCCTGCGCGGGCCGCGGAGGCCGGCCACTGCCTGCTGAGGCAGGTCCTGGCCTCGGACCGGCTGCACGCGGGGGCTTGCGCCTCAGCGGTGGAACTCCGCCACGGCCTTGCCGAGGTCGCGTTCGAGCTCACCGGGCGTCTGCAAGCCTCGGCCAGCCAGGTAGTCCAGACGCTCGCGGGACTCGGGCAGGGCGATCAGGCTCTGGAACGTGACGGCGTCGGAGCGGACGTCGGTGGGTTCCGCCAGCGTGAGGTCGTTGACAGCCCGCTTGGCCGCCTTGGCACCCTCAGGCGGGAAGCCGGCGATGCGCTTGGCCAGGCGTTCGACGAAGCCGTCCAGTTCGGCGTCGGGCAGCGCGCGGTTGATCCAGCCGTAACGTTCTGCGAGGTCGGCATCGAAGTCCTCGGCGCTGGCGATCGCTTCGATGGCCCGGTGCCGGCCGAGCCGCCGGGTCAGGTGCTGGACGCCGCCCGCGCCGGGGAGGGCACCGGTACCGGACTCGAACTGGCCGAAGACCGCGTTCTCGCGCGAGGCGAAGATCATGTCGCAGGCCAGGGCGAGTTCGTCGCCGCCCCCGCGGGCACGGCCGCGCACCTTGGCGATGGTGATCACCGGGACCCGTGCCAGCTTGTGCAGGAACATGCCGAGCGAGGCGTCACCAGGACCGCCTGCCTTCGCCGCCTCCGCGGTGTACTGCGGGACCGCGGTGAGGTCGACGTGGGCGGAGAAGTAGTCGGGCGAGGCACTGTCGACGACGACCACGCGCACTTCGCCGGGGTCGGTGTAGAGAGCGTCGACGAGGGAGACCAGGTCACGGACCAGGTCGACTCCGATGAGATTGAGCGGGCCGGCGTCGAGTGTGGCGAACAGGACGCCGTACTCCAGCCGGGTCCGGATCGACGCGTACGTGAAACTCATGGCGACTCCTGGGTGTGAGGGGAGCTGGGAGCAGGGGAGGCGGTCACAGGTTCTGCTGGAACCACTCCAGGGCGGCGCCCGACGCCGTCTCGAACTGCGCGTGGTACGGGTCGAAGTGACCGCCCTCCAGCAGGACGAGTCGTTTGGGCTGCAGCGCCCGCTCGTAGGCCGTCAGCACCAGATCCGTGCCGGTGACGTGGTCGTGCTTGGCGACGAGCATCATGACCGGGGTTGTCGGACCGATCTGGTCGATCCACTGTCCTGGGGTGTACATGCGAGCCCACCGCATCGAGCGCAGGGTCGCGACGTTGTCCATCACCTTCCCGTCGATCGGCAGGGTGTAGTAGGCAATGGCATCGGGGTCGGTGTAGAAGGCGGGGATCGACGGGTCGTCGCTGACGACGGCGCGAGTCGCCGGCGGCTCGCCGCGCAGCTGGGCACGCTCGTCGTCGTCGAACAGCTTCTCCAACGCGACCAGCGCCGGGCCCGACACCCTGCGCTGCCCGGTGGCGCGCCCGTCCACGGTGGGGACCTGGGCGACGACGGCTTTGATCCGACGGTCGGTGGCGGCGAGGACGAAGGTGTGGCCGCCGGCGTAGCTGCTTCCCCAGATGCCGATGCGGTCGGCGTCCACCTCCGGACGGCTTTCCAGGTACGAGATGACCCGGCGCCAATCGCTGATCTGATGCCACGGATTGACGTCGCCGCGCAAGCCGGTACTGCCGCCGAAACCGCGGTGGTCATGGACGATCGCGACGAAGCCGGCGTCCCGGAAGGCCCGGGCGAACTGCTCGACGCCTTCCTTCACGCCCCCGAAGCCGCAGGCCAAGGTCACGGCCGGGTGCGGGCCGGGCCCGTCCGGCAGGAACAGGTGGGCTTCGAGCGTGACACCTTCGCCCGGGATCTGGACGGTGGAGACGGACACGAGTCCTCCAAGGAGAAGAGTGCCACCAGGTGCATCGCCACCCAGCACATCTGGTTTCACTATTAAACCAGTATCACGCCCGCTCCACGTGCGCAAACGGAGAGCAGAGTCCGCCCGGCCGTGAGTGGACGGTCATGGTTTAATGGTGAAACCACTAGTTGGGAGGAAGCCGGTGCGAAAGACGGACCTCAGCGGGGCTTCCTGCCCCATCGCCCGGTCGCTGGGCGAGATCGGCGACTGGTGGTCGCTGCTCATCGTCCGGGACGCCCTCTCCGGCATGACCAGGTTCAGCGAGTTCCAACGCAGCCTCGGCTGCGCCAAGAACATCCTCAGCGCCCGCCTGGCCAAGCTCGTCGAGCATGGCGTACTGACCACCGCCCCCGCGTCCGACGGCAGCGCATACACCGAATACCGGCTGACGCAGAAGGGCAAGGCCCTGCGGGTCCCGCTCGTCGCGTTGCGGCAATGGGGCGAGGGCAACCTGTTCGCCCCGGACGAGGAACGGCTCGGAATCGTCGACCGGCGTGACGGTCTACCAGTGGCCCACCTCGAGATGCGCGCCCATGACGGGCGTGTCCTGGGCCCCGACGACGTAGAAGTCCGCCGCTTCGGAGCCTGACGCTGATCACCGCCCGCCGACAGCGATCGATCTGACAGGAGTTGTGATGCGGGTAGCCATGGTCACCTTCGACGGATTCAACGAACTCGACAGCTTCATCGCCTCCGCGCTGATCAACCGGTGCCGTAAGGACAACCTGGAAGCCTTCATCACGACGCCGACGCCGGTGGTCACGTCGATGAACCGTGTCGAGGTGCACGGGCAGCGCCCGATGGAGTTCGTCACCGAAGCCGAGGTCGTGCTGATCGGTAGTGGCGTGAAGGCGCGGGAGGTCGTCGCCGACGACCGGTTGATCTCCAGGCTGTCGCTCGACCCCTCGCGACAGCTGATCGGTGCGCAGTGCTCCGGCGCGCTGGTGCTCGCCCGGCTGGGGTTGCTGGATGGCATGCTGGCGTGCACGGACTCGAAGAGCCGTCCCTTCGTGGAAGCCGGCGGCATCACCGTGCTGGACGCGCCGTTCCACGCCGAGGGGAACATCGCCACGGCGGGCGGGTGCCTTGCGTCCCAGTACCTCGCCACCTGGGTGATCACCCGCATGCTGGGGGAGGTCGCCGCACGCGACGTTATCGGCTACGTGGCTCCGGTCGGCGAGAGCCGGCAGACGGTCGATCGCGCCATGCGCGCCGTCCACGTGGGCGAGGTTGCACTGAACTGACGCCCGCGACCTGCCGCCCCGCCGTTGCTGTCATTTCGGCTGTGGCATGCCTGGGCGCGGACCACGCCGGGCGAGTTGGCCGCGCCGACGGTGGATTCCGTGCCGACCTGGGTGACGGTGCGCGGGAGGCGGCTCCCGGTCAGCTGAATTTGATGTCGCTCAGGTCGATGGACACCATGATCTGGCTGGTGATCGCCCGCAGGGCGTTGTCGCGGCGGTAGGCCCGGCGTCGGGTCGGCAGGCGGATGCCGTCGGCCTCGACGATGTCGTAGACGTACTGAGCGGCGGCGAAACCGCCGGCGATGTCGACGTGGTAGTCGTGTCGGCGCAGCAGCCGGTCAGGGCCGAAGTAGAAGTCCTGGGCGGTACTGTGCGTGGCAAGCGTGGCGGGGAAGGTGGCGCGCAGTCCCGGCCAGGTTTCACCGGACTCCTGCCATGGCTCGATCTCCTCGACCTCGACTCCTGGCATGGCCAGAAGGAAAGGCGTGGTGAGGTACGTCCACAGTGCGTACCCGTTGAAGTACGCGCGGTCCAGGGGGTCCCACGGCGTCTCCAGAACGTGGCCGTCGAAGGACCTGCGAGGCGCCCAGCGCTCCGCGACGACCGATCTGTCGGTCCTCTCAATGGCGATACGGTCAGGCGTAAAGTCGGTCCGCTGGTCGGGAGCGCCGAACGGGGCGACGGAAGCGTGCTCCTCATGGAGCTGCACCGTCATCTCACGGGGCGTCGCGTCCTGCGGAAGACCTTTGATGGTGAACAGGTTGCCGCCGCTGACGAGGGTTGCCCGCACCGTGTTGAACCGCTGCCAGCGGTCCTTTCCGCCGTGGGCTTCGATGGCTTCGTCAAGAAGGGAACTCATGCTGTGGTGCCTCCTGCGTCAGGCCCTGGCCTGACGCTGTAGGTCGGACTTTCGGGAGTGCAGGCCGCGGGGTCACTGCTGACGGCTTCGGAGCGCCGCGCGTTCCACGCTTGCCGCGTAGTTGGGTGCCTCCAGCGCATTGTGGCGCTCCACCGCCTCCTTGCGCGCCGTCACGGCCTCGCGGCACCCGCAGCGGTTCCGCAGCCTGGTCGTCGGCACCGGCGAAACGGCGGTCCGCTGAAGCTGGGGAGCCCTCTGAACGAATGGGTGCACGACGAGGACACCGCCAAGTACGACCGGGCCGTCGCGGCCGGAGAGGATCTGGACCGGGGTCTCGATGCCGGCCAGCAGGTCGGCCAGCACCGGCAGCTCGGTGCGGTACGCGCGGTGGCCGGGCAGGGCGCCGAGGATGGTGCCTGCGACCAGGGCACCGCTGAGCCCGGAGGCGATCGCATACGGAACGAGGGCGCCGAGCCGGATGAACGTGCGCCCCAGGGTGGCGGGGCGGGCGCCGCCCGCGATGCCCAGGATCGATCCGGACAGGTAGCAGCCGACCATCCAGCCGATGACCAGGTAGAAGGAGGCAGCCCGCGGCCGTCCTGGGGATTGGGCGCGCGCAGGTCGACGACGGTGATCTGTCGGTTCCTGCCCAGCTCGATGCCCTGCGCGATCTGCGTGGTGACGGTGGAGACGGACGGCCCGGCCGCTGACGCGACCAGGAGCCGGTCCCTGCCGGCCCGCAGGATGATGACGACGGCGGCGTCGAGGTCCCGGTGCAGGATCATCTGGCGGGCCTGCGCTTCGCTTGCCACTACCTGGGCTTGGAAGGGGATTCCGGGGAGGGCGTTGAGCTCGGCGGTGATCCGCGGGGCGATCTGCGCCGGGGCGACGACGCCCGAGCGGATGTGGTGCGGCTTGGGCGCGTGGAAGGCGCCGATGTACGACAGGATGAACGCGAGCTGCAGGATGAGGACACCGGTGACCAGGACCACCGCGCGCAGGCTCAGCGCCTTGAGCTCCGCCCTGAAAGGGCGCCTGGGCGGCGCGGCAGGGTCCACTGCCGCCGGTAGGCGGAGCCTTCCCGGAGACGGCGAGCCGGGTCGTTCGGGGTGTCCGACGGCATCCTTGGTCCTCCTCGCAGTCCTGCCGGACCGGGCACGGCACCGAGTGCGGCGCCGTGCCCCGGATGCCTGCCCGGCAGAGAGCGGTCCGGACGAAGCAAGCCCGGAAATGCCTTCCGACGGGTGACGCCCGGCGGCAGACGGCGGGCGCGAACCGCGAGGACGGAGAGGGCCGTCGACGAGGAGTGTCGATCACGAGCGTTGTTGACACGCAGAGGCTGGATGGTGGCGTCCCCCCCCAGGAGGCACGCCGTCGGCGTGGTCAGCAGACAGGTGCACTGCTGCTACGGGGGAGCAGGACGTCCCGGAAGCGACCGGGGGTCTTGGGCATGATGACCTGGTCGGTGACGCCCCGGTAGTGGCCGCAGGGAGTTTGGGCACTGAAGTTGCCCAACTGGGGGCGTGGACCTTCGGTGATGCGGCAACACCCATAGCTGACATGCGCAGATGAGTCTTTCAGCGACTTTCAGGAACGTGCCGTCTTGTGTGGTCGATCCTCCCCGCGCGCTCCCCAGCGGGGCGGATTCTCCCCAGGGAACGCCGTCGTCGCGGGCAGCGGCGGGACGAAACCGCCGTTGTCGTAGGCACGCTGAGTCCTCCACGTCCGCCGCCAAATACAGGCGATCCGTGGAAGGTTGTACTTCGCCCTGCCGAAGGGGAAGAAGACCCGTACCGTCGACATGCCCTCCTCGGTGGCCGAGGAGCTGAAGCGCCACGTCGAAGCCTTCCCACCGGTGGAGGTGGAGCTTCCGTGGGGGAAGCCGGAGGGGCAGGGCAGGAAGTTCTCCCTGCTGCTCACCACACGACTCGGCAACGCCGTCGCGGTGAACACGTGGAACACCTACACCTGGAAGCCCGCGCTGGCCGAGGCCGGCATCATCCCGCCGCGCGCCGAGGGAGCCAAACCCTGGCAGTGGGCGGCGGCCCCGAAGGACGGCTTCCACGTGCTGCGGCACACCTATGCCTCGATCATGCTGGAGGCCGGAGAGTCTGTCGTGACCTTGGCGCGGTGGCTCGGGCACTCCTCGCCCGCGATCACCCTCGGTTACTATGCTCACTTCATGCCGGAGGCCGGAAGCAAGGGGCGCACCGCCATCGACGGACTGCTCGGGGAGCGGGGAGATCGGCAGGCCAGCCGAAACTCCCCAGATTCTCCCCAGGCCCGTTGACGGGTGATTCCCGCTGCTACGTCCCTCCAAAGTTGGCCGTGGATTGCAAGGTTGAAGAGATGGGTGGCCTGGGAAAATGCTGAAAGAGGTCACCGCGACCCGCTATGTCACGCCCTTGCGTGAGGGCGGCTCGCTGCCGGGGCTCGTCGAGGCCGACGATCTCGGTACGTACGTGATGAAGTTCACCGGCGCAGGGCAGGGCCGCAAGACCCTCGTCGCGGAGGTCATCTGCGGGGAGCTCGGCCGACGATTGGGACTGCGGGTCCCGGAACTCGTCACGATCCAGCTCGACCCGGTCATCGGGCTCGCGGAGCCGGACCAGGAGGTGCAGGAGCTGCTCAAGGCGAGCGGCGGGCTGAATCTCGGAATGGACTATCTGCCCGGTTCGATCGGGTTCGATCCGCTCGCCTACCAGGTGGACCCGGCAGAGGCCGGGAAGATCGTCTGGTTCGATGCGTTGATCAACAATGTCGACCGATCGTGGCGGAACCCTAACATGCTGGTCTGGCACAGCGATGTCTGGCTCATCGACCACGGAGCCACGATGATCTGGCACCACAACTGGCCGGGTGCACAGGCATCGGCCGCCAAGCCGTACAACGCCTCCGACCATGTTCTCGCGCCCTTCGGCCCGGACATCGCGGCCGCGGCTGCGGAGCTCGCCCCGCTCGTCACCCAACAGCTGCTGACCGAGGTGACCGCCGAGGTGCCCGACGAGTGGCTGGTCGACGAGCCAGGCTTCGACACGACCGACGCGCTGCGCCGCGCCTATGCGGAGCCGCTGCTGGCACGCGCAGCCACCATTCATGACCGGATCTCGATGGACGCGCCCACGAAGACCAAGCCGTCCCAGGCGCCGGGGTGGCTCACCGAGCACCTGGCACCGTGGCCGCACCCCACCAAGAAGGATCGGGCCGAGAAGGCCGCGGCCGAGCAGGCCGGTTCGGACCTGGCCGGCGCGACGCAGAGCAGCAAGGACGGCGGCCGGTGAGCGAGCGCGATGTCTTCGAGTACGCGCTGCTGCGCGTCGTGCCCCGGGTCGAGCGCGGTGAGTGCTTCAACGCGGGTGTGCTGGTGTACTGCCGCGCCAAGTCCTTCGTCGCCGCCCGTACATATCTCGACGAGAACAAGCTGAAGGCCCTGGACCCGCACGCCGACGTGGTCGGCGTGCGGGCGGCGCTGCGGGCCGTCGAGGGCGTCTGCGACGGTGGCGACGCGGCAGGACAGGCCGCCTGTGACGATGCCGGCCGGCGCTTTCGCTGGCTGATCGCCCCGCGCTCCACGGTCGTTCAGCCGAGTGCCGTGCACAGCGGTCTCACCACAGATCCGGAGGCCGAGGTCGAGCGGCTTCTCGACCTGTTGGTGCGGTGATCCGGCACCTGTCGGCGCCGCCCCTGCCCACCGGGGCCGCGGCGCCGACGGGTGTGACATGCGCTGTTGTCCCTGTGGGCCGTTGACACCGGGTGTCAGGGCTTCTAGCGTCTCGTCTGCTGAAGGTACTAAGCGGTTGCTCAGTTATCGGGAACTTCCTGACGTCCGCTGAGCCGCGATCCAAGGGCGAGGAGAACCAAGCATGTCCACCACCGAGCAGCGCGTCGCCATCGTGACGGGAGCGGCGCGGGGCATTGGCGCCGCCACCGCGGTACGCCTGGCGGCCGAGGGCCGCGCCGTCGCCGTACTCGACCTCGACGAGGCGGCCTGCAAGGACACCGTCGAGAAGATCACCGCTGACGGGGGCACCGCCCTCGCCGTCGGCTGCGACGTGTCGGACAGCGCCCAGGTGGAGGCCGCCGTGGCGCGTGTCGCCGCCGAGCTCGGCGCCCCGACGATCCTCGTCAACAACGCGGGCGTGCTCCGTGACAACCTGCTCTTCAAGATGAGCGAGTCCGACTGGGACACCGTGATGAACGTGCACCTCAAGGGCGCGTTCCTGATGGCCAAGGCCGTCCAGAAGCACATGGTGGACGCCAAGTTCGGCCGTATCGTCTCGCTGTCCTCCTCCTCGGCGCTCGGCAACCGTGGCCAGGCCAACTACTCCGCGGTCAAGGCCGGTCTGCAGGGCTTCACCAAGACCCTTGCCAAGGAGCTCGGCAAGTTCGGCATCACCGCCAACGCTGTCGCGCCCGGCTTCATCGTCACCGAGATGACAGCGCAGACCGCGGCCCGGGTCGGCATGGGCTTCGAGGAGTTCCAGGCCGCCGCAGCCACTCAGATCCCCGTGCAGCGCGTCGGCCGCCCCGAGGACATCGCCAACGCCATCGCCTTCTTCACGGGCGAGGAGGCCGGCTTCGTCTCCGGTCAGGTCATGTACGTCGCCGGCGGACCGCTCAACTGACCCGAAGGGCAACGGAGATCATGACTGTGCAGGACAGTGGGAAGGTCGCGCTGATCACGGGCGCGAGCCGGGGGATCGGCTACGGGATCGCCGAGGCGCTCGTCGCCCGCGGCGACCGGGTGTGCATCACCGGGCGCGGCGAGGACGCACTCAAGGAGGCCGTCGAGAAGCTGGGCTCCGACCGGGTCATCGGCATCGCCGGCAAGGCGCACGACGAGGCGCACCAGGCGGCGGCTGTCGAGCGCACCATGGAGGCGTTCGGCCGCGTCGACTTCCTGGTCAACAACGCCGGTACGAACCCGGTCTTCGGCCCGATGGCGGAGCTCGACCTGGCCGTTGCCCGCAAGGTCTACGAGACCAATGTGATCTCGGCGCTCGGCTTCGCCCAGCAGACCTGGAAGGCCTGGCAGAAGGAGAACGGCGGGGCGATCGTCAATATCGCCTCGGTCGCCGGTGTCTCCGCCTCGCCGTTCATCGGCGCGTACGGCATGAGCAAGGCCGCCATGGTCAATCTGACCCTTCAGCTGGCGCACGAGTTCGCACCGGTCGTGCGGGTCAACGCCATCGCCCCCGCGGTGGTGAAGACCAGGTTCGCCTCGGCGCTGTACGAGGGCCGTGAGGCGGAAGCCGCCGCGGCCTATCCGCTCGGGCGGCTCGGTGTCCCCGAGGACATCGGTGGCGCCGCCGCGTTCCTCACGTCGAACCAGTCCGACTGGATCACGGGACAGACGCTGGTGGTCGACGGAGGCATCTTCCTGAACGCGGGCGTGGGCTGAGCACAGCCTGCGCCGGTTTGGCCCTGATTGCCTCAAGTGCCCCGTCGGGCCTATGGATTGACCCGACGGGGCGCTGCGGTATGGTCTGCCGACCCATGGCTGATCGAGGAGCGTGCACGTGTTCTATCGGGCCAGGCTGCAGGCCGCTGCAGCCCTTGCTTCCCTTTCTCTGCTGGCCGGCTGCGGTCTGTTGTCCGACAATGGATCGGAAGCGGATCAGAAGATAGTCGTCGGTACCACGAGTGAGCCCTCCACTCTCGATCCGGCGGCGGCGTGGGACAACTCCTGGGAGCTGATGCGCAATGTCTTCCAGACCCTGGTGAGTTTCCCCACCGGCAGTACGAGCCCCGAGCCCGATGCCGCGGAGTCCTGCACATTCACCGACCGGACCAGCACGGCGTACCGCTGCACCGTCAAGAAGGGGCTGAAGTTCTCCAACGGGGAGAAGCTCGACGCCGAGGCCGTGAAGTACTCCATCGACCGGATCCTGACCATCAAGGTCAAGGGCGGCCCCGTCGGCCTGCTCGGCTCGCTCGACCGGGTCGAGACCGTGGGTGACGACAAGGTCGTCTTTCATCTCAACAAGCCGGACGCCACCTTCCCGTTCGTCCTGGCCACCCCCGCGATGTCTCTGGTGGCGCCCAGCGACTATCCGAAGGACCAGGTTCGCACGGACGGCAAGGTCACCGGATCCGGCCCCTACCTCCTGGACACGTACGTGCCGGGGGACAGGGCCGAGCTGGTGAAGAACCAGAGCTACAAGGGCTTCGCCAACCGCAAGAACAATGCCGTGATCATCCGGTACTTCAAGGGGTCCGCCCCCATGGTCGACGCGTTGCAGAAGGACGAGATCGACGCCACGTACCGCGGCCTCACCGCCGAGGAGGTCGTCAAGTTCGAGGACAACAAGGACAAGAACAGCAAGCTGCAGCTCATCGAGACCGTCGGCGCCGACATCCGCTTCCTGGTCTTCAACCCCGAGGACCCGGCCGCCGGGAACCCGGCCGTCCGGCGGGCCATCGCCCAGCTCGTGGACCGGGACGCCTTGGTGGCCAAGGTGTACCGGGGCACTGCCGAGCCGCTGTACTCCATGGTGCCCAAGGGCATCGCAGGCCACACCACCAGCTTCTTCGACAGCTTCGGTGATCCGGACCAGGAGAAGGCCAAGCAGATCCTCGTCAAGGCGGGCATCACCGAGCCCGTCGCGATGACGTTCTGGTTCACCACCGACCGGTACGGCTCCTCGACGGCCCCCGAGTTCGATGAGCTGAAGCGACAGCTGGAGGCCTCCGGGCTGTTCAGGGTCACGCTGAAGAGCGCTCCGTGGAAGACGTTCCAGGCGGGTTTCACCAAGGGCGACTACCCGGTCTTCGGCCGCGGCTGGTTCCCGGACTTCCCGGACCCGGACAACTTCATCGCCCCCTTCGTGGGCAAGGACACCGTCACCGGTATGCCGTACGTGAAGAACGAGATCACCCAGCATCTGCTGCCGCAGAGCCGCCAGGAGAGCGACCGGGGCGCGGTCAGCAAGCAGTTCGAGCGGGCCCAGAAGATCCTGGTCGACGACGTCCGGCTGCTGCCGCTGTGGCAGGGCAAGCTGTACGTGGCGGCGGGCGAGGACATCGGCGGCGGCGAGCGCGCCCTGGACCCGCAGACGGTCATGCAGATGTGGGAGTTGTACCGCAAGGCCAGCTGGTAGGGCTTGCCCGGTCGATTGTCAGTGGCCCCCGGTAGGTTCTTGGTCAAGAACCGATTTGCGTACCGGAGGTTGTTGAAGTGACCGACACCGACCTGCTGCCCGAGTCCTGGCGCGGCGTTCTCGGCGAAGAGCTGCAGAAGCCGTACTTCAAGGAGCTCATCGAGTTCGTCGAGGAGGAGCGGGCGAAGGGGCCGGTCTATCCGCCGCGCGAGCAGGTCTTTGCCGCACTGGAAGCCACTCCGTACGACAAGGTGAAGGTCCTGGTACTCGGCCAGGACCCTTACCACGGCGAGGGGCAGGGGCACGGGCTGTGCTTCTCCGTGCGGCCCGGCGTCAGGACGCCCCCCTCCTTGCGGAACATCTACAAGGAGATGAAGGAGGAGCTCGGTCTGCCGGTCCCGGACAACGGGTATCTGATGCCGTGGGCCGAGCAGGGCGTCCTGCTGCTCAACGCCGTGCTGACGGTCCGCGCCGGCGAGGCCAACTCGCACAAGGGCAAGGGCTGGGAGAAGGTCACGGACGCGGTGATCCGCGCGGTGGCCTCGCGGCCCGATCCGGCGGTCTTCGTTCTCTGGGGCAACTACGCGCAGAAGAAGCTCCCGCTGATCGACGAGGAACGCCATGTGGTGGTCAAGGGCGCGCACCCGTCGCCGCTGTCCGCGAAGAAGTTCTTCGGCTCCCGTCCGTTCACGCAGATCAATGGCGCCGTTGCGGCACAGGGGCACCAGCCCATCGACTGGCGCATCCCCGACCTGGGCTGACCGCAGGCACCTGCCCGACAGGCTCGGGCGCTTTGCCCGAGCCTGAGCGGGTTTGCCCACATCAGCGGCTAGCGTCGAGCCGACCGGATTCGAACGGACTCCATCGGGTGTGACGCAGTGACCGGACGCTAGGCAGCGACCGGATGCGACGCGGCGGCCGGTGCGGTCGGATCCGACCGGGATCGGCTGGGCAGGCGCGAGGGAGACCGCGGTGACGGAGCAGCAGCAGGAGGCGTCGAGGGACGCCGTCATGACCAGGATCGGCCAGGCGATCATGCTGTTGCACGGTGGCGACCGGGAAGAGGCCCGGAACCGATTCGGCGCCCTCTGGTCGGAAATCGGCGAGGACGGCGACGCCCTTCACCGCTGCACCCTCGCGCACTACATGGCAGACACGCAGGACGATCCCGGTGATGAACTGGCCTGGGACCTGAGGGCGTTGACCGCCGCAGAGGGGCTGACTGACGAGCGGGCGGCGGAGCACCGGGATGCGCTCGCGGTCCGGGCCTTCTACCCCGCGCTGCATCTCAGCCTCGCGGCGGACTATGTGAAGCTCCAGCGCCCGGAAGCTGCCTGGATCCATCTGAACCGGGCGCGGAAGGCCTCCGACGTGCTCGCGGACGACGGGATGGACGACGGGTACGGGGGTGGGGTCCGAGCGGCGATCGGGCGGCTGGAGCGGCGGCTGTGGGATCAGTGGCCGTAGGTGTCTTCGCAGATCCGGGACTGGGGGCTGCCCGCCGGCCAGCCGCCGTATCCCCGCCCGAGTGCGCAGACGTCCGTTCCGGTGGCGGGGGAGGACGGCAGGGCAGGGACCGGTGCGGGCACCGCGCGCGGCGTGTGACCCGGCCAGAGCCCGGTCACGCCTGGATGCTGCCTTTGCTGCGGAGCGCGCGGCGCGCTGCGGCGGGTTTCCGAGGGGGCTCCGGCGGTCGGGCCGGATACTGCCTCGGAGGGCTTCGGGTCCGGCAGAGCCTCCAGCGTGTCCCGGACCGGTGGCCGGATGATCTGGGGGGCCAGGTCCTGGACGGGCCTGCTGGTCGCGGGCCGGGGCGCAAGGCCCGGCTGGGGCTCCACGGACACGCAGCCGGACACGGCAGTGACTGCCACCCCGACCAGGAGCTTCACGGCGATTCTGGTTCGTTGCACCTGGGCAACTCTGCTGTGCGGGCAGCACATCGCGGGAGCGGGGAAGTCATGATTGGCCCGCACGAGTGACCCCCGGTCAGCGCAACGCCCGGCTGTTGTTGCTCCTCGCGGCGCGGCGAGGCCCAGGGCGCGGGTCGGGCGCGAGTCGGCTCCGGGTCGGGTGCCGGGCCGGATCAGTCGCCGGTCGAGCCGTCGATCCGCTCCCGGACCAGATCGGCGTGGCCGTTGTGCCGCGCGTACTCCTCGATCATGTGGGTGTAGATCCACCGCAGATTGAACCGCTCACCCTTGCGGCTCAGGCCGACCGACAGGTCGTCGAGGCCGACGTTCGCGGTGATCTCCCGGGCCCGCGCGATCTCCGCCTGCCAGATCGCCGCGTCCTTCTCCCAGGTGTCCGCCTCGGTGAGATGGAACTCGCCGTCCCGGTCCTCGTCGGTTCCGTAGATCGGCTTCACGTCCTCACCGGCCAGGACCTCACGGAACCAGCCGCGCTCCACCTCCGCCATGTGCCGTACGAGCCCGAGCAGGCTGAGTTCCGACGGCGGCACGGAGGCCTCGCGCAGCTGGGCGTCGGTGAGGCCCGCACACTTCAGCGCAAGGGTGTCGCGGTGATAGTCGAGCCAGCCCTCAAGCATCGGGCGTTCGGCGGCGTCGATGGCGGGTTCGGAGCGTTCGGGCGTCGTCATGCCGGTCATTCTTCACCAGTGATCATGTCCAGGCCAGGCGTTATCGCCCGCGGGACCCCAGCATTCCGCGCAACAGCTCGGTGAAGCCGGTGCGCAGCTCTGCCGCGGTCGGTACGGACCGGTGGTACGACCCTGCGGCACAGGAGAACATCAGTCCTTCGCACCAGGCCACCAGAGACAGGGCATGCCGCTCCGGTTCGGCCGAACCGGCCGCCGTCATCAGCGCCACCAGGGGTTCGCGGAACTGGCGGCCCGTCGCGTCGAAGAACTCCCGCAGCTCCGGCCGCCGGGTGGCTTCCAGGGCGAGTTCGTACCGGCAGATCAGCAGCTCCGGGTGGCGGGTCAGATACCGGTGCAGGGCCAGTGCGAGACCGGCGACCAGCGCGTCCGGGCCCTCGGTGGCTTCCCTCTCCGCTCGGCCGTCCGGTTCGCCGCCCGGCACCGGGAGTTCGCCCGGGGCGAGCACCTGCGCCTCGCGCTCCGCCAGTCGCCGCACCGTCGCTTCCAGCAGGGCCTGCCGGGTGCGGGCGTAGTTGGACGTCGAGCCCTGGGGGAGCCCGGCGCGCTCGTCCACGGCGCGATGGGTGAGCCCCCGCATTCCGCGCTCGGCGAGCAGCGCCAGGGCGGCATCGGTGATCAGGTCGGCCCGGGAGGTGCCGGGGGCGCGTGTGGTGCTTGTGGCCATGGGACCAACCTACCGCCGTGACTACACCTGTAGTACGGTGAGTTCGTCACTACACCTGTAGTTTCGAGGAGGAGTCATGGCCAAGCCCCATGCGGTCGTCATCGGCAGCGGGATCGGCGGCCTGACCGCCGCCGTGGCCCTGCACCGGCGCGGCTGGCAGGTCACCGTCATGGAGCGGGCCGCCTCCCTGGAGCCCGTCGGCGCCGGTATCGGCCTCGCGCCCAACTCCCAGCGCGCCCTGGACGTGATCGGCCTCGGTGACCGGATCAGGGCCCTTGCCGCCTGGCAGGGCGACGGCGGGATGCGCAAACCGGACGGCCGCTGGCTCGCCCGGACCGACAGCGCCGCCGCGACCGAGCGGTTCGGCGGTCCGATCGTCCTGGTGCATCGCGCCACCCTGATCGATGTCCTCGTCGCCGGACTGCCCGCATCCGCTATCCGTACCGGGGCGGCGGCGGAACTCGTGGACCCGGGCACCGCGGGCGGCGCCCGGGCCGTCGTCGCAACGTCGGCCGGGAACATCGAGGCCGACCTCGTCGTCGGCGCCG
This sequence comes from Streptomyces sp. NPDC002206, assembly GCF_053593595.1. NCBI lineage: Bacteria > Bacillati > Actinomycetota > Actinomycetes > Kitasatosporales > Streptomycetaceae > Streptomyces > Streptomyces sp. NPDC002206. The sequence continues at coordinate 50,974 of NZ_JBSFCW010000016.1, forward strand.
ACGGCATCAACTCGGCCGTACGCTCCCTGCTCTTCCCTGCGCACCCCGGACCGTCGTACGCCGGCTTCACCACGTGGCGCGTCGTCGTCCCCGCGCCCGGGAAGCCCTTCGCCCCGCACGAGACCTGGGGCCGTGGCGCACTCTGGGGCACCCAGCCGCTCAAGGACGGCCGGATCTACGCGTACGCGGCCGCGGTCGCGCCGGCCGGAGCGCGGGCCGACGACGAGAAGGCCGAGCTGCTGCGCCGGTTCGGCGGCTGGCACGACCCGATCCCCGGAATCATCGCCGCTGTCGAACCCGACCGGATTCTCCGCAACGACGTGCACCATCTGATCGACCCCCTGGCGGCGTTCCACCGGGGCCGCACCGTCCTGGTCGGCGACGGCGCCCACGCCATGGCGCCCACGCTCGGACAGGGCGGCAACCAGGCCATCGAGGACGGCATCGTGCTCGCCCACCACGCGGCGCCCGACAGCGACCTGGCGGCGGCCCTCGCCGCATACAGCGCGGACCGGGTCCCGCGTACCGGCGGCATCGTCCGCAAGGCCGCCCAGGTGACCCGGCTGATGCGCCTGACCAGCCCCCCAGCCGTCGCGCTGCGCGACACCCTGATGTCCGCCGTCTCCCGGTTCGGGCCCGGCCTCGTCCTGCGCACCTTCGACGGCATCGCCGACTGGCGGCCGCCGCAGCACACGTATGCTGCCGGGACGAAGAACCCGCCCATGTCGCAGCGGTAGCCACGGGCGGGTCATGGGCGAGAGGGAGACCCCTGTGAAGGTCGGCTGCATCGGGCTCGGCGACATCGCGCAGAAGGCATATCTGCCGGTACTCACCACCCTGCCCGGGGTCGAACTGCATCTGCAGACCCGCACCTCCGCCACCCTGGCCGCCGTCGCCGAGACCCACCGGATCCCGCCGGAGCAGCGCCACACCGACCTCGACTCGCTGATCGCCGAGGGCCTGGACGCCGCGTTCGTCCACGCCCCGACCTCCGTACACCCGGAGATCGCCGGCCGGCTGCTCGATGCGGGTGTTCCCACGTACATCGACAAGCCGCTCGCCTACGAACTCGCCGATTCCGAGCGGCTGGTGCACCTCGCCGAGGAGCGCGGTGTCAGCCTGGCAGTCGGCTTCAACCGGCGGCTGGCGCCCGGCTATGCGCAGTGCATCGAGCACCCCCGCGAACTGATCCTGATGCAGAAGAACCGGGTGGGTCTGCCCGAGGAACCGCGGGCCATGGTGCTCGACGACTTCATCCATGTCGTCGACACCCTGCGCTTTCTGGTGCCGGGTCCGGTCGAGCACACCGTCGTACGGGCCAGGATCCGCGACGGGCTGATGCACCATGTCGTGCTGCAGCTGTCCGGCGACGGGTTCACCGCCATCGGTGCGATGAACCGGCTCAGCGGCTCGACGGAGGAGCGGCTCGAGGTCTCAGGGCAGGACTCCAAGCGCGAGGTGGTGAACCTCGCGGAGGTGATCGACCACAAGGGGCAGCCGAGCGTACGACGACGCGGCGACTGGGTGCCGGTGGCCCGTCAGCGCGGTATCGAGCAGAGCGTGCTGACCTTCCTGGACGCCGTGCGGGCCGGAAAGCTGCTGAGCGCCCGGGACGCTCTTGAGACCCACGAGTTGTGCGAGCGCATCCTGCGTGACCTGGACTGCGCCTAGGGGGCCGACGGATCAGGGTCGCAAACCCCTGGTGCACCGCGCCACAGCGGACCGTACACAGCAGAATCCGCAGGTCAGAACGGGTTTCGATCCGCTCCGGATGCGTCCCGCACGGGCCCGGGGCAGGCTGAGGGCAATGGACCGCCGGCCCGTGGAGGTGACCTCGTGAAGCCCCACGACGAGCCACAGGGATGGGGTGCGCTCCAGCCACCGCCCGGCTACTACTCGGCGGACGGGCGGCCCCCCGATGCGACACAGCGCAGCCTGATCCTCGACTGGGCGGTCAATCAGCGGATCGCAACAGGCTGGCGGGTGGAGTCCCGGGTCGAGACACAGGTCGTGATGGTCAGGGGGCAGCCGCTCAATCACGTGCTGCACGCCCTCCTGATGGTGTTCAGCTGCTTCCTGTGGGGCGCCGTGTGGATGGTGCTCGCCGTGAAGAACAAGGTCGAGCGCGTCGCGCTCACCGTCGACGCGCAGGGGCAGATCGTTTCCGTGAACGGCCCGTCGTAACGTGAGTGCCCGGTCAGCGACCGGGTAGCTCGGCCTTCGGACCCACGGCACCGACCGGTTCCACCGGGTTACGCCGCCGCAGTGACCGGACGCCCTCGTAGGCGCAGAATGCCGCCAGCACGGCCAGCGCGCCGTGTACCGGCCAGTCGCCCAGCCGCACATAGAGGGTGCTGCCACTGGCCAGCGGTACGTCGAAGACGGCGGCCCCGCTCGTATCCGTGCCCAGCGGCGTCCCGACGCGCCCGCCCTGCGGGCCGTACGCCGTGCTGATGCCGGTGAGCGTGGCATGCACCATCGGGCGGCCGTTCTCGGCGGCCCGCAGTGCGCCGAGCGAGGCGTGCTGCTCCGGCGCCCAGGTGTGCTGGAACGTAGAGGTCGACGACTGGGCGATCAGCAGCTGTGCCCCGTCTCGGGTCAGCTGTCTGCTCATGTCGGGGAACGCCGACTCGAAGCAGACCAGCGGCCCGATCCGCAGAGTGTGCTCCGGGGCGCGGACCTCGTCGGGGGACCCGGTGGATCCGTCCGTGCGAGGCGGCTCGGGAACGGACATCACCACCTGCCGGGTGCCGCGCAGCCGGTCCTCGCCCGCCGCCTTGCCCACCGACGTCACCCAGCCGAGCACCGAACGGGCCGGGATGTACTCACCGAACGGCACCAGACGCATTTTGTCGTAGCGGTCCCCCGTCGGACCGTCCGGTCCCACCAGCACCGCGCTCTTGAAGATCCCCGTCCGGCCCGACGCGCCGGTGTGCCGGGCGTCCTCGTTCACCAGCACATCCGCGCCGACCTCGCGCGAGAGCTTCGCGATCCGCGCGGCCAGGGCCGGCTGCCGGGACAGATCCTGGCCGACACTGCTCTCGCCCCACACCACCAGATCGACGTCGCGGCCCGCCAGCTTGCGGGTCAGCTGCTCGCTGCGCGCGAAGCGGAGCGCCACGCTGTTCGGCCCCGCGACGATCCCCGGTTGCACGACGGCGATCCGGGCCACGCCCGACTGCTCCGGCTGCGGTGCCCACGTCCATATCCCGCCCACGGCCAGCGCGCACACCACGATGGCGACCGCCGCGGCCGTCCGTGCGCCGGATGTCAGGAACAGCAGGGTGACCGCGGTGTTCACCGCCACCACCAGAAGACTCACCAGCCACACGGCGCCGACCGATGCCACCCGGAGCGCGGCGGGCACCTGCCACTGGCTCGCGCCGAGGAGTCCCCAGGGACCGCCGAGACCCTCCCAGGAGCGGGCCAGCTCGATGATCAGCCAGCCGGAGGGCACCACGATCACGGCGGCCGCGGCCGCTGCGACGGACGGGGCGCCGCCGAGCATCCGGGACACCAGCAGGCCCCAGGGCGCCCACAGCAGACCGAGCAGCGCCGCGAGAACGACGATGAACACATGCAGACTCGGCATCAGCCATTGGTGCACGGCGAGCAGGTAGCCCGTCCCGCCGAGCCAGCCGTCGAGCGCCGCCCGGCGCGCGGTACCGGCCGAGCGGATCAGCAGCAGCCAGGGCACCAGCGCGACATAGGCGAACCACCACAGCGACGGGGCGGGGAAGGCGAGCGCGGGCAGTGCCCCGGCGAACAGGGCTCCACCGCCGCGCCACCAGGGTGACCGGAGCAGCCGCTCCCGCTGCTCACGCCGACCGACCGGAATCCGCATACCGCGCCTCCTCGACCTGACCGGTGAGCAGTGGTGCCCTTCTCCTTACCCAGTGTGGGGGGAGCGGAACGGGTGCGGCCAGGCCAGGTGCGGGACCGCGTGGCTCAACTCGGTGCGAGGGAGCCGGAGAGGCTGCGCCACTTCTCGTGGACGGTTACGGTACGGATCCGCCAGCCGACGTCCGTACGCAGCAGCCCGAAGGCGTACCGGCCGCCGGAGGCGAAGTTCGGCGCGGTGGTGCCGGAGGCTGCGGTGCCACCGCCGTCCTGCGCACCCTCCAGCCGCATGGGGTTCAGATAGTCGGCCCGCACATCGGCGCGATCACCGGGGTAGCCGCCCAGGTCCTGGAGGTCGAGCCGGCGGTTGACGATCAGGTGCTGGCGTACGGGGAAGATCCGCAGCGTCTCCGCGAGCCAGTGCGCGACCTCGGCGGCGGGCCCCTCGACACCGCCCGCGCTGCGGTAGTCGGCGCGGCCGTCAGGGGTGAACAGGTCCCGGTAGTCCTGCCAGGAGCCGTCGTCCACCGCCACCGCATAGCCGGTGATCACTGCGTCGATGGACAGCTGGTCCATCACGGTCGCGAGAGCCACGCGCTGCGTCATCCGGCCAGTGTGTGCCCGCCGACCGCAGACGCCAAGGGCTGTGCACGCGCGGCGCCGTGTCCGACCATGATTCGGTCGCCCGGAACCCCGGACCGGGAGCTCGGACAACGGGAACGCCCCGGCCGGAACCCGCACCACCCGTGTCCGTCTCAGCAGGGGACCACGGCCACCGGCCCGAGCGCATGAGTGAGTGTTGTCTGCGCCACCGGGGACAGCCCGAATCCAAGTTCCTCGCCGCCCCTGCGCCGCCCGATCACCGTGAGGGCGGCGGTCGCCGACGCCGTGACCAGGGTGTGGGACGCGGACCCGTGGACCGGTTCCTGCACAACCTCGACCTGCGGATACTTCTCAGGCCGCCCGGCGGTGAGCTCCGCGAGGGTCCGCTCGGCCGCGCCTGCCGCCGCATCCCGGTCGAAGACGGGACCGCCGGAGAGCATCGACGAGAACATCGTCCAGCCGTGCACGATCCGCAGGCGCGCTCCGGGCCGGGTCATGGCGGCCTCGAACGCGAAGTCCAGCACCGCCTCACTGCTTTCGTCGGCGGCCACCCCCGCGACGATATCCGTGAATGTCTCCGCCGCCTCCGCCTCCTCCTCGTCCGCCCGGCCACTGTGAACGACGACGACGGGACATTGGGCCATCGAGGCGGTCGTCAGACTGTTCGAGCCGATCAGCAGTGACCGGAACCCGCCCAGCCCGCGTGAGCCCAGAACCAGCAACGACGCGTGCTCGCTCAGCGCGGTCAGCGCCGCCGCCGGGAAGTCCAGCGGGGCGAGGGTCGACGTGTGCAGGGTCGGAGCGACCTGCGCCACCCGGCCCACGGACTCCGCGAGCAGTTCCTCGGCCTCGCGCCGCTGCGCCTCCTGGCTGGTACGCCGATTGAGCGGCCTGACATGCACGATCGTCAGCGCAAGCCCTCGCCGGACGGCGTCGCGCGCGGCCCACTCGAGCGCCTCGTAGCTGCGCCACGAACCGTCGACGGCGGCGATCACAGGAAGCTCGGCGGTGGTCATGGAGTCCTCCAGGGTCCAGCGGTACATGTCCCAGGCTGGTACGTGTACGGGGCATTTGGCATGGGCTTTCGGCCGTGTCCGCCCCGTATTACCCCGGTCGTGTTCCGTACGCTACGGCCGGTCGGCGTCCGGCGCAGGAGCAGCCGACGTGCGAACAGCGAAGCGGTGCGCAGCGCTGAAGCGCGTCGCGGAAGGGTACGAGCGGACAGGTTTCAGGGTTGGTGATCGAACCGATCGGCGTCAGCCAGTGATCGCGGTCGCCGAGTCCCTCGACCACGGCGTCGGCCTGCGCCTGGGTCCGGTCATCCGGTGAGGGGTGATCGCGGTACTCCGGAGGGCGTACGGCGACTGCCTCCGGACGTACGACGACGGCCGCGCGCCCCTCGAGGGATGCTCCGGACATGGAGAACCGGCCCGCAGCATCCACCAGGACGGAACCGCCCCGCAGCAGCACGCCCGACTCACCGCCGACCGCGCCCACAGGGCGGAAGCCGAGCCCGGTGGAGCGCCTCTGTTACGTGATCGGCGCGGCGCTCGTCGTCTCCGGGCTGCTGCACCTGATTGTCTTCGCCGTCGACGGCGGCCCCTGGGACGGCCCGGTCTCCTGGCGCAAGCCCGTCACTTTCGGGCTCTCCTTCGGCCTGACGCTCATCGCGATCTGCTGGGTGGCCTCGTACGTACGCCTACGCGCCCGTACCCGTACCGTGCTGCTCGCGGTGTTCGCCGCCGACTGCGTGCTGGAGGTCGCCGGCATCACACTCCAGGCCTGGCGCGGCGTACCGTCCCACTTCAACATGGAGACGCCCTTCAATACGGCGGTCTCTATGTCGCTGGCCGTCGGCGGGGGAGCGCTGGTCGTCATCCTCACCGCCCTGGCGGTGGCCTCGTTCGTCCGGCGCCCCGAAGGGCCGGCCGGGATGGCGCTCGCGCTGCGGGCCGGGTTCGCGATCCTTGTCGTCGGGCTGCTGGCGGGCGCTGCGATGATCGCCCGCGGCGTCTATCTGACGCGCACCGGTCACCAGTTGGCCGGCTACGCCTCCACGGCATCACTCAAACCGCTGCACGGAGTCAGCCTGCACGCGATCCTTGTGCTGCCTGTGCTGGCCAGGGTGCTGGCCGGCACGCCGTGGAGCGTCTCCACCCGACGCACCCTCGTCCGCGCCGCCGTGGGGTGCTACGCGGTGGCCGTCGTCGGGGCGCTGATATGGGCGGTCGTCGCGTACTGAGCCGTCGCGTACGGAGTGCCGGCTTGCCCCTTGACCTGTGCGGTGGCCGTCCGCTGGTCCGTGGTGGTGGACCGATGGGGCGGGCCACCGAAGCGGGACAACCGCCCGTGGGCGGAATCCCCGTGCGGGCCGGCCGGTCAACCGGGAGACTTCCGGCATGAACAAGATTCCCACCATGTTCGTCCGCGACTTCGCCACTCGCCCGGCGCGCGTGCTGCCGGAGGTGATGCCCGGCTGCGAGTGGGTGCTCGCCGGAGAAGGGCGCGCGACCCGCAAGTACGACGGCACGTGCGTGCTGCTCGACGAAGCAGGCGATTGGTGGGCACGGCGCGAGGTGAAACCCGGCAAGGCATCGCCGCCGAACTGTGTGGTCATTTCCACCGACGACGCAACCGGCAAGACAGTCGGCTGGGAGCCGATCGACCAGTCGTCATTCGCGAAGTTCCACGCAGAGGCGGTCCAGAACATCGGACCCTGCGAGGGAATCACCGGGACCTTCGAACTGGTCGGCCCGAAGATCAACGGAAACCCGGAGCGCAGCGACTTCCATCTCCTTGTCGAGCACGCCGTCGCGCGGGACGTCGCTGTGCCCGAGCTGACCTTCGAGGGCATCCGGAGCGCCGCGCTGGCCCTGGCCACGGCCGACGGGTGCGAGGGCATCGTCTGGCACCACCCCGACGGGCGGATGGCGAAGATCAAGGCGCGCGACTTCACCGCGGACCGCTCATGAGACCGGCGCCGACCCGGCCCACTCCAGGCGTCGGCAGTCAGCCCGCCCCGGTGTCCGAGGTGTCGGTGAGAGCCAAGCTTTGTCGAATGCCGACGGATATCGATGGAAATCGCCCCGCCCGAAGGTCAGCGCGGGGGCGCTGTCCGGCACCTGTTCCGATCTTCTGGTCTTGCCGCCATGGCAGGAGCGGAGAGCTACTACGTGACGGTGAACAACAACGGGGGCAAGGTCGGGCCCATCTTCACGATCCGCCAACTTCCGCCCGTCGGACTGTGCTTCGACATCGACGGTCAACGTTGGGAGGTCCAACGCGTCACCCTGAAGATCGAGACTCTGGAGACCCGAACTCCGTCATGAGCGATGCCGTCCAGGTCGTCCGCTGACGCGACAGGGCACCCTGCCCGGTGACTGAGGAGCGGCCGAGAACGTGCACCGAAGGGGGATGCAGGCCTGGCCGGCCGCCCCGCCCTGAGGGCAGGGACGGTACGGAGGGGCGGGGCAGTAGCCCCGGTGCTGACGGCCGGACGTGTCCTGGTGGATACTCCCTGCAGGCCCCGCCGGACGATCCGGATGCCCTGGTGTGCCGCCGGAGTGGTGCAGAGGCGCCGTCGCCGGACACCAGCCGCAGCCTTCTCGGGCTCGGAGCCCTCACAACGACCGCTATGCACAGGAGACTTGATGGCTGACGCTTCACCGCGCCGCGCGGACGACAGCGCCGAGGACATAGGCACGACGGTCGCCCTCGACCGTGTAGAGCCGCCGCGGCCGCAGTACGCGGGCCTGTTCGTCGCGCCCCCCGACCTGCCGGCAGCTGACACTGACTGACGCAGCGCTCTCCCGCTTCGGCGTCACTGATCACGCGGAGATGGATTCGTCCTCGCGGTCCCACATGAACAGGTAGCGGTTGCCTCCGCCCACGAGGCTGTGGACTGGTCAGACCTCGCCCCATCCATCAGAGGTGGTGGTGGCGGGGCTCTGGCCGGTAGACCGGGCCGCTGCGTCTCAGCGAGGCGAACTGGCTCGAGGTGTCCTGGCTCGGGCAGGGGATTCATCGATCGCAGCGACAGCTCGCAGACCGGATCCCGTACTCCTGCAGCACACGACATCAGCGTGAAGCCAGCTGCTACGACCTGTCGGCGGTCACCCTCGACCGCATGGACTCGACCGCACTGCGGGCGTCCGACCCGTGGCTGGGCGCGACCCGCCTCGAACGGGCGGTCGAATCACCGTTCCGGGTGGCTCGCCCCGCCCTGATCACGCTCGAAGGCGAACTACCCCGCCGACTCACCCGCGTGCGGGCTCAGCACACCGGCCCCCACCAGGGCGAACAGCAGCACGCCCAGCAGCACGCGGTAGATGACGAACGGCATGAAGCTCTTGGTCGTGATGAACTTCATGAACCATGCGATGACGGCGTAGCCCACGCCGAAGGCGATGAACGTCGCGAAGATCGTCGGACCCCACGACACGTGCCCCTCGCTCGCATCCTTCAGCTCGAAGACGCCCGAGGCGAGCACCGCCGGGATTGCGAGCAGGAACGAGTAGCGGGCCGCCGCCTCGCGGGTGTAGCCCATCAGCAGACCACCGCTGATCGTGGCGCCGGAGCGGGAGACACCCGGGATCAGGGCCATCGCCTGGCAGAAGCCGAAGATCAGACCGTCCTTGACGCCCAGCTCCTTGAGGGACTTCCGCTCCTTGATGGCCCGGTGCCTGCCGCCGGTCTCGTCCCGGGCTGCGAGACGGTCGGCGATGCCGAGGACGATGCCCATGACGATCAGGGTGGTGGCGATGAGCCGCAGGTCGCGGAAGGGGCCTTCGATCTGGTCCTTGAAGGTCACGCCGAGGACGCCGATCGGGATGGAGCCGACGATGACCAGCCAGCCCATCTGGGCGTCGTGGTTGCTCCGCATCGACCGGTTGGTCAGCGAGCGGAACCAGGCCGAGACGATCCGCGCGATGTCCTTCCGGAAGTAGATGAGAACGGCCGCCTCGGTGCCGATCTGGGTGATGGCGGTGAATGCCGCACCCGGGTCGTGCCAGCCGGCGAACGCAGCGGTCAGCCGCAGGTGCGCGCTGGAGGAGATCGGCAGGAACTCGGTCAGTCCCTGAACGAGGCCCAGGACGAACGATTCGAACCAGCTCATGGGGCTTTGGCCATCCCGGAGGTCATCGTGCATCGGCCGACGGACAGCAAGGCCGTCGGCAACGTGCGGAGTGCGGTCATGTGAGGGAAGGGCCACGGCGGGCCCGATGATCGTCTGTCGTGCGCGGGCAGCGTATCGCCCTTGGGTGAACGGGGTGACGGCTGCCCCCGGCCATCGAACCGGAGCCGGCGCTGTGCACGGTCCCGTTCGGCGGGCCCGCGGGCGGCTCGCCGACGTCGCGCGCCAGGTTGTTCGGCGGCGGGGCGGTTGCGCCGGCGCCGCCCGCGAATCAGTCCGCGTCGGAACTGTGCCTCTTGCCCTGCACGCCGGTCATTTCGCGCCGAGGTGGTGCCGCTTGCGCCAGGCCACGGCGGCCGCGCCGATCCCGGTCAGCACGATGAAGCCCATCGCGGCCAGGAACGCGGGCGACGTCGGCGACGAGGCCTCGCTGCCCGCGACGACGTATGCGGCGGTGTTCGGGATGGAACCGATCCCGGTGGCCATCAGGAACGGCGGATACCCCATCCGCGACACCGCGGCGCAGTAGTTGGCGGCCGCGAACGGCACGCCCGGGAAGAGCCGCAGGGCCAGCATCGAACGGAAGCCGTGCCGGCTCAGCTGGCCATCCGCCGCCTTCAGCCAGCGCCCGCGCAGCAGCGTACGGAGCGCGTCCTGCCCCAGAACCCTGCCCAGGCCGAACGAGATGCCCGCGCCCAGCACCGTGCCCGCCAGCGCGGCGGCCAGACCGGCCTGCGCACCGAAGAGCGCCCCCGCGGCCAGATTGAGGAGCGGCCGCGGTACGAACGCCACGGTGCACACCCCGTACGCGACGCCGAACAACGCAACCGCAGCGCCGCCGCTGCTCAACCGGGCAGGCCAGCCGGTGGCCAGCAACCGCTGCGGTTCGAGGAGCAGCATCGCCGCCGCGGCGGCCAGCAGCAGCAGCACGAGCAGCGAGAACCGGGACCAGGGCGAGCGCAGCGCCCTCGAACAGCGCACGGCCAGGCCGGTGGCGGACCGGGTGTCGGGGGCGGGGTCGAGCATTCGGGGAGACTAACCGACACCCTTGTCCGATCGCCGTAATGTGCCCCGTACGGGCCGCCCCGTCGGCAGTACGGGACTTCGTCGACAGTGTCCGGGACCGGCCCTCGCCGCTGCAGGGGCGCGGACACGAAGCAGCTCCGAAGCCGGTGGGCCCGGGGACGAACTCCCGTACCGGGGCTGCCGGAACGCCCGGAGAGAAAACCATTCGACGGGTCCGCGGGCGTCGGCCATGATCGGACCCATGTTCCGGTACGCCTTCCTCGCAGCGCAGTCCGCAGTCGCGGACGCGCCGAAGGCTGCCGTCGTCCCCGATGTCGCTGCTGCCGCAGCAGCAGTTGACGCAGCAGCGTTCGTCGCTGCCGCAGCGCCCTTCGGCGGCGCCCGAAGCTGACCCTCCCCCGACAGTCCGGCGGACCCCGTAAGGGGAGGGTCGGCAGGGCCCTGGGGTCTTCTCTCTCAGCTTCGTATCCAGAAGGAATCGAGCCATGCCCAAGACGGCATACGTGCGCACCAAGCCGCACCTCAACATCGGCACCATGGGCCACGTCGACCACGGCAAGACCACCCTGACCGCGGCCATCACCAAGGTCCTCAGCGACCGTGCCGGCAGCAGCACCTCGTACGTCTCGTTCGACCGGATCGACCGGGCGCCCGAGGAGGCGCAGCGCGGCATCACCATCAACATCGCGCACGTCGAGTACGAGACCGACACCCGCCACTACGCGCATGTCGACATGCCCGGCCATGCCGACTACGTCAAGAACATGGTCACCGGCGCCGCGCAGCTCGACGGGGCGATCCTCGTCGTGTCCGCGGTCGACGGGATCATGCCGCAGACCGCCGAGCACGTCCTGCTCGCCCGTCAGGTCGGCGTCGACCACATCGTCGTCGCCCTCAACAAGGCCGACGCGGGCGACCCCGAGCTGACCGACCTGGTCGAGCTGGAGGTCCGCGAGCTGCTCTCCGCGCACGGCTACGGCGGCGACGGTGTCCCCGTCGTCCGGGTGTCGGGTCTGAAGGCGCTGGCCGGCGACCCGCGCTGGACCGCTTCCGTCGAGGCGCTGCTGGACGCCGTCGACACGTACGTGCCGATGCCGGTGCGCTACACCGACGCGCCATTCCTGCTGCCCGTGGAGAACGTCCTGACCATCACCGGCCGGGGCACGGTCGTCACCGGGGCCGTCGAGCGCGGCACCGTCCGTGTCGGCGACCGGGTGTCCGTGCTCGGGGCGGACATCGAGACGGTCGTCACCGGTCTGGAGACCTTCGGGAAGCCGATGGAGTCCGCGCAGGCCGGCGACAACGTGGCGCTGCTGGTGCGCGGGGTGGAGCGCGACCGGGTTCGCCGCGGCCATGTGGTGGCGGCGCCGGGCAGCGTGACGCCCAGCCGTCGCTTCACCGCGCAGGTGTACATCCTGTCGGCGCGGGAAGGCGGCCGGACCACACCGGTGGCCACCGGCTACCGGCCGCAGTTCTACATCCGTACCGCGGACGTGGTCGGCGACATCGACCTCGGCGAAGCGGCAGTGGCGCGCCCCGGCGACACGGTCACCATGACCGTCGAACTGGGCCGTGACACCCCGCTGGAGTCCGGCCTCGGCTTCGCGATCCGGGAAGGCGGCCGCACGGTCGGCGCGGGCACCGTGACCGCCCTGCTCTGATCCGTATCCGCTCACGCAACGGACCTGTCCCCCGCGCCACACGGGAGGCGGGTCCGTTGCCATGCGCAAGACTGACGGCATGGCAGACATTGCACTGGTGCTCGGAGCCGGCGGCGTCACCGGAAGCGCCTGGGAGACCGGGATCCTGTACGGACTCGCCGAGGCGAGTGTGGACCTGTCCACCGCCGACCTCATCATCGGCAGCTCCGCCGGGGCCGTCGTCGGCGCCCAGCTCGCCTCCGGACTGCTCGCGCTCCCGGAACTGTACGCCCGCCAGCTCGCCGATCCGCAGGGCGAGACCGGCGGCAGGATCGGCACGGCCACGCTCATGCGCTACGCCCGGGCCGTGCTGACCGCGGGCACCCCCGAGGCCTACGGGCAGAAGCTGGCCCGAATGGCGCGGGAGGCCCGGACCGGAACCACCGCGGCCGATCGGCGGGCTCTGATCGCGAGCCGGCTCCTGACGTCCGAGTGGCCCGAGCGACAGCTGCGCATCACCGCCGTCCACGCGGCGACCGGGGAACTCCACACGTTCGACAGGGACAGCGGCGTCCCGCTCGCGGACGCCGTCACCGTCAGCTGCGCCGTTCCCGCGGTCTGGCCGGTTGCCACCATCAACGGTCAGGACTGGATCGACGGCGGGGTGTACTCCCCGGCCAACGCCCATCTCGCCGCCGGATGTGAGCGCGTCGTCGTCATCGCACCGACGGCCAGTGGCAACAAGGTGATCGTCTCGCCCCGGTCCCAGGCCACCGACCTCGAAGCGAGGGGCGCCCGGGTCGCCGTCATCACCCCGGACGCGGCCGCCAGGAAGGCATTCGGCCGCAACCCCCTCGACCCGAGCCGCCGGGCGGCCGCCGCGCAAGCCGGACTCGCCCAGTCCGCGGCGCACACCGAGAAGGTCGCCGCGGTTCTGAACGGCTGAACCCGCACCCCACAATGGAAGAGTGAACGAGCCGATACCTGTGATCCGGGACGTGGATCAGGGCACCGCCAGACTGCTTCCCGATGTGGACCGGGACCGGGCCTGGCTGCTCACCGTCGACGGCGCACCCCAGTCGTACGTCGACCTCGACGATCCGGCCCATGTGGAGTTCGAGTACGCGCGACGGCTCGCCCATGTCCTGGACTGCGCGGGGGAGCCGGACGCGCCCCTCGACGTACTCCACCTAGGAGGCGGAGCGCTCACGCTGCCCCGCTATGTCGCCGCGACCCGGCCGGGCTCCCGGCAGATCGTCGCCGAGGCCGACCGCGGCCTCCTCGCCCTGGTCACCGAGCAGCTGCCGGTCCCCGACGGCAGCGGGGTCACCGTGCACGCCACGGACGCCCGCGGTCTGCTGGAGGAGACACCGGCCGGCTCCGTGGACGTGCTGATCGCGGATGTCTTCGGCGGCTCCCGTGTGCCCGCGCACCTCACCTCGGTCGAGTACGCGAGGGCGGCCGGTCGGGCGCTGCGGGACGACGGCGTCTATGCCGCCAACCTCGCCGACAGCACGCCCTTCGGCTTCCTGCGCTCGCAGCTCGCCAACTTCGCGGCCGTCTTCGACGAGCTCGCTGTGATCGCCGAACCGGCGGTGCTGCGCGGCCGGCGCTTCGGGAACGTTGTCCTGGTCGCCTCCCGCAGCCCCTTCGACATTGCGAGCCTGGCCCGCCGCTGCGCGGCCGACGCCTTTCCGGCCCGGGTCGAGCACGGTGCCGCGCTGGACCGGCTCATCGGTGCGGCCAGGCCGGTCGGGGACGCCGACGCGGTACCGTCACCCGAGCCGCCCGACGGCGCCTTCAGCATCGGCTGACGATGCCTTCCCGGCTGCGGCGGACGGCCCTGCGGCCACCGTCACCGTGGCGGCCGTCCGGCGGGTGAGGTTGCGTACGTCGGGTACGAACAGCACGGCCCCCGTGACCAGCACGACCAGCACCGCGCAGCCCCAGAGCGCCTGGCCTCGCCCGACCAGGTCCTCCACCGGACCGGCGACCGCGGTGGCCAGGGGCAGCATCGCCACCGAGCCGAACCAGTCGTACGCCGAGACACGCGACAGCTTCTCCTCCGGGATCTCCTGGTGCATGGCCGTCATCCAGGAGACGCCGAACACCTCGATGGCGACGCCGCTGACGAACATCACCGTGCTGAGCCCGGCCACCGGCAGCGGTACTGCCAGCGCCGCCGAGGGCAGGGCGAGCGGGAAGACGCAGAGCGTCCCGGCGAGCAGCAGTCGCCGGGGCTTCCAGCGCACCATCAGCAGTGCCCCGCACAGCGTGCCGACCCCGAATGCGGCGAGCGCGAAACCCCAGGGGCGGGCGCCGCCGAGCTCGTCCCTGGCGACCAGCGGCCCGTACACCGACTCGGCGGCCCCGACCACCGCCACCACCACCGAGAACTGCGCCACGATGGACCACAGCCAGGGGCGGCCGATGAACTCCTGCCAGCCTTCGCGCAGATCCGAGAGCAGCCCGCCGCCCGGTGCGCGCGACGGGATGTGAGCGACGTCGAGGAAGGCGCGCAGCGCCCCGGCCACCGCGAACGCCGCGGCGTCGACGGCCAGAACCCAGCCCGGGTTCATCGCCGCGATCATGGCGCCACCGAGCGCCGCACCACCGATGGCGGCGCCGTGCATCGACATCCGGAAGAGAGCGAAGGCGCGGCTGGCCTGTTCGCCGCTGACGCTGGACATCAGCATGCCCTCGGCCGCCGGGTTGAAGAAGGCCTGACCGGTGCCGCACGCCGCGGTGAGCACCATCATCTGCCACAGCTTCGGATCGCCGGCCAGGACCAGCCAGGCGAAGGCGGCCTGAGAGACGCAGTTGAGGGCGTTCGCCGCGACCATCACGCGGTGGCGCGGCAGTCGGTCGGCGATGGCACCGCCGATGAGCAGGAAGACGACCAGAGGTGCGGTACGGGCAGCGGCGACCAGGCCGACGTCGCCGCCGTCACCGCCCGACTCCAGAACGGCGAACGCCGCCGCGATCAACGCGCCATGGGTCCCCAGGCCCGTGATGATCGCGGCGGCGGTCAGCAGACTGTAGTTGCGCCCGGCCTAGGCAGGGCGGCGTATGCGGGACGGGGGAACGGAAGCAGGGGTCACCAAGGGACTATCCCTGTCCGGAGCCCGACCTGCCAAATGCGCTGCCCGGGCTGTACGTGCAGCGGATGTGGATCAGGGGCCGATCAGACGTGCATCAGGACTTGGTGATGTCCGTGAGCCGCAAGGTGCTGAGGATCTTCTGGATCGTGGTGTCCGGAAGTTCGCCCTCCACATCCGCTCCGGCGTAGAGGATCCACGAGGAGTACTCACCGTTCTTGTTCTTGAAGGAGAACGCGATCGACTTGCCGTCGCTGTCGCACTTCTTCTTCTTGGTGACGCCGGGCGCGGTGGCCGTGACGACACTTCCGGTGACACCGGACTTGGTGGTGTACGGCTTGGGCTTGCCGATCTTGATGGTGCCCTTCGGCATGTGCTGTGCATAGGCGGCCCACACCCAGTTCGCGGCCTCGTTCGTTGCGGCCTCGTCGGTGCTCTTCGCACCCTGGGCGCCCTTGGTGCCGACCCCGGCCAGGCTCATGTCCTCCTTGGTGCCGTCCTTGTCGGCATCGTCGACGCACCACTTGCTCTTGTAGTACGCCGGCGCGGAGAAGCCGACCGCGGGCGACCCGTCGCCCTTCTTGTCGTCCTCGAAGAAGGAGAACACCCCGGGTGCGGCGACCTCCCAGTCACCGGGCACGTCGAACTGGGTGCCCCACTTGGGGTTGGTGACGACCTTCCAGCCGGCGATGAGGGGCTTGGCGTCCCCGTCGGTGCCGCGCGGGTTCGCCTCGGGCGAGGACGCGCTGTCGGACGGCTTCGGGGAGGACGACGACTTCCCCCCGCCGGCGACGTCCGTACCGCCCTTGTCGTCCTTCTTGTTCATCACCACGACACCGGTGACCACGGCAGCCACGACCACGGCGGTGGCCGCGACGATCGCGACGACGGTCGTCGACTTCTTCTTGCCGTCGCCCGGCTGCGGCGCACCGGGCGGACCGGGAACCGCGTACTGCGGCACGGTCGGCTGCTGGTACGGGTTCGGCTGCGGATATCCCGGCTGCCCCTGCTGCGGATAACCCGGCTGCTGCCCCTGCTGCGGGTAACCGGGCTGGCCCGGCTGCTGATATCCCGGCTGCTGATAGGGATTCGGCTGCTGGTACCCCGGCTGCTGGTACGGGTTCTGACTCTGGTCCTGCGGGTTCTGCTCGCCCCCGGGCGGCTGCTGTCCTGGCCACATGGCGAGTAACGATAGAGGGGCGGCGGCCGGTCGGCTACGGCCGCCCCTGTGAGGGAACGGTCAAGGCGACTGCCACGTGGTCGTCTTGAGGAGAGCGGGGATGGTCAAACGGTTCTACTCGTGAGTAACATTCGGCGCATGAGCGCTGAACAGATGACAGTCGGAGACATGCTCGTCGCCACCGTTCCGATGGCCAGGACCCTCAATCTGGAGTTCCTCGAGACGACCGCGGAGCGTGCGGTCGTCCGCATGCCCGACCAGGCGGACTACCACAACCACGTCGGCGGACCGCATGCCGGAGCGATGTTCACGCTCGCCGAGTCGGCGAGCGGCGCGATCGTCATCGCCGCCTTCGGCGACCAGATGTCCCGCGCCGTACCGCTCGCCGTGAAGGCGGAGATCGGCTACAAGAAGCTGGCGATGGGTGTTGTCACCGCGACCGCGACCCTGGGCCGACCGGTGGCGGACGTGGTCGCCGAACTCGATGAGGGCAAGCGGCCCGAATTCCCCGTCACCATCGAGATCCAGCGCGCGGACGGCGCGGTGACCGGTGAGATGACCGTCGTCTGGACGCTCCGCCCGAACGCCTGAGGACCGCACCGCCCGACCCGGGCCGTCCCGCCCCTGACGAGGGCGCGGGGCGGCCCTTCGTGCTGTCCGGGCAGGTGGTGCGACGGGTAGGCTGCCCGGCGTGCGCCGAGGAGTTGCCCGGCGGGCGACAGCACATCAGTACGGGAGGAATCGGCGTTGCACATCCAGGAGTGGCTGGAGACAGTCCCCGCGGTCAGCGTGTACGTCCTGGTGGGCGTCGTCATCGGTCTGGAGAGCCTGGGTATTCCGCTGCCCGGTGAGATCGTCCTCGTCAGCGCGGCACTGCTGGCCGCCGGGCACAGCGGCATCGACCCGGTGATCCTCGGGGCCTGCGCCTCCGCCGGAGCGATCATCGGGGACTCGATCGGGTACGCGATCGGGCGCAGGGGCGGGCGGCCGCTGCTCGCCTGGCTCGGCGGCAAGTTCCCCAAACACTTCGGTGCGGACCAGATCGCCATGGCGGAACGGTCGTTCCAGAAGTGGGGCATGTGGGCGGTGTTCTTCGGCCGCTTCGTCGCACTGCTGCGCATCTTCGCCGGACCGCTGGCCGGCGTCCTGCGGATGCCGTACTGGAAGTTCCTGATCGCCAATGTGCTCGGCGGCATCGTCTGGGCGGGCGGCACCACGGCCGTCATCTACTCGGTGGGGGTCGTCGCCGAGGCCTGGCTGAAGCGTTTCTCCTGGCTCGGACTGGTGGTCGCGCTGCTGATCGGGCTGACCTCGATGCTGGTCCTCAAGAGCCGCGCCAAGAAGGCGGCGGCGCAGGCCGGGGAGCGCACCGCAGCCGAGGCGGAAACGGTGCCGGCAGCGGACTGAGTCGTCGGCCCGGCTGCTCGGGCCGACGGCTCGTACGGCGCTCAGCCCTGGTGCGCCTGGCGGTGCGCCTTGGCCAGCTCGACGTAGCCCACCGCGTTGAACTTGATGCCCTCGAGCTCCTCCGCGGTCAGCTCGCGCTTGACCTTGGCCGGTACGCCCGCGACGAGTGAACCGGGCGGCACCCGCATCCCCTGCGGGACCAGCGCCTGAGCGGCGATCAGCGAACCGGCGCCGATGTGCGCCCCATTGAGGACCGTGGCCCCCATGCCGACCAGGACGTCGTCCTCGACGGTGCAGCCGTGCAGTACGGCGTTGTGGCCGACCGAGACGCGCTCGCCGACCGTGACGGGGAACCCGGGGTCGGCATGGACGCTGCAGTTGTCCTGGATGTTGCTGTCGGCACCGATGGTGATGGGAGCGCAGTCGGCCCGCAGCACCGCCTGGTACCACGCGCTGGAGCCCGCGGCCATGGTGACCTCGCCGATCACGACGGACGTCGGTGCGGTGAAGGCCGCCACGTCGATGTCCGGTTCGTGGCCGCCCATGCCCGTGATCAACGCCTGCTCTGCCATCGCCCGTTCCTCCGTGCTCCGCTTCGTTCGGCCGCGTGGTCCGGCCGCCGCTGTTCGATCGCCTTTGTTCGATCGAGCCAGGGGAACGGTATGCGACGGCCGTTCCCCCGCCGCGGAGTGGGGTGAACATCACAGGACACCGCGGTGATCGTTCCGGCCGCGCCGACTACCGTGAGCGAGTGCCGAAGAACAGCAACACGTTCTCATCCCTCACCGCCTGGCGGCGCCGTGTCCTGTCCCGCGCCGTCCACCGCGGCTGGCGTGCGATCCAGGAAGCGGGCGCGATCACCGCGCAGCACCCGGGCGGGCTCCGTTTCGGCCGCATCGGCGAGGGGACCCGACTGGCCTTCCCGCAGGGCACCGTCTTCGGTGAGCCGTGGATCGAGCTCGGCGGCCACTGCATCATCGGCGAGCAGGTCACCTTGACCGCCGGACTGATGCCGGACCTGGACCTCGGCTCCGCGCCGATCCTCACCCTGGGGGACGGCGTGGTGCTCGGCCGCGGCAGCCATGTCGTCGCCGACACCACGGTGACCATCGGCTCGAACACGTACTGCGGGCCGTACGTGTACATCACGTCCACCAACCACAGCTACGACGATCCGCACGAGCCGGTCGGCAGACAGTGGCCACGCATGGAGCCGGTCGCGATCGGACCGGGCTGCTGGATCGGCACGGGCGCGGTGATCCTGCCGGGGGCCCGGCTCGGCCGCAACGTGGTGGTCGCGGCAGGCGCGGTGGTACGCGGAGAGGTGCCCGACCGTGCGGTGGTGGCCGGGGCACCGGCACGTGTCGTACGCAGCTGGGACCCGGTGAAGGGCTGGCAGCCGCCTCTGCGCACGCCCGCTCCGGTGCCGATCCCGGCCGATGTCACGCCCGAACAGCTGCTGGCCGTCGCGGAACTCGAGGAAAGGTCCTGAGGGCTGTCCCCTAATCCCCGGTGGATCAGCGCGCGGCGTCGGATGCGGTGCATCGCACAAGGCGAAGGGGCGTCCTCATTCGGGGCGTATTCGGGCGTTCCGGCAACGCGGGGAGATGCCGTAGCTGTCGTCGTGCGCCCGCCAGGGATTTCGGGGACAGCCCTTGGGGCCGGCTTCCTACCCGGTGGCGAGCAGTACGGTCCCCACCAGGGCCAGACCGGCCCCCGCCGCCTGCACCCCGCGCAGCCGTTCGCCCAGGACGCCGCGGGCGGCCAGGGCCGTGACCACCGGATAGAGCGAGGCCAGGACGGCGGCCACGGTGACCGGGCCGTGCTGCGCGGCGATCGAGTAGGTGCCGTTGGCCGCGACATCGGCGAGGCCGACGAACGCCAGGGCGGGCAGCGTGGCCAGCAGTACGGCCGCCCCACCCTCCTCGGGCAGCGCGCGCGCCCCGCGCCGTACCGATACGTACAGTGCTGCGCCGCCGACCGCGATGTTGGTGAGGCGCTGCACGAAGAGCGCCAGGAACAGCCCGGTGACCGTCGTGGACGCCTCCGCGATCAGCGACATCACCGCCCCGAAGCCGAATGCGGCCACCAGCGTCAGCAGCACCGCCTGCCGCTGCACCGGCGCCCCGCGCAGCTCCGGTCCACCGGCCAGCACGATGCCGGCGATGGCGACGCCGACCCCGGCGAACTGCAGCAGCCCGGGCCGCTCGCCGATGACCAGTCCGACACTCACCGGCACCGCGACGCCCAGCGAGCCGAGTGGCGAGACGACCCCCATGGGGCCGAGCGCCAGCGCCTTGTAGAAGCTCAGCATGGCCACCGGGCCGACGGCACCGGCGGCCACGGCGAACCAGAGCTGACCGCCGGCCTCGCTCCAGCCTCCGGTGGCGACCACGATGATGCCCAGCACGACCGCCGCGACGGTCTGCGAGGCGACGACCACGGTGAGCGCGGGCGTACGCCGGGTGAGCAGCCCGCCGCCGAAGTCGGCCAGCCCCCACAGCAGGCTGGTGGCCAGGGCGAACAGTGCTGTCATCGGCATGCCTCGCAGTACAGTGCGGTGAACGGTTGGGTGCACCACACCGTAGTGCAGTATTTTTGACTCTGTCATCCAGAATATTGGACGGAATGTGTCTGACCTCGACCAGCTCACCCAGTCGCTCGCGCGCAACCTCAAGCGCTGGCGCGGTGAACGTGGCTTCACCCTGGATGCCCTCGCCGCGCGCGCGGGGGTCAGTCGCGGCATGATCATCCAGATCGAGCAGGCGCGCACCAATCCGAGTGTCGGCACCACGGTCAAGCTCGCCGACGCCCTGGGCATCAGCATCACCACCCTGCTCGACTACGAACAGGGATCGCATGTCCGGCTGGTTCCCGAGAGCCAGGCGGTGCGCATGTGGTCCACCGAGGCGGGCAGTTCCACCACCCTGCTCGTCGGTACGGAGGCCAGAGGCCCGATCGAACTCTGGTCCTGGCGCCTGATGCCCGGCGACCGCAGCACCTCCGACCCGCACCCCGAAGGCACCGTCGAACTGCTCCACGTCACGGCGGGCGTGCTCACCCTGGAAGTCGACGGCGAGGCCCACTCCGTACCCGCGGGCACCTCCGCCACCTTCGAGGCACACCACCCGCATGCCTACCGCAACGAAGGCTCCGAACCGGCCGAGTTCACGATGGCGGTGTCCATCCCGCCCGTACGCTGAGACGCCCGATCGGCCGCCGTACGGTCGCTGTTAGCGTGGCGCGTATGCGCGCACCCATCGGCACCTTCGAAAATGCCGCCCCCGCCGTCGACCGCATCGACCTCCTCACCCCTCCGGTCGCCGAGGCCGTGCGCGAGGGGTGGGGCGGTGTTCCCGCCGACCGGATCCTCCATGTCGACACGGACCCGGAGATCGCGGACACGGCGGTCTTCGTCGCCCACCACGGCGCCGATCTGCTCGACCGGTCGGCCAACTGCGTCGTGGTGGCCGGCAAGCGCGGCGGCGAGGTCACTCTGGCAGCCTGCGTCGTCCTCTCCCGCACGCGCGTCGATGTGAACGGGGCGGTCCGCAAGCACCTCGGCGCCCGCAAGGCGTCGTTCGCCTCCATGGACACGGCGGTCGGCGAGACCGGCATGGAGTATGGCGGCATCACCCCGATCGGACTCCCGGCCGACTGGCCGCTGCTGCTCGATCCCGCAGTGGTGGACGAGGAGTGGGTACTGATCGGCAGCGGTAGCCGCCGGGGCAAGCTGATCGTCCCGGGGAAGGCGCTCGCGGCGCTGCCGAACGCGGTGCTCGTCGAGGGGCTCGGCGTCACGGTGTGAGCGCCGACGCCCCTGTTCGAACCCGTCGCGGTGCCGAGGCCCGCGCAACACGACGCAGGCAGCGGCAGGCACCGGGAACCGAGGGGGCGTTCGGCCCCGTTACGGCCGCGCCGCCCGGTGGGACGGAAGCCGACGGGTCGCGAAGTCCACCGCGTCGGTGAAGCGGAAGAGCCGCGCCGTCGCCGAGCCCACCGTGCCGGTGTGTACCGCGGTGCCGTCGGCCGTGCGCTCGAACTCCGCTCCGAGCGCGGCGAAGTCGCTGTCGTCCAGCGCGACGTCCTCGTACTCCCACCAGTGGCGCCTGCCTCCGGTGGTCACCACACAGCGGTAGCTGCGGCGGGGCGGGTCGGGCACGCGGTACTCGCCGAGGTGGAACGCGCTGCAGGAGTCGAACCCGGTGCCCAGCAGCAGTACTTGAGCCCGTATGTCATAGAGGCAGGCCAGCGGCGAGTCCTCGCCGAGATGGCAGTCGCGGCGGTGGTGCGCGACGAGCTTCTTGGCCAGGGGGCCCAGCGCGGTGAACGACGTCTGGGGGTGGCCGCTGCGTGCGGCCCCCGGCGTCTGTCGAACGGCCTCCGAGAGGCGGCCCATCGACGGTGCGGCCGACGTCGCCCGGTCGAAGGGCGGCATGCTCGCCCGCACAGCCTCCCGGGCCGGGTCGCTGAGGCCGCGCACCCGCTCCCGGTAGTGCGGGGACGTATCGGAGTTCTCCGGTGTGAACGACGGGACGACCAGGGTGCCGTCCGCTCCGATCGCGTCCCGCAGTGCGCCGATCACTGCTCGTACCCCGCCGCTCACCGTCCCCGTCGCGCGCATCGACGCATGCACCATGAGGACACCACCCCGCACCACACCGAGTTCGGACAGCTCATCGGCCAGCCGGCTTCGGTGGTGGGGAACGGTCAGGACGGCGGACGCACCGGTAACACTCACAGCGGGACATTCTCCCAGCCGCTCGGCATGTGTGACACCCCGCACATTCGGCCGAGACGTGGCACCTCGCTCATCCGTCCAGTCGGAGGATCTCGATCGCCGGGCAATGGTCCATCACCATGTCGAGTCCGGCCGCCCGCGTGCGTTCGTACGCCGCTTCGTCGATCACACCGAGCTGGAACCAGACCGCCTTCGCGCCGAGCGTGACCGCCTCGTCCGCGACGGCGCCCGCCAGTTCGCTGTTGACGAAGACGTCCACGACATCGACCGGGAACGGAATGTCCGCCAGCGAGGCGTACCCGTCCTCGCCATGGACCCGCTCCGCCTTGGGATGCACGGGGACCACGCGCTTGCCGAAGCGCTGGAGGGCCGCGGCGACGCCGTAGGCCGCGCGCGACTCGTTGTTGGACAGTCCCACCACGGCCCAGGTGTCGCCCGTGTGCCGGAGAATCCTGCGGATCGTCTCCGTCTCAGTCCCCACTGCGTCTGCATACATGATTCGGTCAACGGAGAGCGGTCGTGGGCCATTCCCGCCTTGCGCATAGGGTGGCCGGATGCAGGAGCAGTACCGGACGGTCGCCCGAGCGGGCGTGCACGAGACCGAGATCAACCGATCGCGCTTCATCTGCGCGCTCGCCCCCGCCGCCACCGAGCAGGAGGCGCAGGACTTCGTCGCACGCATCCGCAGGGAACACCCGACCGCCACCCACAACTGCTTCGCGTACGTGATCGGCACCGACGCCTCCGTGCAGAAGGCCAGTGACGACGGCGAGCCCGGCGGCACCGCGGGCGTCCCGATGCTGCAGATGCTGATGCGCCGAGAGATGCGGTACGTCGTCGCCGTCGTCACCCGCTACTACGGCGGTGTGAAACTCGGCGCCGGGGGGCTGATCCGGGCTTACGGAGGGGTGGTGGGCGAGGCTCTGGACGAGCTCGGCACGATCACCCGACAGCGGTTCCGGCTCGCCACGATCACCGTCGGCCACCAGCGGGCCGGCAGGCTGGAGAACGATCTGCGCGCCACGGGACTGGCCGTGCGGGAGGTCCGGTACGCGGAGGCGGTGATCATCGAGGTCGGACTGCCGGACTCCGATGTCGAGAGCTTCCGGAGCTGGCTGGCCGATGCGACCGCAGGTGAGGCGCTGCTGGAGCTGGGCGGTGAGGCGTACGGGGACGCCTGATCGCGCCTGGCGGGGTGGGACGGCCGGGCTGCGGGACCCCCGGCGGGCGGAACAGCTGGGCATCGGAACCCAGCTCGATCTCATTCGCTGAACATGTCGGAGGTGGTGCGTGGCGATGCGAGACTGTGGGCTGTGAGGAAGCAGGTTCGTGAGGGATCAGGGGAACAGCGGCGTCAGCGTGGTCGGTGACGTCCGTGCAGTCCCGCGCCGGTCCGGTGCGGCTCCCGGGCACGGCAGGCGCGGACGCTGGGTGCGAAGGAAGCGAAACATGCAGGTCGGAGCCAGGTCTTGAGGATTTTGCACACATCGGACTGGCACCTGGGTCGGTCGTTCCACCGGGCCTCCCTGCTCGAGGCGCAGGCCGACTGTCTCGATCATCTGGTGTCGACTGTGCGCGAACGCGATGTCGACGCCGTCGTGGTGGCGGGTGATGTGTACGACAGGGCCGTGCCGCCGCTGTCCGCCGTCGAGCTCTTCGACCGGGCCCTGCACCGGCTCGCCGCCGTCGGCGTACCCACGGTGATGATCTCCGGGAACCATGACTCGGCCCGCAGGCTCGGCGTGGGCGCCGGTCTGATGGGCCGGGCCGGCATCCATCTGCGGACCGACCCCGCGCAGTGCGCCACCCCCGTCGTCCTGCGGGACGAACACGGCGACGTCGCGTTCTACGGACTTCCCTACCTCGAACCAGCCCTGGTCAAGGATGTGTTCAAAGCAGAGCGGGCCGGACACGAGGCCGTGCTGACCGCCGCCATGGACCGGGTCCGCGCCGATCTCGCGACACGGCCGGACTCCACCCGGTCCGTGGTGCTCGCCCACGCCTTCGTCGCGGGCGGCGCACCCAGCGACAGCGAGCGCGACATCACCGTCGGCGGAGTGGCCGCCGTCCCCGCCGGAGTCTTCGACGGCGTCGACTACACGGCGCTCGGCCACCTGCACGGCAGTCAGGTCGTCACCGATCGGGTCCGCTACTCCGGCTCGCCCCTCGCCTACTCCTTCTCCGAGGTGGACCACCGCAAGACCATGTGGCTGATCGACCTCGACGCCACGGGAGCGATCGCCGCCGAACGGATCGACTTCCCGGTGCCCCGGCCGCTCGCCCGGCTCCGCGGCCGCCTCGACACGCTTCTCGACGACCCCGCGCTGGCTCGGCACGAGGAGGCGTGGGTGGAGGCCACCCTCACCGACCCCGTCCGTCCGGACGAGCCGATGGCCCGTCTCATGACGCGGTTCCCGCACACCCTCAGCCTCGTCCTCGAACCCGAGCGGGCCCCCGAGGACCCGCTCGCCTCGTACGCACAGCGCCTCAAGGGGCGCGACGACCAGCAGATCGCGGAGGACTTCGTGGCGCATGTCCGGGGCGGGCACGGGGCGGACGACCGGGAGCGTACGGTGCTGCGCGGCGCCTTCGACCACGTACGGGTGGACGACGGCGTACGCGAGGTGAACCGTTGAGACTCCACGGACTCGCCCTCACCGCCTTCGGCCCGTTCGGCGCCACCCAGGAAGTCGACTTCGACGCGCTCTCATCTGCCGGACTCTTTCTGCTGCACGGTCCCACCGGCGCCGGGAAGACCTCCGTCCTCGACGCCGTCTGCTATGGGTTGTACGGCGCGGTGCCCGGCGCCCGCCAGAGCCCCGGCACCTCGCTGCGCAGCGACCACGCCCCGGCCGGCCTCCCCACCGAAGTGCGACTGGAACTGACCGTCGGCGGACGGCGCCTGGAGATCACCCGGCGCCCCGCCCAGCCCCGCCCCAAGAAGAAGGGCGACGGCTTCACCACCGAGAAGGCCCAGAGCTGGCTGCGCGAGTACGACCCCGAGAACGGCTGGCAGGCGCTCAGCCGGTCGCATCAGGAGATCGGTGAGGAGATCACCCAGCTCATCGGGATGAGCCGGGACCAGTTCTGCCAGGTGGTCCTTCTGCCGCAGGGCGACTTCGCACGCTTTCTGCGCGCCGACGCCGAAGCACGCGGCAAGCTGCTCGGCAGACTCTTCGACACCCGCCGCTTCGCGGCCGTCGAGGAACGCCTCACCGAACTGCGCCGTACCGCAGAAACCCAGGTCAAGGCCGGCGACGAACAGATTCTCGCGATCGCCCAGCGGATCGCCCAGGCCGCAGGACCGGCGGCCGGCGAGCTGCCCCTGCCGGACGCCCAGCCCGGCGAACCGGGACTGTCCGGCGCCGTACTCGAGTGGTCCGCCGTCGCCCGCAGCGGCGCCCGGGAACGGCTCGACGTCGCTGAGTCCGTCCTGGCCGCGGCCGAGAGCCGACAGGCGGCAGCCCGCCGCGAACTCGACACCGCGCGCGAACTCGCCAGGCTTCAGCAGCGGTACGAGGAGACGCGGCGCCGAGCCACCGAACTCGAAGCCCGTCGCCCCGACCGCGACGGGCACCACGACCGGCTCGAACGCGCCCGCAAAGCAGATCTCGTCGCCCCCGCACTGGAGTTGCGTGACGAAGCGGAGCGGGCCTACCGCGCAGCGAGCGCGGCCCGCGAGCGCGCCCGCGCCCAGCTGCCGGACACCCTCGTCGACGCCGGTGCGGAACAGCTGGCGGCTCTGGAGCGCAGGCTCCGGCAGGAGCTGGGCGGCCTCGACGCCGCGCGTCGGGCCGAGCGGCGCAGCGCGCAGATCGACACCGAGCGGGCCGAACTTGAGCGGCAGGCCCGGGCCGACGACGAACTGATCCTGGAGGCGGAAGGCTGGCTCGCGGGCTGGGAATCCACTCGCCGTGGCCTTCAGGAACACATCGAAGCGGCGCAGGAGTCCGCGACCCGCGCCGAACAGTTGGCGGGCCGGCTGGAACCGGCTCGCCGACAGCTGGAAGCGGCGCGGCGCCGTGATGCGCTCGCGACGGAGACTGGGGCCGCCGCGGACCGGCTGGCCGCGGCCCGGGAGCGCGCGTTCGGCGCCCATGAGAAGTGGCTCGAGCTGCGCGAACGGCGGCTGCGGGACATCGCCGCCGAGCTCGCGGCGCAGCTGGTCGACGGCGAGGCCTGCAAGGTGTGCGGGTCGGGCGACCACCCGAAGCCGGCCCGGGCCGGTGACGGGCATGTCGACAAGGCGGCCGAGGAGGCCGCCCTCGATACGTACCGGCGGGCCGAGCAGGTCCGTACGGAGGCGGACCGGGAGCTCGGAGTCGTACGCGAGAAGCACGCTGCGGCGCGAGCGGCGGCACGGCCGGCGGCGCAGGCGCGGGGCGCGGGTGCGGCAGATGGCGGCGAGGGCCGCATCGCTGGACCGGGCGCCGACGACCTGTCCGGTGACGGTGCCGCCGCTGCCGATGCGGCCCACGTCGTCACGTCACCGGACCCCGACCCCACCGTCGCCGAGCTCGACGCCCTGGTCACCCGGTTGGCGACCGAGCACGCCCAGGCGCACCGCACCGCCGCCGGCACGCACGCCGCACGCGAGGCTCTCGCAGCCGCCGAACGGGAGCAGACCGAGCGGCTCGAAGGGCGCCATTCGGCCGAGCGCCGCGCCGCTGCCCGGACCTCCCGGCGGGAAGGGCTCGACCGCGAACAGTCCGCCCTGGAAGCCGAGTTGGTGACCGCCCGCGGGGAGTCCGGCAGCGTCGCCGCGCACGCCGCCCTGCTGGAGCGCCGGGTCGCCCTGCTCGCTGACGCCGCGGAGGCGGTGCGCGCCGAGGAAGCGGCGGCGCAGCGCAGCAAGGAGGCCGACGGCCGGCTCGCGGACGCCGCGTTCCGGGCCGGTTTCGACACGCCGCAGGCGGCCGCGGCGACCCTGCTCCCGGCTCTCGAGCAGCGTGAACTCCAGCAGCTGATCGACGCCTGGCAGGCCGAGGCCGCCGCCGTCGCCGACCGGCTCGCCGAGGTGGAGACCCGCGCCGCCGCCGAACGCCCGCAGGCCGATCCGGACGCAGCGCAGGCCGCGTACGACGCGGCCGAGCGACAGATGAGGGACGCCGCCGCCACGCTCGCCGCCACCCGGGAACGCTGCATCGAACTCGACCGGCTGTCGCGCCGCGCGACGGACGAGGTGCGCAGGCTGGGCCCGCTGCGCGAGGAGTACGAGCGGGTCGCACGGCTCGCCGGCCTCACCGCCGGAACCTCGGCCGACAACGAACGCAAGATGCGGTTGGAGTCGTACGTGCTCGCCGCCCGGCTCGAACAGGTCGCGGCCGCCGCCACGGCCCGGCTGCAGCGCATGTCGTCGGGCCGCTACACACTGGTCCACTCCGACGCGCGCACCGGAGGTCGCCGGGCCGGCCTCGGGCTGCATGTCGTCGACGCCTGGACCGGCCGCGAGCGTGACACAGCCACGCTCTCCGGCGGCGAGACGTTCTTCGCCTCGCTCGCGCTGGCGCTCGGCCTCGCCGATGTCGTCACCGACGAGGCGGGCGGGGTCCGGCTGGACACCCTCTTCATCGACGAGGGGTTCGGCAGTCTGGACGACCAGACCCTGGACGAGGTGCTCGACGTACTGGACTCGCTGCGTGAGCGGGACCGCAGCGTCGGCATCGTCAGCCATGTCGCCGATCTGCGCCGCCGTATCCCCGCCCAGCTCGAAGTGGTCAAGGAGCGGCACGGATCGGCGGTGCGGCACCGGGCCGGCGGTGCGGTCAGCGGCTGACGGCCCGCCGGGGGAGGGGCGAGGAGTAGACGACACTGGTGGTGACGGAGCCGAGCGCGCCGATCTTCCCCGAGACCCCTTCCAGGTGACTCATCGAGCGGGCGGTGACCTTGAGTACGAAGCAGTCGTCGCCGGTGACATGGTGGGCCTCCACGATTTCGGGCGTGGTGTCGAGGAGATCGTGGAACGGCTTGTAGTTGCCGTTCGGATAGCGCAGCCGCACGAGGGCGAGAATCGGCAGCCCGAGCCGCTCCGGGTCCACCACGGCGGCGTAACCACGGATGATGCCCGCCTCCTCCAGGCGGCGCACCCGCTCCGTCACCGCGCTGGGCGACATGGCGACCTCACGCGCCAGTTCGGCGAAGGTGGCCCGTCCGTCGCGCTGCAGGACATCGAGGATGCGCCAGTCGGTTGCGTCCGTGGAATAGTCGGTCATGCCGACGAGACAACAGGGAATTCCCCGGCGAATCAAGCGCTGTGCCGGGGATCTCCTCTTCCCGCAAAGGATCACCAGTCGTAGATTTTTGGTCATGACTTCGCAGCTCATGGCCTCCGTCGGTAACCCCGTCCTCCGCGTCCCGCCGGCCTCCCCGGCCGCGGCCGCCGCCTACTTCGGCGCCTCGCTCGCCTTCCACGCCGATGTCTCCGACGTCGCCGCCGCGCTCGCGGCCGACGCGGACCCCGGCTTCGTCGTCCTCGACTCCCGGTCCACCGCCTCCTGGGACCAGGGGCACATCCCCGGCGCCGTCCACCTGCCCACCGCGCTCATCGCCGAGCAGGCCCGGGACCTCCTCGACCCGGCCGTGCCCGTGGTCACGTACTGCTGGGGCCCCGGCTGCAACGGCGGCGCCCGCGCCGCGCTGGCCCTCGCCGAACTCGGCTACCAGGTCAAGGAAATGCTCGGCGGATTCGAGTACTGGGCGCGCGAGGGCTTCGAGTTCGAGACCTGGGAAGGGCGCCGGCGGCGCACCGCCGACCCGTTCACCGCACCGGTCGGCTCCGACGACTGCGGCTGCTGAACGGCGCAAGCCATGCGTCCCGACGGGACCGACGACCATCGCCGGTCCCGCCGCCCCGGCGGAAACTGACCTGGGCAGCGGGAGGCAGCGGGCGCAAGCGGGTGGCCGACGGCGGCCGGGCCCATGGCACTGGACCGGGCCCGGCCGCCGTCCCACTGAGTGCGGTCCGGAGTCAGAGCTTCGACAGCTCGTCGACCAGATCGTCCAGACCCAGCGGCCCCTGCGACAGGGCAGCCATGTGCCAGGCCTTGGCGTCGAACGCGTCGCCGCGCGCCTTGCGGGCGTTCTCCCGGCCCAGCAGCCAGGCACGCTCGCCCAGCTTGTAGCCGATGGCCTGGCCCGGCATGGACAGGTAGCGAGTCAGTTCGCTCTCCACGAACTCCGCCGGCCGGCCACTGTGGTTGCCGAAGAACTCCTGGGCCAGCTCGGGCGTCCACCGCTCGCCGGGACGGAAGGGGGAGTCCGACGGGATCTCCAGTTCCGCATGCATGCCGATGTCCACGATCACCCGGCAGGCGCGCATCATCTGCGCGTCCAGGTAGCCGAGGCGGCGCTCGGCGTCGGGCAGGAAGCCCAGCTCGTCCATGAGCCGCTCCGCGTACAGGGCCCAGCCCTCGGCGTTGGCGCTGACCATGCCGATCGACGCCTGGTAGCGGGAGAGACTGTCGGCGACATGCGTCCACTGCGCGATCTGCAGGTGGTGACCGGGCACGCCCTCGTGGTACCAGGTGGAGACCAGGTCGTACACCGGGAAGCGGGTCTCGCCCATGGTGGGCAGCCAGGTGCGGCCGGGACGCGAGAAGTCCTCGGAGGGGCCGGTGTAGTAGGGAGCCGCGGCGCCGCCGGGCGGTGCAATCCGGGACTCTACCTTCCGTACCCGCTCGGCGAGTTCGAAGTGCGTACCGTCGAGTGCTTCTATGGCCTCGTCCATCAGGCCCTGCAGCCA
This sequence comes from Streptomyces sp. NPDC002206, assembly GCF_053593595.1. Lineage (NCBI taxonomy): Bacteria > Bacillati > Actinomycetota > Actinomycetes > Kitasatosporales > Streptomycetaceae > Streptomyces > Streptomyces sp. NPDC002206. Next base: position 81,384 of record NZ_JBSFCW010000016.1, read on the forward strand.
CGCCTGGACCTCGTCGACACCCTCGATGTGCTTGCCGTGCACGTCGAGGTGGGCCAGCGCCTCCCAGGGACCCGCGCCCGGCAGTACCTTCTCGGCCTCGGTCTTCATCTCGGCGAGCAGCCGGTGGTACTCGGACCAGCCGTACGCGTACGCCTCGTCGAGGTCCAGATCGGTGCCGTTGAAATAGCGCGACCAGCGGGCGTACCGCTCGCGGCCCACCGTGTCGGGCGCACCCTCGATCTCGGGGGCGTACACATCGCGCATCCAGTCGCGCAGCGCCACCAAGGACGTCGTGGCCTGCCGGGCGGCGTCGTCCAGATCGGCGCGCAGCGCGTCCGGGCCCGGAGCGACGAAGCTCTGGAAGAACCCCGTCCCGTTGTCGCCGATCCACTCCGTCAGCTGGCCGACAAAGGTGGTGGTGGCCCGCGGGCCGCCGTACAGCTTCCGTTCCAGACCCAGCGCGAGGGAGGTGCGGTACCCCTCCAGGGCCGCGGGAACCGCGCGCAGCCGCTCCACGATCGCGGCCCAGTCCTCGTCGGTCTCGGTCGGCGTCACCGTCAGCACCTCGCGGACGCTGTGCGCCGGGGAGTGCAGATTGGAGACGGCGCGCAAGCTCTCATCGGCCTCATGGACGGCGAGTTCCGCCGTCAGCCGCTCGCGCAGCAGGCGGCCGCAGCGGCGCTCGGCATCGCTGTCCGCGCCCGGCAGCTGCTCGGCCGCGTCGAGTTTCACCAGGGTGGTGCGGGCCAGCTCGGCAAGAGCTTCCTGCCCGGCGGGGGAGAAGTCGGGCAGGCGGCTGGAGCTTGCCTCGACGCCGAGGTAGGTGCCTGCGATCGGGTCGAGTTCGATGAATGCGTCGACGTAGTCGTCGGCGACCTGGCGGGGCAGTGCGCTGTGCGTAGTCTCTGACATGCGAATATCCTCGTACGGGCAGGGGGCCTGCGTCACTAGCAATCGGCCTCGACGGCCTGTCGCAGATGTGACATTCCCGGTGACCGGACTTGATCGTTCGGCCGCGATGGCCGGTCCCGGCCGTTCGACGAGGTGGCCGGGCCGGTCATTCGGTCTCCGCGACCCGTCCGGCCGCTGCGGCCGACGGAGGCAGCAGCGGCCCGCACTCCCACTGCTGGAATATCAGCCGGGTCTCCACCCGGGCCACCTCACGCCGCGAGGTGAACTCGTCCAGCACCAGCCGCTGCAGATCCGCGGTGTCCGCGACTGCCACATGGACCAGGTAGTCGTCGGGGCCGGTCAGATGGAAAAGTGCACGGGACTCCGGCAGGGCCCTGATCCGTTCGACGAACGGGCCGATGAGCTCCCTGCGGTGCGGGCGGACCTGTACCGAGAGGAGCGCCTCCAGACCGCGGCCGAGCCGAGCCGGGTCGAGACGGAGCTGATGGCCGAGAATCACCCCCGAGCGTCGCAGCCGGGTCACCCGGTCCAGGCAGGTCGACGGCGCGACGCCGACCTCCGTGGCCAGCTCACGGTAGGTGGTCCGGGCATCGTTCTGCAGGAGCCGCAGAATGTGCAGGTCCACCGGGTCCAGAACGACAGATTCGGTCATTCGCCGAACGTAGCACGACACTTCACCGCGATGGTCCGGCGACTGTTCAGAGTGGTGTCATGGACACCGAAGCCTCGATGCGGCCCTTGACGACACCCCGGTCCAGGGCGCTGGCCACCGAAGCAGTGCACGCCGGACGCGACGACCTCGCTGCACTCGGCCTGCACGCCCCGCCGATCGATCTGTCCACCACCTACCCCTCGTACGACTCCAGGGGAGAGGCGGAACGGATCGACACCTTCGCCACCACCGGCGCCAGGCTCGACGGGCCGCCCGTCTACGCCCGGCTCGACAACCCGACCACGGCCCGATTCGAGACGGCACTCGCCCGGCTCGAAGGGACCGCGAGCGCCGTGTCGTTCGCCAGCGGAATGGCGGCGCTCACCGCCGTCCTGCTGGCCCGCGCGAGCATGGGGCTGCGCCATGTGGTCGCCGTCCGCCCGCTCTACGGCTGCAGCGACCATCTCCTCGGCGCCGGACTGCTGGGCACCGAAGTCACCTGGACCGATCCGGCGGGCATCGCGGGAGCCATCCGTCCGGACACAGGTCTGGTGATGGTCGAGACGCCGGCGAACCCGACGCTCGCCGAGGTCGACATCCGGGCGCTCGCGCACTCCTGCGGCTCGGTGCCGCTGCTCGTCGACAACACCTTCGCCACCCCCGTCCTGCAACGGCCCGTCGAGCACGGGGCCAGGATCGTCCTGCACAGCGCCACCAAGTACCTGGGCGGGCACGGCGATGTGATGGGCGGGGTCGTCGCCTGCGACGAGGAGTTCGCGGCCCGCCTGCGTCAGGTCCGCTTCGCCACCGGCGGGGTGCTGCACCCCATGGCCGGGTATCTGCTGCTGCGCGGGCTCTCCACCCTGCCGGTGCGGGTCCGGGCCGCTTCCACGAGCGCCGCCGAACTGTCCCGTCGGCTGACTGCCGACCCACGCATTGCCCGGGTCCACTACCCGAAGGTGGGCGGAGCGATGGTCTCGTTCGAGGTGTACGGGGATCCGCACCGGGTGATCTCCGCGGTACGGCTCATCACGCCGGCGGTCAGCCTCGGCAGTGTCGACAGCCTGATCCAGCATCCGGCCTCCATCAGCCACCGCATTGTGGATGAGGGAGACCGGCAGGCCGCGGGTGTCGGCGACCGGCTGCTGCGCATGTCGGTCGGTCTGGAGGACGTCGAGGACCTGTGGGCCGACCTGTGTCAGGCGCTCAGCGACCCGCCTGCTCGTACGGCGGCAGCGACCGTACCGGTGTCGCTTCCAGCCGGGCGGTGATGACGAGCGTGCCTTCCTCGATCTGGTAGTCGAGAGGCAGCGCGAGGGCCCGCATCGCGGCGACCATGCCGGTGTTGGACGCCTGGGTGACCGCGTAGACGCTCTCGCAGCCGGCCTCGATGGCGAGCGTCACCAGGCGGCCCAGCAACTCGGAGCCGATGCCGCGGCGCTGCCACTCGTCCTCGACGAGGAGGGCGACCTCGGTCTCGTCACCGTCCCAGAGGAGGTGGCCGAGGGCGACGAGCCGGCCGGAGGCCGTCTGAACAGCCAGGGTGCGGCCGAACCGGGGGCTGAGCAGGTGGTCCAGATAGCGGTCGGCGTCACGGACCGGGCCGTGGTACCGCAGCCGCAGTGTCTGATCGGAGCAGCGGTCGTGCATGGCGCGGGCGGCTGCCACGTCGCTCTGGTCCGCGCGGCGCACGGTGATCTCGTTGCCCTCGGGGAGCGTGAGCACGTGCTCGCTGCGCGGGACGCGGGGGCCGAGCCGCGCGTCGAGCTCGACCAGGGCACGGGCCCGGGCGAACTCGGTCGGCGTGAACGGCAGATAGGGCCGTTCGATCGTGATCGCACCGCCGGACGGGTCACGCAGCCGCATCACGGTCTCCTCCAGCACCCCCTCGACCGGCGCGGTCTCGCCGGTGGCGCGGCCACTGAGTGAGACGGCCGGGGTCGAGTGGATGGTGCAGCGGCCGAGCAGCTGACGCAGGGCGAGGGGGAGTTCGGCCGCATCCAGGGCTGTGCGCGTGGCGAGGCCCAGAATGCGCGTCGGAGCATCCACCAGATCGTGCGCGTCGGCACGCTCGATCCAGGTGGAGCTGCCGCCCGCGGCGGAAATGGCCCGGCTCAGCTGCTGCGCCTGGAGCGTGGCCGGGGCACGCAGCAGGAACTCGTCGACCGTGCCCTCGGCCAGCGGGTGCGTCTGCAGGGTGAGGATGTCGACCCGGTGCCGGGCGAGCGCGATGCACAGCGCGGCCAGGCTGCCGGGGGTGTCGCGGACAGTGGTACGCATCCGCCACAGCACCGTTTCCCCGGGGGAGAGGGCAGGGCCTGCGGCGGCGGGCGCAGTCACCGGAGCGACGGCGCCGGTAGTGGTGCCGGTACGTGTGGCGGCGGCGAGGCGGTCGGCGGAAAGGCCCGGGTCCGAGCTGTCGTGGTCGGCACCCAGGCCGTCGGCGGTCGGCGGCGGCGCGTGACTGTGCCGCCGTGCCCACCATGTGTGGAACGTGGCCGTTGCAGTCAGCGCCACGGCCGAGGCGACCAGCAGGTACGGCCCGTCCGGCTGGTGCCCGATCAGGTTGGCGATCGCGTCGGCCACCGCGACCGCGATGAACAGGGCGGCCAGTTCGATCAGGTCCCGCCGCCAGTGGTGGGGGCGGCGGGCACTCTTCGCGGATGTCACATCAGTCATGGCTCCACTGTGACGGAGCGGTGTTGCCTGATCACGAACGCCTTGTGACTGATGGGTTAAGTATGGATCTAGTCCCCTATCGCCGGTTTTTGGCGGGTTAACGTCTTGAGTGATTGCGGTTGTGGCGGTGCGTGCGCGGGTTGCGGCAGCTTGTGAACCGTTCGCAGCGGGTGCGGGCAGCGAGTGGCGTGGTGGGGCGGGCCGATTCGGGGCCTGTCCGGTCACGGCGATGCGCGCCCGGTTACAGCGAGGCGAATCCGGTTACGGGACGATGTCCACGGCCGTCGCCCCCGCACCCTGCTCCCAGGCGGCCTGCAGCCGCACCGCGTGGCGCACCGACTGCGACGATCCGCCGCGCGCGGCCAGTGTGGAGAGCCCCGCTATCGGCCCGGCCCCTACCCCACCGCAGCGCTCCGTGCATTCGGCGGCCACGGACAGCAGGACGCTCAGCCCGTGCGGTGCCTTTTCGTATGCCAGCAGCGCGGGCAGTACGGCGGCCAGCACGGAGAGCACCGTCCTGTATGCGCCGGTGGCGGCGGCCGTACGAGCGGACTCCGCAAGCCGATTGGGCTTCACCCGGTCACGGCCGACGAGAGCCGCCAGCTCCCTGCCGAGCAGTGCCGCGTCCAGCCTGCCCTGGGCGGCGAGCACCAGCAGGGCATCCACTGCCGACAGCCGGTCCTCGGGATGGCGGGCCCCCAACCCGTACGCCAGGGCCAGATGGATGGCCTCGGCGGCCGGGCCGCCGAGTTCGACGAGCCCAGGCAGCGGCCGGGCCGCACCCCGCAGTTCCTCGGTCGCACAGGCCGTGATGACGGGGAGAAGCCAGGTGGCCACTGTCTCGCCGTCCTCGGGCAGAGTGGCGAACCAGGACTCGGGCTGCTCACCCCCGTGGTAGCAGTGGCGGCGGTCCGGCAGGTGCGGACTGCCCAGCCAGTGGAAAGGACGCGGGAACTCCTGCTGGATGACCGGCCGTTCCTCTGCGGCCAGCAGGACGCGCCGTGCTCCGGCAGTCGATCGCTGCAACCAGCTGCGGGACGGGGCCTGTTCGGTCTCCTGATGGCGCCGGAACACGGGCGCGTCCGGTTCGTCCGCTTTCAGCCAGGCGGCCAGCCGGTTGCCCTGCACGGTGCCGAGCAGGGCGGCCGCCGCGGCTGCCTCGCGCTGACCACTGCGCCGTACGCGCAACAGCGCCTGGGCGAAGTCGGCGGCCCCGGGTTCGATGCCGAACCGCTGATACGTACGCAGTCGCTCAACCAGTTCTGCAGGGTCCACCGAGCCGGTGTGCCACGTCGGCGTGGCCAGCAGAAACGGCGACCTGCCGATCAGCACGGAGTAGGCGGCCTCCCAGAGCCGTGCCCGGAGCACCTCGTCGAACGCGGCGTGCACACAGGTTGCCGTCCCGGTGCGGACGGCGCGCCCGTCATGCACTGCCCGCACCGACACTCTGCCCAGCAGTACGGCAACGACGAGTTCGATGCCCGCCTCCCTGGTGAGCCGGCGCTCGACGCCGGACAGCATGTCGTCGTCGAGCCACCACTGACCCGCCAGCGCCTCGCGCAAAGCCTCCGCCAACGCCGACCGGTCCGTGTGGGCATGGCGGACCAGCCCGTCCAGAGCCCGTTCGAAAGCGGTGACCTCACGCGATCCGGATCTCACCAGTGCCACCACCTCCTCGACGAGCTCGGCCAACGTCTCCGGTGCCGGTTCGAGGCGACGCGGGGCAGGTGCGGGTGGCAGCAGCTCCATGTACGGCTCCGTCTGCGGCCTGGCGACGAGCAGATCCCCGAACACCTCGGCCGCCACGGTCCGGTGCGCCAGGCCCAACGCCCCTGCGGACAGGGCGAGTTCCTCGCGGAGCGGGTCACCGGGAGCAGGTGCGTACCGAGCCACCAGCTTCAGTGCCCGCTCCTGGATGCCGATGTCCTCGTGCCCGAAGGCCTCGGTGACGACCGGCAGCAGCTCCTCGGCCGTCGAAGCGTCGCGGCGCAGCGCCTTACCGAGCAGCACGAGCTGGGCCCGGACCAGCTTCTTCTCGGTACGGAACAGCACCGAACCCGAGACGTCCGCCAGAGCCCGCGTGGTCAGCTTTCCGCGCTCGTCCAGCCGGGCAAGCACCTCCTGCGCGTGGCCCGCGACAGTGGAGATGCCCTCGGCCGCCATCCCGATCCAGTCGGCGACCCGCTCGGCCTCCTCCCGCTCGGTGAGTGCGAGGCGCCGCAACACGTCCAGGAAGAACCGCAGGTCGCCGGGTTTCCCGCCACGAAGCAGCCGGGTCACACAGCTGTCGACGAGCACGGAGCGCTCCAGGAGCCCCTCTTCCACCAAAGTGGCCAGGGCGGTGGGCCAGTGGTCGGCGGAGTGGGAGTCCGGATCGCCGTACCAGATCACCTGCGGGGGCAGTTCCGTCGTCTCGAATAGCCGGGGCACCAGCACCGTGAGATGCGGATCGGTGCGCAGAATGTCGATCAGCGGACGCCGACTCCTGTGCTGCCACTGTGCGGTGGAGATCGTCTCCGCCCAGCCCAGCACGAAGCCCTCCGTGGCGGGCACCGGGCACTGTGCCAACTTCGCCAGTTCGGAGACGAACCGGTAGTCGATCCGGGAGGCCGTGGGCCGCGCTGCCAGCCGATGGGCGAGGTCGCCCAGCCAGGCAGGATCGCGGTCCGCGAGAGCTTCCAGCACCAGTGGGTACGGGGATCGCGTCCAGTCGCGCAGCTCCCGGCCGCCGATCCAGGTGGCGCAGCCCGCAGCGCCACTGTGACAGCCCGCACCCGCGATCAGCAGGGCCTTTTGAATCTTGTCTCGTTCACGCCAACCCCAGCTCCGCGCCTCCTTGCGGAGCGCCTTCAACTCCGCCAGCGCCAGCCTTCGCTTCGCGCGGTCCAGCGGTGCAAGGAGCGCAGGGACGTCTTCCTTGCGCCCTTCCCGTACGGCGGTGAGCAACTCCTTCATCGCGCACTCCCGGCAGCCGGCGCACCCCGGCGGACCATCCGGACAGCCAGCGCGTGCTTGCACGGGCCCCGCCGCCCCCGGTAGTCCGCCCACCACTGGCAGGTACAGCTCAGCACTCCGCCCCTCTCCCGCACTTGATAGCGGCGTTCCCCCGAGGCCACGGCCGCCAGTTCCCCGTCGAGCGCGACCGCGCCCGAACCTGCCAGCTGCCGGGCGGCGACCAGGCGCGGATTGTGCCGCTCGGCCCGGTCGGCGTCGTACGGCAGTTCCCGATGGAAGTACGCCGCGTCCGCGAGGTCGTATCCCACCCGGCCGGCTGTGCTGAGCCGGGTGAGCGCGGCCCGTACCCGCTCCACGGCCAGACCCGACTGCTCAGCCAAGTCGGCCGGTTCGATCCGCGGCTCCCAGGCCAGCAGCACGGACACCAGCTCGGCGTCGGCTGCCGCGTCGCCGGTGGCCAGCGCGTCGAGCACGCCGCCCTCACCGGAGAAGCCGCGTGAGGCATCCGGCGACAGTGTCAGCGTGAGCCGCATCCCCGGCAGCACCACCTCCCAGGCGCTCGCAGCCGCCGCACCGTCCGTCACCGGCCCGTACACCCGCAATGCCGTCGCGTGACGCAGCACTCGCTGCAGCGCCGCGAGCCGCTCGGGACCGGGCAGGCACACCGCACCTGCCGTGGGCCGGGTGGTCGGCCGCAGGCTCTTCCCGGCGGGAACCACCCACTGGGCGCCCCGCGACGCGTTGCCCGACGAGCGGGGCAGCGACCGCAGGAACGTCACCGCCTCCACGGCGGACAGCTCGGCCCGCAGATCGAAACCGGCCGAGGCCACCTGCGACTCGGCGAACCCACGCAGCCACCGGTCGGGCAGCGGCACCTTCTTCTCCACGACCGGGCCGTCCGGCGTGGTGACCGCCATCTCGTGCGGGCCGACTCGCAGATGCAGCGGATCGTCCCCGGCTACCCGCGACAGCGCTTCCCTCAGCGGATTGTTGACATCCACATTTGTCGTGCCGTGACCCGTCTCGGCCCCGTCCAGCCCGTCCTGCAGCACGTCGAGGCGCGCATAGACCCCGCAGCAGCCGGAGAACGACTCGAAGCGCAGCCGGTCGCCGTTCCCCGTCACCACCGGGTCGAGCGAAGTGGCCAGGGTCCGCCGGTAGTAGCGTGCCGACGCCACGTCCGCCACGGCCAGCAGGCCGCGGGCGGCGATCCTCGGCGAGGCGAGAAAGCCGGCGAAGAACCGGGGATGGGGCTCGGCGCCGCGCGGAGTGAGACCGCCGGATGTCTCCAGGCCGAGCAGCTGCCCGGCCTGGGACGACTCCAGGGCGGAAGGGCGGGAGTAGGCCAATGCCTGTACTGATCGGGTCATGCAAAAACCGTAGAACCCGCCACTGACAATCGGCCCGGGACAGCTGCCCGGGGCCTCCGCCCGCGCCGGTCAGCGGCGCAGGATCACTGTCCGACGCGTCCCGGCTGCAGCACCTTGCTGAACAGCACCGAACCGCCCTGAGCCCGCAGTCGCACCGTCAACTCGCCACTGTCGCCGTCGATATCGACCTCGCCGAAGAACTGCGGCGACTCCATCGGCGACACATTCGCCCGGTCGGGCGCCCGCACGAAGACCCGATCGGGACCGAACGTGCTGTCCAGTGCATTGGCGGGGAAACCACCGGCGGCCAGCGGCCCCGACACGAACTCCCAGAACGGTGCGAAGTCCTTGAACGCCGCGCGCTCGGGGGCGTAATGCTGCGCCGATGTGTAGTGCACATCGGCCGTCAGCCAGAGTGTGCCGGTGATCCGGCGGTGCTTGATGAACCGCAGTAGCTCCGCGATCTGCAGCTCACGGCCGAGCGGGGCGCCGGGATCGCCCTGGGCCACCGCCTCGAAGTCCGTCGCGCCGTCCGTGACGACAAGTCCCAGCGGCATGTCCGCGGCGATCACCTTCCACACCGCGCGGGACCGCGACAGCTCGCGCTTGAGCCAGTCGAGCTGCTCGGCGCCGAGGATGCCCGTGGTGTCGTCGGGCTGCCGGCCGGGGGAATTGGCGTTGCGGAACGACCGCATGTCGAGGACGAACACGTCGAGCAGCGGGCCGTGCCGCACCACCCGGTGCACCCGGCCGTCGCCGGACGATTCGTGCAGCGTGGACACGGGGAAGTACTCGCGGAACGCCCGCATCGAACGCGCGGCCAGGACGTCGACGTTCTTCTCGGTGTACCGGACGTCGTCCAGGATCTGCCCCGGATACCAGTTGTTGCGCACCTCGTGGTCGTCCCACTGGATGATCGACGGCACCTGTGCGTTGAACTTCCTCAGGTTGTCGTCAAGGAGGTTGTAGCGGAAGTTTCCGCGGTACTCGGCGAGCGTCTCGGCGACCTTCGCCTTTTCCTCGGTGGTGACGTTGCGCCAGACCCGGCCGTCGGGCAGCGTCACGCTCGGCTCGATCACCCCGTCCGCGTAGATGTTGTCACCGCTGCAGAGAAAGAAATCCGGGTCGAGACGGCGCATCTCGTCGTACACCCGGTAGCCGCCGATGTCCGGGTTGATGCCCCAGCCCTGTCCCGCGATGTCGCCGGACCACAGGAAGCGGACCCCGTCGCGGCGCCGGGCGGGCGCGGTACGGAACGTCCCGTACACCGGCTCACCGGTCCGGCGCGGATCGTCCGGGTCCGCGAGCGTCACCCGGTAGTGCACCTGCTCGCCGGCGGGCAGCCCGTACAGCGGCGTCGTGCCGGTGAAGTCGGTACCGGAGCCGACCAGAGGCCCGTGCCAGGTGCGCGCCCGCCGGAACGACTCCGTTGCCGACGTCTCCACGATCATCCGCGCCGGACGGTCCGAACGCACCCAGACCAGGGCGGACGATGCGGTGACATCACCCACCTGAACGCCCCAGGCCGCGCGCGGCCGGCCGGACAGGGCGAAGGCGGGGGCTGCCGCCGCTGCCACCGGGAGCGTGAGCGCGGCCGAAGCGGCCAGTGAACCGCGCAGCACAGCGCGGCGGTCGGGCGAAGGGATGCGCGGACGGTACGACATTGAGGTGCCTCCGGGGGCAGCGGGACAGAGGTACGGGTGGCCGGTCGACGGGCCCCACCTTTGTGCCCGTCGGCGGCGAGCACACCAACCTCGGATGAACAGCGGGCCGCGGGCCAGGCGTCGATGTCCCGTCCGTGCGCTTCCCGTTGGGCGTTGTGCGGCCCGCCATGCCGCTAGGTGAAACCGGTCCGGAGGCCTCTGCCTGGTCAGCGACTGGTGTCGAGGATGACGCGTGCCACGAGCGCCGGATCGTCGTTCATCGGCACGTGCCCGCAGCCGGGCAGCCGCACCAGCCGGGCCCCGGGGATGGTGTGCTTGGCTCTGATCCCCTGCCGGCGCAGCAGCAGACGGTCGCGACTGCCCCAGGCGACAGTCACCGGCAGCCCCGGCACATCGTCGGTGAACGCGACACTCCGTCCGACGGCGAGCGTCTCGTGGAATCCGGACGCCTCGCGCAGGGCCACGGTCTCCGAGACGACCGCCTCGGGTGAACGGCGGCCGGGTCGCGCGTAGATGGTGCTCGTCAGCGCGGTACGCCCGGCCGCGCTCCGCGAGAGCCCTACGATCAAGGGCATCGGCATGGCCAGCGCTCCCCGTCGCATGGCCCGCAGCGTTGCGAACGCGTAGCGCCGCTCGCTCTGCGTCCAGAAACCGGCGGGCGACAGCGCCGTCACCGACCGTACGAGCTTCTCGCGGCCCAGCTCCAGTGCCAGCAGTCCACCGAGCGAGTTCCCTGCGACATGCGGCCGGTCCACGCCGAGCGCCTCACAGAACGCGCCGAGCACCGGCACCACGCTCCCCAGGTCGTACGGAACACCGTCCGGGAGCGCCGGGGAGACGCCGAAACCGGGCAGATCCACGGCTATGACATCCCGCTCCGACGCCAGCACGGGCAGCACCGGATCCCAGGCCTGGTGGTGGTGTCCGATGCCGTGGAGCAGCAGCAGCGGCTCTCCGGAACCGGTCCGTTCGTATGCCACGGAAACGGTCCGCGGACCTCGGGGTGAGTCGACGCTGAACGAGACCGTGCCGGCCATGCTGCTGCTCCCAGGGGTGGGCCGTGCGTGAAGGACTGGAGTGCCGTCTTCCGTGTGGGCTGTGCAAAAGGTGTTGCCTGAAGGGATTTAGACGCCTCGTCAACAACAATTACCGTGCGGTAGCCCGCAGTTCAAGGGGGCTGGGAAATTCGTGCTGGACACGGCGCGGCGCGTCGGCTGGGATGGAGCGGTGACCACCGACACCGTGACAGACGTCTTCGAAGAACACCGCCCCGTCCTCACCGGGGTCGCCTACCGCATGCTCGGCCGGATCGCCGACGCCGAGGACGTGGTGCAGGAGGCGTGGCTGCGCTGGTCGTCCGCGTCGCGCGAGGACGTACGGGAGCCGCGGGCGTTCCTCGTACGGATCACCACCCGCCTCGCCGTCGACCGGCTCCGGCAGTTGCAGTCGCGGCGCGAGGCGTACGTCGGACCCTGGCTGCCCGAACCGCTCGTCACCGACTTCGGTGCCGCTGTTCCCGACACCGCCGAGCAGGCTGTCCTCGCCGACTCCGTATCGGTCGCCGTGCTCGTCGTCCTCGAATCGCTCTCCCCGCTGGAGCGCGCCGTCTTCGTCCTGCGCGAGGCCTTCGGCTTCCCGTACGCGGAGATCGCCACGACCCTCGACCGGACCGAGGCTGCGGTACGTCAGCTCGCCGGGCGTGCCCGGCGGCATGTGGAGGAGCGCAAGCCGCGTTACGACGTGGACCCGGCCCAGCGCCGTGACCTCACGGAACGGTTTCTCTCCGCGGCGGCGGGCGGCGACATCGAGGAGCTGCTGGCGCTGCTCGCCCCCGATGTGCGGCTGGTCGGCGACAGTGGCGGAAAGTCGAAGGCGCCGCTGCGGATCATCGAGAGCCAGGACAAGGTCGGCCGCTTCCTCATGGCCGTCGCCCACGATCAGGCTCCGGACATGGAGATCCGATTCGTGGAGCTCAACGGCGGCCCGGCCCTGCTGGTGCTTTTGGGTGGAAAGCCCGATTCCGTCTTCCAGGTCGACGTCAAGGACGGCGTCATCCAGTGCATATATGTCGTCCGCAATCCTGACAAACTCATCAGCCTGGCTGCCGAATAGCCCGCCCGATTCGACGCCCGCCCCCGACACCTGCCTCGACCGAAGCCCCACGGACCCGCCGGACGTGGGGCTTTGTGCTGCGCGGGCCTCACGGCACCACGAACGTCCTGTGAACGCTCTGTGGCTGAGGCCCGTTTCGCTGCGTGACGGAATAAGGATTGGTCTTGACCAAGGGGGTGTGCCGTCCTATGGTCTCAACGTTAAGACAGGAACCTTTAATAAATAACGTCGCGGAATAAGACGCTGGGTGATTGCGGAGGACAGGGTGGGGACCACGCAGCTGGAATCGGTACAGGAGCCGAAGTACTGGCACCTCAAGACCGTGCTCAGTGAGGCACTCGACTCGGACTTTGCGGTGGGAGAGATCCTGCCCAACGAGCGTGAGCTCGCTGCCCGGTTCGGCGTTGCACGGGCCACGCTCCGGCAGGCTCTGGAGCAGCTCGAACTCGAAGGCAGGCTGCAGCGCCGCCGGGGCGTCGGGACCACCGTCGCACCGCCGCGCCTCGGCGTAGCCGTCTCGACCGCGCAGCACGACTGGACGGACGGCGGTGCCGGCGAGGCCTGGCAGGCCGTCGACTGCACGACCGCCGTCGCACCCGCCCCGGTGCTCGCCATGCTCGACGTGGAGAGCGACGAGTCCGTGCACATCGTCCGCCGGATCCGGGTCACCCAGGGACAGCCTGTCGCGGCGGAGCTCCTGTACGTGCCGTCGTCGTCCGTGCCCGAACTGTCGGCGATCGAGAGCCCGTCGGGTCCCACCCGCGCCCGCAGTGTCGTGCGTGAACTGCATCGTCTCGGCCTCGACGGCCAGGACCGTTCGGTGGAGCTCGGTTCGGCCCGTGCGGACGACGCCAAGGAGCTCGACCGCCTCCCCGGCGCACCTGTGCTTGTCGTCACCACCCGCTACCTTGCCGCAGGAGGCACGGCCGCTGTCTCCGTCGCCACCTATCGGGCCGACACCTGCCGGCTCACCTTCGGCGCCGCGGGTGACCTGGAAATCAGTCACCCCGGTCAGGAGCGCAAGGCTTCCTGAAACCGGCCGGCCCCGTCGGCCCCGTACATGAACGCGCGGCCCGTCGCACTCAGCGGCGGGCCGTCACCGTGCCCTCCACCGCGAACAGCTGCTCCTCGACATGGTCGAGTGCCAGGCGCAGCGCGCCGGTGGCCACGGCCGCCTCGCCGAGCAGCGACAGCGTGACCCGCGGTGGCCGGAGACAGTAACGGGCCAGTTCGCCGCGGAGCGGATCAAGGACGCCGTCCAGTCCCGCGGCCCACCCGCCGACGACCACCAGCTCCGGGTCGAGGGCCAGCACCAGCGCCGCCACATCGTGCACCAGGCGCTGGATGAACCGCTCGACCGCCGCCATTGCCCGCGCGTCGCCGTGGCGAGCCTGCGCGAACACCGCGGCGACAGCCTGCTCGTCCAACGGGTCCAGCGGCGTGTCCGTCGTCGACAGCAGCTTCTCCGGAGTGACTTCGCGGCCCAGCAGATGCAGCGCGCCGATCTCTCCCGCTGCCCCACCGAAACCGCGGTGCAGCCGACCGCCGATCAGTGAACCGGCTCCCGGACTCAGCCCCGCAAGGACGAACACGATGTCGTCGGACTCGGTGGCCGCGCCCTTCCAGTGCTCCGCCACGGCCGCTGCATTGGCGTCGTTCTCCACCAGGACCGGACATCGGAAGGAGCGCCGCAGCCGCTCACCGAGCGCGAGACCGGTCCAGTCCGGCAGCGCGGTGCCCAGCCGTACCGTCCCGTCGGCCTCAACGATGCCCGGGCTGCCCACCCCGACCGCACGCAGACTGCTCCGGGCCACCCCGGTACGCCGCAGGAGATCGGCGACCACGGCCCTGACCCGGTCGAGCCGGTCATCCGCGCCGGCGGTCTCCGACACCTCGCGCGAACCGGCACCGATGATCCGGCCGTCCAGCCCGGACAGCAGCGCGGAGACGCGGTGCGGACCGATCTCGATGCCGAGCAGATGCCCTGCCTCCGCGCGGAACCGGAACCGGCGGGCCGGCCTGCCCTGACGCCTGGCTTCACCCTCGTCGGGCGTCGCTTCGACGACCAGCCCGGCCTCGAAAAGCCCCTCGACGACGCCTTCCACCGTGGGCCGGGACAGTCCTGTGATCCGGGTCAGGTCCGTGAGCGTGGGGGAGTGGGCACCCCTGAGCGCATGAAGCACCACCGCGGAATTGATCCGTCGCAGCAGCGACGGGTCCCCACCGGTCAGCCGGCCCACGGTGATTCCTTCCAGCTCGTGCGCATGTCAGGCGGATGGTACTCGCTGCCTGGAAGCAGGGCGACCGTTGGCCGCGACGGGTTCCGGGTGGGGCCGGCGTCAGCTCGGAGCCACGAACCCGGACTCGTACGCGGCGATCACCGCCTGGGTCCGATCCCTGGCCCCCAACTTGGCCAGCACCGCACTGACATGGGTCTTCACCGTCTCGACGCCGACCACGAGCTTGGCGGCGATCTCCGCATTCGAAAGTCCCCGGGCCATCAACCGGAGCACCGCAGCCTCGCGCTCGGTGAGCGATGCCCGCTTCATGACCGCCTTCGCCTTACTCGTCCCGTACTCGGCGGCGAGCTGCCGGACCGCGGCCGGGAACAGCAGAGACTCACCCTCGGCGACCAGGCGCACCGCATGCACGATCTCCGCGGGCCGGGCACGCTTGAGCAGAAAGCCGTCCGCCCCGGCGCGCAGCGCCTCGTACACGTACTCGTCGTTCTCGAATGTCGTCACCACCAGGATCTTCGGCGGATCAGGCACCGTGCGCAGCACCACCCGGGTCGCCTCGATGCCGTCCATCAAGGGCATCCGCACATCCATCGCCACCACATCGGGGCGCAACCTGTGCACCAGCGGGATCACTGCTGCGCCGTCGGCCGCCTCGCCCACCACCTCGATATCGGGCTGAGCCTCAAGGACCGCGCGCAGCCCCGCGCGTACGAGAGGTTCGTCATCGACCAGAAGAACGGTAACCGGCATCCGGTCAGCCTAGGCGGTCCAGCGGGAGGCTTGCGTGCACCCGCCACTCACCGTCGTACGGACCGGTCTTGGCCTTTCCGCCCAGGAGCGCGGCCCGTTCGCGTATGCCCCGCAGCCCGCTTCCGCCCCCGGGCTGGCCCGGCGATTCGGTGAGTGGATTCGCCACCTCCAGCTCGAGCCAGCCGTCCGCCACCGTGATGCGTACCCGTACGGGGACGGTCCCGGAGTGGCGCAAGACATTGGTGAGAGCTTCCTGCAGGATCCGATAGCCCTCGCGCGACACCGGCCCCGGCACCAGCTCCACCGGACCGGACATCTCGGCATCGACCTTCGCCCCGGAGCCGCGCGCCGACTCCAGCAGCCGGTCCGCCTCGGCAAGCGTCGGCCGCTGACTCACCGGTGCGTCCGACTCGCGCAGCACCCGCAGCACCCGCTCCAGATCGTCCAGCGCATCCCGGCCCGTCTCCTCGATCGCGGCCAGCGCCCGCTCGGTGAATTCAGGGTCCTTCGCCGCCCGCGCCGCGCCCGCCTGGACGACCGCGACGGTCAAGGCATGCCCGATCGAGTCGTGGAGCTCGCGCGCGATGCGATTGCGCTCCAGCAGCTGCTCGGTGCGCTCCTCCAGTGCGGTCAGCCGCTCCACCGGCGACTGGCTGAGCAGCCACCGCGCAGCGCCCGTGACCAGCTCGCCGCACACCACCATGACGGTTAGCAGCACCAGCAGCGGCAACGGCACGAACAGGATGTACCACGAGTGCGGCTCCACCCAGCGGAGGAGCCAATCCCCGCTCGGGCCCGCATCGGTCACGGTGAGCACGAGGTCGACCGCCGTTGCGGGCAGCCACACCGTTGCGAACGTCGCCACGCCGGAGAGCAACAGCCGCACTTCCAGCCAGGCCACGGTCCGCCAGCGGTCCGCCCAGGTCACCGCGGACGCGGCAGAGATCGATGCGTCGGGACTGCCCCGCTCGTCAGGTGTGAGCAACAACTGCGCCTGGACGCCCTCGGCGAGCCGCATGGCGGGCAGCAGTCCCACCGGCACGGCGAAGACCATCGGCGCCCACGGTGTATCGGGGGAAATGAACAGCCACACGCTGACGATCGCGGTCGGAATGAGCAGATGCAGCCAGCGGGTGTAGGTGACAGGGTCGGTCAGCGGACGGAGGAAGCGGCGCATGCTGCCATCGTGTCAGTGGCCCCGAGCGCGGCGGCTCCCCCGAGCGAGGGAGATGATCCCCTCCGGCGGGGGAGGTCAGGAGCTGGGCGCGGCCGTCAGGCTGAGGACATGACCAGCATCGACGTCCATGAGCTCACCAAGGCATACGGGGCCACTCGCGCGGTGGACCGTCTCACGTTCAGCGTGCTACCCGGCCGGGTCACCGGCTTCCTCGGCCCCAACGGCGCCGGCAAGTCCACCACCATGAGACTTGTCCTCGGTCTGGACCGGCCGACGGGCGGCACGGCCAGGATCGGTGGCCGGGCATACACCACGCTCCACGATCCGCTGCGCCGGGTGGGCGCGCTGCTCGACGCGCAGGCCGCCCACGGCTCGCGGACCGCGCGGAACCATCTGCTGGCTCTCGCCACCAGTAACCGCATAGCTCCCACCAGGGTCGAAGAGGTACTGGAGGAGGCGGGGCTCGGCCGGGTCGGCGGTCACCGGATCAAAACGTTCTCGCTCGGCATGCGACAGCGTCTGGGTATCGCGGCCGCATTGCTCGGTGACCCGGAAGTCGTGATGCTCGACGAGCCGTCGAACGGGCTGGACCCGGAAGGCATTGTCTGGATCCGTGAACTGATGAAGCGGCTGGCCCGCGAGGGCCGCACGGTTCTGGTCTCCAGCCACCTGATGAACGAGACGTCGTCGTTCGCCGACCACCTCGTGGTCCTCGGCCGGGGCAGACTCCTCGTCGACCTGCCGATGCAGGAGTTCCTCGACTCCCGCAGCCGCCCGCGCGTGCGCGTACGCACGACCGAGTCCAGCCGACTCCGTGACGTGCTGACCCGCAAGGGATACGCCTTGTCGCAGGGCGACGACGGGCGCTGGAGCGTCGAAGGGGCCAAGGCGGTGGAGATCGGTCCCATAGCCGCCCTCGAAGGCATCCCCATCCTTGAACTCACCGACGAACAGGCCACCTTGGAGCAGGCCTATCTCGACCTCACCGCCGACGCGACGGAATTCGCGTCCGCAGCCACCTCACCCACCACTCGTCAGGAGGCCTGACCATGTCGACCATCGCAGTGCTCCGATCCGAGTGGATCAAGATCAGATCGGTACGGTCCGTGGCCGGCTCGCTGATAGCGGTCTTTCTGGCGACACTCGCCGTCACTGTGCTCGCGTTCGCCACCGTCGGCCAGGCCGAGGCGGACAACCCGGATGCCGATCCGGTCTTCGGCGCCTTCTACGCGCTGAACTTCGGCCAGATCGCGGCCATCAGCTTCGGCGCGACCGCGCTCTCCTCGGAGTACCTGAACGGTGCCCTGCGGATATCGCTCGCCGCAGTGCCGCACCGTGACCTCTTCTACGCAGCCAAAATGACCCTCGTCGGTACACTCGCCCTGGTCATCGGGCTCGTCACCAGCTTCACCGCGTTCCTGGTGGGGCAGTTGTTCATGGGGGAGTACGCGATCGGCCTGGGGGAACCCGGAGCCCTGCGAGCTGCTCTCGGCGGAGGTATGTATCTGGCCCTGATGGCCCTGCTCGCGGCCGGCCTGACGGTCTTGCTGCGCAGCGCCGTCGCCGTTCTCAGTCTGCTCATCCCGTTCATCCTGATCGTCTCCTTCGTGGTCGGAGACATCGCGGGCGGCGTCGCGCAATATCTGCCCGACCGGGCAGGGCAGTTGGTGCTGCACCAGAATCCGGAGGGGAGCCTCGGGCCGTGGACGGGGCTTGCAGTCACAGCGGCGTGGGCGGGAGCCGCGCTGCTGGCGGGCTGGTGGGCGATGCGGCGCAGGGACGCCTGAGGGCCGGACTGCCCACTGTCAGAACCCTGGTGGCGCGCCGTCCATCGCCGCGAGGCGGCTGAAAAACCCTCAAGGCTCAGGCCAGGGAAGTGATTGTCAGTGCCGGGCGGTTTACTGGCGGTATGACGACCGCAGATCACCTCCGCCTCATCGACGGGATGCGCGCCCGGGACTTCCCCGCGGAGCGTATCCAGTCGGGCTCAGGAGTCAGCGGGCCCGGTTACCACATGGTGTCCTTGCACGCGGACGACGAGCACGGGGACGACGACGAGGCAGGGCGTCTGGAGCACCGGGCACAGTGTCTTGCGGAGCACGACGCGCTGCTGACGCTGCTCACGGGGCGCTGGGGTGAGCCGCAGATGATCAGTCTGTGGAGTGCGCAGGAGCGGATGATGGCAGGCGAGGAGATACCGGAGCCCTGGACCGATCCGGTCGTCGGATGCGAATTCCTGCAACTCTGGCGCATCGAGGACCGGTGGATCGCGATGGGACTCCATCTGGACGAGGAGGGCCCCGGCTGCGAACTGAGCGTCGTGGTCACGGAGATCGACCCGCCCTGACTGGCGACGCTGCCCATCCCGGTCGGAGCGGTCCGAGCGGTCCCAGTGGTCCGAGCGGTCCGAGTCTCAGCCCGAAAGACCGGGACTGGCCGAGTCGACGGCCGCACGGAGGCGTCCGTACTCCTCGGCCATGGTCTGAGCGGTCCAATGGGCGTTCAGGCCGCTGGGGTTGGGCAGGGCCCAGACCCGAGCACCGCCGATCGTCCTGTCCTGCGGGCCGATCTGCGCGCGTCGGTCACCGAAGGCGGTCCGGTAAGCCGTGACGCCCACAACGGCCAGCCACTGCGGTCGCAGACGCTCGACCTTGGCCGCCAGGATGACACCGCCCTCGCGGAACTCCTCGGCCGCCAGTTCGTCGGCGCGCGCCGTGGCGCGGGCCACCACATTGGTGATGCCCAGGCTGTGGTCGAGCAGCTCGTTCTGTTCCGATGGCTTCAACTGGCGGGGGGTGAAGCCCGACAGGTGGAGCACCGGCCAGAAGCGGTTGCCGGGGCGGGCGAAATGATGTCCCGTGGCGCCGGTCATCAGGCTCGGGTTGATTCCGCAGAACAACACACGCAGGCCACCCGCGACCACATCGGGAACGGTGCGGTTGCGGGCGGCCTGGAGCTCTTCGGGTGTCATCCGGTCCTGGTTTCGGCCGTCAGAGGATGGAGCCCGGCGTGTATCCGGCGGCCTCCGGGTGCCGCTTGGTGATCTCCTCGATCCGGGCGACGAGCGCGGTGACCTGGGCGGCCGCCGCTCCCGTGAAGGAGAGCTTGTCGGCCATCAGGGTGTCGAGCTGGGCGCGGTCCAGCGGGATGCGGTCGTCGGCAGCCAGCTTGTCCAGCAGCTCGTTGCGCTCCGTGCCCTGCTCGCGCATGGCCAGGGCGGAGGCGACCGCGTTCTCCTTGATCGCCTCGTGCGCGACCTCGCGGCCGACACCGGCGCGGACGGCACCCATCAGCACCTTGGTCGTGGCGAGGAACGGCAGGTACCGGTCCAATTCGCGGGCCACGACCGCGGGGAACGCCCCGAACTCGTCGAGCACCGTGAGGAAGGTTTCCAGCAGACCGTCGAACGCGAAGAAGGCGTCCGGGAGTGCCACCCGGCGGACCACGGAGCAGGACACATCACCCTCGTTCCACTGGTCGCCCGCCAGCTCACCGGTCATCGAGGCATAGCCGCGGAGGATCACCATCAGGCCGTTGACACGCTCGCAGGAGCGGGTGTTCATCTTGTGCGGCATCGCGGACGAGCCGACCTGACCCGGCTTGAAGCCCTCGGTGACCAGCTCGTGCCCGGCCATCAGCCGGATCGTCTTCGCGACGGACGAAGGTGCGGCGGCCAGCTGCACCAGCGCGGTCACCACGTCGTAGTCGAGCGAGCGGGGGTAGACCTGGCCGACGGAGGTGAAGGCCTGACCGAAGCCGAGGTGGCCGGCGATGCGCTGTTCCAGCTCGCCGAGCTTCGCGGCGTCGCCGCCCAGCAGGTCGAGCATGTCCTGCGCCGTGCCGACGGGGCCCTTGATACCGCGCAGCGGGTAGCGGCCCAGCAGGTCCTCGAGCCGTCCGTACGCCACGAGCAGCTCGTCCGCGGCGGTGGCGAAGCGCTTGCCGAGGGTGGTCGCCTGGGCGGCGACATTGTGGGAGCGACCGGCAATGACCAGCTCGCTGTACTCGCCGGCCAGCCTGCCGAGCCGGGCCAGCACGGCCACCGTGCGGTCACGCATCAGCTCGAGCGAGAGCCGGATCTGCAGCTGCTCGACGTTCTCGGTGAGGTCCCGGGACGTCATGCCCTTGTGGACCTGCTCGTGCCCGGCGAGAGCGTTGAACTCTTCGATCCGTGCCTTCACGTCGTGCCGGGTGACCTTCTCACGCTCGGCCATGGACGCCAGGTCGACCTGGTCGAGGACCCGCTCGTAGTCGGCGAGGGCTGCGTCGGGCACCTCGATCCCGAGGTCCTTCTGAGCGCGCAGCACCGCCAGCCACAGCTGGCGCTCCAGCTTCACCTTCTGCTCGGGGGACCAGAGGACGGCCAGCTCGGTGGAGGCATAGCGGCCGGCCAGGACATTGGGGATGCGAGGCTTCGCAGACACAGCAGTCACGTGTCCAGATTCTACTGGCGGTTTCTGCAGGCCAGCGCCGCGGCCCGGTTTGTGGCTTACTACGAACGCGGTCTCCCGTGCGAGGGAAGCCGCCCGGACCCCGGCTTCGGGTCATTCGGTATGCCTCAGCATGCTCCGCAGCCCGCATTCACCCGGGCTTGTGGGCCCGCCCGCTTCAGAAACGCGCGGTACGGCCCCTGCGGAGGCCGTAGGCAGCCGCGCCGAGCAGCGCCACCGCCGCGCCCGCGACAGCACCGACGGCACGGGAAGGGTGACAGCGAGGACCAGGCAGCCGGCCAGACCGAGGACCGGAACCGCGCGCAAGGGACGGCCCTCGGCCGGTGTGAGGGTGAGGGCGGCCGCGTTGGCGATGGCGTAGTACAGCAGCACGCCGAAGGAGGAGAACCCGATCGCGCCGCGGACATCGCCGGTGGCGGCGACGAGAGCGGCGACCGCGCCAACGGCGACTTCGGCGCGGCGGGGGACGGCGAAACGGGGATGGACGGCGGCCAGGACGTGCGGCAGGTGGCGGTCGCGGGCCATCGCCGGCGTCGTACGGGAGACCCCGAGCAGCAGTGCGAGCAGCGAACCGAGCGCGGCGACCGCCGCACCTGCACGGACCACCGGCACCAGTCCGGGGGCGCCGGCGGTACGGACTGCCTCCGCCAGTGGTGCTGTGGCATCGGCCGGCCGGGCGGGCCCGAGGACCGACAGCACCGCCACGCCGACGGCCGCGTACACGATCAGTGTGATCCCGAGAGCCACGGGGATGGCTCGCGGAATCGTGCGAGCCGGTTCCCGGACCTCCTCGCCCAGCGTGGCGATGCGGGCGTATCCGGCGAATGCGAAGAACAGCAGCCCAGCGGCCTGCAGCACTCCGCTCACCGTGGCGTCGGAACCCGGTGCCGGCCGGGACGCCTGGACGACGCCGCCGGTGAGGCACGCGGTGACGACAGCGGCGAGGACCGCGAGGACCACGGCCACGATCACCCTGGTCAGCCAGGCGGACTTCTGAACCCCCAGACAGTTCACGACGGTGAGCGCCACCACCGCGCCGACCGCCACTGCACGGGCCTGTCCCGGCCAGGCGTAGGAGCCGACGGTCAGGGCCATGGCCGAACAGGAGGCCGTCTTCCCGACGACGAAACTCCAGCCTGCCAGGTAGCCCCAGAACTCGCCCAGACGCTCCCGCCCGTAGACGTACGTGCCGCCGGAGGCCGGATAGCGGGCCGCGCCGGCGACGTGGCATTGCACTACGCCACGACCGCGGCCACTGCCAGACCGATCAGAAGCCCCGACCCTGCCGCGCGGGCGGCCGGAGCGAGCGTGGCGAAGACACCTGCTCCGATCATCGAGCCCAGGCCGATGACCACCGCATCGAAGACCCCCAGGCGGCGCCTCAATCCGTTGGCGCCCGTACCGCTGTTCACACCACCGCCCGCCGCACCAGCCATCGCATCCACCTCGCGCTTGTCCCTTGCCTCACCTGCACCGCTGTACCGGCGCACCGTACAGACCGAGGGTGACGAGACGGTGGCCGTCTGCCGTGCCACATGACCGGAGCCCCTCGGGTCAGGCCGAGGGGCTCCGGTGTCTGTGTCCGGTGCGGGACCGGGGAGTTACGGGGCCAGAGTCAGTCCGATCCGGATCCCGGTGGATGAACCGAGCGCCGACACCCCGTAGTAGAGGCCGGTGTCCGCCTTGATTCCAGAGGTGCTGGTGTTGTCGATCTGCAGGATCGTGCCGTTGTTGGCGTCCTCGCCGTCTGCGCCGATCGCGATGTCCGCCCGGCTGTAGCCGGAGAGGTCGGTGAGGGACACGGACGAGCCGAGGCGGTCGTTTGGTTCGGTGGAGCCGGGGATGCCCGTGGTGTCCTGGCTGTATCCGACGGCCCCGGTGCCGGTGGGGCCGGTGGCGGAGCCGCGGATCAGGAAGACCTGGCCGGCGTTGCTCTCGTTCACGCCGCTGCGGGTGATGTCCTCGCCCGGCGCGCCGGTGAGAATGTCGCCGTACCCGTCGAGGTCGACATCGCCGATGGAGACGGACGCTCCCATGTCGTCGCCGGTCTCGCCGGTGCCCGGTACACCGGTGGTGTCCTGGTGGATCGTCTTGCGGCCGGTCGAGGTCAGTCCGGTGGCCGAACCGAACACGGCCGTGACCGCGCCGCCCTTGGCGGTATGTCCGGACTCGGTGGCGGACGGCTGGCCGACCGCCAGGTCGGTGGCGCCGTCGCCGTTGATGTCACCGGCGGCCAGCGCGCGTCCGCCGCGGGCGTCGAGGATGCCGACGCGCTGGAGCCCGGTGGTGGACCCCTTCAGCCACAGCAGGCGTCCGATGCCGCTCGGGTCGCGGTAGCTGACGGCGGTGTCCGCGTAGCCGTCCTTGTTGAAGTCGCCGGTGACCGCGGCCGCGTAGCCCACGGCAGCGGTGTACGCGGCGGTGTTCAGGTAACCGGACTTGGCCGCACCGGTCTTGCCGTCCCAGGCCCACCAGCGGCCGGGCTTGCCCGGCGCTACGGAGAAGATGTCAGCCTTGCCGTCGGCATTGAAGTCGCCCGAGGTGACGGTCGTACCGAGATTCTCGCCGCCGATCCGGCCCGAAGCGGTGACCGAATAGCTCTTGCCGGTGGTGAGGGCGGGGCCGTACATCACGACGACCGTGCCGTTGTCGGCCTGCGTGATGTCCTCGCCGGGCCCACCGATGACCAGGTCGGCGTACCCGTCGCCGTTCACGTCGCCCCAGGCGTCGGACGAGCCGAACAGGTCGCCCGCCTCGGAGCTGCCGGGCACCCCCGCACTGCTCTGGTTCAGCGTCCGCTTCGCCGTCGAGCTCGGGCCGTCCTCGGTGCCGGGCAGCACGCTGACGCTTCCGCTGCTGCTCGCCGCCTTCGGGAGGCCGACGACCAGGTCGGTGATGCCGTCCCGGTTGAAGTCGCTGGTCGGGATCGCGGCGTTGCGGGTGCCGTTGGTCGCGTACGTCCGGATGGCACCGAGCTTGGCGTACAGGTTCGCACCGGGGCATGCGGTGGCGAAGCCGTCGCGGTGTCCGGCGATGGTGTTGAACGTGACGTCACCGTCGGGCTGGGTGTTGCCGTCGGCGTCGGTGACGAGGCGGGTCAGCGTCACCTTGGCGGTGGGGCCGACACCGTACTGGCCGAGCTTCCACGCGGCGATGCGCGCCGCGGACTGGAGCGCGGCCGGCGTCGGCTTGCCCGTCTCGAAGTTGCCGAGCAGGGAGATGCCTGTCGAGTACGAGTTGAAGCCGTATGTGTGCGCGCCCTTGACCGGGAGATCTGTGCCGCCGGCGCGGCCCTCGAAGATCTGGCCGCACTTGTCGACCAGGAAGTTGTAGCCGAGGTCGTTCCAGCCTTCGGTCTTCACGTGGTATGTCATGATCGCGCGGACCATCGCGGCCGAGTCGCCGCAGCTGTAGTTGTTCGTGTCGACGGTGTGGTGGATGAAGACCGCCTGCACCTTGTCGATGTACTCGGGCGGATCCTCGACCAGCGACTCGTCGGCGCCCCATTGGGCGCGGCTGATGATCGGCGGCCGGTTGACGGTCGACGGCGGCGCGGTGGGTACGGGGGAGGGGGTGGCCGTGTCCGTGGGGGTGGCCGTCGCGGTATCCGTCGGGGTGCCCGTGGCCGTCTCCGTCGGGGTGCCGGTGGCGGTCTCCGTGGGTGCGGCGGTCACCGTGGCCGACGGCGTTGCGGGATCGGTCGGCGTGGCGGTGTCCGTGGGAGCGCCGGCGGTGTCCGACGCGGTGGGAGTCGGGGTCCCCTCCAGTGCGAACGCCGCGTTCTCAGGACCGCTGGGTGCGAGGGTCGCCTCCGCCGGGTTCTTGGACTCGGCCTTGCTGACCCCGGGGTCGACCATGTGCAGCTTCAGGTTCTTCGGCAGTGCCTTGCCCGGCCGGCCCGACCCCACCTTCACCTGCACGGCGTCCGACGCCCCGACCCACATCGGCTCGGTGGCCCGGTTGGCGGCTGCCTGCTCCCGCCCGTCCGGCCCGTCGGCCGACACCTCCAGCTCACGCCAGGGCGACCACTTGCCGGTCCCGGCAGCCCGCGTACGCACTTCGGCGGTGCCGCCGACCTTTGCCGCGCCGTCCCAGCCGATGCCGACCATCGAGAACGCTGCGGTGTTCGTGGCCGGCAACTGCCGCTCCGTGGCCGTGCCGCCGTCAATCGCCACCGACCGCAGCTTCGCCGGCCGGACCTCCGGTCCCTTGGGTCCTGCCGGGCCGTCGGACGGATTGGCTATCGCCACCGTCACCACTCCGGCCCCACCGAGAACGACAGCGCCGACGGTCAGCCAGGCGCGGCGCTTCAGGCTCATCGGTCTGTACGCATGCGACGTGCGCGGGCTCAAATGCCCCACCCCTCCGAGAAGTTTGCTCGAGACACACCCGTCACACGGGCGGCCTGGTGTACCCAGCGCACCCAGGGGTCGAAACGTCACACGGGTCGGCGAAGTGTGCTGTGAGTCACATGACTTGTCGGGCTCTTGAGGCTTCCAGGCCTCGGGTGCGTCCTCCTGGCTGCGCTTCACGTCTGCCCCGGCGGCGGCAGGCCCGGTCAGTGCGTTTCGTCATTGCGAAACCCCTTGCTGTGACACTTCTGTGCGCCGTCACGCAGAAGTAGTTGAGAGGCTCGCGGGCCCGGGGGCATGGGCACCGTGAGCGGTGTCGGGGCGGCGCGCGTCTGACGCAGTCGGTACGAAGAGGAAAGTGTGACCAACGGCGGGGAACAACACCGCGGGAAAGTGGATGACGCCGAGCTCGGCGCTGCGGTGGAGCGGGCCCAGCAGGGGGACGAGGAAGCCTTCGCGGTGGCGTACCGGATGGTCCATCCCGGGCTGCTCGGCTACGTACGGGGCCTGGTCGGCGAGGACGGCGAGGACGTGGCCTCCGACGCCTGGCTGGAGATCTCCCGCGATCTCGGGCGGTTCCGCGGAGACGGGGCCGGGTTCCGCGGCTGGACCGCGACGATCGCCCGGCACCGGGCGCTGGACCATCTGCGCAGACAGAAGCGGCGGCCGCGCACCGCATTCCTGGAGCAGGACGTCCTCGAACTGCCCAGTGGTCACGACACGGCCGCGGCCGCCCTGGAAACGCTCTCCACCGAGCAGGCGCTCACGCTCATCGGGCAGTTGCCGCGGGAGCAGGCGGAAGCCGTTCTGCTGCGCGTCGTCGTCGGCCTCGACGGCCCCGCGACGGCGCGTGTGCTCGGCAAGCGAGCCGGGGCCGTACGCACCTCCGCCTACCGTGGACTGAAGCGACTGGCCGAGCGCATGACCTCGGCGGGATCGGGCACTGTGACGTCTGCGGCGCGGCGCACGCTGAGAGATGAGACATGAGAGATGAGACGCAGCGGGCGACCGGAATGCCGGTAACCCCCGAAGTGGCCGCCCTGCTGGCAGCTGCGCAGCGCGCCGGGGAAGCCGGCCCCGTTGCCGAGAAGCGGGCGCTCGATGCGTTCCGGGCGGCGCGCGACGAGGGCGCACACGCATCGGTGTCGCCGCTGCGGCGCCGTCGGCGCGACGATTGGCGTCCGGTCGAGCGGTGGCGCGGAGTGCGCTCGGTCCGGGCCGTGCTCGCCGGCCTCACGGCGGCGGTGGCTCTGGGTGGGGTCGCGGTGGCCGCCGGTTCAGGGGCGATGCCGGGACCGTTCGGTGAGGGCGGCCACGACCGGCCGCACCCCGCGCACCCGGCGAACAGTGAGCCCGCCACGCCCGGCGACAGTCATAGGGGTACGCCGACGCCGCGCGCGGACCGTACGCAACAAGGGCCCACGGACACCCCGGCCACCGGGCCTGCTTCCAGCCACCCCGGCCAGGCACAGGACGATACGGCGCTCTGCCGTGCGTACCGCCAGGTGCAGGACAGCGGGAAGGCCGCGGACGCGACGGCCTTCGACCGGCTGGCGTCGGCGGCCGGTGGCGCGTCGGCCGTGCCGGACTACTGCGACGGCCTCCTCGCTGCTCAGCCATCGAAGGGGAGCGGGTCCGGCAAGAGGGAGAAGGCGAAACCGATCCCGGCGGACCCGGGAGCGGCTGAGGGACCCGGGAACGACACCCGGGGCAACTCCGACGCGCGCTGAGCCCGGACCCGTCGGCGCGGACGCACGACACGCGGAGTCCTGTGTGCCCCGAGCCCAACAGCGGGACGCTGCACGCCCTGTGACGCTCCGCCCCGACGGGTACGTACGAGACAACTGATCCGGGCCGCGGCACCGGCGAGCCGCCACCGCTCCCGGACGCCCCGTCAATAGGGTCGCCCGGACTCGTACGTCCGGGATTGGTGTTGCCGTGAAGCCGTCCATCTGCCTGTGCATGATCGTCAAGAACGAGGCCCACGTCATCGAGCGCTGCCTCGCCTCCGTTCGCGACCTGATCGACACCTGGGTGATCTCCGATACGGGTTCGAGCGACGGAACACAGCAGCTGATCCGTACCGCACTCGACGGCATCCCGGGCGAGCTACACGAGGAGCCCTGGGTGGACTTCGGCCACAACCGGAGCCTGAACATCAGGCACGCCCACGCCAAGGCCGACTATCTGCTCCTCCTCGACGCCGATCTGGTGATCCACAGACACGGGCCGCTGTCCCCGCTGACCGCCGACTCGTACCTGCTGAGGCACGAAGGCGCGACCGAGTGCCGCATCAAGCGTCTGGTACGCGGCGACATCGCCTGGCGGTACGAAGGCGTCACCCATGAGTACCTCACCTCCGACCAGCGCGACGACCCGCAGACTTTCGACGCGCTCGTCATCGAGGACCACGCCGACGGGGGAACGCGGCACGAAAAGTTCGAGCGCGATGCACGCCTGCTCGGTGCCGAACTCGAGCGCGACCCCGCCAACACCCGGACGGTCTTCCATCTGGCGCAGACCATGCGGGATCTCGGCGAGAGGGACAAGGCGATCGCCCTGTACGAGCGCCGCGCGCGGATGGGCGGCTGGGGCGAGGAGGTGTACTACTCGCTGCTGCAGGCCGGGATCCTCAAGGCCGATGCCGACGACTGGCCGGCCGCGATGGACGCGCTCTCGCGTGCCTGGGAGTCGCGGCCGCAACGGCTCGAGGCCTGCTACGAACTCTCCTCGCGGCTGCGCGGCCTCGGCCGCCACCGTGCCGCGCACGCGTTCGTCTGCGCCGGGCTCGACCGGGAACCGCCGGACGACCTGCTGTTCATCCAGCCGTGGGTGTATCGATGGGGGCTGCTCTTCGAGTACTCGATCACTGCCTACTGGGTCGGGGACATCGAGGGTTCGCTCAGGGCCTGCGACCGGCTCCTGTCGATGCCGGACCTCCCTGATGCCCATCGCAGGCAGACGCTCAGCAACCGCGAGTTCGGCGAACAACGTCAGGCCTCCCGCAACGCGTCATGGGCGTCACCCCCGGACTGGCGCCGGGGCCCACACCTCAGTGACAACAGCTGCAGCACCTGCCACGCCTGACACATCGGCAGTCCGGGGCGACGGCTGTCGGATCCGAAGCGGGTGACCGGTTCGAGAGCTACGGCAGCAGCGCCCAGCAGCCCCGACAGGCCTTCCCTAGCGGGCGCCGTCCACCGGGCGCCACATCGCGACCGGGCCCGGGTCCCGGTCGTCCTCGGGGGTGACCCAGAAGGCCTTCCCGAGCTCGGCGCTGAACTGGGCGCCCGTCCGTCCGTCGCCGGACGACCGGCCGGTCAGACGCCGACCGATCCATGGAGCCAGATGCCGGCGCGCGAAGCGGAGGTCGTCGACGCGCCGCGTCGTCCACCGCGGAGGTACGGCGGCGGGGAGCGGCGTCTGCCAGTCGTTCTCGGCCGGAAGCCCCAACGTCTGCCAGACCGCCTCGGCAACTCTGCAGTGTCCCTCGTCGGTCAGGTGCAGCCGGTCGACGTCCCACAGCCGGGGATCTCCCAGCGCCGGAGCTCCGTACAGATCGACGACCAGCGCACCGTGGCGGTTCGCCAACTCGTCGACCAGGGTGAACAGCTCCTCCATGCGCGGACGGAACCGCTCCATCACCGGGCCGTTGCGACCGGGGCTGCGCATCAGCACCAGCTTCTTGCACGTCGGCGCGAGACGCTCCACGGCCTCTTCCAGCTGCCCCCGCACCATGCCCATGTCGCACTTCGGCCGCAGCGTGTCGTTGAGACCGCCGACGAGCGTGACGACATCCGCCTGCATGGCGACCGCCGCCTCGACCTGCTCGTCGACTATCTGGCGGATCAGCTTTCCGCGTACGGCGAGGTTCGCGTACCGGAACCCGGGGGAGCGGGTGGCGAGCCGACCGGCGAGGACATCGGCCCAGCCGCGGTACGAACCGTCCGGCAGCAGGTCCGACATGCCCTCGGTGAACGAGTCGCCGACCGCGACAAGACTGGTGTAGGAGGCATTCATTTCCATGGCGATGCGATCGTATCGCGGTGGGGTCCGGCGCCTTTCAGGGAGACCGGACCGAGCCCACCGGGCGGTGCGGGCCGTGGGGCCGGCGCGTACGTCTGACCGTCACCACGGCCCACGCCGGCCCTGTCAGCGTCCTTGCGGCCGTCCCACCAATTCGCGCAGGACATCCTCCATCGTGACCAGTCCGGCCAGCTTGTCGTCCTCGTCGAGCACCGCCGCGAGGTGTGTGCGACTCCTTCGCAGCGCGGTCAGCGCATCGTCGAGCGGCGTCGCGGCCCGCACCCGGGCGATCGGCCGCATGGCCGTTACCGGGAACGGCACATCACGCGGTGTGGCGTCCAGGGCGTCCTTCACATGGAGATAGCCCAGGATCCGCTGCTCGCTGTCCATCACCGGGAAACGCGAGAAACCCGACTCGTACGAGAGTCGTTCCAGCTCCTCGGGTGTGGTCCCGACCCGGGTGGACACCACCTGGTCGACCGGCAGCACCACATCCCGTACCGGGCGACGGCCCAGCTCCAGGGCATGCCGCAGACGCTCGGCCGCGCGGTCGTCGACGAGACCGGCGTCTCCGGCGTCCTTCACGAGACGGGCCAGTTCGTCGTCGGAGAACGTGGCGGACACCTCGTTCTTCGTCTCCACCCGCAGAAGCTTCAGCAGGGCGTTGGCGAAGGCGTTCACCGTGAAGATCACCGGGCGCAGCGCCCTGGCGAGGGTGACCAGCGGCGGACCGAGCAGCAGCGCGGTCCGCACCGGCTCCGCCAGCGCGATGTTCTTCGGCACCATCTCGCCGAGCAGCATGTGCAGGTACGTCGCCACGGTCAGCGCGATCACGAACGAGATCGGATGGACCAGTCCGTGCGGCATACCCACCACGTCGAAGACGGGCTCCAGCAGGTGCGCGATGGCCGGTTCGGCGACGATACCGAGGACCAGCGTGCACAGCGTGATGCCCAGCTGCGCCGCCGCGAGCAGCGCCGACACATGCTCCAGACCCCAGATGACGCTCCGCGCCCGTCGGTTCCCGGCCTCGGCCTCGGGCTCGATCTGGCTGCGGCGTACGGAGATCAGCGCGAACTCGGCGCCGACGAAGAACGCGTTGGCGACCAGGGTCAGCAGACCGATGAAGAGCTGGACGGCAGTCATCGTCCGTCCTCCGTCCCGTCGTCGGAGCCGGGCAGCGGTGCGTGCAGCAGTACCCGCGCCGCACGGCGCCCCGAGGCGTCCGCCACATCGAGCCGCCAGCCCGCCAGCTCGATGGAGTCGCCCACCGCCGGGATCCGGCCCACCTCCGTGGCGATCAGTCCGGCGAGCGTCTCGTACGGTCCTTCCGGCACCCGGAGTCCGATGGTCCGCAGCTGGTCGGTGCGGGCGGCGCCGTCGGCCGACCAAAGGGTGCGTCCGTAGGCGTCCTCACCGGCCGGTGCGAGGTCCGGCGTCTCGTGCGGGTCGTGCTCGTCGCGTACCTCGCCGACCACCTCCTCGACGATGTCCTCCAGCGTGACGACTCCGGCCGTGCCGCCGTACTCGTCGATGACCACGGCCATCGCGAGCTTGCCGGACAGCCGGTCGAGCAGCCGGTCCACGGTGAGGGTCTCCGGTACGAGCAGGGGCTCGCGCAGCATCTCCGACACGCGCGTACGTGGCCTCTCCTCGGCCGGGATCGCCAGCACGTCCTTGATGTGTGCGACGCCGACGACGGTGTCGAGGCTGCCCCGGTAGACGGGGAAGCGGGACAGTCCGGTCGCCCGGGTGGCGTTCGCGACGTCCTCGGCGGTCGCCTGCACCTCCAGCGCGGTGACCTGCACCCGTGGGGTCATCACATTCTCCGCGGTCAGATCTGCGAGATTGAGGGTGCGGACGAAGAGTTCCGCGGTGTCCGCTTCCAGCGCGCCTGCCTTCGCCGAGTGACGGGCCAGCGCCACCAGCTCCTGCGGGCTGCGGGCGGAGGCCAGCTCCTCGGTCGGTTCGAGACCGACCCGGCGCACGATCCGGTTGGCCGTGTTGTTGAGGTGGCTGATGAAGGGCCGGAAGACTGCGGTGAAGGCCCGCTGCGGGGTGGCCACGGTCTTTGCCATGGCGAGCGGCGAGGAGATCGCCCAGTTCTTCGGGACGAGTTCGCCGACGACCATCAGGAACACCGTGGACAGTGCCGTTCCGAGCACCAGCGCCACCGAGGACGCCACACTCGGGGACAGTCCGGTCGCCTCGACCGGACCACGGATCAGTTTCGCGATCGACGGCTCGGAGATCATGCCGACGACCAGATTGGTGACAGTGATGCCGAGCTGCGCGCCGGAGAGCTGGAAGGTGAGGCTGCGCACCGCCTTCATGGCGCTGGCCGCGCCCCGCTCGCCCCGCGTCACCGCCCTTTCGAGCTGACCGCGCTCGACGGTGGTCAGGGAGAATTCGGCCGCGACGAAGGCGCCGCAGGCGAGCGAGAGCAGTACCGCCACGATCAGCAGGAGCACTTCGGTCATCGGTTCACCTCCGTCCCATGATCGGGCAGGGACAGGAGGATCGCTCGATGTCGGCGATGTCGGCTTCTACTGGGAGGCTCGCCCATGGGCGGACGCTCACACCTTTCGGGAGGACGGGTCGACGGTGTACCTATAGTAAAGGGTCGGCAAAGTCATCTGCTCTGCGGGTGTTCGCCGACCGGCTCTCGGTCCCGCAGGGGCTTGATCCGGAGCAGTCCTGGCCTGTGCCTACAGCGGTTTCACCCAGCGTCGCCAGTGATCCTCGCGGTGATAGCCAGCGGCAGCCCATGTGTGGTGCGCCCGTTCGTTGGCTTCCAGGACCATGGCGTCGACCCGTCGCCCGCCCAGGTCGATGAATCGTTGTTCTGCTGCTTCCAGCAAGGCGGTGGCGATGCCTTGCCGACGGCGGTCCGGGTGCACGGCCAGCCGGTAGGCGGAGCATCGCCAACCATCGAAACCGGCTATGACGGTTCCCGCGAGAAGACCGTCACGCTCGGCGAGAAGCAGGGCTTCGGGGTCTCTCGAGATGAGTCGGGCCACCCCGTCGTAGTCGTCGCTGACGCTGGTTCCTTCTGCGGCTTCGCTCCAGAACTGAAGCACGGCGTCGATGTCCGAGAGGCCGGCACAACGGATGTAGAGATCACTCATTGGGTGAGCCAATCAGAACTCCGACCCGTTCGGCGAACGTTTTCGGCACTGAGGAATCGAGAGCCGCCGCCTGGACCGGGCCTGCGGAGTCATGTTCGTCGTTCGATCGTCGAAGGGCGCTCGGCGGGATCCTGCGTGGCAGGGGTGTCTTGCTCGACGGTGAGGTCGTGGTCCTGGACACCGAGGGACGACCCGACTTCGGGTTGCTCCAGCGCCGGATGGGTGTGGCGAACGCACGCCACGCCACTCGCCTGGCACAGCAGACATCCGTCCAGCCCGTGGCCTTCGACGTGATGTTCCTGGACGGCTGCTCGCTGCTCGCCTCCTCCTACCGCGAGCGTCGCCGGGTCCTGTCAGGACTGGGGCCGGCCGGTCCGCACTGGTCGGTGCCCGGATACGTGCACGGAAGCCGTTGTGCGCGAGGGCCTGGAAGGCGTGGTCGCCAAGAGGCTGTCCTCCCCCTGCACGCCAGGGGCCCGCTCGCCCGACTGGCACAAGACCAAGAGGGTCGAGACCCTGGACGTGGTCATCGGCGGCTGGACGCGGAGGCGGGGCGCGGCCGGGGACGTGCCGGGCGCGGTTCTGGTCGGCGTGGACACGCCGGCCGGCCTGCGGTACGCAGGATCGGTGGGGTCGGGGATGTCCGAGCGTGAGCTGGCCGAACTCGCCGCGTACCTGGCGGTCATCGCGCGCCCGACGTCACCGTTCACCGACCCGGTCCGGGTGACTGACGCGCACTGGGGCGAGCCGCGGCCGGTCGCGGAGGTCACCGCCTCGGAGTGGACCGCCGCCGGCCGCCTGCGTCATCCGGTCCGGCAACGGCTACGGCCGGACCTGACCCGGCTGGACTGAGTACCGGAGGCGACCGATGACGGGGCGATGTGGCGCCGCTGCCAGGGCAGAGTCGCGTCGATGGCGGCGGCGAGCTCGGGGATCGTCGGCCTGGCAGCCGGGTCGGGCCGGAGGCAGCTGTCGATGGCCGTGGCGAGCTCACGAGGGAGGCGTCGGCGGGACCTGATCGGCGGAGCAGCTTCTTCGAGCTGCGGATACCAATCGTCCTGGCCGCCCGTGCCGTCGCCGTCGTCGGTCCCGTCCATGGTCTCGCCGCTGTCGAACGGCGCGTCGCCGGTGGCGACTTCGTACAGGGTGACGCCGATGCCCCACACGTCGGCCGCGGCCGACAGCGGCCCGCCGCGCGCCTGTTCGGGAGCCAGGTAGCAGAAGGTGCCGACGCCCGGAGGGGCGGTCCCGGGCGCTCGGGCGACGCTGAGGTCGAGCACTTTGGCGTGCCCGCAGTCGACCACGACGTTGGACGGCTTGAGGTCCAGATGCAGCAGGCCGTGACCGTGGAGGTAGTGCATCGCGGAACACAGATGCACACCGAGGAGGGCCACGTCCCCGGCGGCCGGCCGCCGGCGCAACCGGCCGATGAGGTGCGACAGCGTTTCGCCTGTCAGCGTTTCCAGCACGACGAGCGGCTCGGGCGACTCGAAGGTCTCGTACGCGCGGACCAGGTGCGGATGAGTGAATGTCCGGAGCCAACGGCCCTCTCGCAGCAGCCGGTCGCGCAGCTGCTCCTCGCGGCGGCGGTCGGGGCGCAGGACCTTCACGACGCATCGGCAGTCGCGCTCCTCGCTCCAGGCGTCGTAGAGATCGAGCCAGCCGGTCCGGGCCAGGTGCGCCAGGACCTCGTACCCCGGCGCGGGTTTCGTTCCTGGCGCGAGGGGCGGAGCCGGTCGGGCTGTGGCGTGGCTCATGAGAGGACCTTCCGCGGGGGTGGGGAGCCGGCGAGGGCGGGGCCGGTCACTCCGTTCAGCCGGTGAAGCCGGGCGTAGGTCCCGCCACGCAGCAGCAGGTCTTCGTGCGTGCCGCGCTCGACGATCCGGCCGTGGTCCAGCACCACGGTGGCTGTGGCGCCGCGGACGGTGAGCAGATTGTGCGAGATGACGACAGTGGTCCGCCCGGCCATGAGCCGGCGAAGCGGTTCCATGATCCGGCGGCCCGACTCGGCGTCCAGACCCGTGGTCGGTTCGTCCAGGAGAAGTACGGGTGCGTCCCTGACCATCGCGCGGGCGATCGCGAGGCGCTGGGCCTGCCCGCCGGACAGCGTCCGGCCACGCTGCCCCACCACGGTGTCGTAGCCCTCGGGGAGCAACTGGATGAAGTCATGGGCGTCGGCGGCACGGGCCGCCGCGACGATGTCCGCCTCTGCCGCGTCCGGACGGCCGTAGGCAATGTTCTCCCGTACGGTGCCGTGGAGGACGAGCGTCTCCTGCAGTACTACCGCGATGTTCTCGCGCAGCTCGGACAACCGCAGGTCCCTGAGGTCCGTGCCGTCGAGAAGGACTGCCCCCTGATCCGGGTCGTAGAAGCGCAGTTGCAGCTTTCCGACCGTGGATTTGCCGGCGCCGCTCGCGCCGACCAGCGCCAGCGTCGTGCCGGGTGTCACGTGGAACGACACGTGGGAGAGCGCCCACCGGGACGTACCCGGATAGCGGAAGGAGACGCCTCGGAACTCGATGTCGCCCCTGGCGCGCCCGATCCGCCGGGCCTCGGCGGCTTCGACGACCTGGGGGCGCTGGTCGAGCAACTCGATGATCCGTTCGGCGGAGGCGGATGCCGCGTAGAACGTGTTCGTGAGGTGGGACAGGTCGCGGATCGGACTGTAGAGGTTGCTCAGCAGCGCGAGGAAGACCAGCAGCCCGCCCAGGGTGAGCTGCCCCTGCGCCAACTTCCACGTGCCCAGGCCCATGACGGCCAGCGCGCCGGTCAGCTCGATGACCTCGACGATCGGGCTGTACACAGCGCGGATGCGTGCCGAGGCCATCGCTGCGCGGAACTTGCCCATGCTCTCGCGTTCGAACCGGCGCCCCTCCGTCTCCTGTCGGTTGTACGCCTGCACGAGTGCGATATTGCCGAGCGACTCCTCGGCGATCGCGCTGATCGAACCGCTGCGCCGCCGCCGCTCCCGCGATGCGGCCTTGATCAGCCGGGAGAAGTGCCGGGCCGCGCACCAGAAGAGCGGCACGATGACGATCGCGAGGACGGTCAGATCCCATCGCAGGTAGAACAGCAGACCGAGGAAGACGCCCAACCGGATCACGTAATAGAGGCCGTTCGCCACCCCGGAGAGGAGAAACGTCTCGACTGCGTCGACATCGCCTGTGATACGCGACAGCACGTCCCCCAACCGCCGTCGTTCGAAGAACCCGAGCGAGAGGCCCTGGAGGTGCTGGAACACATCCGACCGAAGGGCCAGCAGGAATCGCTCGCCGACCCAGGTGGACATCACGTCGTCGGTGAAATCCAGAACGCCGGAGCAGATGATGAGCCCTGTGTACGCCAGGGCGATCCAGAGGAATGGACGCAGATCGCGCGGAACGAGGACGTCGTCCACCACGGTCTTGAAGAGCCAGATCTCGGCCGCGTCGATGACGGGTCCGATCATGCTGAGGACGAGTATCGGGATGAGCCAGCGCCGGCCACCGCGTGTATAGGGCCAGAAGCGCCGGAACACCTCACGTGGGGCGACTGGTGGCGCGGCGGCGACGACCGCCTCGGGGTCGTCGGCCACCGACAGCAGCCGTCGCACAACATGCCGCGAGTCACGCCTCATTGACGCGTTCCTCAAGGATCGCCGGCTGAGCGGACCAGGAGCCGGAGCCGCTCAGCCGTCCTCTGTGGTCACCAGTGGTGACCGTGGTTGGTGTGACGACGACGGCGACGGCGACGACGGTCCCTTCCGGTGCTGTCGGAGCGCCCCGACGTCATGTCCCTCTTTTCGTGACGGTGTCTGGCGGGGATGAGTTGACTGAAGATCGCCATGGGCTTCCCTCCTGAAGAGGCTTCTGGACGGGATACGCTCCGGAGCGCTCGTGGGATTGCCTTTTCCTGAAATTTTCTTGCCCGGAGCCGTCTGCTGTTGTCGCCGCGCACGGATGCCGGGGCCCGATACCGCCTCCATTGCCAGGAACCCCAGCAGCACTGTCCCGGGCCCGTCCCGCCCGGATGCCGACTGCCCAGGGCCACGGCAGCGGTGGTGCTCATTCGCTGGTGCTCGGAAACGGCTCAGCCTCGGCCCGCCGGTGCCGATGCCCTCGCGTCCGCGCTCTCCGCCGGACCTCGCGTCCGCGCTCTCCGCCGGACCTCGCGTCCGCGCTCTCCGCCGGACCCTGCCCCTGAGCCTTGGACGGGCCGCTGTGCCGGCCTTCCACCGCGCCGCGCGGTGTCTGACGGAGGCAATCCTTGCGGGCTCGTGTTACGTAAGGAGTATGCGCAGGATTGGCATCCCCCTGGAGCGGGTGCCCGACGAAGCGCTGCTGGCCGGGCTCATGACCGGCGATCCCGAAATCGCCGTGGCGTTCGTCCGGCGGTTCCAGCGTCGGGTTTTCGGTGTGGCCATCGCTGTGGTGGGCGACGTCCAGCTCGCCGAGGACATCGCTCAACAGACCTTTGAGCGTGCCTGTCGACACGCTCAGGTCTACGACCCGCGCCGGGGATCGGTGCCCACCTGGCTGGTGGCCATCGCACACAACCTTGCGATCGACGCCGTACGCGCCCGCAAGGCCGCTCCAGTCGACCCCGCAGACCTGGAGAACATGATGGAGACCGTCGCCGACACACCGGAACGGCATGCGCTCTCCGCCGAAGCCGCGGTGGAACTGCGCCGCGCGGTCGGCACGCTGCCACGGGATCAGGCACGCGCTCTGGTGATGGCCGGTATCTACGGGATGACGGCTCAGCAGGTCGCCGACTTCGAGAAGATACCGCTCGGTACCGCCAAGACCCGGATCAGGGCAGCCATGGGCAAGGTCAGGGCGTCCCTCGCAGCCAGGCAGGTGGACTATGACTGACCACGGTGGGTTCACCTGTGAGCAGCTCAGGGAGATGGGCGCGGAGCTGGCGCTGGGCATACTGCCCGCCAGGGACCGGGCCGGGGCGATGGACCACCTGGAGAACTGCCCGGCCTGCCGCGAACACGTCCACGAGCTGGCGGCCACCTCGGACGCGCTGCTGGATCTTGTCCCTGGCAGCGAACCGCCGGTCGGCTTCGAGGACAGGGTGATCGACCGGCTCGGATTCTCCTCCGGGCGACGGCCGCGCCGGCGCGTACAGTGGCGGCGGTTCGCCCTTGCTGCGGCCGCAGCGGCAGCGGGCCTGGCCCTTGGCGGAGGCGGTTGGGTGCTCGGCGCATCCGTTGGCCGTCCGGCCCCGGTCGCGCCCATCGTCTCCCCGGTGCAGCCGCAGCTGCTCACCGCGCAACTCGC
The DNA here is from genome assembly GCF_053593595.1 of Streptomyces sp. NPDC002206. Taxonomy (NCBI): domain Bacteria; kingdom Bacillati; phylum Actinomycetota; class Actinomycetes; order Kitasatosporales; family Streptomycetaceae; genus Streptomyces; species Streptomyces sp. NPDC002206. Next base: position 119,119 of record NZ_JBSFCW010000016.1, read on the forward strand.
CAACGGGGGAAAGCCGTTCGGGCAGGTCTACCTCTACACCGGGCCCTCGCCGTGGTTGTACATGGCGGTTGACGCCGACGGGCACTCCGGCACTGTCCGCTGCCAGCTCCAGCGGGCCGACGGTTCCACCGTCCAGGTTGGTTCCTTCGCCCTCGACGACGAGGGATACGCCTCCTGGGGTGCGCCCTACGTCGCCGGAACGACGCCGGTCACCAGCGTCCGCCTGCTCAACGCGGACGGCTCCGTACTCGCCACTGCCGCCATCAACCAGCCCCACCGCTGAGCGGGTCGGGGATCGACGCGGGGACAGGGGCGCCACCGCCTGACCCACCTCACCGGGCTCTCTGATCCGCTCCGGAGGCAGCTGGGTTTCGTCATGCCGCTTCGTACCGGTGGGCCCGCCCGCCACGCCGTTCGATCCGGTGCGGGGCGTCGAGGAGATGCTCGGCGTCATGGATTCCGGCCCGCCGGAGAAATTCGATCAGGTCGCAGTCGTCGTGGGAGCGGCCGCCGATGGCACCGTTGACCGTGACCGCCCGGCCACCGGTCGGTGCACAGCGTCACGACTGTCGGGGGGCTCACCCCCTCAGGGTGCGCACGCCCAGCCGCTCGCGTGCGCCGCGAATCAGGCGGCCTTGTACTGATGCGCTTCGGCGCCCTGCCACTGGACCACGGCTCGGTTGTCGAGGATCCGTTTCGGGTCCGCCAAACCGGCGTCGGCGAGGAACACGATGAGGTCGTGATCGCTGTGCGCGAGTCCGAGTCTCTCGTCGCGATTGTTGACGTGCACGGTTACGGGCCGGGCGCCGGACGGGGTGGGTGCGTGGATGGTGATCGGTGGTGTCGCCATGACTCCAGGGTGGCCCCGCGTGAGGGCTGGCGCATCCGGCCGGCCCGGATACGGGGCCCCGGTCCCGCACGAGGATCGGAGCGTGACGATCGGAGTACGGTCGGTGGCCGGCGTCGTACTCGGTCCCGCAGGTGCCTCCCACCAAGTCGGTCCTGCCCGACCGTCGAACGCACGCCGTCATGCGGTCAGCTGCCGGCGAGCTCCTGGACGATCGGGCCGAATGCCTCCATATTCGGCTCCAGCACCGTCAGGTACGAGAAGCCGTACCGTTCCCGGCGCTCCCTCAGCTGATCGGCGACCGCCCGCACCGTGCCCATCGCGAGCAGCGGCAGTGCAAGGGCCTGGTCCTCGTCGAGGTGCGGTGTCCGCGGCAGCACCTCGCGCACGGCTGCACGACGGTCGTGGGTCGTCCGGACGAACTGGATGAGCAGATTCAGCTCCGCCGGGCTCTCCCGCGCGGTGGCGAACCGCCGGTAGGCGGCGACGCGCTCGTCGAGCTGCTCGGCGGTGAGGGGTACGAGTTTGCCGGTCCGGTCGCTCGCCGCCCCGGTGAACGCCACGATCTCCGCGAAGCGGGCCGCCAGGCGCAGGACCCGGTCCCCGTTCCCACCGATCAGCAGTGGTGGCCTGGGGTGTTGCGGGGACCTCGGGACGTGGCTGTCGTCGCGCAGCAGCCGGTCCAGCTCCTCGACCGTACGTCGCAGATGGTCCACCCGTCCGCCGGGGGAGAGGAACTCGATACCTGCCCGGTCGTGCTCCTCGCGTACGTATCCGGCCCCGATCCCCAGCTCCAGGCGCCCCTCGGTCAGCGCATCCGTACCAGCGGCCTCGCGGGCCAGCAGCGTCGGGTTCCAGAAGGCGGCATTGAGCACGAAGGTGCCGACGCGGGGCCGCTCCGTGGCCTCTGCGGCGGCGACCAGCGCGGGGAAGGGGGCCGGCAGGCCCAGGTGGTCGGGGACCAGGATGACGTCGTATCCCAGCTGCTCCGCGCGGCGGCATCGGGTGCGCCAGTCCGTCCCGCCGGCCGGCGTCAGCATGTTCACTCCAAATCGAAACGGCCTTGCCATGACCTCTCCTCGCGCCGGGTTGATCGATGGACAGGCCACACACTCTGCCAAGGGAGAGCGTGGTCCGTATGCCGAACCGTCCCCCCTTGCCGGTGCTAGCAATCCCGCGCTAGCTTGTTGATGTGCCCAAGACTCAGCTGAACGTACGAGTGGACGAGGCCACCGCCGAGGCCGCGCGGCAGCGCGCGCTGCAGAGGGGGATGAGCGTGAACCGCTACATAGAGGAGCTCGTCAAACAGGATGCGGGCGAAGTCGGACATACGTTTGTCGAAGCCGCTGCCGACTTCATGAAGCAGTACGAGTCGGTCTTCGCCGAGGAGTTCGGCCCGGAGCGCAAAGGCACCCGTTGAACCTCCGGATCGACCTTTCGTGGCTGCTCATGGTCGCCGAGCACAAGACGCCCGGCGATCCACAGGTCGTCGACTGGGGTGCGCTCGTCGCCGCGGTCGCCCGTCATGAGGCGGAGATCTTCGGCAGCCCCGTATACAGCGACCCGCACATCAGGGCCGCCGCACTTCTGCAGTTGCTGCTCCATGTCCCCGCGCTGGAACACTCCAACGCGATGTTCGCCTCCGCCGTCGCCTACGGCTATCTCGTCGCTTCCGGACTGAAGGTCATCACTTCGCCCGAGCAGGTCCGTGACCTGGCCCGGCTGGTCAAGGAGGGCAAGGCCGACGTCCGGGCCATCTCCGACGAGCTCCGTCAATGGAGCCTGTGACTCCCTTTGCGTAGGGTTTCAGGAAGGAGTCCTTCCGCGCTGAACCGGTGGCTAATGTCCGGCGCATGACACACATAGGGAACACGCGTGCGCGACGGATGACAGTGGCGGTTGTCGGCGCTGTGGCCGCCGTGATGCTCGGCGTCGGCGGGGCGATCGCCGTCGGAGCCCCGGACGGCGGCTCGGCCGACCCGACTCCCGTCCCCACCGAAACGTCCGACGGCGGCTCCGTCGGAGTCTCGGGCGGCACGGCCGGCGGCACCACCGATGGTGGTGGCACGGACGGCGGCAGCGTGAGCGGTTCGGGCGGCGTGGATCCCAGCCCCACCCCGACCGATGCCCCGGACCCCACCGACAGCCCTGACCCCACCGATGGACCCACCCCGTCTCCCACCGGCCCGGCGAGCATCGACGACCTGACCAAGCGCATCGACGACCTCGAGAAGAAGGTCGACCAGCTGCCCACGAAGAAGGAGCTGGCCGACGCACTGCGGGCGTTCGCGGACGAGCTGGAGCAGGAGGACTGACGCGTCAGTCCACCACGGTCGTCCGGCGGGCCACGCCCAGCACGCACGCGGAGGTGGGGAGCCGGATCCCCCTCTCCGGCATCTTGACCCTGCGGTACTCCTCCACCACGAACCCGGCCTTCTCGATCGCGGCGAGCGTGTCCCGCGACGTGTGACACCCACCGCACACCAGCGGCCACACCGTCCGGTCCAGTGTCCGCTGGGTCGCCGCCATGGCGCGGTCGTCGGCCCGTACATGCTCGAAGAAGCGCAGCTCCCCGCCGGGGCGCAGCACCCGGAGGATCTCCGCGAGCGACCGTTCCACATTCCGTACGGTGCACAGCACGAGTGACGCGACGGCCCCGTCGAACGCCTCGCTCTTCACCGGCAGCGCCTCCGCGGCAGCCGGTACGACATCCACCGGCATACCGGCACGCAGCGCGGACCGTAGCGCCAACTGCCGTAGGCACCACTCGGGTTCGATCGCCACCACTTCGGACACGGCAGGCGGGTAGTGAGCGAAGTTCAGGCCGTTCCCGGCGCCGATCTCGATGATGCGTCCCGACAGACCCGTGAGCAGATCCGCGCGGATCGCCGCCATGCCGGATCTGGTCTCCGCGGCCACGCTCACGCGGGCGTAGACCCGGGCGAAGACCGGGTGGTGCACCGCGTCCTTCGGGATCTTCGTGCTCCGCAGGCGCATGACAGACCTCCTCGACAGGACCGGATCCACCGGGTCGGCTCCACCGGACTGATCGGCGCGGGCGGGCCGGACCCGCCCGAAACCGACCGGAGAAGCCCGACCGGCACTGTACGGCTACTTAGATTCTCCCCCGTCCCGCGCCGCTCAGCCGCTCAGTCGACGGCCGGATTCCCGGTCGGCTCCGCTCCGCGGCTCAGCGGGTGGTCCGGATCCCGCCCAGCTCCGCCGTCAGCCAACTCGTGGCCCGGGCACGGAAGTCGACGGGCGCCAGCGCACCCGCCCCGGCGGGCACCACGCCCAGCAGCGGCGCACCCGCCACCACCGGAAGATCGTCGAGATTGCAGCGCGCGGCCAGGTCCGGCTCGGCCGGCATGCTGCCCACCACGACCCCGAGGCACCCGATCCCCCGCGCCCGCAGGGCTTCCGAGGTGAGCGCGGTCGTGTTGAGTGTGCCGAGCCCGGCAGACGTCACGACCAGAACCGGGGCGGCCAGCAGCCGGGCCGCGTCCGCGAGAGTGGCGCCTTCGTCGTCGAACCGTACGAGCAGCCCGCCTGCACCCTCGACCAGCACCAGGTCGTGCTCGGTCGCGAGTTTCTCGGCCGCTTCCGCGATCTGTTCCGGGTGCACGGGCGCCATGCCCGCCCGCCGGGCGGCCGTGTCCGGCGCCAACGGCTCGGGGAACCGGTCCAGTTCGAGGCCGGTGACTGCCTCGCCCGCCAGCCGACGCACCTCGAAGACATCGCCCGGTTCTCCAGGCGCGACACCCGTCTGGGCCGGCTTGAGCACGGCCACCGAACGCCCGGCGGCGACCGCCACCGCGGCAACCGCCGCCGTGACGACCGTCTTGCCGATCTCCGTACCCGTGCCGCTCACTACCAGTACCGGCATCTCAGCCCTCCCGCGCTGCGGCGCACACCGCACGGCAGATGCGCGCCAGATCGTCGTCGCCGGTCACATACGGCGGCATCGTGTAGATCAGGTCCCGGAACGGACGCAGCCACACGCCCTCGCGGACCGCGGCCTCGGTGGCCGCAGCCATGTTCACGTCGTGATCGAGCTGGACGACGCCGATGGCGCCCAGGACGCGTACGTCCCGTACACCCGCGATCGAGCGCGCACCGGCAAGACCGTCCCGCAGCCCCGTCTCCAGGCGCTTGACCTCCTGCTGCCAGTCCTGGCCGAGCAGCAGATCGATCGAGGCAAGGGCCACCGCGGCGGCCAGTGGGTTGCCCATGAACGTCGGCCCGTGCGCCAGCACCGGCACCTCGCCGCGCGAGATGCCGTCCGCCACCTGTGAGGTGCACAGCGTCGCCGCCATCGTGAGATAGCCGCCGGTCAGCGCCTTGCCGACGCACATTACGTCGGGAGAGATCCCGGCGTGTCCGGCCGCGAACAGCTTCCCCGTACGTCCGAAACCGCTGGCGATCTCGTCGAACACCAGCAGCACGTCATGTGCGTCGCACGCCTCGCGCAGCGCCCGCAGATATGCGGGGGAGTGGAACCGCATCCCGCCCGCACCCTGCACCACCGGCTCCACGATCACCGCGGCCAGCTCATCGGCATGGCGCGCGATCAGGTCCCGCAGATGGTGTACGTACGCCTCGTCCGGCTGCGTGTCGAAACCGCCGGGCGGCTCGTCGGCGAAGACCTGCTGGGGCAGCGCACCGGACCACAGCCCGTGCATGCCGCCCTCGGGGTCGCACACCGACATCGGCTGCCAGGTGTCCCCGTGGTAGCCGCCGCGCCAGGTCAGCAGCCGCTTTTTGGCCGGCCGGCCGGTGGAATGCCAGTACTGCAGGCACATCTTCACCGCGACCTCGACCGACACCGAACCGGAGTCGGCGAGGAAGACATGACGCAGCGGCTCCGGCGTGATCTCGACCAGCCGGGCTGCCAGCCGCACGGCGGGCTCATGGGTGAGGCCGCCGAACATCACATGGCTCATCCGGTCCAGCTGGCCGCGCGCCGCCTCGTTGAGCACCGGATGGTTGTAGCCGTGCACCGCCGACCACCACGACGACATGCCGTCGATCAACTCGTGCTGCCCATGGGCCGGTTCGGCGAGCCGGAGCCGTACCCCGGACGCGGACTCCACGATCAGCGGCTCCTGTCGGCCCGGCATCGGGCCGTACGGGTGCCAGACGTGGTCCCGGTCCAGGGTCCGCAACTGCGCGGGGGAGAGGGGGTCAGGCATTGGGGGCGAGATCCGTTCCCGCGCCGCGTCGGCGGACCGACACCAGATCCGTGCGCGCGGCCGGAGCCTCGGCGTCGACGGCCGCGGGCTCGTCGGCCACGTCACCGCAGGGCCCACAGCCCGCGGAGTGTCCGCCGCAACCGCCGCCGGTCTCCGGTTCGGCCCCCGCCTCTGCACGATGCCGGGGCAGCGTCGTCGTACCCGCGCCCTCCACCTCGAAACCGGCGTCCGCGATCATGTCCAGATCCGTCTGCCCCGCCTGGCCCTCGCTGGTCAGATAGTCGCCGAGGAAGATCGAGTTGACCAGGTGCAGGGCGAGCGGCTGCATCGAGCGCAGATGCACCTCGCGGCCGCCCGCGAGCCGGACCTCGACATCCGGACAGACGAACCGGACCATCGCCAGAATGCGCAGGCAGCGCTGCGGGGTGAGGTTCCACTCCTTGGCGAGCGGCGTGCCCTCGAACGGGATCAGGAAGTTCACCGGAACCGAATCCGGGTCCAGCTCGCGCAGCGAGAAGACGACATCGACCAGATCGGTGTCGCTCTCGCCCATCCCGGCGATCAGCCCGGAGCACGCGGAGAGCCCCGCCGCCTGCGCCTGCTGCACGGTCTCCACCCGGTCCGCATAGGTGTGGGTGGTGGTGATGTCCCCATACGTCCCCTCCGACGTATTGAGGTTGTGGTTGTACGCGTCGGCGCCCGCCGATCGCAGCCGGTCGGCCTGCCCCGCGGAGAGCAGACCGAGGCAGGCGCACACCTCGACGCCCTCGTTCTGCTCCTTGATCGCCTCAATCGTCTGCGACACCCGGTCGACGTCCCGGTCGGTCGGGCCGCGGCCGCTCGCCACCAGACACACACGCTTCGCGCCGCCCGCCACCCCGGCGGCGGCGGCCTTCGACGCCTCGTCCGGCTTCAGCCAGGTGTACTTGAGGATCTCGGCCTTCGAGCCGAGCCGCTGCGAGCAGTACGAGCAGTCCTCGGGGCAGAGCCCGGACTTGAGATTGACCAGATAGTTCAGTTTCACCCGTCGGCCGAACCACTGGCGGCGTACCTTTCCGGCCGCGGCCACCACTTCGAGCAGGTCGTCGTCGGAGGTCGCCAGAACGGCGAGCGCTTCTTCTCGGGTCGGCAGCTCGCGCCGCAGCCCCTTGTCCACCAGCGTGTTCAGGAGGTCCATGGCGATGATCCTTGCTTACTCCACCGCCCTCAGCCAAGGAGGAACCGGACAACAGAGCCCGCAGAGGGTGTGTGTATTGCCACACCATGCCCGGCTGCGCCCCCGGTTAGGGTCTGTGAGCTGCCTACAAAAGGGACCGTCGCCATGCCCCTCGCCCCGTTCGACTGGATCGACGACGAGGCCCGCCGCCGTGCGGACGCCGGACTCGTCCGCACGCTCCGCCCCCGGCCCGCCGAACCGGAACTGCTGGACCTCGCGAGCAACGACTACCTGGGCCTCACCCGGCACCCCGAGGTGACCGCGGCCGCCGCCGAGGCCGCGCACCGGTGGGGTGCGGGCGCCACCGGCTCCCGGCTGGTCACCGGGTCCACCGCACTGCACGCCGAACTCGAACGCGAACTGGCCGCATTCTGTGGCTTCGAGGCGGCGCTGGTCCTCTCCTCCGGCTACGCGGCCAATCTCGCCGCCCTCACCGCCCTCACCGGCCGGGGCTCCCTGATCGTCTCCGACGCGGGCAATCACGCCTCCATCGTCGACGGATGCCGGCTCTCCCGGGCCGAGACCGCCGTCGTACCGCATGCCGACCCCGAGGCTGTCGCAAAGGCGCTGCACGCGCACGGCGGCCGCGCCCTGGCCGTCACCGACTCCGTCTTCTCCGTCGACGGTGACGCCGCACCGCTGCCCGAACTGGCCGACGTCTGCCGTGCACAGGGGGCCGCGCTGCTCGTCGACGACGCGCACGGTCTGGGCGTACTCGGGGAAGGCGGACGAGGCGCCCTCGCCGCCGCCGGTCTCGCGGGCGGCGAAGGGATCGTCGCCACCGCCACCCTCTCCAAGTCCCTGGGCAGTCAGGGCGGAGCGGTCCTCGGACCGGCCCGGGTGATCGACCATCTGGTCAACGCGGCCCGTACGTTCATCTTCGACACCGGGCTCGCACCTGCCGCCGCGGGTGCCGCCCTCGCGAGCCTGCGTCTGCTGCGCCGCGAGCCGGAACGGGCCGGCAGGGCCGGCGCGGTCGCCACCGCCCTGTACGAACAACTGACCGCCGCGGGACTGACCGCCGTGCGTCCCGACGCCGCCGTCGTCTCGGTCCGGGCGCCTTCGGCGGACGCGGCGGTGCGCTGGGCGGCCGACTGCCGCACGGCCGGGATCGCGGTGGGCTGCTTCCGCCCGCCGTCGGTCCCGGACGGCATCTCGCGGCTGCGGCTCACTGCCCGCGCCGATCTGACAGAAGCGCAGATCGCGAACGCGGTGGAGACCGTCCTGCGGACGGCTCCGGCGGCCTGACCGGACCCGCGAACCGGCCGGTCAGCCGGCCGGCCCGTCGGTCAGGCCGGAGACGAACGACTTCCAGGCCGCCGCCGAGAACCGCAGCGGAGGCCTGGACACGTCCTTGGAGTCCCGCACGGCCAGCTGCTCCGGACCGAGCGGCGCTGCTTCCACGCAGTTGTTCATCCCCGTGCTGCGGCTGCTGCGCCGCCACCGTAACGCGTGCTCTGCGAGGCAATCGGACATCGGGCCCCCTCGGGCAGTCTCAGGTTCCTAGCCGTCGCGGTCGATCGCGGCGATCAGGTCCAACGAGTGCTCCGGCGACAGCGCGTGTGCCTGCATCGTGCAGAAGGCCGAGCTGTACGCCTCAAGGTCTTCTTTCCGTTCCAGGTAGAGGCTACTCGTCAAGTGGTCGAGAACGACCACATCCAGATCAGAAGTGTTGGGAAAAGAGAAGATGACGAAGGGTCCGGTGAGACCCATGTACCCACCTACCGAGAACGGCAGCAACTGCAGTTCGATGTGCGGCAGTTGGGAGAGCCGGATCAGGTGGCGCAACTGATTGTGCATCACCCGGCGCCCGCCGACCTCGCGCCGTAGCACCGCCTCGTCGAGCACCGCGGTCAGCCGTAGCGGCGGATCGGTCCGCAGCACCCCCTGCCGGGCGAGCCGCACCTCCACCAGCGAGTCCAGCTGGTCGGCGGGTAGTCCGTCCAGCGACGCACGGGTCACCGCACGCGCGTAGTCGGCGGTCTGCAGGAGCCCGGGCACCACGGAGGTCTCCAGCGTGCGGGCGGTTCTGGCCTGGGACTCCAGACTGATGAAGTCCCGGTACTGGGGCGGGATGAGCCCGCGGTAGGCGTGCCACCATCCGGTTCCACCGCCGCCCGCCGAGCCCGCGAGCGTCTCCAGGAGCGTCCGTAACTGCGGGTCGTCCAGACCATAGGCATCCAGCAGTCGGCTCACATCGGCCGGTTTCACACCACTGGTACCGGTCTCGATCCGGCTCACCTTCGACTGATGCCAGCCGAGCAGCTGTGCCGCGTCACGACTCGTCAGTCCGGATGTGTGGCGCAGACTCCGCAGCTCCTCTCCGAGCTTGCGGCGGCGCACCGCGGGACCGTGCTGCATCCGCGGCCTCCCTCCCTCTCGTGCCGAGAGGCCATCTTGCCGCCGATGTGCGGTATTCCGGGCGAGAGTTCACCGCTTTGAGCGACAGATATATGCATATCTTGGTGGATCGCCGTCACGGAGGGTCGCATCAGTGGCAATCTGGCGCGAAGCGCACTCCGGGCCGATCGCGGGTCGGTCCGGGCGGGAAAAGGACGGCTCGCCATGGCAGACCATCAAGAAGCAAGAGTCACTCTGCCGAGCGAGCCGCTCTCGGTCTCCTCGGCCCGGAGATACGTGGCGGGAGTGCTCGCCGACTGGGGTCTCCCCGATGACACGGAGACCGCCGACGCCATCCGGCTCATCGTCTCCGAGCTCACCACCAACGCCGTCCAGCACACCTTCGGCCGGTCGCCCACCTTCACCGTGGACCTGCGGCTGGAGCGGGAGGAGCAGCTGCATCTCGGCGTGACGGACAGTCACCCCCGCTGGCCCCAGCGACTGCCCGCCGCCGTGCGGCAGGACAACGGGCGCGGCATGGTGATCATTCGCTGTCTGGCCAAGGAGTGCGGCGGACGGCTCACGGTCACGCCGACCGCCGAGGGTGGCAAGACCGTCTGGATCGCACTCCCCTGGACGCTCCCCGTCCAGACTTGACCACCGTCCTCGCGGACCTGGACTCAGGCCCGGTCGGGACGTCGCGTCCCCGGCAGTCGGCCGCCGGTCGCGTCGCCGGCCTTCGCGACATGGTCACTGCGCAGCAGCCCTCCCGAAGCCGCCGCGCAGCAGCGCGCACAGCGTCGCGGCCGCCCCACTCGCACGGTCGCCGTGGTGCACCACCGAGATGGTCCGCCGGAATGCCGCGGGCTCCAGCTGTCGCAGGGACAGGGGCGTCGGCAACAGCGCGGCGACCATCTCAGGCACCACCGCGAGCCCGATCCCCGCACTGACCAGGGCGCACACGAGTGCATAGCCCGGTGACTCGCACACCACGGCGGGTGTCGCCCCCGCCTAGACCAGGGCGTTCTCCACCCCCCGGCGGGACGGATGGGCCCGCGGCCGTAAGACGCGCGCCGGGGTGGTGTTGGTCACCGTGCCCGCGCTGTTCCGCACCGTGCAGTTTCTCGGCGGGGCGTACGTCCTCCACCTCGGGATCGGCGCCCTGTACGCGGCACGGCGCCGCACCACGGACGGGGGCGGTTCGGAGGCGGACCCGGGCTCGGACGCGCGGCGGGCCTGTGGGCCTTCCGTGACCGGATCCGGACGCGCGCTGCGCCAGGGCCTTCTGACCAACGCCCTGAATCCCAAGGCGCCCGTGCTCTTTCTCAGCCTGCTGCCGCAGTTCGTTCCGGACGGGCAGCCGCCCGTGCCCAGGACCCTGCTGCTGGCCACCGTCGTCGTGCTGCACGCGCTGATCTGGTTCCCGGCCGTGGCGCTGCTGGTGGAACGCCTGGGCCGGTGGCTGCGCCGGCCGCGTGCCGCCCGCGCCATCGAGGGCGGCAGCGGCGCGGCGCTCACCGCGCTGGGGCTGGCGCTGGGCACCGGCCCCCTGCTGCACTGACCGGCGGAGGTGACCGGGGAAAGGTGGAGCAGGCAGAAGAGAGGTCAGCGGACCCGTCCGTACCAGACGCTCCTCGTCCAGATCTTCTCCAGCCGCACCACGGCACCGCTCTTCGGGGAGTGCCAGATCCTGCCCCTACCGGCGTAGATCCCCACGTGGAAGACGCTGCGCCCCCAGTGGAAGAAGACCAGATCGCCGCGTCGGCGCTGCGAGGCCGAGATGTGCCGGGTCTTGTTGTACTGCTGCTGGGCCGTGCGGGGGAGCTTCTTGCCCACCCTTTTGAAGGCGTACATCGTCAGACCCGAACAGTCGAAGCGGTGGGGGCCCGTGCCCCCGTACCGGTACGGCGATCCCTTCTTCGACGCGGCGATGTTGAGCACCTTCGTCGAATGAGCCGCGGCCTGGGCTTCGGCCACAGCGCCGGGGGCGATCACGGAGCCGCCGACGGCGGCGAGCGTCAGAACCGTGGCAGTACCTGCCCGGGTGAGCAGAGACGGGACATGAACCTGCGCAGTCATGCGCAACCCTTCGTCAGCCGCCTGTGAAGGATGACCTGTCGGGTTCGGGCTGGCGAAGTTGCCCGGCCGCACTCGGCGGCTTCACCCCGAGGGTCGACCGGATATCCGGTCGACCCGTTGTGCTCGGGTCCTCCACTCCTGCCGATCCACTTCTGTCGACCAGGCATCCGGGTGGCGGCAGGACTCGGCGTCCGCCCGGACCGCCCCGCCGCGGTGGCGGGGGCTTGTCGTCCCACGGATCTTGGCTCACCGAGTGCCGGATTTTCTACGATAAGGAGCGATATAGAAGATTGATCGCGATTGATCCGTCCGGGTGGGTGCGGTAGTTGTGCGAGGCCGGCCGGTCGGCCCGACCGGTCCCGTACCAGCGGCGGAATGGCAGACTTCGTTCACCGGCCATGCCGGAAGCGCAAGTTGAACAATCCCTCGTGCGGGGGATCTCCTACTCCGAACGAGCGAGGAATTTTGATCAGCCCGCCGGGCGTGTCGCGGAAGGGGGTTGATCAACTCGTCTGGGCAGGGGGCACGGTGACCCGTCGGGCCCGCCGCTCCCCGTCCAACACGCGAAGCGCCCGCGCCAAGGTGGCGGCGTGGATCTGTGCTTCACCGCGCTCGTGCATCATCACGAGTGCGTTCCGCAGGGCGACGGCCCGCGAGGCGAGTGCCTGTGCCGCGCGCAGCGCGCCGTAGGTGTCGCTGCCGTGGGCGGGGTTGATCCGGCCCAACTGGTCGAGGACTTCCAGGTAACAGTCGATGAACTCGCCCTCGGCGCGCGTCAGCGCGGGCAGCGGCGGGAACTCCGGTGACTGCATCGGGTGTTCACCTCGCGCTGTTCGGCGGGAGCGACGTCTTGCGGTTCTCCAGAACGTGGTCCACCAGGCCGTACGCCTTGGCGCCCGGGGCGTCGAGGATGAGATCGCGCTCGATGTCCGCGGCGATCCGCTCGGCAGTTCGCCCGGTGTGACGGGCCAGCAGGCGGGTGAGCTGTTCACGGATGCGGACCAGTTCTCGTGCCTCGATCTCCAGATCGGACGGCTGGCCCTGCAGCGGCTCGGGAAGCGCGGGCTGCTGCACGACGACCCTGGCCCCGGGGAGGGCGTGCCGTCGGCCGGGGGCGCCCGCGGCCAGCAGCAGGGCCGCGCTGGAACCGGCCTGTCCGAGGCAGAAGGTTTCCATCTCGCAGGTGAGGTACTCCATCGTGTCGTAGATCGCCGCCATGGCGTCGAACGAGCCGCCGGGGGAGTTGATGTAGAGGGAGATGGGGCGGTCGGGCGCGGCGTGTTCCAGGTACATGAACTGCGCGATCAGATCGGTGGCGGCGGTGTCGTCGACCGGGGTGCCGAGGAAGACGATCCGCTCGGCGAGCAGCTTGGAGTACGGGTCGAGGGTGCGGGTCCCGTCGGTCGTGCGCTCGGTGAACTCGGGCAGTACGTAACGGGCGGCAGGGCGGAACATGGTGAAGCCTCTCCTCCGGTGTCTGCGTCTGCGCGGGGCCTGCACAAGCATCTGTGAAAAATGTACAGGACGTACAGAAGGTTATGATGGGGACTATGGCCTACGAGATTCCGGTGACGCAAGCCCGAGCTGAGCTCGCCGAACTGATCAACCGCGTCGTCTACGGCGGCGAGCGAGTCGTGGTGACCCGGCACGGCAAGCCGCTGGTGGCGCTCGTTTCGGCCGCTGACCTGGAGCGACTCGAGAAGGAAGAAACGGCTGCCGAGGAGCAGGTGATCAGCTCGGTCTCCTCGATCGGCTCCGCCGCGTCCGCCACGGGCGAACGGCGACGCTTCGGCATCGCGGCGGAACACCGGGGGCGGACCGACCCGGGCAACTGACGGCCTGTGCCCCCGCGGTGAGGTCGCCGGACGCCACGTCGCGATGCCACTGCGTACGAGCGCGGCGACGCCGATCAGCGCCCCGGCGGCCCGGCCGCCGCGCAGCCTCAGCATCGTGACGGCGGATCCGGCGGCGACACCCGCGATCGCCAGCGGCAGGATGCCCGCGCCGAGCGCGCTCCCGCGCGGATCCCCGGCAGGAGCCGCCACGACATCAGTGACCTGCACCTGGCTGCCGGCCAAGGCCCGGGTGGTGACGGCCTCGCGGAGCAGCTGGGCCACCATCGGGCTCGCCGCCGAGGCGGTCAGCAGCCGTGGCCCCTTCGGTGTGATCACGACCGCGCCGTATACGACCCGGTCCTCGATGGCGGTACGGGCCGTGGCCCCGTCACCGAAGCGGTGGATCTCGAAGGCGTCCCCGTGCTGCCCGAACTGCTGCTGGAGCCGGTCGGCGGCCGGTGCGGAGCCCGCGATGCCCGGAGGGAGGTCCCGTGGTGCGATCCGGGCGGCAGGCCAGGCGAAGGCCCAGAGCGCGATGGTCACCACCACGGGGATCAGGAGGACGACCGCCACCATGCGGTGGTTCGGAGTGGCGGGCATGGAGGGCCTCGATTCAGAGAGAAGGATCGTTCGTTTTGCGGGCGTCACCTGTCCTCCAGTGCGGCGTCTGTCAAGAAAGAACGTTCGTTTTGGATTGCGGCCATGGCTCGCGTATCCCAGGTACACCTCGACGCCCGCCGCAGGCAGATCCTGGATGGTCCCGCGCGCTGCTTCGCACGGAACGGCTTCCACGGCACCTCCATGCAGGACGTACTGCACGAGGTCGGGCTCTCGGCGGGTGCGGTCTACCGCTACTTCAGCGGCAAGGACGATCTGATCGCGGCCATCGCCGGAGAGGCGGTCGGCAGTGTCCGGCAGGCGTTCGAGGAGGCGGTCCGGGTCAGCCCGCCACCCACCCCTGATGTGCTGATCGGCCGTGCGACGCGGACGCTGTTCAGTGGCGAAGGCCGGGGGATGGACCGACGGGCCTACGCCGGGCTGATCGTGCAGGTGTGGTCCGAGACCCTGCGCAGCGAGCGGCTCGCCGCCACCCTCGGCGAGGCGTACGGAGGGCTGTGCTCGGGCTGGGAAGAGTTGGTCGAGGTCTACCGCGAGGCCGGCATTCTGGCCGCCGACGTGCCGTCCGATCATGTGGCCCGCACCTTGATCGCCACCGCCCGGGGATTCATTGTGCAGCCGGCGATGTTCGGGGACGCCGCGCCCGAGGTGCTGGAGAACGGCCTGCGTGGCCTGATGTCCATGGACCTGCAAAAGATCAGTTAACGCGCCGGAAAAACTTCCGCCCTAACGTGCAATACCTCGGAGTGAGACACCGGTTCTGAGTTCAACAGTCTGTTGAGCGCAGTTAATGTCTCGCTGCGCCCAGCACCGTACTGGGCGGAAGACTGTGAGGTGGAAGCGTTGCAACTGACCCCGCATGAGCAAGAACGCCTGCTCATCCATGTGGCCGCCGACGTGGCGGAGAAGCGTCGGGCGCGTGGACTGCGGCTCAACCACCCCGAGGCGGTGGCGCTGATCACCGCGCATCTGCTGGAGGGCGCCCGCGACGGCCGTACGGTCTCCGAACTGATGGCGTCCGGGCGGAAGGTACTCACCCGCGACGACGTCATGGAGGGGATCCCCGAGATGATCCACGATGTCCAGGTCGAGGCCACCTTCCCGGACGGCACCAAGCTGGTCACCGTCCATGATCCGATCGTCTGACGGGGCGCCGCCGATGATCCCCGGAGAGATCCTCTACGCGGACGGGCCGGTGCCGCTCAACCCGGGCCGCCCGATCACCCGACTCACCGTCCTCAACGCCGCCGACCGGCCCGTCCAGGTCGGCTCGCACTACCACTTCGCGGAGGCCAACCCCGGCCTCGAATTCGACCGTGCGGCCGCCCACGGCCTGCGGCTGAACATCGCCGCCGGGACCGCGGTCCGCTTCGAGCCCGGCATCCCCGTCGACATCGAACTCGTGCCCCTCGCCGGACGGCGCATCGTCCCGGGCCTGCGCGGCGAAACCGGAGGTGCCCTCGATGGCTGAGCTCAACCGCGCCGTGTACGCCGATCTGTTCGGGCCGACCACCGGCGACCGCGTCCGGCTCGCCGACACCGATCTGCTCGTCGAGATCGAGGAGGACCGCTCCGGTGGCCCCGGACGCGCCGGCGACGAGGCAGTGTTCGGCGGTGGAAAGGTGATCCGCGAATCGATGGGCCAGGCGCGCACCACCCGGGCCGAAGGGGCTCCCGACACCGTCATCACGGGCGCCGTCATCATCGACCACTGGGGCATCGTCAAGGCGGACATCGGCATCCGCGACGGCCGGATCACCGGCATCGGCAAGGCGGGCAACCCGGACACGATGGACGGCGTCCACCCCGACCTCGTCATCGGCCCGGAGACCGAAATCATCGCGGGCAACGGCAAGTTCGTGACCGCCGGTGCCGTCGACGCGCACGTCCACTTCATCTCGCCGACCATCGTCGACCAGGCGCTCTCCGCCGGTGTCACCACGCTCGTCGGCGGCGGCACCGGACCGGCCGAGGGTACCAAGGCCACCACGGTCACCCCGGGCGCCTGGCACCTCGCCCGGATGTTCGAGTCGTTGGAGGCCTACCCCGTCAACATCGGACTGCTCGGCAAGGGCAACACGATGTCCGGCGAAGCTCTGCGGGCTCAACTGCGCGGCGGGGCCCTCGGATTCAAGATTCATGAGGACTGGGGGGCCACCCCGGCTGTCATCGACGCCTGTCTGAACGTATGCGAGGAGAGCGGCGCCCAGCTCGCCATCCACACGGACACCCTCAACGAGGCCGGCTTCGTCGGCGACACCCTCGCCGCGATCGCCGGCCGCTCCATCCACGCCTACCACACCGAAGGCGCCGGCGGCGGGCATGCGCCGGACATCATCACCGTGGTCTCGGAGCCGTACATCCTGCCCAGTTCCACCAACCCCACCCGGCCGCACACCGTCAACACCATCGAGGAACACCTCGACATGCTGATGGTCTGCCACCATCTCAACCCGGCCGTCCCGGAGGACCTGGCGTTCGCCGAATCGCGGATCCGGCCGTCCACCATCGCCGCCGAGGACATCCTCCACGACCTCGGAGCGATCTCGATCATCTCCTCCGACTCCCAGGCGATGGGCCGCGTCGGCGAGGTCGTCCTGCGCACCTGGCAGACCGCCCATGTGATGAAGAAGCGCCACGGCCCCCTGCCCGGCGACGGGCGGGCCGACAACCACCGAGTGCGTCGCTATGTCGCCAAATACACCATCAACCCGGCCGTCGCCCAGGGCCTCGACCAGGAAATCGGTTCCGTCGAGACCGGCAAACTCGCGGACCTGGTGCTGTGGGACCCGGCCTTCTTCGGCGTCAAGCCGCAGACCGTCATCAAGGGCGGACAGATCGCCTACGCACAGATGGGCGACGCCAACGCGTCCATCCCCACTCCGCAGCCGGTGATGCCCCGGCCGATGTTCGGCGCACTCGGCCGGGCGCCCGCCGCCAACTCGTTCAACTTCGTGGCGAGCGCGGCCATCGAGGACGGGCTGCCGGAACGCCTCGGACTCGGTAAACGCTTCGTGCCGATCACCAGCACTCGGGGGGTCACCAAGGCGGACATGCGGGAGAACGACGCGCTGCCGCGGGTCCAGGTCGATCCGGACAGCTTCGCCGTGACCATCGACGGCGAACCGGTCGAACCCGCGCCCGCCGCTGAACTCCCCATGGCCCAGCGCTACTTCCTCTTCTGAGACAGGCCAAGTGATGAGCCGCGCAGCACTGCTCGTCCTCGCCGACGGCCGGTTCCCCGCCGGGGGGCACGCCCACTCCGGTGGCGCCGAACCGGCCGTCGAGGCAGGACGCATCCGTAACGTCGAGGACCTCGCCGCCTTCTGCCGGGGCCGCCTGCACACCACCGGACTCACCTCCGCCGCACTCGCGGCGGCGGCCGCCCACGGCCTCGACCCGCTCGCGCTCGACGAGGCCGCCGATGCCCGCACCCCGTCACCCGCACTGCGCGCGGTCGCGCGCAAGCTCGGCCGTCAGCTGATGCGGGCCGCCCGTGCCACCTGGCCCAGCCCCGAACTCGCCGCACTCGCGGAGGCCCGGCCGCGCGGCGCCCACCAGCCCGTCGTGCTCGGCCTCACCGCACGCGCGGCGGGTCTCGGACCCGAGGACGCGGCCCACTGCGTCGCTTACGAAACGGTCAGCGGACCGGCCACCGCGGCGGTCCGGCTGCTGTCCCTGAACCCCTTCGAGGCCACCGCAGTCCTCGCCCGCCTCGCGCCGGAACTCGACCGGGTCGCCGAACAGGCCGCCGCCGCCGTTCACCACGGCATCGACGCGCTGCCCGCGGCCTCCGCGCCTCTGCTCGACATCACCGCCGAAGCGCATGCCGCTTGGCCGGTCCGCCTGTTCGCCTCATAGGACCACCCGCACCGCACCCCTCAGGAGCCGCACCCCATGCACCTCGACCACTCCCACGACGGCCCGGCAGCCATCAGTGCCGACGCCGCACGCCCCGACGGCACCCGCCGCGCCCTGCGCATCGGGCTCGGCGGCCCGGTCGGATCCGGCAAGACGGCGACCGTCGCAGCGCTCTGCCGCACGCTGCGCGACCAGCTGTCCATCGCCGTCGTCACCAATGACATCTACACCCGCGAGGACGCCGCGTTCCTGCTGCGCAACGCTGTGCTGCCGCCCGAGCGCATCCAGGCCGTCGAGACCGGCGCCTGCCCGCACACCGCCATCCGCGACGACATCTCCGCCAACCTCGAAGCCGTCGAGGACCTGGAGGACACCGTCGGCCCTCTCGATCTGATCCTCGTCGAGTCCGGCGGCGACAACCTCACCGCCACCTTCTCCAAAGGCCTGGTCGACGCCCAGATCTTCGTCATCGATGTGGCGGGCGGTGACGACATCCCGCGCAAGGGCGGGCCCGGTGTCACCACCTCTGACCTCCTCGTGATCAACAAGACCGACCTCGCGCCGTATGTCGGCTCCGATCTGGACCGGATGGCCCGGGACGCCGCGGAGCAGCGCGGCACACTCCCCGTCGCCTTCACCTCCCTCACCTCCGGCGAGGGCGTCAAGCCCGTCGCGGACTGGGTACGGGCGCAGCTCGCCGCCTGGACCGCATGAGCGTCCACGCGACCGCCCGGATCACCGCCGTCCCCGACGGCCGCGGCGCCACGGCTCTTCCCGTCCTCGAGAGCGACGGGCCGCTGGCCCTGCGCCGGACCAGGGCCATCGTCGCCCCGTGCGCCCGGGTCACCGTCGTCGGCGCGATGAGCGCGCCGCTGGGGGGCGACCGGCTCGCCATCGAGGCGCGGGTCGAGGACGGCGCCCGGCTCACCGTGGACTCCGCGGCGGCGACCGTGGCGCTGCCCGGCCCTGGACCGTATGTCCAACCCGCCACATATGACATCGAGTTGAAGGTGGGGAAGAGGGCGGAGCTCAACTGGCTTCCGGAGCAGCTCATTTCGGCGTGCGGCAGCGAGCTGCGCATGACCACCAGGGCCGAACTGGCCGAGACCGCAAAGCTGGTGCTTCGGGAGGAGCAGATCCTCGGACGCCACGGCGAGACCACCGGCACTCTCATCAGCCGCCTCACCGTCCACCGCGCCGGACGCCCGCTTCTCGATCAGCAAGTGGCGTACGGACCGGGGGCGCCCGGCGGCTGGGACGGTGGCGCCGTGCTCGGCGGACACCGTGCGATCGGCCAGCTCCTCGTGGTGGACCCGGCATTCGAGGACAAGTGCCCCGATACGAGACTGCTGGGGCCGACCGCCGTTCTCACCCGGCTGGTCGGCCCCGCGGTACTGGTGACCGCCGTGGCCCCCGACGCACGACTGCTGCGCAGCGTCCTGGACGGTGCGCTGGACGAGGTGCTGGCCGGCTGACGCGGTTGCGCACCGCTCAGCGGGACACGGATGTCCGGTTATCGATTCGGTAAAGAAGTGTGTGTACGCCCTGTTCTCAGGAACCCCACAGGCGACAGGATCCGCGGGAGGTCTCGATGTGAACTGCGCCGCCAACCGCGGCGCTTCAGACAATGGGGGAGGTTCCACTTGAGACGCACAGCAGTGCTCGGCTCGGCCGGCACTCTGATAGCGGGCACGCTCAT
Organism: Streptomyces sp. NPDC002206; assembly: GCF_053593595.1. Lineage (NCBI taxonomy): Bacteria > Bacillati > Actinomycetota > Actinomycetes > Kitasatosporales > Streptomycetaceae > Streptomyces > Streptomyces sp. NPDC002206. The sequence goes on from NZ_JBSFCW010000016.1 coordinate 138,806, forward strand.
AGCGGGCGCGATAGCTGCACCGACGGCCACAGCCGACGGCCGCCATGACAGCGGTTCGGAGGCGCGCGGCGTCCAGATCGCCGCCGCACAGGCGGCCCACACCGGCATCGACTGGAAGGACTGCCCGGCCGACTGGGCCCTGGCCACTCCGATTCAGTGCGGCTGGGTGACCGTACCGCTCGACTACGCCAAGCCCCACGGCAAGCAGATCAAGCTCGCCGTCGACCGGCACGTCAGCACCGGTACGGAGGCGGAGCGGCAGGGCGCGCTGCTCTACAACCCGGGCGGCCCCGGCGGCTCCGGGCTGCGGTTCCCCGCCCGGATCACCAACAAGAACCCGCTGTGGACGAAGGCCGCGAAGGCGTACGACTTCGTCGGCTTCGACCCCCGCGGTGTCGGCCACTCGGCGCCGATCTCCTGCGTCGACCCGCAGGAGTTCGTGAAGGCCCCGAAGGCCGACCCGGTACCCGACAGCGAGGCCGACAAGCGCGCCCAGCGCAAGCTCGCCGCCGAGTACGCGGACGGCTGCGCGGAGCGCAGCGGCGACATGCTGCCCCACATGACGACGCCGAACACCGCACGCGACCTGGATGTCATCCGCGCCGCGCTCGGTGAGAAGAAGCTCAACTTCCTGGGCGTCTCCTACGGCACGTACCTGGGGGCGGTCTACGGCACGCTGTTCCCGGACCACGTCCGGCGCATGATCGTCGACAGCGTGGTCAACCCGGCGAAGGACAACATCTGGTACGAGGCCAACCTCAACCAGGACATCGCCTTCCAGCAGCGCTGGGAGGACTGGACGGCGTGGGTGGCCAAGAACGACGCGGCCTTCCACATCGGCACCACGCCTGCCCAGGTCGAGCAGGAGTGGCTGAAGCTGCGCGCTTCGGCCAAGAAGAGCCCGATCGGCGGCGTCGTCGGACCCGCCGAACTCATCGGCTTCTTCCAGAACACGCCGTACTACGACTCCACCTGGGTGCTCGTCGCCCAGACCTGGAGCGACTACCGGGCGGGCGACACCCAGGCGCTGGTCGACGCCGCGGGCCCCGACATGTCGGATCTCGCGGGGAACGCCTCCTCGGAGAACGGCAACGCCGTGTACACGGCTGTCGAGTGCGCGGACGCCAAGTGGCCCACCAGCTGGCAGAAGTGGGACCGCGACAACACCCGGCTGCACAAGGACTACCCGTTCATGACCTGGGCCAACGCCTGGATGAACCTGCCCTGTGCGACCTGGTCGGCCAAGCAGCAGACCCCGCTGGAGGTCAAGACCGGCAAGGGCCTGCCGCCGGTGCTGATCGTGCAGTCCACGCGTGACGCCGCCACTCCGTACGAGGGCGCCGTCGAGCTGCACAAGCGGTTCAAGGGCTCGCGTCTGATCACCGAGAAGGACGCCGGCTCGCACGGCGTCACGGGCCTGCTCAACCCCTGCATCAACGACCGGGTGGACAACTACCTGCTCACCGGGCAGACCGACCGGCAGGACGTGACGTGCGCCCCGCACGCCACCCCGAAGCCGTAATCGGCTGAGCGAGGGGGCGGGCGGCCGGAGGATCATCACCGGCCGCCCGTCCCCCCGTACGGGCCCCGCTCGCCGACCCCGGCCCTACCGCGTCGGCCGTTCCCGGCCGTACCGCTCCAGCCAGGCGTCCTCCGCCTCATAGTTGAACAGGCCTTCGCCGTACGCCCGCAGCATCGCCGGGAAGGCGTCCCGCCAGTCCCGGCCGGCCAGCTGCCCGACGAGCCAATCGACGGTCTCCGGCAGCGACTCCACGTAGCCCGTCAACGGTCGGTAGCCGAGCTCCTTCGCGGCAGCCGTCATGTCGTACACGATGGGATGGGCACTGCTCCACGGCGTCTCGCCGACCTCGCCCACCGGCGGCGCTCCGTCCACCAGCACCGTCTCCGTCTCCCGGCCGAGCACCCCGTCGATGGCCGACGCGATCTCCGCGATCGTGGGCGCCTGAGGATCAGCCGCGTTGAGCACCCTCGACCCGGGCTGCCCGGCGGCGAGCCGGATCAGCTCGGCCACGTTGGACACGTGGACCGGATGGAAGCGGCTCGTGCCGTTGTACGCGAGCACCCGTCGTCCGCGCCCGTCCAGCAGCCGCTTCACGAAGTACAGCTCGCGCGGCGAGCGGCAGTGCGGGCCATGGATCGCACCGGCCCGCAGCAGCGTCACCGGCAGGGCGTCACCCGCCGCCAGCAGGTCCCGCTCCAGCCGGATCTTCCTGGTCCCGTACGTTGCATCCCCCGGCGCTACCGTGCGCTGTGTCTCCGGGATCGGCACCGGGTACCGCGGGGCCCCGTCGGGCTCGCCCTGGGTGTCGAAGCTGCGGCCGCGATCGTCCTCGTACACCGCACCGCTGGAGATGACGACCGCCGAACCCATCCGGTCGGCCAGCCCGGTCAGCTGCCGGGCGTGCTGCTCGCCGTACGCCACCATGTCGACGAGTACGTCACAGCCGTCGCCCAGCGCCGCGGCGAGCGCCCCCTCCTCGTCCCGGTCGAGGGTCGTCGTCCGTACGCCGTCGGCCCATTGCTCGTCCCGCCCACCGCCGCGCGAGGCCGCCGTCACCTCCCAGCCGTCCTCGACGAGCGCCCGCACCGCGGCCCGCCCGATCTGTCCCGTCGCTCCAAGAATCCACGCGTGCCCTTTGCCCATGGGAGGAACGCTAGGCGGAAGCGGACCCGTTGGGCCATGCGCGTTCGCCGATCGCGGATTCGCGGTCAGCGTCGCAGCCTCGGGAACTTCTTCGTCTGTTCGGCCTGCGCAGCCTTCACCTTGGCCGCGTACTCGTCGACGTACTCCTGACCGGAGAGCCCGAGGATCGCGTACATGATCTCGTCGGTGACCGCCCGGATCGCCGCCTTCTGATTCTCCATCCCGGCATAGCGGGAGAAATCCATCGGCTCACCGAAGCGGATGGTGACCCGCTTGATCCGCGGGACGACCTTGCCGGGAGGCTGGATCTCGAACGTACCGACCATCGCGCACGGCACCACCGGCACCTGCGCCCTGATCGCCATCACCGCGACACCGACCTTGCCCTTGTAGAGCCGGCCGTCGTGCGAACGGGTCCCCTCCGGATAGATCCCGAGCAGCTCGCCCTTGCTCAGCACCCCGAGCCCTTCACGGATCGCGGCCTGTCCCGCATCCTTGCCGGACCGGTCCACCGGGATCTGCCCGGCGCTGTGGAAGAACGCGGCGGTCAGCCGCCCCTTCAGCCCCGGACCGGTGAAGTACTCCGCCTTGGCGAGGAAGGTGATGCGCCGTTTGATGATCGCGGGCATCAGGAAATGGTCGGAGAACGACAGGTGGTTGCCGGCGACGATCGCCGCGCCGTCCTCCGGAATGTGCTCCAGTCCCTCGATCCTGGGCCGGAACAGCAACCGCAGCAACGGCCCCAGAATGACGTATTTGAGCACGTAATAGAACACGGGCGGCTCCTAGCGCTGCCGGATCGGCTCCAGGGCTACATTCTGCCAGGTCAGCGAAGACCTCAGGGAGGACAGCCTATGTGCAGCCGGCGTCACATGTAACCGCCTTCGGGCGGGTCGATGCCGACCCTCTGCTGACTTCACTGACAAGGTGTCAGCTCGGCGTCGCATGGAAGTCGGTGCGGGCCGGGGTCGGTCCGGCGAGGGAGGTCCGGCCACGGCGCGTGACGTCGGGAAGCAGTCCCGGCGGGTCCGACTCCCGAGGTCACGGACGCCGCGCCCAAGGAGATTGCGGCGCCGCTCGCCGCGGCCGGCCCGACCGTCGTGCCGCACGAGGACCGGGTGGCGACGAGCGGGACCGGCGTCCGCGGCGCTTCCCGCGGACGGGAGATCGTGCTCGTCGTCGGGCCCGAAGGGAGTACGTCCCCCGGAGGAGACGGCCGTATTCGGGGGACGCGGCGGCGTCCTCCGGTGGACCTACGCCGTCCTCGCGGTCGCCGCCGTGCTCTTCCTCGTCGCCTTCCTCACCAAGTGGTTCCGGGAGCTGTCCGCAGTTCGTCGGTGAGCCGCGTCCCGCCGAGGGCATCGATGGCACGTCGCAGCTGGGTACTCGACGTGTGCACGGTGTACGGGAAGTAGACGACGTCCACGCCCACAGTGGCGAAGTCCCGCTCCAGCCGTGCCCCCTTCGGCGTGTCCCGCCAGTCGTCGCCCTTGAACAGCACGTCGAAGCGAACCTGTTTCCACGTCTCCAGCTTGTCCGGCACGGTCTCGACGAAAGCGGCGTCCACGTACCGGATGCTGCGGACGATCTCCAGCCGCTCGACGAGAGGGATCATCGGCCGCCTGCCCTTGGCCCGTTCGGTCATCTCGTCCGGGACCACGCCTGCCACCAGGTAGTCGCACTGGGCACGTGCGTGGCGCAGGATGTTCAAGTGCCCGATGTGGAAAAGATCGTAGGCGCCCGGCGCATAGCCCACGCGATACGGCTTGCTCAATGGCACAGATGCCCCCGCGATCGATGATGTCCCCCTGTGCGCACTCCTTTGCGGGGATGTGCGGACTTTGACGATAGCGTCCACGCTCGGTGCAGGAAGGGTGAACAATTGGGGTGCGTCCTGGTTCACTGCCGAGCAGTGCGTGGGACCGGGGGGTCCCGTAAGGCGCGGACACACAGGGGAGGCCGCCGAGGCGGCCGGGGGAGGGTTTCGTCGCGTGACACACACCCACGACGAGCGTCGCAATCGGGACGGGAGCGGGGCTGCCCGCGCAGCGGCCTCCGTGCCGCGGCAGCGCACCACTCAGCCGGACGTCGCTGCAGATACTCACGAGGAGGGTGAACTCGCCCCGTACAGACTCCGGTTGCTCCTGGTGTCCACCAACTACGCGCCCGAGCACACGGGTGTCGGCCCGTACGCCACCGGTATCGCCGAGCACTGGGCGCGCCGCGGCCACGACACCCATGTCCTTGCCGGGCTCCCGCACTACCCGTCCTGGCGCCTCGACCCCGCCTACCGCACGGTGTGGCGGGCCACCGAGCAGCGTGCCGGAGTCACCGTGCACCGCAGGCGGCACAGCGTCCCACCGCGCCAGAGCGCCCTGCGCAGGGCCCTGTTCGAGAGCTCGATACTCGCCCACGGCCTGGTCGTGCCGCCCCGCACCGGCCGCCTCGACGCCGTACTCGCCCAACTGCCCAGCCTTGCCGGGGGCGTGCTCGGCGCCCGCGTCGCAGCCCGGCACCGGGTACCGTACGTGCCGGTCGTGCAGGACCTCATGGGGGCCGCCGCCGCGCAGTCGGGAATCCAGGGCGGTGGCCGCGCCGCCGAGCTGGCCGAGCGCGCGGAGTCCTGGGTGCTGCGGCGTGCCACGCTGGTCGGCGTCATCCACGAGACGTTCGTCGAGCGGGTGCGGGCCATGGGTGTTGACCCCGGACGCATACGCCTGGTGCCCAACTGGTCGCACATACAGGCCCCTTCGGCGCCACGCGACCGTACCCGCGAGCGGCTCGGCTGGCGGCCCGAGCAGACCGTGGTCCTGCACTCCGGGAACATGGGCCTCAAGCAGGGCTTGGAGGTGCTGGTGGACGCCGCCCGCCGCGACCCGGCCACCCGGATCGTCCTGATGGGCGACGGCAACCAGCGCGAGCACCTCACCGCACTCGCCGAGGGGCTGCCCAACCTGGAGTTCCTGCCGTCGGTGGACGACGCCGACTTCCCGGACGTCCTGGCCGCCGCCGACGTACTCGCCGTGACCCAGCGCGCCTCCGTCCTCGACATGAGTGTCCCCTCCAAGCTCACCTCCTACTTCGCGGCCGGCCGCCCGGTGGTCGCCTCGGTCGCAGCCGAAGGCGGTACGGCCCGCGAAGTGCTGCGATCCGGTGCCGGAATGCTTGTGGAACCGGAGAATCCTGATCAGTTCTTGTCAGCGGTGCGTAGACTCGCCGAAGATCCGAAGATGGCGGACGAGTTGGGCGCGGCGGGGCCGCGCCATGTAGCGGCCCATCTGTCACGGGAGGCGGGTCTCGCGCGCATCGACGCGCTGATCGACGAGGCAATGGGGGGACTTGGAAGGTGAACGAGACAAACGTTCCCGTCCGGGGGGAGGACGAGCCGGAGCAGTTGCGTGAGCAGTTCCGCCAACTGCTGCGCTACCGGTGGCTGATAGGCGGCGGGGTCGGCGTCGGACTGCTGGCCGGCGCCTGGCTCGGCGTCACCGGCGCCGACAGCTACGCCGCCACCACCGACATCGTGCTCCGCGCCCCCACCAGCGACCCGTTCGCGCCGACGCTCTCCAGCGACAAGGCGCTCAACATGGGGTCCGAGCGGCAGACGGCACTCAGCCGCTCGGTCGCGCAAGGCGCCGCGAAGCAGCTCAAGATGAGCGCGGACGAGGTGGATCAGCTCCAGAGCGGGCTCCAGGTCACCAACCCGCCGCAGACCCTCGTCCTGCACTTCACGTACAACGCGTCCGACCCGAAGGAGGCGGCGCGCCGCGCCAACGCCCTCACCGCGTCGTACATCGACATGCGCAAGGACCAGTGGGAGTCCGTCCGCGACTCGATGCTCAAGAGCCTGCAGGACCAGCTCAATCCGGTCGCCAAGCAGAACGACGAGCTCTCCCGGCAGATCAAGCAGCTTCCCGACGGATCCGCCGCGGACTCCGCCTACGCGGTGCAGGCCAACCTGCTCAACCGCATCACCGACCTCCGCAGCAAGATCACCAGCCTGAAGGCGCTCGACATGACGCCCGGCAACGTGATCCGCAACGCCACGGTCCCCTCCTCGTCCGACGGGCCCGGCCTGCCGCTGTCGCTCGGCCTCGGCGGCCTCGTCGGCGTCGGTCTCGGCCTGCTCGGCGCCTGGGTGCGGCTCGTCTTCGACCCGGCGCCCCGCTCGGCCGGTGACGTCGCCCGCGCCGTCCGCGGTCCCGTCCTCGGCGCGCTGCCCCGCGGCTCGGCGGGAACCCTGGTGGTCGGCCACACCGACTCCCGGGCAGCCGAGGAGTACCGCTCGATCGCCTTCCGCCTCGCCTACGACGAGCGCTTCGCCGACCGGCGCCGACTGCTCGTCGTCGCCCCGCGCGGCTCCATGGAGTCGAGTGTCGCCGTCGCGGTCAACCTCGCCGCCTCGTTCGCCGAGACCGGCAAGAACGTCCTGCTGGTGGAGGCCGACCTGCGCACCCCGTCGCTCTCCGAGCGGCTCGACGTGTCCGCCGCCTCCCGGCCCCGCTGGAGCCGTACCGGTGAGCACGCCGAGGGCGAGTGGCCGAGCCGAGGACAACTCCTCGTCGACGCGGGCGAGTCGGGAGCCTTCGTACTCGTCCCCGGCGAACGCGTGCGCAACGTACCGCGCGCGCTCACCTCCGCCCGGACCACCCGGCTGATCGCCGAGGCCGACGATCCGGACGCCACCGTCGTGGTCGTGGCCCCGCCCGTCCTCGCGTACGCCGACGCCCTCGCGCTCGTCGACCGGGTCGATGGCGTGCTCATCGTCTGCGACCCGCGGACCGTGCACCGCGCCGACCTGATGCGTATCCGCGAACTGATCGTCGGCGCCGGCGGTACCGTCCTCGGCGCGGTGACGCACACCGACTCCAAGAGGGGCCGGGCGCCCGTCGCCCGCCGTGGCAGCCGACGCCGGGCGCCCAAGAGCCAGCCGGTCCCCACTCCCGAGCCGAGCAACACCCCCGAACCCGAGCGGCACTTCGACGGCGACGGCAGCGACACGGTCGCGCTGCGCACCGTCCGCTCGGGGGACCGGTGACCGCCCCGGAGGAAAAGCCGCCGTCCGACCCGCCTCGCACCCCGCGGCGGTCGGCGGCCGCCCTCGCCTCGGTGCTCGACCAGGCGGCGTCCAGCCTCACCAACATCGCCGTGCTGGTGATCGCCGCCCGCGTCTCCACCGCGTACGGCTTCGCCACCTTCTCGATGGTGTACCTCACCTTCACGGTGCTGCTCGGCCTCAACATGGCGTACGTCGGCCAGGCCGTCGTCCTCACCCGGGGCGACACCGCCGCCACCGGCGCCGCCTGCAGGTCCGCGATCGCCTTCACCTCCCTCGCCTCCACCGTCGGCGGGGTCCTGCTAGCCGCCGTCGGCGCGGTCACCGGCGCCGTCACCGGCGGCTGGGCCGGACCCGGCGGAGCCTTCCTTGCCCTCGGGGTCGTGCTGCCCCTGGTCCTCGTGCAGGACGGGCTGCGGTACGCGTTCTCCACCCTGCGGCGCCCCGGCCTGGCCCTGGCCGCCGACACCCTGCGTCTGGTGTGCGTGGTTCCCGCGCTGCTGCTCCAGCCCCGGCACGCCGCGCCCGGACTCCTCGTGGCGGTGTGGGGCGTGTCGGCCGTCCCGGCACTGCTGCTCGGCCTGCGCCTGCTGTGGCCCCTTGTCCGCGGCGCACGGGCGGACCTGCGGCCCTACGTGCGCCGGGGCCACCTCGGACAGCGCTTCGTCGTGGAGTTCGCCGTCGGCAATGCCTCCAGCCAGCTCGCCGTGCTCGGCCTCGGCCTGTTCGCCGCCCCGCTCGCGGTCGGCGCCCTGCGCGGCGCCACCACGCTCTTCGGGCCGCTCAACGTCCTGTTCAACTCGGTCAACGCCTTCGGGCCGCCGCTGCTCAACCGGCTCGGCGGCCGTCGCGCCACCACCCGCGCCGCCGCGCTGCTCGGCCTCGTGCTCAGCGCCGTCGGCCTCGCCTGGGGGCTCGTGCTGTACGCCCTTCCCGACCACGTCGGACGCCAACTCCTCGGCGCCACCTGGCAGTCGGCCGCCGCTCTGTTGCCCGCCTCGGGCGCCCAGTACGCGGTGATGGGCCTGGGCACCTGCGCCCTCGTGACCCTGCGCGTGCTCAGGCCGCGCGCCACCCTGTCGGTGCAGGTGGTGTTCTCGCTGCTCTCGGTCGTCCTCATGCTCACCGGATACCTGCTGACCGGCTCGGCGCTCGGAGCGGCCTGGGGTCTGGCCGCGGGCTCCGCACTGAAGGCGGTGGCGGCCTGGACCCGGGTCGCGCGCCTGCGGGTGGAGGAGACGACCCCGACGACGGCGGTACCGGCGGTCCCCGCGAACTGAGCGTCACCGCGTGGGGGAGCGGAGCGCACGGCGCGCGGCCGCTCCCCAGGGCCCCGGCCCTCCGGTCAGCGCAGCCCCGGCGCCCGGTCCTGGCGGAACGTGGTGATCAGGGCGATGCAGAACGCCGCGATGGCCACGCGCCCTGATGCCTGGAGCAGTGGGCCCCGCAGCAGGATGAACGAGTAGCCGGCGACCAGAGGGACGGCCAGGGCGATCAGGCTCCCCGGCCGGGCACTGCGCACCGCGCGGCGGGCGTAGCGCCGGTCGACCCGTGCCGCCGCGTATCCCATTGCCACGAACCCCGCCACCATCCCGACCGGGCCGAAGTCGATCCACAGCTCGGCCCACACCGGCGACGAGAGGTTCGTGTTCGTCGCGCCCATCCACTGGCCGACCATGACCCCGGTGTCCATCGGCTTGTCGGGCCACACCGAGCGGGGGACCGCGAACAACACCGAGCCGGCCATCTGGCGGCCGAAGGTGTGGCCGCTGCCCGACCGGACGTACGTGATGGTGTTGGCGAACATGCCGACCTGGTCGTAGTCCTTGAGGGCCAGCGGCTCCAGCGGCGAAGTGGTCTGCACCGGACGGTAGTTGGCGTCGTCGTAGCGGAAGCGGTCCGCGAACGGGAAGACGACCAGCGCCACGATCACGCCCAGGCTGAGCGCGACCCGGTAGAAGGCCGCGCTCACCGGGAAGACGGTGAACAGCAGCGAGAAGAGGACGGTGAGGAACCAGAAACGCGGATTGGAGATCGGGTTGTTGACCACCGCGTTCAGCGCGGCCAGCGCCCCCCAGACCGCGATGATCACCACGGAACGGCGGGCCCGCCGCGAGGTCACCAGCCAGCGCGTGTACGCCAGCCAGGCGATGAGGGCGGGCACGGTGCCGAAGCCGCGCACGATGGCCTGCCCGGCCTGCGAGTCCGCCTGGGAGAGCCCGACCTCCTGGACACTGCTGATGATCTCCTGGCGGCTCGTGAAGAAGACCGCGGGACCGCCCAGCTTGACGACGAGGAGCGCCGAGCCGAGGAAGGCGAGGAGGGTCAGCAGGTACAGGCGGCGGCGGTGCACCAGCGCCGGCCGCAGCTTGTCCTCCCGCTTCCGCTCGGGCCGCTGGCGTGCCAGCAGGGTGCCGATGTCGAAGGCGACACAGCCGATCAGGACGAGCGCGACCGCCTCCGTCAGATCGGTGCGCGCACCCACCACGGGGGTCGGCGTACGGCCGAGCACGGCCTGCGCGAGCGGTGCCACGCCCATCGCCATGTAGACGAACAGCCAGAACGAACCGGCGAGCAGCTTGCGCCGGCTGGAGAGGATCATCCCCGAGAGCCGGATGCCGGCGTACATGGTGAGCGCGAGCTGGAGCCACAGCGCCGAGTCGTGCAGACCGGTGCCGGGCTGGACCAGCACGAGCAACGGCAGGAACACCGTGAAACCGAGGACGAGCGGCACCGACAGCGCGCGGGAGAGGAGCGTGCGCGGCCGGAAGGGCGGCACCGCCACCTGCCAGCCCCGCTCCGGTGACCCGGGCGTACCGGTCGTGCCCCGGACCATCTGCTGCGTCATGGCGCCCCCGCCCCGAAAGAGATCCCCGGCGCAGTCTAACGAGCCCTGGCCTGCGGTGAACGGTCAGCTACTAGAGTGTGGCGAAGTAGCGTCCGGGGAGACGCTGTTGAGGGGATGGATCGATGCGTGATCTCCCGGCCTTCACACTGGCCGGATACGACAAGGGGCGCGGGATACTCGTCCAGGCGCTCTGGTTCGCGGTGATGAACACGGTCTTCATGGCGTGGTTCACCCCGGCCCGGGTCAGGACGGCGCTGCTGCGGGCCTTCGGCGCCGAGATCGGCACGGGGGTGCTCATCCGGCACCGGGTGCGCGTGCTCTGGCCGTGGAAGCTGACGGTCGGCGACCACACCTGGATCGGCGAGGGGGCATGGATCCTCAACCTGGAGCCGGTCACCCTCGGCGCCCATGTGTGCGTGTCGCAGGAGGCCCTGCTGTGCACCGGCAGCCACGACCACCGCGCCGCCGACTTCCGGTACCGCAACGCGCCGATCACCGTTGACGACGGAGCCTGGGTCGCGACCCGCGCCACCGTCCTCGCCGGGGTGAAGGTCGGCCGCTGTGCCGTCGTGGGTGCGGGCGCGGTCCTCCACAAGGACCTGCCCGAGCTGACCCTGCACACCGCCGACAACCGGCGCCGACCCGTCGAGGAGCCGGCGTGAGAGTGCTGCACGCGGTCACCCTGCACAGCCCCACCCACGCCTTCGGCGGCCCGGTCCGGGTCGCCCTCAACCTCTGCAAGGGGATGCGGGAACGCGGGCACGACGCCCGGCTCACCGCCCTCGCCGACGGCTTCGAGGGGCCGCTGCCCGAGGAGGTGGAGGGCGTGCCCGCCCGCCTCCACCAGGCCCGCAGGATCCTGCCGTTGGGGTTCAGCGGCCTGACCTCGCCGTCCCTGCTCGCCGGCGCCCACCGTCTCGTACGGCAGGCCGACGTCGTCCATGTGCATCTGGCGCGCGACCTGGTGACCCTGCCGGTGGCGCTCGCCGCGCTGCGTGCCGGGAAGCCGCTGGTCCTCCAGACGCACGGCATGGTCGACCCGAGCGAGCGGCGCTCGGCCAGGGTTCTCGACGCGATCGCGGTGCGGCGGGTGCTGCGCGGAGCCACCGCCGTTCTGCACCTCACCCCGCGTGAACTGCGGGACCTGGAGGCCGTGGTGGGCGGGACGGGCCTCGACCGCGCCGTCCGCCTGGTGAACGGCGTGCCCGCGCAGCCCGAGGGCCCGGCACCGGAGGGACCGCCGCGCATCCTGTACGCGGCCCGGCTCCAGGCCCGTAAGCGCCCCGTCGACCTGGTGGAGGCGGCCCCTGCGATCCTGGCCCGGCACCCCGAGGCCACGTTCGTCGTGGCGGGCCCCGACGAGGGCGAACTCGCCGCCGTGCGGCGGCGGATCGACGAACTCGGACTCGCGGCGCGGGTGAGCTGCCCGGGACCGCTCGACGGGACACGCATGACCGAGGAGCTGCGCAGGGCGCACGTGTACGTCCTGCCGTCGGTGGACGAGCCGTTCCCGATGTCGGTCCTGGAGTCGATGGCCGTGGGCACGCCGGTCGTGGTGACCGACTCCAACGGCCTGGCCCGCGACGTGGACCGGGCCGGCGCCGGCCGGGTCGTGACGGGACCCGACGGCATCGCCCCGGCGGTGCTCGACCTGCTGGACCCGGCCGCCCGGCGCGCCGCGTCGGAGGCGGCCCGCAAGCTCACCGCCGAGACGTTCGCCATGGACGCGGTCCTCGGCACACTCCTCGACGTGTACGAGCGGGCCTAGCAACGACGGCCTCGGTCGTTCGGATCGGTGCGGACCCGCGCCTATCCGAACGACATCCGCTACGCGGGGAGCCAGGCGTAGCAGCCCGAGGAGACGAACGTACGGGTCCCGGACGGGATCTTCGCGGTGACCTTCTTCGGGGCGTCCGGGCCAGGGCCCGAGGCCAGCACCTTGTCGTCCGCGCCCAGTGCCTTCCAGGTGCAGCCCTCGGCGCTGGTCAGCGCACGATAGGTGCCTGGTGCAGGCTTCTTGCGTGTGCCGTCGGCGAAGCCGGTCGCGGCCTTGTCCAGCAGCGGCTTCTGCTTCGGGCACAGCTGGGCGATCGCGTCGCCGGCGGACGGCAGGTCCCCGGCGATGAGCGCGCCGATCGCGGCGTCCTTGTCGTGGGCGGCGGTGCGCTCGATGCGCTGACAGGTCTCCTGGCCGGCCTGGAGCACGGCGGCCGGGTCCATGTTCTTCGGCACACGGCCGTGCAGGTACCTCTTCTGCTCGGCGGTGAAGGAACCGGTCGCCGGGGTGAGCTTCGCGTCGGGCAGAACCGGGCCCTTGGAAGGGCTCGACGACTCCTCGGGAGCCGGGCTCGCCTGGTCGTCCGGAACGCCGGCCGCCTGGTCGTCGGAGATGCTCCGCGTCGGGTTCGCCGCCGCGTCGGAACCGCCGTCCGAGCTGCAGCCGGAGAGCGTGAGGAGCGCGATGAGGGCGCCGGCGGCGGCGCCGCGCCGGAGGGACCGGAGAGTACGAGTGTGCATGGTGGCTCCTGCGGCCCGAGCGGGCCGGGTATGAAGGCGGGCCCGCACACGAAGGTGCGGGCCCAGGTGGGGTGGGCGGGGTGGGGGGCCGCCCCCCCGCCCCCCCCCCCCCCGGCCCCCCGGGGGCGGTAGTGCCC
>NZ_JBSFCW010000017.1:0-147225 GCF_053593595.1 Streptomyces sp. NPDC002206
CAGGCGGGCAGAAGCCGTCCGTGACGGCAACCTGCCCGCTACACTCCCACCGCTCGACGTTTCCCCAGGTCAAGCCACAAAGTACTGCTGGAGTACTAGGGCGCGTATTTGGTTGTGATCAATAGGTGGTCCAGGTGAGGTGCTCAAGCCAGATAAGGTGCCCCCGAAGTCAGGCATGAGGGGGATCTCGTTGGAGCGACGGAAGCTGATCGGGATCGGGGCGGGGCTGGCGGTCCTACCCGCCTGGTGGACCCTGCGTCAGGTGGCGAACGGGGCCAAGAGGGACTGGCACACCGACACCACACCGCTGGAGCGGGCGTTCCCACTGCTGGGCCCGCTCACCGACGCCAAGTGGGTGAGCAGCCGGGACAACGATCGCGGCATACCGTCGCCGGAGCTGGTGATCTCGGGCTTCGCCCGGTTGACACCAGGGAAACTTGCCGAGCTGACGGCGGCCCACGCCTTCGTCTCCGAGGGGCCGGTCGGTGAATTCTCCTCGTGGTTCGAGAAGCCACTCAAGGGCGAGGGGCCGGAGAATCCCCAGTGGATCCGGTCGCACGAGCTCGACCGCGACGGCAGCGACTACTCCACCAAACTGTTGTTTGACCGGCGCAGCGACACCGTCCGCTTCTGGGCACTCAACCCGTACGTCTAGGGCTCATCGATTGTGATCAATGGGCGGTCCGCGTGAGGTCCTTTATCCAGATTGGGTCGTTACCTGCTGGATGGACGCCATGATCGTGGGCCAGGGCAGCTCTCGAACTTCTGGGCCCTCACGAGGTCCATACAGTGGCCAGATATCAGGGCCGTAGACGAGATTCACGTCGGCCTTCCGCAGCGACTCGATGTGCCCCTGCCATGCCGGATGCCTTGCATGAGCTGCGTTGACCCGGGGGAACACCACGACGGGGACGCCGATCGTGCCGAGCGCCTCACTCACCTACGTCAGGGCTTGGTTGTCGGCGATGCCCGTCGCTAGTGCCCTGCGCCAGGAATTCGTTCAAGATATGAGGCGAGGCGTTCGAGGATCTCGTCGGCGGTCCTGGTCCAGGCGAAGGGCCGTGGATTCTCGTTCCAGGTCTTGATCCAGTCCCGAATGTCCTTCTCCAGCGCGTGGACGGACTTGTGGACTCCGCGTCGGAGTTGCTTGTCCGTCAGAAGGCCGAACCACCGCTCGACCTGGTTGAGCCAGGACGAGCTGGTGGGGGTGAAGTGCAGGTGGAAGCGGGGATGGGTGGCCAGCCACTTCTGGATCGCCGGGGTCTTGTGGGTGGCGTAGTTGTCACAGATGAGGTGCACGTCCAGGTCGGCGGGCACCTCCTTGTCCAGCTTGGTGAGGAACTTCTTGAACTCCGCGGCCCGGTGTCGGCGGTGGAGCGAGCCGATGACCTCGCCCGTGGCCACGTCCAGTGCGGCGAACAGCGTGGTGACGCCGTTGCGCAGGTAGTCGTGGGTGCGGCGTTCCGGCCTCCGCTTCTGGAAGTAGCCGCAGGCCAGCCAGAGCCAGCGAGAGGACACCGGGATGAGGCGCGGCGCGTGCCAGATCCGTGCCAGATCGAGCGGTCAACCACGGTCAATTGGGGTGTGAGGCGGTGCAGGCACGTGCTGACAGGCTTGGCCCTGCTGTACGGCTGTTGACCAGGCAAGTTCGTCCTGTGGTCGGCGCCAGGCTTACAACGCAGTGGTCGCGAGCTTCTGGGCAGGTCATGATCTGCCCATGGACGAGTACACCTGGCCAACGCGCCGACCCAACGTGCCGGGGCAGTCGCCAGAGGAAGTCTGGACAGCGCCCCTTGCAGTCCTCCCTCTGGGAGCCTCCGTCGCAGGAGAAGTGATCGGACGCCAGCCCTTCGGTGTCTTCATCCGGGTCGACGGAATTCCGGGCGCCATAGCGCTGGCCGAGATCATTGCCATGCCCGAGGGGATGGGACTGCCCATTCTCGGGGCCCGCATCCGCGGTGAGGTAATCGGGCACGCTGAGCACAACCACCAGGTGAGAGTTCGGCTGCACGAGTCGGGAGCGTCGCTTGGGTGATCACGTCTGGGCCGTGATTGGGAGCGATTGCTGCCCGGCGGCCGAAGGGCACCTGACATCCAAAGCTGACATCAACGGCGTTGGACAGTGGCAGCGTTGGGCGGTCTCCGGCGGCGGTCCTCTCCGGGAGACGGCCGGAGTTCAAGGCGCCCCGGCTGAACTTACAAAGCAGATGTCGGCGGTTCGAAACCGTCCGCGCCCACCAGCCAGAACGCCCCCGCTGCGGGGGCGTTGACGGTAGTAAGTGACGGCAGTTCCTCAGGCGCATCGCGTAGCGGTGGGCTGCGTGAGTAGAAACTTTCTCTACGGGTTCAAGTGCCCGCGCACGGCGCGGGTGCGTGCCGCCTCAGCGGCGCGGCCTGCCTCTGTCTTCGCCCCGGCTGGCCGCGCCAGGCGGCGCGCTGCGTGCTGCGGGTGGAAGCGAGGAAGTCGTCCGCGGCTCAGGGACATGCCTCCGGCGGGGGCGCTCAGACTCCGGGATGGGAGGGGCGCCGTTCGCGAGTGCCGGCCGGATCGTGGCGAGCGTCGTGGGCTCCCATCCCGACCACCTTCGACCCAGGCAGAGCCGAGCAGTCGCGGCCCAGGGCGTCAAGGAAGCTGATCGGAAAATCGAGGTTCGGGAGGGCAGGCGGCAGAACCTTGAGGCTCTTGTACGCGTATCGGGACAGGGGTCGTTTCACTGCGCGGGGGCTGATGCGGAGGCGACGGGCGGGCGTGAGCTGGTCCAGGACGGCTCGGCCGATCGTTCCGACGAGGTCGATCACGGTGTCGGCGATGATGCCCGCAGCCCGGATGATCTGATCGCGGGCGCATCGGAGCGCGACGCTGAAACTGCCCCGGTCCGGGTCCGCTCCGGGTGTGGTCTCGATGGCGTCGGCGATCGCGATCCGCAGGGCCTGGTAGGCACTCAGCAGGGAGTAGACCTCCTGGGCGATGCCGGCCCAGGTCTTCGAGCGCAGGACTCGTCGGCCCAGCATCGACTTCTTGATCGCGAAGTAGGCGGATTCCACTTCCCATCGCTCGTGATACAGGCTGACCAGGTCGGATGCCGGGTATCGGTGGTGGTCAAGGAGGTTGGTGGCCAGTCGGTAGAGCCCTGTGTGACGTCCCTGGCTGGTGGTGATGGTGATCTCGCACTCGATGATGCGGACCTCGATGCCTCCGAAGCGGGAGAGGTAGGAGCCGTCGTCGAAGCGGGCGAGGACCGGGGGCTTGCGGGCGGCCGAGACGCGCGACAGGAAGGCGGCCTCGGTGGCGGCGACGCCGGCCAGGAACGTATTGCTGGAGAAGCCCCGGTCCAGCAGGACGATCATTCCGGCGTGAAGGGAGCGCGTCAGGCGCTTGCCGTAGACGGTCTCGCCGCTGGACCGGGGGCCGAAGGCGGCGTCCAGAACCGCGCGGGTGCCGCAGGCCACCAGCGCGGTCAGGCAGATCTGCGGGTAGCCGGAGGTCGCGTACTGGTTGGTGCCCTTGCCCAGGCGGGCCCGGTGCAGCGGGCTGTCGGGGACGTCGAGGTAGGTGCCGTCGATCGCGACGGTCAGCAAGCCCTTGAAACGGGCGCCGACGGTACGGATCGCCGTGGCCGGCCCGCGCAACAGGTCGAACAGGGCACGCATGGGGCGGACACCGAGACGGGTCCGGGCGTCCCAGAGCGCCGTGCCGGTGACCTTCGCGACCGGTATCGCCTCCAGCGCGGCGGTGAGCTTGCGCCAGACGGCCAGGTATCCGCAGTCCTCGAACAGGGCTGCGGCCAGCAGCAGGTAGACCACCACCCGGGCGGGAATCTTCCGCAGTCATTGCTGGACGGCACCGGTCTCGGTGAGGGCCGCATCGACCATCTCGAACGGGACGATCTGGGTGAGTTCCCCCAGGTGCCCGGGGGCGAACAGGCCCTTGGCTAACGTGATTTCACGCGTGATGACACACTGATCGGACAGCGGAGCCTCCGGTGCTGTGAACGGTTGTCTTGGTCGACTGCCAGTTCTACCGGGGCTCCGCTTCTCACGTCCGAAGTCGCCGCAGATCAGAGCGCACTTGCGAACGCCTCCGGAGCCGTAACTTCACGGCCTTGTCCTAAAGCGGGTGTCGACCCGCCAGTCGAGCGCCGTTGCGGGGCCGCCTTCGGGCCGTCTGCGGGCCGTCCGAGGGCGCCCAGGGGCGATCGACGCTGACAACCGTTGACGGGCTGATCGCAGGTCAAACGGCTGCTGGTCCTGGTCATCCCAGGTCAGCGGAAGCCCGATTGACTTCCAGAAGAACTGATCGAGCGCCCTAGTAGTGCTTGGTCAGGTCGGTTGTGGTGGTGCGTGTCCTTCTGGCCCGGTGTGGCGTTGAGAGTGTGTGACTCCGGACGAGATTGCTGTGGTGCGTGGTGAGTTGGAGACGTTCGCGGCGGAGGTGTTCGAGCCGTTCGCGCGCAAGGATCAGCGCCGGTGGGGGCAGGTCTATCTGCGGGGGCTGCTGGCCGACGGCAAGCGTAAGTCGGTCGAGCCGATGGCCGCCCGCCTGGGTGAGGACGGGAACCGGCAGGCACTGGCCAACTTCATCACTACGAGTCCCTGGGACCCGGCACATATCCGGGCGAAGCTGGCCTGGCGGATGGAGGGGGTGATCGGACCGGAGGCCCTGGTCTTCGACGACACCGGGTTCCTCAAGGACGGGACGGCCTCGGCGTGTGTGTCGCGGCAGTACACCGGCACCGCGGGCAAGGTCACCAATTGCCAGGTCGGCGTCTCGCTCCACCTCGCGTCCGACCACGCTTCGGCGGCGGTCAACTGGCGGCTGTTCCTGCCCCAGACCTGGGATCCCGCCTCACCGAAGGCCGATGCGGGCAAGGTCGCCCGCCGCACCGCCTGCGGCATCCCCGAGGATGTCGGGCACGTGGAGAAGTGGCAGCTGGCCCTGGACATGCTCGACGAGATCCGCTCCTGGGGACTCGAGGTGCCGCTGGCCATCGCTGATGCCGGATACGGCGACGCCGCCGCGTTCCGGCACGGACTGCAGGATCGCGGCCTGAACTACGTGGTGGGGATCTCCAGCACGCTGTCGGCCCAGCCCGGCAACGCGGTCCCGGTGGCCGAGCCGTACTCGGGGATCGGACGCCCGCCGGTGGCGAAGTATCCCGGCAAGCCGCGGTCGGTGAAGGAGCTGGTCATCGCGGCGGGCCGGAAGGCGGCCAGGCCGGTGCAGTGGCGTGAAGGTTCCCGGTCCGGCACCGGCCGGTCGGGCCGCAAGCGGATGTACTCCCGCTTCGTGGCCCTTCGTATCCGGCCCGCCGGACGCGAGGTCCTCCAGAACGTCGACGGCCCGGAGCTGCCGGAGTGCTGGCTGCTGGCCGAATGGCCTGCCGGCGAGAGCGAGCCGGTGCAGTTCTGGCTGTCCGACCTGCCCTCCGGCATGCCGTTGACCACACTGGTCCGCCTCGCCAAGCTCCGCCGGCGCATCGAGCACGACTACCGGGAGATGAAGCAGGCCCTGGGACTTGCCCACTTCGAGGGCCGGACCTGGGGCGGCTGGCATCACCACGTCACCCTCGTCTCCGTCGCGCACGCCTTCTGCACCCTGCGACGACTGGCCCGGGCCCCAAAAGACCCAGCGCCGGCCTGAGCCTCTACCAAGTCGTCCGCGAGTTGCAGACACTACTCGCGGTCTGGACCGGCGCTTGCCCGACCTGCCACCGCGACATACCAGCACCAATACACACCTGACCAAGCCCTACTAGGCACCCTCGGTCGACGAGCCCCCAGTGCAGCCGCCACCAGGCGGCGGGCTAGGGCTAGTGTGCGCCTTGTGAGGGGGCAGGGGTGACGGACAAACCGAAATGGCAGAACCATCCGGTCTGGTACCTGGTGTTCATGGTGCCGCAGCTAATATTCGTGACCTCCGAGGACGATGCAATCAGTCGTTTCCTCGAGGCGTCGGGTCTCGCGCTGTGGGGAATCCTTTGTGGGCGCGAATTGGCGAAGCGGGCCGCGTACCGGAGGACTACCGCTGAGGGCACGGTCGCGGCGGACAAGAGACGCCAGTGGCGCGAACGTAGCCGCAACACCTAGGCCGCAACCCGAACACCTCAAGGCCCTCCTCCGACCGACTCTGTCCTCCCAGCGGTCGCTGGCTATGAGCGTCGGCTGCTCCGTGAACGCGCACCCTCGGGTACGCGCGGGAGATCGCATCGGGCGCACCTCACGGCCGCGCCCGGTGCAGCGGGTCAGTGGACCGTTTCGCGGCCCGCTCCGTGCACGCCTCGGTGTCGGCGCAGGCGCGAGGGAACCATGAGTACGCGGCCCCGTTGGTCGGCCGGGCGCGCTGCTCTCCTAGATCGATGTCGTCCCCCACCGTGAGGGGATGCCGGCACCAGACGCAACGCCACCCGCGGCGCTGCTGCTCGGTGAGCTCGTTGACTGGCGGTAAATCCCTCACGGTCATGGCGTCCCCGGTTGTCTCGTCGGCAGTTCCCTGACGGTACGAGCGGGCGCAGCAAACGAGGGGCAGCAATCCTGCCCCTCGTTCATGGGTTCGAACTATGCGGCGAGCAGCCCAAGTTGGTCAGCCAGCGCCGCAGCCCGCTGGCGCCGAGCCGGGACCCGAGACTCCGTCTCCTCCAGCACAATGCGCCGGGCGTAGCCGTTGTATTTGATCGTCTCCGGGGCGGCCTTGTGCGCCTTCTCCAGCGTGGCGAGCGCGGTCTCCGCCTGCCCGTCGAGTTGGTACGCGCGAGCCTCCTCGATCCGGTGCCGGGCCAGCCTCGGCCGGGACGGAATCGCCGCCGTGTCCGCGGCCACCGCCTGCCGCACGGACTCCCCGTCGGCGCGCAGCTCGACCGCGACTGTCACGGCGTGGGCGCCCATGATGGCCTGTGAAAACGACGTGATCGGGTGGTAGTACGTCGGGTTCAACCGGCGGGCGGTGGCCTGTGCCTTGTCCCACCATCCCCACGCGGAGCCGTTCTCTCCGCGGCGGGCGGCGGTGTATCCGGCCTCGAACTGGAGGGCCCCGGTGATGGCGACGGTGCGGTCATCCGCGTCGGGGAGGAATCGCTCGAGGTAGCCGAGCGCCTCCATGGTCATGGCGTCTGCGGCGTCGAAGTGCGACGGGCCGCTGTCGCGGTGCGCCTGCGCGGCGAGCCACGCGGCTACGCCGATTGCGTGCGGATCCTCGGATTCCTGCGCTGCGACCATGCCGCGCTCGGCCACCCGCCACAGAAGGGCGCTGTCTGGCTGGTACGCCACGAAGAACTGCGACAGGGAGTAGACCTCGGAGAGGACGGCCTGCGCCGCACGTCGGTCCGTTGCCGAATCCGATTGCCGCACGGTGAGTTGGGCGTCGCGAATCAGGCCGGGCAGCAACTCGCCGATGACCTCACGGTGGTTCGCCGCCTGGTGCCGGGCCGCCCATGCTTTCGCGAGGCGTGCCGCTAGGTGCTTCGCTGACGGGGCCTCGCGATCCCCGCTGAGGGCCAAGGCGTTGACCGCCTCCCGGACAGCAGGCAAGCGTGAGTGCCCGGGACCGATGAACAGGTCCACCGGGGCGCTTTGGTCGCCTGTCAGGTCGGAGAGGTCCCGAACTCGCAGGAGCTCAGCGATACGCAGGACTACTGGGAGTTTCGGCATACCGATTTGTCCTGCTTCAACTTGCTTCACCCACGACGGCGACATGCCCAGTAGGCCAGCCACAACCGGACGGCTCATTCCGCGCTTGGTTCGGAGGATCTGCATTCGCTGGCCGAATGCCATCGGGTCGGCGTACGGGGCCGGGGTAGCATCATCTGGCATGGCCTTGCCCCTCTCTGAACAGCTCGTCACTGTCAGGGTATGGGGCAAGGCCCTTTCTGTGGGTGGCCTCGGATGATCCTGTCCGCGCGGGCTGTATGACAGTCGGCCCGGCGGCGCTAGCGTTGGGTCCCGTGATCATATGGCTCAACGGCACCCACGGCGCAGGCAAGACGACGACCAGTGCACTCGTGCAGGAGCTGATCCCGGATTCACGGGTGTTCGACGCAGAGAAGGTCGGCGAGACGCTCATGGACATCACGCCGGGGCTGCCCTGGACGGGCAACTTCCAGCACTGGCCGCCGTGGCGGCCGCTCGTCGTCGAGACCGCCCGCCGCGTACTCGACTACACCGGCGGAACTCTGGTGATGCCCATGACTGTCCTGGTCGAGCAGTACTGGCGCGAGATCAGCACGGGCCTCGCCCAACATGCCATTCCGGTACGGCACTTTGTTCTCCATGCTGACCAAGACACCCTCCGCGGGCGCATCGAGGGGGACACTGTTCTTGGCCCCTCCCCATTCCGTCTCGAATACCTTGAGCCCTACGCCGAGGCGGCCCGCACGTGGCTACACGGCGAGGCCGAGGTCGTCGACACCACGCACCTCACGCCCGCCCAGGCCGCCCTACAGATCGCAGAGGCCGTCAAGAGCTGAGGTCCGCCCGCCGCGCGAAAACAGGTGCAGGTGGCAACAAAGAACGACCTCCCGGTCTCGAGTGGTACGAACAGGCTCAACCAGGGGCCCGCTCAGTCCAGCACCGAGGTGTCATCTATCCCGAAAAGTCGCATCGGGCCAGGCTTTCAGTACCCGCCCGGCGTCCGCTTCGTCGGTGAGCGTGATGCGGGCGCCATCCCTGCTGCCGCGCTCGCCTATCCACCGCGCGTACTTCCGCTCGGCCGTCCTTGAATTCCAGCGATCGACGCAACACGGGGGTCAGTGTGAGGCGGGCGCGAGCAGTTTATGCATGCGCTCGGCTGGGGTTTCCCAGCCCGAGCGTTTTGCGTGGGCGGCTGTTGAGCTCAGCGGCCACGGCGTCCAGCTCCTCGCGGGTGTGGGCAGACAGGTCGGTGCCCTTGGGAAAGTACTGCCGCAACAGGCCGTCGGTGTTCTCGTTCGAGCCGCGCTGCCAGGGGCTGCCCGGTTCGCAGAAGTAGACCGGCATGTCAGCCGCGGTAGAGAAGACGTGGTGGCGTGCCGTCTCGTTGCCCTGGTCCCATGTCAGGGACCTCTTCAACTGCGGCGGAAGCGACTTCACCGTGTCCGCCAGGGCGACGTGGAAGTGCTCGGCTCTGTGCCCGTCGGGTAGGTGCACCAGCATCACGTAGCGAGTGGTTCGTTCGACGAGGGTGCCGATGGCGGATCTGTGACTGGGGCCGACGATGCAGTCGCCTTCCCAGTGGCCCGGGACGGCACGGTCTGCGACTTCGGCCGGCCGTTCGCTGATCATCACCATGGGCGTGGAGAACCGGGGCTGTCGCTTGTTGGACTGGCGGTGCGGCTTGCGGCGAGCCCGTCCCGTGCGCAGGGCCCGGGCGAGGTCCCTGCGGAGCTCGCCCCGAGCCTGGACGTAGAGGGCTTGATAGATCGTCTCGTGGACCACGTGCATCTCCGTCACGATGGACCCCAAGTGCAGAGAACCTGGAGATCTACCACGGATGTTGACGATTGGCCCAACGCCGGGTGGCACCGCCCCAGCCACACGCTGGTTCGCGCTTCCGACCGCTGGCTGCAGCGCGCTGTGCGCTGCAGCCAGCCGGGGCGAGGACAGAAAGGAGGCCGTGCCTCTGAGGCGCGTCATGGGGTGCAGGCCTTGACGAGGTGCTGAAACTCTTCTTACCGTCCACGCTCTTGCTCGGCCGTGGTGACCCGCGGTGGCCTGGTCGGACTGCAAGTTGGAGTGGCGGTACAGCAGCGCAGTACCGCAACCTCAGCAACCACCCCCGTCCGCCACCGTCTCTCCGAGGTTCTGTAGCGGCCGGTATGGCCGTTACTGACCGATCTGGCTAGAGCTACGGAACAGAAGGTGTCCGCGCCCGATCCGTGCCCGGTCGGGCGGGGAACCACGGTCAAGCACGGGTGCCAAGGTGAGCCCTAGAGTGGTGGCTCAGCGGCTTGGGTAGTTGGTATCTATTGGGTCGCGATCAGCGGCACGGCGGGGCAGGCTGTCATGATGGTCAGCCCCTTCGTCAACATCCAGCGGAACGTCGAGGACGGCCCGTACTGCTGTCCCTGCTGCGGCTTCCTGACGCTTGATGAGCGCGGAAGCTACGAGATCTGTCCCGTGTGCTTCTGGGAGGACGATGGGCAGGGCGACCACGATGCGGACCGGGTCCGGGGCGGTCCGAACGGCCGGCTGAGTCTCACGGAGGCACGTCGGAACTTCCACGACATGGGAGCCTGTGACGAGCGGTCTACCAAGTTCGTCCGTGCCCCTCTGCCCGACGAGCACCCAACGGTCTGACATCACCAACTGACATCAACATCGCCAGATGACGACGGATCTCGGCGTCCAAAGTTGGATTCCGATTCGCCCGGCAAGCACGGGCCCGAGCAACCCGCACGGCCCATGGAGCGAACTCCTGGTTCAGCGATCAGAATTGGGTCGCCTGTGGGGGGAGTGGCCGTAGTGGCCGCCCATGGATTGGAGCGCCGGGGGGCTTCGAGGAGTTCGGGCGGAACACGCAGCTGGGCTGTCCGGGGCTTCGAGGCGCTCGGCGGCTAAGGCCAGCACAGAGCTCGGGGTCCCCGGGTTTGCGGCCGCGTGCGATCACCCGCGACGCCCGCCACGGCGAGTTCGAATGGCATCTCCATGGCTGCCACGCGGCGCTTTCGGCGGCGGGGCCCAACCCGGCGCGGCGCGCGCACCTGCCGTGATCCGGCAGATGCCCAACCGCGTGAAGCCGCTGCACGCACACCTCGGCCGTCCCCCACGGGCACCCGTCGATCCACCGGACGGGCAGCCCGCACTCGGACGATCCGTCAGACCGCTTCCACCACCATCGCGTTGGCGAGTCCACCCGCCTCGCACATCGTCTGCAGGGCGTAACGGGCGCCGCGCTCGCGCATCGCGTGGACCAGGGTGGTCGTCAGGCGGGTGCCGCTCGCGCCGAGGGGGTGGCCGATGGCGATCGCGCCGCCGTGCACGTTGACCTTGGCGAGGTCGGCGCCGGTCTCCTGCTGCCAGGCCAGGACCACGCTGGAGAAGGCCTCGTTGACCTCGAACAGGTCGATGTCGTCGAGCCGCAGGTTCGCCCTGCGCAGCACCTTCTCGGTCGCCGGGATGACGCCGGTGAGCATCAGCAGCGGGTCGGAGCCGGTGACGGCGAAGCTGTGCAGGCGGGCGAGGGGACGCAGGCCGAGGCGGGCCGCGGTCTCGCTGGAGGTGATCAGGACGGCCGAGGCGCCGTCGTTGATGGGGCTGGCGTTGCCCGCGGTGACGTTCCACCCGATCTGCGGGAAGCGCTCGCCGAAGCCGGGATCGTAGTAGGCGGGCTTGAGGCCGGCCAGGATCTCCGGGGTGCTGCCGGGCCGTACGCACTCGTCGCGGGTGACGCCCTCCAGGGGCGCGGTCTCGGCGTCGAACAGGCCGGCATCCCAGGCGGCGGCCGCCTTGTGGTGCGAGGAGACAGCGAAGGCGTCCATCCGCTCGCGCGTGATGGACCACTTGGCGGTGATGAGTTCGGCGCTGATGCCCTGCGGGACGAGGCCCTCGGGGTAGCGCTCGGCGACTCCGGGGCCGAAGGGGTCCTTGCCGGCGGGCACGTTCGACCACATCGGCACCCGGCTCATCGACTCGACGCCACAGGCGACGACCAGGTCGTACGCACCCGAGATGACGCCCTGCGCGGCGAAGTGCACCGCCTGCTGGGAGGAACCGCACTGGCGGTCCACCGTGGTCGCCGGGACCGTCTCGGGGAAGCCTGCCGACAGCACGGCGTACCGAGTGGTGTTCATGGCCTGCTCGCCGACCTGGTCGACGGTGCCGCCGATGACGTCGTCGATGAGAGCGGGATCGACGCCGGAGCGCTCGACGAGGGTGCGCAGGGTGTGGGCAAGGAGCTCCACTGGGTGGACGTGCGCGAGGGCGCCGCTCGGCTTGCCCTTGCCTATCGGCGTGCGTACGGCTTCGACGATGACTGCGTCACGCATGGTGCGGGCCTCCTGGCCGCCGGGGCGACGGGCGGGCCGCCGTCGCGATTATCAATGAGTTGGAAAATCAAACTCACTATAGCTCGATGACTTGGAAATTCAAACCACCCTGGTCTGGACGTCATGGCCGCCACGAAAGATCCGCGCCCCTGCTCCATCGCCGACCGTCGAGCCCGGCGGACGTATCCTCCTGACCCCCTGACGCCCGTCGTGTCCGAACACCGGCACGGCCCCAACTGCCGTCGAACGAAGGAAAGTCTTCGGTCAGGACGCGCCCGTGAGAGCCTGCGCATCCGCCTCGGGCTCCTTCGGCGCGGCGGACGCCGTCCGGCCCGAGCCGCCGCCACGGCTGAGGTGTACACCGGTCGCCGACGTCGACAGGCCCAGTACGGCGGCTACGCACCACACGATCCGGAAGTCGGGACGTGAGGCGGCACCTCCGTGGGAGCTGACCACCGCGACCAGGACGGCGACGCCGACCGTGACCGAGATCTGGCGGAAGGAGTTGACCAGCGCCGACCCGGTCGCCGCACGGTGCCCCGGCACGGCAAGCACACCGGCGGCCACCAGAGTGCCCAGGGTCAGACCGATACCCGCACCGGTCATCACCTGGCTGGGCAGCAGGTCACGCAGATAGTCCGGCGTGACGGACGCGAAGCACGCGAGCCAGACCATGCCGCCGGTGAACAGCAACCCGCCCGCGGCGACCAGCGGACCGTGCCCGAAGCGCTGCCCGGCGCGGGCGGTCAGAAGGGTGACGACCGGCACGAGGGCGGGGGCGGGGACCAGGGCGGCACCGGTGCGCAGCGCGCTCCAGTGCCAGACCTCCTGGCACCACAGCACGTTCGACAGCAGCCTGATCGCGAAGGCGACGCAGAAGACGAGGGTGCCCGCGTTCGCCGCTCCGAAGCGCGGCAGCCGCAGCAGGTGCAGCTCGGACAACGGGTGAGGGTGCCGCAGGGACCTGAGGGCGAACGCGGCGCCGCTGACCACGGCAACGGCCAGGAGCAGTACGGTCCTGCCGCTCGTCCAGCCCCGGTCGGGTGCCTGCACCAGTGCCCCGGACAGTCCCGCGACCGAGGAGATGACCAGCAGGGCGCCGAGGAGGTCGGGCAGCGGTCCGGCCTCCCGGGCGGCCGGCTTCGGCAGGACCGATTGGCTGGCGACGAGCGCCGCGATGCCGATGGGCACGTTGACGGCGAAGACCCACCTCCAGTCCACCTCGGTCAGGAGGCCCCCGGCGACGGGCCCGGCGGCCGCGGCGAGTCCGCCGACCGCAGCCCGGCTCCGGGTGGTCTGGGTACGGCGCTCGGCCGGCACTGTCGCCAGCAGCAGGGCCAGGGATGTCGGAATCTGGGCGGACGCCGCGACGGCCTGCACCGCCCGGGACATGACGAGGGTCCCCAGGTTCGGGGCCAGGGCACAGCCCAGCGATGCGAGGGTGAAGACGGCGATGCCGGTGAGGAAGACCGGCCGCCGGCCTATGCGGTCACCCGCACGCCCGGCCACCACCAGCAGCGCGGCGAAGGTGATCGCGTAGGCGTTGAGGACCCACGACAGCGAACCGAGGGTCGCACCCCCGCCGCCCCCGGAGAAGGTCGCTCCCGGCGGCCGTTCGAGGGTGCTTTGAAAATCGAAGCATCGTAGTCATGGCGCAAGCCAAACATGGAGTGATTTGGAAATCAAACCCTGCCGGGGTGATACTGAGGCCGTGACCACGCGCATCGATCCCCAGGACATGACCGGACGCCCCTGCTCGCTCGCCGCCGCCCTGCAGATCATCGGAGACCGATGGGCCCTGCCGGCGATCCGCGAGGTCATGCTCGGCAACCACCGGTTCCGGCAGATCGCCAGGAACACCGGCGCCCCCACAGACCGCCTGGCGGCGCGCCTGAAGGCGCTGGTGGAGAGCGGCGTCCTCGAACGGCGCCCGCTGCCGGACGACGCACGCTACAGCGGCTACTACCTGACGGAGGCGGGGCGCGATCTGGGAGGCATCACCCGCGAGCTCATCGGCTGGGGCGACCGCTGGGTCGTCACCGCGCCGCCCAGCCGGATCCGTCACCGGGACCACGAACTCGTCACCCATACGGTCTGCGAGACCTGCGGCGAGCAGGTCCACGCCGAGGAGGTCCACCGGGAGGAGCTGACCCCCGGCTGGGACCGGTCCGGCCCGGTGCAAGCCCCGTAGACGGTGCGGTGGTCGTCGATCGCGGCGCGGTCGTCGGCCCCGAAAGTCTCGCGGATCTCCCGGTCGTTGTCCTTGATCCGCTCGCCCAGGGCCAGGAGCTGGCGAGCCACGTCGCGCACCGGTCGCCCTGCCCAACGGCCCTCGCCGGCCAGTGCGGTGGTCTGGACGGGGCGGCTGCAGCCCGCGGTCTGCGCCGCGGACCACCTGGCCGAGCGGGACCTGCTCGCCGACGGCTTCACCACCGCAGCCCTCTCCTGCATCGGCTCACCATTGACCGCCGGCATCTTCGCTGTCGCCCGCCGCCGGGGGAACGGTTGGCGTTTGAATGTTGGTACGCCGTCGGGGTGTTGTGTGACAACCAGGGCCGCGGCGGCCGCAGCTCGCTCGGCGTCAGACGATGACTCAACGAACCGATACGCCTCCCACATGGGACGAGCGCACACAGGTGACACCTTCCTGGATCGCATCGACGAGCCGAAGCACTGTGACTACGCCGGTGACACGGCGCGAGCCAAGTGTGAGGGCGTGTCCGCGGAAGACGTTCGCAAGGCCCCGCTCCCGAGTTCCCCACTGATGACGATGTGCGGGCGACCACGACCTGTACTCAACTGCCAAGCGCCCCATTAGTGACGGCCGCCACGTGGACCTCCGCTGGGTGATCCTCCACCTCATTTCTATGTCCTCACCATCGAGCGGACTGCCCGGTACTGACCATGATCGCTCGCGTTCCGGGCGCGGACTGGTGGGTGACCGGTGAGTGGCTGGTTGGCCGTGTCGGCGGGCTCTGTGGTCCTCAGCATGCCTGTCGAGTATCTGTCTGCCGAGCAAGAGGCCCGGCATGCGCAGTTCGCCGCCGCGCCCACACCGGGAGAGCTGGAGCAGTTCTTCCGCCTGGGCGCGAAGGCCCTGGAGTTGTGCAGTGGGCACGGTGCGGATGCTGGACACCTTCCTGACCGAGGACCCCACCGCGGTCCGGGCCTCAGCCATGCGGATCCCGCCGAGGCAGATCTCCACGGCAAATGCTCGTCGGGGCTTGACGTGGACCCCGACGCCCCATCACTCTTTCACTACTTGATTAGTTAAAGGGGGGTTGTTGTGATCGAATACCGGATCGACCGGGGGACCGGCGTAGCCACTTACCTGCAGATCGTCCAGCAGACGAAGCAGGCCTTGCGGCTGGGCCTGCTCGAGCCGGGCGACCGGCTGCCCACCGCCCGCGAGGTTGTCGAGGCAACTGCCATCAACCCGAACACCGTGCTCAAGGCCTATCGCGAGCTGGAGCGCGAGGGCCTGGTGAAGGCACGACGCGGCCTCGGCACGTTTGTGCAGAAGTCGCTGGGGGCGGCAGCGACTCAGTCGCCGCTCGCCGATGAGCTGGCCGACTGGATGAAGCGAGCCCGCACGGGGGGGCTCGCTCGCGAGGACGTCGCCGCACTGTTCAGCTCCATTCTGGAGCAGGAATTCACCGAGGGAGAGCAATGAGCAAGGAACCAGCTGCGCTTGAGGCGCGAGGGCTCGTGATGCGCTACGGCCGCCGTCGCGATCCGGTCCTGCGGGACTGCTCCTTCCGGCTGCCCGCCGGTCGGATATGCGCACTGGTCGGCCCGAACGGCGCCGGCAAGTCCACGCTGCTGGCACTGGCAGCAGGGATGCTCCGCCCGACGCAGGGAACGCTGCGGGTGCTCGGGGCCGGCCCGGCCGAGTCCCGGCCGCGGATCGGCTACGTGGCGCAGGCTCGTCCCCTGTATCCGCAGCTCACCGTGGCGGCCACGCTCCGGCTGGGCGCCGAACTCAACCCGGGGCGCTGGGACCAGGAGGCCGCGGAACGCGCCGCGTACGGCGCTGATCTGGATCCGAAGACCAGGATCCGCACCCTCTCCGGGGGCCAGCGCACGCGAATCGCCCTCGCGCTGGCTCTCGGTAAGCGCGCCGAACTGCTGCTGCTGGACGAGCCGATGGCGGACCTGGATCCGGTCGCTCGCCACCAGCTGATGGGCGCCCTGCTGGCTGTGGCCGTCGAGCACGGCACCAGCGTAGTCATGTCCTCCCATGTCCTTGCCGAACTGGAAGACGCCTGCGACTACCTCCTGCTGCTCGGTAGCGGGCAGATCAGGCTCGCCGGGGAGAGCGAGGACGTCTTGACCGCGCATGCACGCCTCACCGGCACCTCGCCCGACTTCGCACCGCACACCGTCGTTGAGTCCAGCGCGACCGGCCGCGGCCACACCGCGCTGGTGCGCCCGCAGGGCCCAGTCGATGCGGCCTCATGGCTGGTCGAGCAGCCCTCCATGGAGGAGCTGATCCTGGCCCATCTGCGCAACCCCGGCGCTCCCGCCCTGTTCACGGGGAGCGCCTCGCCCGCACCGAGCCAGGAGGCTGTCGCATGACCACTCTCTCGCACTCCCCGCGCCGCGGCCTGACCTGGGCGGTGCTGCGGCTGAACCGGGTGCCGCTGTGGGTCTGGGCGGTGATGGTCATCGCCGGGGCCGGCGGGCTGATCTGGCTCTATGAGCTGGGGCAGGAGGCTGCTCTGTACGACGCCTGTGGTGGCACAGGGATGCTGCAATGCGCCACAGAGATGCGCTATGGGGGTTCTGAACTCCAGTCCGCCCAGCTCCTCGCCTGGCTGCCGTGCGGCATCGCCGCCTGCGCAGGCGCTGCGCTGATCGGCCGCGAACTGGAAGACGGCACTGCCGCCTTGGCGTGGACCCAGTCCGTGTCCCCGGTCCGCTGGCTCGCCGCGAAGCTGGCTGTCCCGGCGGTGGCACTCCTCGGTGGCATGGCGGCGCTGACCCTGATGTTCCGGTGGGTGTGGGTGTCCGGTCCCGGTGGCGGGGGCAACCGGTGGAACAGCGAATACTTCCACGCCGCCGGACCAGTGGGCCCGGCGTACGTTCTGCTCGGACTGGCGCTCGGTGCGCTGGCGGCGTTGCTCACGCGGCGCACCCTTCCCGCGATGGGCCTGACCTTGGTCGGCATCGGGTTGGCGTACCACCTGGGCGACAGAGTCCGGTCTTCTCTCTGGCCGGCGAGCGAGGTGCGAGGCCCGTGGGACTCCACACTCAACCATGTCGATCAGCTCGAGCGCGGGATGATCATGGAGTCCGGGGAGCAAGTCAGCGGTCTCGACTGCAACGACCAGGCCGTGCCCGGCGACCTCAGAACGTGCCTGTCGGATCACGGGGCAGTCGACTTCTACGCGAAGATCCACCCGACCTCGCACTACTGGCCGATCCAATTGGTCGAGACCGGCGTCGTCCTGGCCCTGGCCGCCGCCGCGGTGGCCGCCGCGTTCTGGGTGCTGGGGCGCAGGCTCCCTTGACCGGCTGCTCCGGGCGCGGGTTTCCATGACCGTCTGCGCCCAGAGCTTGCCTCAAGCCGGCGGACCCCACTCCGCGATGCGTGGGCACCGTCCTGTCCAGCCACTTCGACAGTGCTCTGCCAACGTCACTGAAGCAGGACGCGGGCTCGGCCTACCAGGCGCTCGGTGCCGCCCGGCAGTTGGGGCCAGCAGTCCGGGAGGACTTCATACGCGTGCACTGGGGCCAATTCCCCTCCGCGGTCCAAGTCTGCGGCGAATACCCCACGCAGGCCGAGGCGGAACGAGCCTCCCGCGCCATCCTCGCCCTGCTGGGTGCGCACCTGGTGGGCGATGTGCGGGCCGAGCTCGCTGCCCGGTTCCCCGAGACGCTGGCGCTGGAAGCTAGGCCAATTCGTTGGTGGTGGCTGCGGCGGCAGGGAAGAGGCGCTGGACGGCGGCGACGACGGCGGCGCGGCGGGCTGCCAGGGAGGTGTTGCGGACCTGGTCGCCGGCCGCGTCCACGAGATCGAGTTGTCCGGCCCAGGCCATGGCGATCTGGTTGACCAGGACGAGGATGTCAATAGGGTCCCAGGCGGTGTCCAGTTGGCCGACGTCCTGGGCCTTGCGCAGCAGCTCGGCCTTGCGGCGGACGGTCTTCTGGGTGACGGCATCGGCGGTGCTGCCGGCGAACTCCAGTCGGCCCCAGGTCATGAGCCGGTGGCGGTCGGGGTGGCTGACGAAGTAGTCGTGGACCCGCCCGGCGTATTCGGGCAGGTCGGTGGGGTCCAGGCGGGTCGCCTCGGCCACCAGGGCCATCTCGTGCTCGGCGACGAACTGGTAGAGCGCTTCCTTGCTGCGGAAGTAGGCGTAGACGCGTTCCTTGCTGGTCTTCGCGGCTTTGGCGATGCGCTCGATGCGCGCTCCGGCGATCCCGTGCTGGGAGAACTCGGCCGTGGCCGCGGTGACGATGCGGTCGCGGGTGGAATCTGCGCTGGTCGAGGACGGCATGCCCTCAGATTACCCGACCGAACCGTTCGGTTTGGCGTGCGCCGGAGCAAGGCATACGGTAGAACCGAACCGTTTGGTTTGACTTGAGGAGTACGTCATGCAGCACAGGACACTCGGCAGCCAGGGCCTTGAGGTCTCGGCGATCGGCTACGGCACGATGGGCCTGACGATGGCCTACGGCCCCGGCGACACCCAGGAGGGCGTCGCCGCCATCCGGCGCGCCCACGACCTGGGAGTCACTTTCTTCGACACCGCCGAGCTCTACGGCTTCGGCACCGGGTCCAACGAGACCCTGGTCGGCCAGGCCGTCGCGGACTTCCGCGACGACGTGGTCCTGGCCACCAAGTTCGGCTTCGACCTGTCCGACCCTGAGCGGTTCGGTCACGCCCTCAACAGCCGTCCCGACAACATCCGTAAGGTCACCGACAACAGCCTGCGCTACCTCGGCGTCGACCACATCGACGTCCTCTACCAGCACCGCGTCGACCCGGACGTGCCCATCGAAGACGTCGCCGGTACCGTCAAGGAGCTGATCGATGCGGGCAAGGTGAAGTACTTCGGCCTGAGCGAGGCCGGCCCCGCGACCATCCGCAAGGCGCACGCCGTGCAGCCGGTCTCCGTCTTGCAGACCGAGTACAGCCTGTTCGAGCGTGACGTTGAGCAGCTCTTCCCCACGCTCGACGAGCTGGGCATCGGCTTCGTCGCGTACTCGCCGCTGGGGCGCGGCTTCATCACCGGCACGGCGAAGCCCGCCGGTCAGTACGACGCCACCGACATGCGCAATATCGACCCGCGCTGGCAGCCGGGCAACTTCGAGAAGAACGTCGGCGCCGTCAACCGGCTCGCCGACCTCGCGGCCACCAAGGGCGTCACGGTTTCGCAGCTGGCCCTGGCCTGGCTGCTCGCCCAGGGCGAGCACATCGTGCCCATCCCCGGCACCCGCAGCTCGAAGCGCGTCGAGGAGAACACCCGCGCCGCGGGCGTCACGCTGACCGACGCTGACCTGGCCGCGATCGACAAGATCCTGCCCCACGGCGGCTTCGGCGCCCGCTACGCCGAAGCCGCCCTGCCTACCTGGGTCTGACCTCGGATCACTTCGCCCCCAGCCACATGAACGCCGCCGGGGCTCTTGCCTTCAGGGCCCCGGCGGCATCTCACACCCGGCATCGTTCCGACGATCACAATGAAGGGCCTGGGCTACGTGCCTGTCGCGTGCGCAGGTGGGGCCGGCTTTTGTGTGTCGGCGGTGATGACGCCGGCGATTCCCTCAGGGGGCATCGTGCGTCTTCATGGCGGTTCAGGGTCCGCGTTCACAGCGGACGGGTGATCTTCTGTCTCGTGGCATGCGCCAGTGTGTCCTCACTTTGCTGCACCGGGCGGGTGCGGGGCCCGGGCGCTAGAACGCGTGCGGGCCAAAGCGGC
The DNA here is from genome assembly GCF_053593595.1 of Streptomyces sp. NPDC002206. NCBI lineage: Bacteria > Bacillati > Actinomycetota > Actinomycetes > Kitasatosporales > Streptomycetaceae > Streptomyces > Streptomyces sp. NPDC002206. The sequence continues at coordinate 19,877 of NZ_JBSFCW010000017.1, forward strand.
CCCGGACGACCACGGCCGCCAGTGCCAGCAGGACGACGTTGATGGTGATCATCTGGAACTCTTTGCGGCGACCGTGGGCGACGGCCGCGCCGATCACCAGTGCCACGAGTCCGGTGGCAGCCACTGGCGTCAGGATCTCCGCGACGTCGACGAGCGACGGAAGGATCAGGCCGAGGACGGCGAGGACGGCGAGGACTTCGAGGGCGCCGATGAGCTCCACCGGTCCGGCACCGAAGTCCTCGGCAGCATTCTGAGGTGGGCATCGAGCACCTCCGAGACCTGCACCCAACTGCGCAAGGCCAGTGGCACCGTGATCTGAGCCCGCCATTGTACCGCCCCGACTGCGTGCCGCTGATCTGCGAACTGGTCCATGGGGGGCGTGGCTTTGGATTGCGCTGGTTGTCGGAGCCGGATGTGGGCTTCGGCGTCGGTGGTGCACCAGTTCAAAGACGAACCTTGGCCACACCGAACAGGCGTGGCGCAAGTTCAGCTCTGTGTCGGCTGCGACAGTCTCAGCGCCCATGCTGACTACGCGTCGGGAAACAGTTTGGTGAGCGCGTCCCAGTCGAGGAGTTCGGGTTCGGTGCCCAATGGTACGAGGCTGCACGTGTGGGAGAGCCAGCGGATCAGGGCGGACCGGTCGATCGTGAACAGCGCATGGGCTTGTGGGTGACCTAGACGCAGGTGGACCTGACCGTCGCGCCCAGAGCCACAGACGGGCCACAGACGGACGTCGCCAACGCCCGTCAGCACACGCGTGCCCGAGATCAGTACATCGCGTGAAACGTGCCAGGCGACCTGCGGTGCGTTCGGAGGCCGGAAGACGATCTGAACGGCAAGCGGATCGGCTGCGGAGTAACGGAACGTCGCGGCTACGGGAAAGCACAGGGAACGACGGACTTGGTGCACGCGCGCCTGCCAGGTGAGAACACGACGGGAAACGCGCGTGGCGGCTGAACTGTCCTGCGTCGTCATACGGCACCAACTCCCACCTCGGTCGTCGGCTCCGCCGGCGTCTTCCTTGCTTCTGGCCGCCGCCCGCTCGATCACTCACGATGGTTGTGTGGATAACGTGACCGGTCGGACAGCGGTCACACCGTCGGAGGCAACGCCCCGAACCTGCCTGGGCATCAACCATCCCCAGCCGCTCGGTGCGTTGTCCGGACAGGTTGGTGACGCGGATGGCTGGGGTCTGAGCGTCGATTCTGGTGTCTGGGCGAACGGCTGGAGCGGTCCTCCATGCCTGCCAGGCCGTGCGCTCGGTAGCGGCTGGCCCACCGGCGCGGTGGTGTGGCTGACCTGGAAACGTTCTGCGGCCCGCCGCAGCGGCCAGCCGTCTTCCACGACGCACCGGGCCAGACGCAGTCTGCCGGTCGGAGGCAGCGGGGCATTTCGGTGGGACACGAGGGTTCCCTGCGGGTCAGTGGAGATGTCGCAATCCACACCGGACCCAGAAGGTCCTCATCCGTACAAGCACCACGAAGCGCATGTCGCCCGCCACTGACATCCTGGGACAAACAGCCAGGACGTGTTCAGATGCGGTCACAGTGCCCGCCGTATCAGGGCTAGTTGGACGGTCGCCTCAGTAGTGGACGGCGAGCTTGATGCCCCTATGGATGTAACCAGTTGGTGCTGGCGCCAGCGCGTGCTTCCTGAGCCGGATGATGTACTGCATCGGATGGCTTCGCGCGTATTGCCCTCGGTGGGGGTTCAAACAGTTGGCTGGGTAAGCGGTGGGAAAACGGAGCCAGTCTCCCGCCATGGCGAGCGTCGTTCCGCCCTTCAAGGAGGCCGTTGAACGCTAGAAGATCAATTCCAAGGGGTACGTGCTCGTGCGTGAAACGAGGTTCGTGATCGTTTTGTGACGATCGACCTCAGCGTGTGCGAAGCAGGACCGGGGCCGGGTCTTGCAGCAGCCCTTGGCCGACACTAGGGTCTGCCGGGTGACTGCCGGGTCGGCCATGGGCCACGTATCAGTGAGGCACCCGGCCTTGGCATGAGCACGAGGCGGGCCCGAGCCCCGCCTTCTCTTCGCGTCTTCCTTCCGGCGCCTGCAAACGGCGCTTCATCCCACGGAACCCAAGACCGGAGAGGCACCACAGATGACGCACAATCAGCAGCACCACTATGAGCCGCTCATCACCACCGCCCAGCTCAATCACACTGCCGTCTATGCGACGGACCGATACCTGTCGGCCGAGTTCATCGCCGCGATCCTGGGCCTGGAAGTCGCCTCCCCCATCGGGCCCTTCCTACCCGTCGACTTGGGCAATGGTGTGACACTCGACTTCTACGAGAAGCGCGACGAGCCGATCCAGTCGCAGCACTACGCGTTCCTTGTGCCCGACGAACAGTTCGACGCCATGATCGCTCGCCTGGAGGCGGTTGGGGTCACCTACTACGCTGACCCCAACCACACCCAACCCCGTGAGATCAACCGCCTCTTCGGCGGCCGCGGCGCGTACTTCGCTGACCCGGACCGCCACAACATGGAGATCATGACCAGGCCCTACGCCCGCCCGTAATCGAATAGGTTCACTGGTCTTCGGTTCATACCGCGTTGGCGAGGGGGCGTTCGTCAGAGACCAGGTGGCTGCGGCATGCGCGGGCTCACCCGGGACATCTCTGCCCGTACCTGCCGCAGCAATCTGGCTACAACAGACGGCTGCGCAAGGCTGCCGACCTGCTCCGCAGGGTCACACGGATCCTGGCCGCGAGCACCTCGGCGTGGAGCGACGACGTGTGGGTCGCGGACTCCACACCCGTGGAGTGCGGCCGCTCCCGGGTGACCGCCAAACGGTCCGACCTGGCCGGATGGGCCGAGTACGGCTACTGTGCCAGCCACAGCCGGTTCTTCTGGGGCCTGCGCCTGCACCTGGTCTGCACGCTCCAGGGCCTGCCCGTGGCCTACGCTCTCACCGGCGCGAAGGCAGACGAGCGCGAGACCCTGCTCGACCTCCTCGCCACCGAATCCGATCTCCTTGGCGACCGTCCCGGACAGACCCTGATCGGCGACAAAAGCTACTTCGGCCGCGTCTTCGAAGACGAACTTGCCGGACACGGAGTCCAGGTGCTGCTGATGGGGCTTCTTGAATTTCCCCACCCCTCGCTCAGAGGCGGACGGACCTGCTCAGCGGAATCCCCAGCCGCGAGCCGCTGAACTCCGAGGGCGTCTCACGCTCCAGGTCCTCCGTGGCAACCCACCCTCCACCAACCTGAGAGGGGTGCCTGGCGTGATCACCGGCCGAGACCGGTGAGTCCGTCGCCGAGGATGCTGGCGCCCAGGATGAGAAGCACAACCATCGTGATCACATTGTTGTTGGTGACCATGAACTGGCGTACGCCGTCCAGGAACGATGCCGCACGCTGCCCTCCGGCCCAGTGGACGGCAACGGCGCCGACGACGGTGCACGAGCCCAGGAGTACGAAAACGGTCACGGCCACGGCGAGGTCGGTGCCGTGCACGTCGGCTTCGATGATGGCTGTGGTGGCCGATGCCGTCAGTACGAAATTCTTCGGATTGGCGCCGGACAGCAGCACACCGAGGGTCAGGGCCCGCACCGCCGTTGCATCGCCCAGCGACGTCATCCAGCCCGGCTCCTTGGTCTCCTCACCGCCTCGCGGCCGAAGCCACCACTTGCGCCCTGCCAGCACGATCAGCGCTGCCCCGGCCAGTACCCGCAGCCAGTCGGCGATCGCCGACGACGTGCTGTCGGGATCGTCAGCTCCGCCGAATACCACCGCGACGACGGTCGCCAGAGCCGCGAGCCCGATGATCCAGCCGACGGCGAACAGAAGGCCGTTGCGGTGGCCGTGTGCGCCCGCCAGGATCAGCACGATTCCGATCAGCGGAAAGGGGCTGAGCGCGACCGCGAGCGCTGCCGGCAGCGCGGCGCCGATTGCTTGGACAAGCACAGGACGCCTTTCCGTATGACACCCCGGCTGCCCCGACGTGCCCCCTTCCCGGACGATATCGACCTGCCAGGGATTCGCCGCCTCGACTGACCATCCAAACGGGACTATTCCTGGCGCACCGGTCGGCGTACGGGCGGACACTTCCGAGTTTCGTTGTCAGAAGCAACTGAGTGAGGAACGAAGAGCTACCCTGGCCTTTTTCGCGGATCCTCATCACTGCGACCAGCCCGCAACGGTGAACGGGAACGGCCCGGCGCACGAAGAGCTTTCGCACCGGCCGTTGAGCGGCGTATTGGCCCGCAGGCGCCGACAGTTGCTCGGGTCTGGGGGAGGGATGAGGACTCCGTCCGCGAGGCGTTCGCTGAGGCCCGCGCGGACGCGCTCCGGATTTGCTCCCTCAACCCCGAGGCCGGGACGGCCCGTGAGTCCCCGCTCCGCCCTGGTCCTGATGTTGCACGCGAGTGGATCGCAAGCAGGTGTCAGAAGAAGGGCATCGACTCCACCCATTTGGCGCGCCAGGCGGGCGGAGTGAACGGATCCGCGAAGTACTGGGTCTCGTGGGCGACCTTGCCGTCGCGGAATTCCATAATGCTGATAGTGGATGCGGGTTTCCCGTCGTAGTCGATCACATATTCGGTGATCCAAAGATCCCCGCTGCCGAGAATCCGACGGATGGTGAAGGTGAGCTTGGCCGGGTGGTTTGAGCGCAGCGCCTGTAGATTGCGGCGGCCGTGAATGCGCTCACCCGACTGGGGATAGTCAGTGATGGCGTCGTCGTGATAGATCTCGTGCTCGGCGTCCTGGTCCCCGGCAGCAGACGCTGCCCAGTGCCGGTCCAGCGCCGCTCGGGTCTCCTGGTCTCCCATTGCGTTCCCTCCGATCACAGAAGTATCGGACGAGATCCATTTCCGGTCTCCCAACCTTGGGAATCAGCGTAACCCGGCAGCGGTGGCCGAGACGTGCGCTGTCGCGCCGTCCAGTGCGTCCATCGAATGAAAGGGCCCCGATGTCCGGGGCCCATTTTCTTATGTCTTGCCTGGCCCGGGCGTTACCCCGTGACCGAAGGCGGAGCGAATCGATTCGCCTGACCTGTGGTCAGACGCGGTCGTGGTCCCCGCGGGCTGCCGTGATCGTGGTGTGGGTGCGTTGTCCGGAGCGGCGGCGGTACCCCCGCCGAGCCGTCCCCCGACGAGGTCGACGGAGAGGACGGCGGGTCCCTCGTCCAGTCCTCCCCGGAATACTTCCGTGAGGACCTGACTGGGCGCTCCACCACCTCTACCGAGGGGGCTGCGGGGTACTCCGCACGGCCCTCGCCGAGCACTTCCCCCTTCTCCTTCACCAGGGCCGTGAAGAGGGTGCTGGACGGGGCCGGTATCCCCTACCGCCCCGGGGTGCGAACACCGGCCGGGAATGGGCCCGACGTCCACCGCCACGAGGAGAGGCCCCAGGAAGAGGGTTGGCGCAGGTCAGAGCAGACGCCAACAATGCCGCCAGCAGCCCCCGGAGGGGGGTGAGTGTATATCGCACCGAGTGGATGCGGGAGGAGCTGGAGAGGGGGCACCGGATCGTCCCGAACACCGACCGGGGGACCAGCCGCCTGGAAGATCGAATACCGCCGTACCGACTGAACTCGAACAGCACGCTCGGTCTGTGATCCGGTGCGGTCCGTAGCTGATGGGCCGAAAAGTCCGCCATGATGGGAAGTGATCTGAAATGAAGGAGGGAACGGGGGTGTACGCCTACCGGTGCACCCAGTGCCGCACGACCTCGCTGACGGTGGTCACGCGCCGCGGCCTGAACGAGGAGCGGAACAAGCGCCGGCACCTCTTCCACGGCGGCCACGTCCCCGACGGCGAGCAGGTCATGGAGCCGGACAAGTTCAACGTCTTCGACGTCCCCCGGGAGCAGTGGGTCGTCGGCACGCTGATGATCGTCGTCATCGTGACCGGCATCCTGTACCGCTTGCTCTAGCGGCCCCCGTACGTTCCCCGCCGTAGACTTATCAGGGAGCTTGAGCCCTGCCAGACGTTCAGTTCAGGCGGGCTCCGCGAGATTGATCCCGCCAAGGGCGGCGGGATTGGGGTTTTCCACGGCTCCGGCCATCGCGGGCTCTCTCTCCAATGAGCGGAAGCTTCTGCCTCGCTTTGTGAGCAGTGGAATCCTCTCAGGAAGGACGTGGGCCAGATGAGCCATCTTGTGAGCCAGGTGCCCATCAGTGACATCACACTGGCCGCTTCGGCTGTGCGCTGGATTTTCCCCCTCGGTATAGCAGTGGTCGTAGTCGCTGTTCTGCTTGGCCTCGTCTGGTGGGACGCGCGCCGTCGCTCTCAGGCGCGACAGCAGGCCGAGCGTCCCTCCCGAAGCCGGCGGCCTTTTCACGGCGAAAACGTGAGGGATGCAGATGATTTCGGGGAAGGTCTCAGTCCATATGAGATCAACCGGCCCTCTTCGACACGGGACGTGCCCAAGGATGACAACGGTGGGGCTTTTGGCAGTGGAGGACCCGGCGGCTGACGGGTCGGCGACATCGGCGGCACTTGTCGAGATCATCGCGCGGTCAAGATCTACTTTCAATACACGCCCAGGAGGTCACGGCACCGGCTGTCAGGGAGGTGACGAGCGGTGCAGCGATGTCTCTGAGCTGCCTGACCTCGTAGCGGGCGCGTTCCATGACAGCGAGGCTCCGTGTGGCAGTGACCACGAGGCGGGCTGACCGTCTCACCGCCCTGAGGTGCTCGTCAGCTGCTGGTACAGCTCCCAGGTGGCACGTTCCACCCAGTTGTGCTGCAGCTTGCCGTCCTCGCGCACCGCCCAGACGGCCGTACCGCTGAAGGAGATCGGCTGCCCGTCGGGCTCGGTGCCCAGAAGCCCGTTGTTCCTCCCGTGCACGATCCACCGTGACGCCACCCGGCTCCCGTCCTCGTTCTGAAAGGACTCGACGACTTCGAGCCTCAGGTCGTGGACCTGGTCCAGGAAAGCGGCGACCCACGCCTTGAATTTCTCCCGGCCTTCGATGGATCCGCCGGGGTTGGTGATGACGAAGTCCTCGACGACGAAGTCGTCGATCTTGTCGGGGTTGTGGCCGTTCCAGACCTCCTCCCAGAACGCTTCGACGATCTCCACGGAATTCCTGCGTGCTATGGGACCCACTCTCCGGACCTCTGAAAACACGCCGTGGTCCCCGTCTGGCGCGGGCGAGACAGCCCTGACTCCTTCCGGATGTACAGGGCTTACGTCACGCCGCTTCGTACCGGTGGGCCGGGCCGCCGCGCCATTCGATCCACTGCGGGTCGTCGAGGCAATGCTCGGCGTCGTAGACGCCGGCACGCCGGAGGAGTTCGATCAGGGCATGGTCGTCGTGGACGAGGCCGACCATCTCATCGTTGATGGTGACCACCCGACCACCGGTCGGTGCAGAGCTGTGCACGACTATCGGGGTACTCATCCGTCCAGAGTGCACCAGGCTCCTGATCGCAGCATCCCGAGCTCAGGGCTGCCGTCGCCCGTTTGGCCGACGGGCGTTTTGTCCCGACTCACACGGGCTGGTCAGGTACTCCTGCCGTGCGGTCTGCGCAAGTGTCAGCGGCTTACCGTGACCGGGCGGCGATCCCGCCCCCTTCGGGGAAGGGGGCGGTCTGGCCTGTGGGTCGGGCAGGGGTTTCGTCAGGCCGCGTCGACGGACTGCTTGAAGGGGCGACCACCTCGCGCACGTCTTCGGCATCGACGAAAAGACCGCCATCCGCTACGCGGAGTCGACACGCATGCTTCTGGGTGAGGCTGCCGAGCAGCGGTGGCAGTGAAACTCGTTCGACCCGGTTACCTCCTTGAAGAGACCCTCTGGGCATGGAGTTCTTCTGCTACCACCGTGACCGGCCCGGCTCCGTAGAGCTGCGCGACGAGCTGCTGGAAAAGCATTGGTCCTATATGGACCGGTACGCGAAAGAGATGATCGCGCGGGGCCCGACCCTCGTCGGCGACACACCCACCGGCAGCGTGCACATCGTCGACCTGCCTGATCCCGCCGCCGCCCGCGCGTTCGCCTTCGACGAGCCCGGCTACCAGGCCGGCGTGTACCGGGACGTGCTGGTGCGACGGTGGCGCAACATGCTGGGGCGCACCATGTGGGACTTCCCCGGCGGCCGGACCGGTGGCAACCGGTACCTGGTGCTCGGCCTCGGCGCGGAGCCTGCCGCCGACCTCGCGGTACCGTCCGACCGGGACGAGCTGATCGCCTACGGACCGCTGCTGTCCGATGACGGCGCCACCTGGCTGGGTACTGCGGCGTTGGTCCGGGCATCGAACCCGGACACGGCGCGCGCCATCCTGACCGCGGACCGGTACGCCGACATCGAGGTGCACAACTGGCAGTTCGGCGGGCGGCCGTCATGACCCGAGGACGTCCAGGCCGATGTCACGCCGAAGCCCTTCGGATCGTTCAGCATCCTCGTGTTTCACCCGAACCCACGGACGCGTCGGCCTGACGTACACCGGTGGGCCGTGTGTTCGCGCTGAGGCACCTTCGGTTTCCCTGAACGCACGGGGATCATGGCCCTGAAGTCCAGCTCGGACACCAGCCGCAAAGTGGCGGTCAGGTCTTCGTGACCCCGGTCCGGTCTGCCCCGTTCCGTACCTTCGGCGTACACCACGTTCCTGGTTGGCGCGGCGAGCGCCGGTCAGCCGGGGCAGCCTTGGTGGTGGCCGTCCAGTACGTCCGGTACGCCCAGCGGACGTACCGGACGGCATCACAGCCGAGAGCGCACGTCCGGCCATTGGGCCGATGTGGTTTCGCCGCGCGTTCCGGGCCTGCACAATTTGGCTTGTGATGGATGACGACCCGTACCTGTGGCTGGAAGACGTTGAGGGTGAGGCCGCGCTCGAGTGGGTGGCCGAGCGGAACGCCGAGACGGAGGCCGCGCTGGCTGTCGGCGCCGGGTTCGCTCCCCTGAAGGAGCGTCTGCGGGAGGTGTTGGACGCTTCGGACCGTATCCCTTACGCCACCCGTCGCGGAGTGTTCCTTTACAACTTCTGGCGGGACGCCGAGCACGTGCGTGGGGTGTGGCGGCGTACGACGCTGGAGCAGTACCGCAAGGATGCTCCGGAGTGGGAGGTCCTTCTCGACGTCGACGCGCTCGCTGCCGCGGAGGGCGAGAAGTGGGTGTGGGCCGGTGCGCGGGTGCGCCATCCCGATTACGACCGGGCACTGGTGTCTCTGTCGCGCGACGGTGGTGATGCCGTTGTGGTCCGCGAGTTCGACCTCGCCACTGGGGCGTTTGTCGAGGGCGGGTTCCAGGCGGGGGAGGCGAAGACGTGGATCGCATGGATCGACGCCGACACCGTCTTCATCGGCACGGACTTCGGACCGGGCTCGCTGACCGACTCCGGGTATCCGTGCACGGTTCGCAGGTGGCGACGCGGCACGCCGTTGGAGGAAGCCGCCCCGGTCTTCGAGGCCGAGCCGGGAGATGTGTCGACCTGGGGCTGGCACGACACCACACCCGGTTTCGAGCGGGACTTCGTCGCCCGGTCGTTGGACTTCTTCCGCAGCGAGGTGTACCTCCTGACCCCCGACGCCACGCTCGTCAGGATCGACGTTCCCGACGACGCCACCACCTCTGTCCATCGCCAGCATCTGATCGTCACCTTGAAGTCCGACTGGCTCGGACAGAGGGCGGGCTCTCTGCTGGCGTTCGACTTCGACGCCTTCCTGGCGGGCGACCGCACCGCGGAGGTGCTGTTCACCCCGGATGAGCGAACGGCTCTGGCCGGGCACTCATGGACCCGCCACCATCTGATCCTGGAGACGATGCGCGACGTCAGCACCCGCATCGAGGTCCTCACCCCCACCCCCGTCGGTGGGTGGGCACGCAAGCCGCTCGCGGACGTCCCGGCGCTGTCCGCCGTCACTGTTATGGACACGGACCCGGACATCTCCGACGAGTACCTCCTGGACGTGTCCGGGTTCTTGCAGCCTTCCACCCTTTACCACGGGCAGATCGGCGCCGACACGGAGATCCTCAAGCAGGCTCCGGCCCGCTTCGACACGGCCGGTCTGGCGGCGGAGCAGTTCTTCGCGACCTCTCAGGACGGCACGCGGGTGCCGTACTTCGTGATCGGCCCCGACCGTTCCCCCACCGGCCCCGGACCCGCCCTGCTCTACGGCTACGGCGGTTTCGAGGTCTCCCTCACCCCCTTCTACGACGCGGTGACGGGACGGGCGTGGCTGGAGCGCGGCGGCACCTACGTGATCGCGAACATCCGAGGTGGCGGCGAGTACGGACCGGACTGGCACCAGGCCGCGCTCGGCGCGGACCGGCCGCGCGCCTTCGAGGACTTCGCGGCCATCGCCGCAGACCTCATCACGCGGGGCATCACCACCCCGGCCATGCTGGGCGCCGCGGGGGGCAGCAACGGCGGCCTGCTCATGGGCGCGATGGTCACCCGCTACCCGCACCTGTTCGGCGCGATCGTCGCTCAGGTACCGCTGCTGGACATGCTCCGCTTCCACAAGCTCCTCGCGGGCGCGTCCTGGATCGCCGAGTACGGCAACCCGGACAACGAAGCCGATCGCCCCCACCTCCGTGCCCTCTCCGCCTACCACCGGCTCAGCGCGGACCAGGCCTACCCGCCGGTACTTCTGACGACCTCCACCCGTGACGACCGCGTCCACCCTGGCCATGCCCGCAAAGCGGCCGCACGGCTGCGCGAACTCGGCCACCCGGTCCTGCTCCACGAGAACACCGGCGGTGGCCACGCGGGCGCAAGCGACAACGAACAGTCCGCCCACAACAACGCCCTGGTGCATACCTTCTTGTGGCGGCACCTCGCACAACCGGTTCCGCCGGCCTCCGGCAGACCGGGCGGGACTCACCTGGATGATGGGGCCTGCCACTGAGGGGATCGCCGCTGAGCCAGCCGCAAGCACGAGTTCCCCACGTGCCTCCCCGCGGGCAGTGCTGCGGCGGACCGTCCCGCCCAGCCCCAATTGCTGTCGGTCCGACGCGGTGTGCGACGACGTTCCGCCGACGAACCTCAGGACTCAAACACCCACCGCCCCGATCCACCTGAGGGAATGCCCCCAGGGCTTCGGGCGGACGAGGGTCGAAGGGTGAGGGACGCGTCCGGCACACCACCCTGTGGCCACCGTGCCCGGTTCCTCGCCTTGTTGGATCCGGCCAAGGGGAGCGTGCTGCGTCCAATCCGAGCTCCTACGCTGCGTCTCCGTCGACAGCCGCCGACGCCGCGTCCGGCGTCCGACGGCAGTCCTCGGGGAACAGGGACTGACGTGGCGTTCCACAGGCACCCGATCTCAACTGCTGTGACCGGGATGGTTGGCCGCGTTTGGAGTCGGGCTGGTGGCGTCGGGCGGTCGGTCGATCAACTCGGTGGACAAGGAACTCTGGATCACTCGTCGGCCTTGCGCTCGTGTGCGCTCCAACTCATAGCGTGCGTAGGCATGGAGAACAGAACGCTGGGAGACAGCGAGATCGAGGTCAGTGCGCTGGGATTCGGGTGCTGGGCCATCGGTGGTGAGTGGCAGGACGCCGACGGGCACCCCCTCGGGTGGGGCACGGTCGACGACCAGGAATCCGTCGCGGCGATCCGTCGGGCGATGGAGCTCGGGGTCACCTTTTTCGACACCGCCGACGTGTACGGCACCGGCCGCAGCGAGCGGGTACTGGGGCGGGCGCTCGCGGGTCGGCGGGACGAGGTGGTCATCGCCACCAAGTGGGGCAACGTCTTCAACGAGGAGACCCGCACGCTGATCGGTGAGGACACAACCGTCGCGTACGCGCGCCGCGCACTGACCGCGTCGCTGCGGCGGCTGGGCACCGATTGGATCGACGTCTACCAGCTGCATCTGGGCGACGTACCGCTGGACGAGGCAACCGAACTGCGCGAAATTTGCGAGGATTTCGTACGAGAAGGGCTCATCCGCACTTACGCCTGGAGCACCGACGATCCCGGGCGAGCGGCGCTCTTCGCCCACGGGGAGCACTGCGTTGGCGTCCAGCACGCGTGCAATGTGCTGGTGGACGCGCCTGAAATGCTGGCGTTGTGCGAGCAGCACGGACTCGCGTCCATCGTGCGCAGCCCGCTCGCTATGGGCCTGCTCACCGGCAAGCAGGGCTCCTCGGGCCGCGGCGCAGCGGGTGACATCCGTTCGGTGCCGCCCGCGTGGCTGCACTGGTTCGACGAGGGTGGCGTGCCCGCAGCCCAATGGGGGGCGCGCATCAACGCCGTACGGGACGTGCTCACCGCCGACGACCGCACGCTTGCACAGGGCGCCCTCGCGTGGCTGTGGGCACGCAGCCCGCGGACGGTACCGATCCCTGGCTTCCGCAGCGTCGCCCAGGCCGAGGAGAATGCCAGGGCCCTCCAGCGCGGCCCCCTGTCCAAGGCCCAGCTCTCCGAGGTCGCTGAGCTGCTGCAGTGAGAGGTCCGGCAAAGCGCCGTTCCCCGCGACGACAGCTTGGCTCGCCTCACGAGAACCGGTTCTGGCACAACTTCTGTGAAGCTGGTTGGACCGGTCCTCGCCGCGACGACGGCTGTGGCTCGTGACATGCAGAACTCCTGAGCGCGCCAGCGTGGCCAGCTCGCCACAAGCGCCGCCACCACAGAAGTTGAGCCAGAACCCGAGAACCGACAGCAGATGTTCAGCAGTTCCGACATCACCCCGGCGCATTCCGTGTTCGACAGGGGTACCGGGTCCGAGCTCCGATTTCTGGCCACCTCGCAGTGGCGGCCGGTTCATTGAGTCAGGAAGCCTGAGAGGTCCCGTTGCCGGACGAGGTGCGGGCGAACCAGGTTCGCGCCTCGTCGTCGGACAGGATGCGGGTCAGCTCGGCCGTACCCGGGAGATAGGGGAAGAACCGGTCGGCGTTCCAGCTGCGTTGGTACAGCGGTTCGTCCAGCACGAGCAGACGGTATCCCTCCACGACGGGGATATCGTCGGGTAGCCCCTCGTTCCAGATCCGTTCGCCGTCCGGGGCGAGGAGTTCGAAGGCCCCGGTCGCGACGGCCTCAGCGCGTTCTCGGGCGGGCTCGGGGTCCGTGGCCAGGCGGACGCTCTCGGCCGAAGGGGCGGTACCGGGCACGTGGCCGCCGCCGACGAGTACGTGGGCGAGCAGCGTGTGCAACTGGAAGTTGTCCCCGATGCCGCCGATGCGTACCTCGAACCCGCTCCCGGTGGGCCGGTGCAGCACCACCAGGGGCTCGTCGTCCAGGACCGCCAGCGCGTAGGCCAGGCACTTGAGGTCATGCCGCTCCAGGGCTGCCAGGTCGTGGCAGGCGGGGAGGAGCGTGGATGCGTGCCGACGGCGCACCTCTGCGCTGCGGCACAGTACGGCCAGCGCGGGCGGCTGCCATTCCTCGACCGAGCACCAGGCCAGCGCCAACCGCGTGGCCTCGTATGCGTCGCCGCCCAGGCGGGCCAGCAGCGCATCATCGATGATCTTCTCGTCGGGCTCCGGCAGTTCGACCGCGGCTCCGCCGGCGGCGGTCCAGCGGCGGGCGAACTCCAGGGCATCGAGCAGGTCTCGGTGGACGCCGCCGAGGATCGGCTCCCCGCAGGCCGCCGGATCTGTGCCGCTCTCGACGCAAAAGCCGGCCGCCGATGCGAGGAGCGGGCGCGGGCCGGTGGGCGGGAAAGCGGGGAGCAGCGCGGCCAGCCGGGGCCCCGCCAGGACGCGTTCGGTGTCCGTCGCCTGCTGCAGAGCCTTCAGCGCGGCGGTGAAGGCATGTTCGGTGCGGGCACCGTCGCGAGCGTCAACGGCTTGCTCCAGCTCGGATATGACGGCGCCGAGGTCCGAGGCCTTCTGCTTCCTCTTGAAGATCACTGGCACACCTTAGGCCCAAGGGCTGACAGGCGTCACCGTTCGAATCTTCCGGACCGCTCTGTGCTGTCGAAATCGGTGAACATCCGCTGTCGGGTCTCGGGTTCTGGCACAACTTCTGTGGTGCTACTTGTCGACACGGACTGTCTAGAGTGTCGCGGCGTGACAATTTTGATCGTTGGTGGTTCCGGGTTCTTGGGCGCCGAGCTGGTCCGGCAAGCGGCAGTGGCCGGGCACACGACGGCCGCGACCTACGCGACCAGGCCCGGGAGCACTCGAGAGGTCGCGTGGCGCGCCCTCGACCTGCGGGATCCCGGAAGCGTGGAAGCGGTCGTGGCCGAGGTCAGCCCTCGTGTCGTCGTCAACGCATCGAGCGGCGGGGCTGACTGGGCGGTCACGGCCGAGGGTCCTGTCCGTCTGGCGATGGCGGCGGCGAAGTCCGGCAGCCGTCTGATCCATGTCTCCAGTGACGCCGTGTTCTCCGGCACCCGCGTCCACTACGACGAGTCCTGTCTGCCCGATCCCATCACCCCGTACGGGGCGGCGAAGGCCGCGGCGGAGACAGGGGTTCTTCTCGTGCATCCGGACGCCGTGGTCGCCCGCACCTCACTGATCATCGGCGACGGGCAGTCCGTACACGAACGTGCTGTGCACGAACTTGCCGCCGGGGCTCGTGCCGGCGTCCTGTTCACAGACGACATCCGTTGCCCGGTGCATGTGGCCGACTTGGCCGCAGCTCTCATGGAACTCGCGTCGGGAGATGCGAGCGGCATCCACCATCTCGGTGGAAACGAGGCCCTGAGCCGTCACGAACTCGGCATCCTCATAGCCAGGCGCGACGGACTCGACGACTCCCGGCTGCCCACGGGTCTGCGGGCAGACAGCGCGCTTCCCGGGGCCCTCGAAGTACGCCTCGACAGCCGCGCGACCCAGCGCAAACTGCGCACCACGCTGCGTGGTGGCCACCAGTTCCTCACCCCGGCGGCTTGAACGCCCGGAGCCCGACGGCTCGCTTTTGCAGATCAGGCACTTGATCCGCTGAGCGCTGACGCACCACCACAAAACTTGAGCCAGAACCCAACTCGGGTTCTGGCTCAGGTTCCGTGCAGCAATGACTGAGCGTTGCGAGCCGGGAGGCGGCTGCCTCGCTGGGCAGGGCTGGATTTGATCCGGCCCTACGAGGTTAAGGTGCTGATTCACGAAGCGAGGAGAGCTGGCGTGCACGGCAGACCGCGGATGGAGGAAGCCCTCGATCTCCTGCGTGTCGAGCTGGAGGTCGGGCGATCGACGAAGACCGAGTTGACCACTCGAGCTGCATGGCTGGCCTTCATGCGATTCGGGCGGCAGCGCTTTGCCACCGCGCCCACACCCGACTCAGACGGCTTGCTCTTCCAGTACGGCACGTACGCCTTCAGCGGGCGACCGATGTTCACTGTGGACCTCACGCGACAGTTCGACATCAGTGACGACGACGGTGAGCACGATCACTACGTACAGGTTCACTGCGAACTCCGCTACGAGTGCGAACCCGCCCTGGACGCCCTGGGAGGCTTCGACTCCTGGTTCTTTCACGACGCCAATGCGGACCTCGACGAGTGGCTCGCCGCCATGGAAGGGCACCTCGAACTGTTGCTTGCTCGTGGGCCCTCCGAGATCGATGTGTACGAGGAGTCGGTATAGGTCGTCACGCAAGCAGGACTCGCTTGCGCAGGAGGTCGAAGCCGGCGCGGCCGAACATGTGGCGCTTGAGCATCTTGATTCTGTTGACGTGGCCTTCGACGACACCGGAGTTCCAGGGCAGGGGGAGGCCGGCGATGACGGCGTCACGGTCGCGGTCAATGCCCGCGGCGAGCGTGTGGAGGCTGGGGAGGTCGTCCTGCCGGACCGCGGCGATCCATTCCGGCAGGCACTCACCCTTGCGGTCCGCGAGCATGATTGCGAAAGACCGGACGTGACGAGTGAGCGCGTCCAGTTCGGGGCAGTGTTCCGGACGGTCTTGAGCCGAATCTGCTCGGTCTCGGTGAGGTTCTCTGGGCGGCGGAGGATCCATCCGGCGACGGACCGGGGCGAGGGCGCCCTGGCAGTCACCGGCCGCGGTGACGTGCGCTTCTCGTGCAGGTAGGCGCGAACGCGCTGGTAGCTGCCTCTCTAGCCGAGTGGAACGATCTCCTCCCACAGCTTCCAGGCATTGGTGCAGCCTTCGGCCCAGCGGTCGTCGAGGTAGGTCTTGCACTCGTCGAGAACGGAGGGGCGGTTCTGTCACTGGCCTGTGAAGAGCTCCTCTGGAGTCTGGGCGTCGGCGAGCTGCTTGACGGTGCGGTAGGTCATTCCGAGCTGCCGTTGGATCGAACGTCGGCTGTGCCCGGCCCCCAGCAGGGTGCGCACGGCGGCGTGCCGGGTCCGGGTGCGCTCGGCGAACCGGTGCCCTCGCGGCCACGGCGAGCCGGACGGGTCCGCAGCCGGGGCGGGCTCGGATTCGGACTCGGCTTCGGGAGTAGCGGGGACGAGGACGCGCAGGCAGCGGCGGTGCTGGGCGACGCTTCGCTCGGCGGCATCGCTGAGGTTGTGCCAGAGATGCCATCGGTCCGCGACCTGGATCGCCTGCGGGGCTCCGGCTTCGGCGCCTTCTGCGAAGAACGGCGCGCGGTCCCGGCAGACGACCTCGACACCGGGCCGCTGCGCGAGCCAGGCGGCCAGGCTCGATGCTTCCCGATCAGGGAGGAGATCGATGGGACGGCGGGTTTCGACGTCCACCAGGACGGTGCCGTAGTGGCGGCCCTTGCGGGTGGCGTACTCGTCGACGCCGACGACGCGCGGCGCGGCAGCCTCCGGATCGGGGAGCGCGTCAATCAGACGCAAGACCGTTTTCCGACTGACGGACAACCCAAGGACGGAGGCCAGGCGGGCGCCGGCTCGGCCCGCCAAGCTCCGCGCAGACAAGGGGTACGACTACGACCACCTGCGCCGATGACTCGTGTCCCGGAACATCACCGCGCATCGCCCGCAAGAGGATCAAGTCGCCGCCGCCCCTTGGACCGTGGAACGGACGGTGGCCTGGCCGGCTGCCACCGCCTGGACCGTCACGAGAAGCGCAAGGCGGAACACTTCCTGGCCTTCTCCGGAACTGCCGCAGCCCTGATCTGCTACCGCCGACTGGACCGGCTGACCAGTTCACACGGCCCCAAGAAGGCCCGGATCAACTCCATCGAACTGTCGGCACGAATCCCGGGCGACACCGAGCAACTCCGCCATGGGAACGGCGCGACGAGTGGTCGCAGAGAGGTCCTGACGTGCCTCGGCAGACCACAACGGCGGAAACAGCGATAGGCCCTGATCGCTGTTCAGTGCCCGGACCTCATCCTTCCAGCCGGGCCAGCGAAGATCCGCGTAGAACTCATCAAGCGCCCCCGACACCAGCCAGGCCATCCACGCTGAGTGACTGACCCCAAGAGCCTCCCAGCGAAGCGAATCGGGGGCGAAGTAGACCATCTCGCCAGCTTCCCCGGGACGACCCGCGTTGGCGGGAGCTCCACCGTTGAGAGCGAAGACGCCGCCCAGCACGTCGTGCGCCACCACGAGACCGGGATAAGCCTGCCACGCAGGGTCGAGCGCTCCAGGGAATCGATTGACCCGAGCCAGACTCGGCACCCCGTGCGCAGCCCCGTCCGCAGGGCTGCCGAAGACCCGCAACCATCCGCCGTCGACCAGCAGCCCGCCGCAGTGCAGTGTCACCGCGCCCAAGTAGGACCTGGCCGTGACCTGCAACTGGAGAAGCGACGCTGTCCCCAGGTCGCCATCGGGCGGAAACACCTCGACGGACACCGGCCCGGCACCGAGGGTTTCTCTGAGTTCAGGCCAGGCCGGTTCCTCAACGTCGATCAAATGCCTCAACTCGCGCATGCCCGCATCGTCGCACCCGCACCTTGCACCTCAACCGGTAGGGCGCTTCGACGAACCGAACGCCTATCGGGATGACCTCTGAAGCTGTGGAGCCGACGCCCCGGCCGCAGAGGGTTGACGTCCTCGATGTGCGATTCGCTTGTAGGTAGGTGTCATGTGCGCAGGTCGAGCAGCATGACGTCATAGAGGTCCGGGCCCTCCCACGGGCGCGCCTCGCCGATCTTGCGGTAGCCCCATGCCCGGTAGGCGGCCGACGCTGCCTTGCTGTCCGGGTGGACGTTCAGGAGCACCCGCTCGGCTTCGATGCGGTCAAGCAGGACCTCGTGCAGACGTCGCGCGATACCCTGCCCGCGCCATGGTCCGCGCACGGCAAGTTCCATGAGGCCGAAGGTGCGGTGCCCATCCTCGCGGCGCATGTCGGCGGGCACAGGATCGGTCAGTTCGTCCCACCACCCTGTGTCAGGCTCGACTGGATAGCCGTAGGCCATGCCGACTGGCTCGCCGTCCTCGGTATGGGCCAGGGCGGCGCGAAAAGTGCGCTTGCGGGTCTGGAAGCGAAAGTGCCGGAACGTGCCCGCGACGTCGTCCGCGGCCTCGTTGTACGGCGGTTCCGCGAAGACGTCGGCATAGACCCGCCTGAACGAGTCCTCAGCCTGTGCTGCGGCCGAGCCGTCTAGCCGCTCTACCGTGATGGTTCCCTGTGGCGTCATGTGGTGCCCCCTCGGACGTTCTCGCGGATGCACTCGCCACACTCTCGGGCAGTGGCACCCGCACGCCACTCCCAACCCTACTCAGTACCTCACGGAGTCTTGGGATAGCCGTACAGCAGCCCAGTACCGCAACCGCAGCAACTGCCCCCGTCCGCCGCTACTGTCTCTCCGGAGTTTCGTAGCGACCGGCATGACCGTCAGCGACTGTTCTGTCTAGAGCCTCGGATTGCGCCGCCGATGGCGCCGGCAATCTGGGCAGACAGGTAGGCGGCGACCTCGCGGGCAGTCGGCCCGTCGTCCGCTGAGCGGCCGGTCCGCCCCGCGGCGAGGGGGACGACCGGGTTGAAGTGGGCGCCGGAGGCCGGACCGAGCAGCGCGATGAACACGGCAAGGCCGAACACGGCTGCCAGCGAGTTGGCGAACAGTTGCACGCCCACGTCGCGGGACAGCTCGGTTGACTGAATGCCGGAGCCCACCACGACCGTCACCAGGGCGGCCGTACCAATGCACTCGGCTGCGACGCGGCGGCCGAGAGAGGCGATGGAAGTCGTCAGCAGACCCCGACCTCGGTCGGCTCGGCGGGGGTTTGCAGGAGGGAGGACAGCCGGGCCAGCGCGGCCGGCAGCACCCAGTAGTAGACCCAGGTCCCTCGCCGCTCCGAGCCCACCAGGCCCGCTTCCCGCAGCACCTTCAGATGATGCGAGATCGTTGGCTGTGACACGTCGAATGGCCCGGTCAGGTCACACACGCAGGCCTCGCCACCCTCATGGGAGGCGATCAGCGACAGCAGCCGGAGCCGCACTGGGTCCGAGAGCGCCTTGAACATGCCCGCCAGGTCGACGGCGTCCGCCTCGCCCAGCGGTTCGCGGACCATCGGCGAGCAGCACACTGCCTGTTCGTCCTGCCTGAGAACCCGTAGTTCCGATTTCGACATGTGTCTATGTTGACGCTTATCGATTCTGGTGGCAACCTCGGGCTTGTCGAGCTGTATCGATGAATGTCGATACAGAACCAGATGAGGGAGACCATCATGTCTCGCGTTCAGCTCGCCCTGCGCGTTGCCGACCTTGAAGGCTCGATCGCCTTCTACTCCAAGTTCTTCGGCACCGAGCCCGTCAAGCTCCGCCCCGGCTACGCCAACTTCGCCATCACCGAGCCCCCGCTCAAGCTCGTCCTGATCGAAGGCGAGGACGGCCAGGACACCCTCCTGGACCACCTCGGCGTCGAGGTCGAGTCGACCGACCAAGTCACCGCAGCCACCGGCCGACTCCAGGAAGCGGGCCTGGCCACCTTCGAGGAGAACGACACCTCCTGCTGCTACGCCGTCCAGGACAAGGTCTGGGTCACCGGCCCCGGCAAGGAGCCCTGGGAGGTCTACGTGGTCAAGGCCGACGCCGACACCCTCCGTAAGAGCGGCGACAGCGCACCGGCCGCCTGCTGCACCTCCGACGAGCAGGCCGAGCCCGTTGCCCTTGGTACCGGATGCGCCTGCGGCGGCTAGTGCAGCAGCGCACCAGATCAAATCGTCGACGGGCGGGCTCCGACGTCGAGTCCAGACGCGCTCCGATGGGTGGCGGTGGGCCCGGCAGTACAAGCGTCGGTCGCGGCCACTGAGACGTGCCGAGCGGTCGGGCAGGGACTCACGGGGAATTATGGCAAGTGAGGGGGGAGCAACAGACTATGCCGAAGCCAGCGTTCTGCAGGTCCGGCCGACGGCCTCGCACCCGTCCCGACTGCCTGTTGGCGGACAAGGGTCGCGTGCCCATTCCGTACCCGATGCCTGATCGTCGGGCACAATCACAGCCTTTCATCGAGCGAACCTCGGCAGAGTCGACAGCAGTTGACTGGCTCATGCCTGCAGGGGTCTCCGAGCGGATGGCAGAGGTGTACGCGGTCCGGCTACTCGATGCCCTGGACGGCAACGGACCTCATGTCCGGAGCCATGATGGCAAGCACCTGATCCAAGCGCGGTAGAAGATTCCCTACTTCATCAAGGCCCGCGCACGGCGTGACCTGCCTCATGTCTCCGCCGCGGCTGGCCGCGTGAGGCGGCGCGCTCGGCGACTGCGGGCATGAACTGGGGGACCCCCTCTGTGGCTGGGGCGGGCAGGCCCACAGACTGCCCGGCTCGCCGGAAGCTTAAGGGGCCATGATTACGCGCCTCAAAGCAGCTCCAGACCGGAGCCGCTCCGCCGACCTTCGTTGCTGCTGTCAGGGGCGGACGAGGACGGTGCCGACCTTGCCGGGCTGTACCGCGTGCTCCACGGCGTCGGCCAGCTCGCCGAGGCCGTATGTGGCGACCACGTCGAACTGCTCCGCCAGCGCCAGCGCGATCTGCTTCGCGGTGGCGATGTCGGACGCCCGCCGCTCGGGGGACGCCTCGGACGGCCACCCGCTGATGATGTTCTTGCCCCGCAGCGTCAGCGACTTGCTCACCAGCGTCGATGCATGCACCGAGATCGGCTCCTCGGCGATCATTCCGTAACTGACCAGCTTCCCGCCCGGCGCCAGGAGGTCCACAAGGCTCCCGGTCATCATCCCCCCGATCGGGTCAAGGGCCACGCTCACCGGACGACCTCCGGCCGCCTTGCGGACCTCATCGGCCCAGCCCGGATGCTCCGTCGCCACGACCGGCACATCCGGGAACCGCTTGCGCAGCTCGACGGCACCGCGCTCGCTGCGGACGACGTTGATGAGCGCGAAGTTGTGGAACTGGGACACGCCCGTCACCAGCCGCCCGACCGATGAACCCGCGGCGGTCTGCACCAGAAAACCGTCGTAGCCGAAGGCAACGTGCTCCTGCGCCTCACGGCGCAGCATCACCACGGTGAGCGGGTTCGCCAGCATCTGCGCGGCGACCTCGTCCGGCAACTCGTCCGGTACGGCGACGACCGCCTCGGCGTCCGCCACGAACCACTGGGACCACGCCCCCGGCTGGGGGAAGACCGTCACGCGGCCGCCGACCTCGACCCCCGGCGCCACGCGCGTTCCCGGGCCGATAGCCTCCACCACGCCGGTCGCCTCGATGCCCGGCGTCACCGGATCCGCAGCGTCCCCTTGGTAGGCCTCGATGAGATGGAGATCTCCAGGGTGTACTGGGAAGGCCGTGGTGCGGATGAGGACCTGGCCGCGCTCGGGCGCTGGCGGCTCCGGCTCCTCGATGACGGTCAGGACGTCGGGGGGCGATCCGCCACGGGTGTAGACGACACGCCGGTTCATGGCTCTCCTCCTGCGCGCTGGGTACGTGAGGGGCTTGAGGGGACATCAGCCGACGTCCCGCAGCAGCAGGTGCTGCCCGCTGAGTGCACCGTCCAGGCGCATCAGCTGCCCGCCTTCACGCAGGCCCCCGTTCACGCTCGCACGCTGGGCAACCAGCAGCACAGCCGAATGGGCCGATCGGGTTCTGGGCCATATGAGGCGTCCCTGGCGCCGCACTCTCACCGGAAGCGACCAGTGAGCCGACGCAGGCCGTCGAGGTCTTGGCAGGTTGCGATACAGCAGCGAGTACATCAACCGCAGAAGCCGAAGGCGGCCACCAACGGCCCCCGACGACCGCCGTACCAGCCTCCCGGACCGTAATGGCCGTCCGGCCGGTAGTTCGGGACGAAGAGGTCGCCGTGCTACAGCCGTGCCAGGTACAGGGGCCAGCCGCCGTCAACAAGGGTGGCCGACGGGCATGTCCCCGCCTACTGGCTCGGCCATAGAAGCCGCAGGTCACAGGCGCGGCGCCCCTGCCCCCTAAAGCGGGTGTCAGGCCGGCAGCCCATCGCCGATGATGCGCTGATGAGCGATGACGTGGTGGAGTTCCTGCGAGCGCGGCTGCACGAGGTGGCCGAGCTGGCCGGCCGATGCGACGGGGATGACTGCGGACAGTGGACCGCCCACGGAGACACTGTCGATTTCTGTCAGATGGATCTCTCCGGATTTGACCCGACGATCGCCCAGCACGTTGCTCTCCACGATCCCGCCCGCGTTCTCCGTGACGTAGAAGCCAAGCGTCGTGTCCTGGCGCGACACGTGCTCAGCCCCGCAATCGACGACCCAGAGTTGCCCTGGGACAACCGAAACGACTGCCAGTACGACGGCGAGGACTGGCCCTGTCCCGACCTCCTGGACCTGGCCCTGCCATACGCCGATCATCCGGACCACTGTGAACAGTGGTGGCCGCACCAGATGCGCACCAGGTAGGCCAGGGACCAGCGGTCAACGACGGTCATCCCCGTGACCCGGCGGCCCGACGGATCTTGCACCACCAGACCGTCCCCAAGCAAGGAATTCACAGGCTCACCCACCGTTGCTTCACCACAAGAAGATGACGTCCATGAACAGTACGACTACGGGTGTCCCAGCCGTCCGACCGTCCGATTAGAGCTGTGACCAGCAAGAACAGGCCGGACAGTCCATACGGGTTGCGCACCCCGCAGTAGAGGCGAAGAGGCGATGTGGCCTGGTGGAACCAGAGACGTTCGCTACTCGTCGGCTCGGGCGCGAGGGTTGGCAGCCGTCGGCACCGCTCAGTGGCGGTGAGCTGATCGGAACGACGGCGCCGCCGCTTCACCGGCGACGGCGTCCACTGCACCGTCCCAGCACCGGGCGGGCGGCGCCCCTGCGCGTGCAGGCCCATGGCGATCAGCCTCGCGCGTCTCGTGCGGAGCCCCGCCGCGGAGACCGCGCCTGGAGGCGGTCAGCCGCGGCGTGACATAGCGTTTTCCCTGACGGGCCGGAGCCGACAGTGGCAATGCGGAACGGCGGATCAGCGGTGGAGCAGCACGAGGGCAAAGCTTCCTGTCAGGCGGATGACGGATGGTGGTCCGGCCGTCTGCATGAGCTCTGGAGTCTCGCCGACAAGGCGCAGGACGTGACAGAGCTGGCCGATTCCCTCTACGACATGCTGCTCCGTATGCCCGGTGTGCTGGCCGTCGTGGGCACCCGCTGGAGCGGTGGGCTGCTGCACTATCTGCGTAGTGTCACCCTGGCGGAGCCGACGCCATCGTTCGTGGAATTCGAACAGGATTTTGGTGAATCTGCCGCCGCCGAGGCCCCTGGCGGCGATCCGACTGTCACAGTTCACGAGGTATCGGAGCTCGACGGCGCTATGCCGCATGTCCAGGTTCTGGCGGCAGCGGGCGTGCGGAGCGTGGCCTTGTGTGCCGTGCCGCTGGGGCAGGGCGGCTGGGCGTCGTTCATGGTCGGCACCGCAGACAGGGACGCAGTCGATGTGACGCTACGGGCCCGGTTGAAGCAGGTGGCCGAGGTCACCATGGTCTCCAACAGGCGCATCATGGCGCGACGCGCGGATGAGCTGCGTCAGGTGAGTGACGCCTTCCTGGCGGAGGCGTCGTTGCAGATGGATTCGAGCCTTGATGTGGAGAGGACCGTGCGACGGGTTGCTCGGACGGCTGTTCCCGCTGTCGCCGAGGGGTGCGTCCTGCATCTGCGTCTTTCCGGCGGACTGACTCCCGTGGCCTCCACACATATGGACGCGGGCGAGCAGCAGTGGCTCGGTGTGGTCGCGGCCGAGGACCTCTGGCTCACGGATGTGTTGCAGCAGGTCGTCAACCGCGGGCAGGGGCTGGTGTTGCAAGGTGACGAGCTGGCAGGAGGACCCTTCGGGCCCACCTCGTCCGGGGCGGGGCGTGCTGTGCGTGCGCTCAGTGTGAATCCGCTCAAAGCTCGAGGGCGGGCTCTGGGCACTCTGACCTTCCTCTACCACCGGGTGGACCTCGCCGAGGCGGCCTCGTGGTTCCTTGCCGATCTTGCAGACCGGGCCGCGTTGGCCATCGATACCAGCACCCTCTACGAACAGCGGCGCCAGCACGTGGTCTCCCTCCAGCGGCATCTGCTACCGAGAGAGCTACCGCAGATTTCGGGTCTCATTCTGAGTTCGGCTTACGAAGTGGGCGATGAATCGCTCGACGTGGGCGGCGACTTCTATGACGCTGTCCCGGGGGCGCAGGGCGGTGTGACGCTCCTTATCGGTGACGTCTGCGGTCGCGGGGCGGAGGCTGCGGCACTGACTGGTCTGGCCCGCCATACCCTGCGCACCCTGCTCGAGGACGGCAGTACGCCCGAGCACGCGCTGGGACGGCTGAACCAGGCTCTGGTCAGGGAGGGCACGTCCCGCTTCGTGACAGCGCTCGTAGCGGTGCTGGTGTCGGACGGAAAGGGATTTGGCCTGCGTTATTGGAGTGCCGGGCATCCGGCGCCTCTGGTGCGGCGTGAGGATGGCGCTGTGGAGGAGCTCGCAGCCCACGGGGATCTGCTGGGTGTGCTGGAAGAAATCGAGTACGGATCTGGGTCGGCGCATGTGGCGCCGGGGGACGCGCTGGTGCTGTTCACCGACGGGGTGACCGAGGCGAGAGCGGCTGACGGAACGTTCTTCGAATCCTGCCTGCAGGACGCGGTGGCGCAGCAGGGGGCCGGTGAGGCTCATGGGTTCGCCGAACGGCTGGCAGCGGCTGTTGTGGAATTCCGGGCGGCAGGTGCGGACGACATCGCCGTGCTCGTCGCACAGGCGGAGATGGTCGCGTGAGCGGGTCAGCCGGGGATCCGAGGATCGATCACGATTTCGTCTGGGTCGTCGAGGATTCGGCGGAGGACGCTGAGGCGATTCAGCGGGCGCTCGGTCGCACTCATCCGGGTCTGACGCTGGAATTCACCGACAGGGGGGCCGGAGTCGCCGAGCGGTTGCTGGAATCCACCCGACGACCGGGGCTCGTCCTGCTGGATCTGCACATGCCCGGCCTCAGTGGAGCCGCGGTGCTCCGATCGATCCGCTCCATGCCTGAACTGAACAACGTGACCGTGGTTGTCTTCACGTCGTTCACCTCGCCGGACGAGGTCGACGCAACCTACGCGGCAGGAGCCGACAGTTACATCTACAAGCCGGTCAACTTCGAGCTCTTCCGCACCGTTCTGAAGGGGGCCGTGGACTACTGGCAGCGAAGAGCGAAGGGCGGGGACGAGGGCCCTGCCGCTCAGTCGCCGCCTTCGTGACCCAGAGTGAAGTAGAAGCTGGTCCCGCAGCCTGGTTCGCTTTCGAGCCACAGCTCGCCGCCGTGGCGTTCGACGATCCGTTTGACGATCGCGAGACCCACGCCGGTGCCTCCACCGCGCTCGTCCTGCCCGTGCAGTCTGCGGAACAGCTCGAAGACCTCGCCCTGATGGTCGGCCGGAATGCCGATGCCGTTGTCGCGGACCACGACGGTCTGCTGGGGGGTTCCGCCTGCCGGAGTGCGGAGTGTGTCGACCAGGACCTCGACCATGCGGTCTCCTTGATCGGCGGCGTACTTGGCAGCGTTCACCAAGAGGTTGACCAGGACCTCGTAGAGCCGGTGCTCATCGGCGTACACCTCGGGCAGATCTCTTCTGATGACCCGCACGTGGGCCTCGGCCAGACGTTCCCCGGCCACCTCAAGTGCGGAGTCCAGCACCCGGTCCAGTGGGACACGGATGCGGTGCAGCCCGCCTCGGCCCAGCCGGGCGAAGTGCAGCAGCGAGTCGAGCAAGTCGTCCATCCGGCCGGCCAGTCGCCGCATGGTGAGCATCCGTCGGACGGTCGTCGCGTCGAGGTCCGCTGCGGCATCCTCGATGACGAAGGTCGCGGCGTTGAAGATGCCCCGCAGTGGTTCCTTGAGGTCGTGGGCCGTCACATGGGCGAACGAGTCGAGGTCGGAGTTGGCGACGCGTAGCTGTTCGTTGAGCGCTGCCAGTTCGGCCTCGTGCCGGAGTACGAGACCGGTCAGCGTGCGCCAGAGCTCCTGCGCGGTGGCGCGGTCGGTCGGCGTCCAGGGCAGGCTCTGTCCACGTACCACCGCGCGGAAGACGGCGCCCGACCCGCGAGGAGTGAGCCGCTCGCCTCGCGGGCCGACTTGGACGGGTTTGGAAGGGTCGGTGGCCCATTGGCGGGCGGTGGGACGGTCCCTGCGGAACCAAGCGAGGAAGTCACCCGAGCGGCTCAGCGTCACCATCAGGATCCCCGCCGGACCGCCTTCCGCCATGTCGCCGCCGGGTTGGTCCGGTTCCTCGGACAGACGGTCCGTACTCCAGACCGTGCCCGGTGACAGTCCTGCCGCGCGTGCCTGGAGGGTCTCCAGCAGAGCGGGCGCGATATTCATCCCGCTGGTGGTGCTGCGTCCGCCGCGGCAGAGCGCCGCACCATCGGCGTCCAGCAGTCTTCTGAGGGCGTCGTCGCCTGCCAGAAGCGAGTCCTCCAGATCGGACGTGACCCGGGAGATGATCTGATCAAGCCGCTCACGGGACGCGGTGAGCGCCTCGGCCTGCTCTCGTTCCTCGATGACCGCGAGTTGCAGGGAGAAAGCGACACCGAAGAACTCACATACCGCTCGCAGTTCCGGGGGAATGGTGGTGGGGGCGTCGCCATGACAGGCGATCAGCCCCCAGAGCTCGCCCTCCCGGAGGACACTCACCGACATCGACGACTTCACACCGATGTTCCGCAGGTACTCCAGATGAAAGCCGGACACGGTGCGCAGTACGGAATTCGACAGGTCCAGTGGCACGCCCGAGCCGGCCCGTCGCGGGGGATGCAAGCCCACACTGACGTCGTCCACATCGGCGATCACCCGGATCCAATTGTCGCGGTAGAGCCGCCTCGCCTGGGGCGGGATGTCACTGGCGGGGAACCAGAGCCCCAGCCAGGGCTCGTGGCCGTCGGTGAGTTCCTCCGCGACCACCTCTCCTGGCCCGTCCTCACCCTCGAAGCGGTAGGCGACAACACGGTCGAAGCCGGTCAGCGCCCGGATCTCACGGGTGGCCGCCTGGCAGCACTCGGCTGCCGTCGTCGACGACCGAAGCCGTGTCAGGGCTCGCCGAACCCCCTGGTAGTACCGCGCGAAATGCGGCAACGCGACGGCTCGCGGCTCCCACTCCAGGATCAGAAAGGGCCCCTGCCGGTGTGCGGTCACGTCGAACATCCGGGGGGTGCCTGCCACGTCGATGGAGACAGGAAGAACCAGGCTTGCCGCCTCGTGCTGAGCGCTGACCTCAAGAGCCTCGGCCCAGTCCTCGGGGGACAGCACCCGCGCGATGGGACCCCCGACCAACTCCTGGGCCGCGATCCCCAGCAAACAACCGGTGTTCAGAGCTGCGGTGTCCACGGTGCCGGTATCGGCCTCCACCGCGAGCAGGGTGCCGTGGGACTGGATCCTGCCCAGCAGATGAATGGGCTCCTGGACGCATTCGCTGAGGTCGAAACCCAGGGCCGCCGTGGCCTCGGCCTCCCGCCCCGGGTTCGGAAGGGACATCTCTTCTCCCACGTACCGTGTTCTCGATCCGGTCTGGTCGGCCGTCCGGCTCGCCGAAATCCTTCCACGGCACCCTGGGGCCGAAGGGCTGCTGCGGGCGCGTGTCGTCGCTCCGGGCGGCGGCCACCTGCCGCCAGGCTGCCGGTGCCGAGTTGGCGGAAGCGATCACAGCCTATGGCTTCGGCACCCTCGGACTGACCAGGGTTCACGCCACCGTAACTGCATCGAACAAGGCCTCACTGGCCCTGCTGGACGGAATCGGTTTCGAGCATGTCCGGGACGTCAAAGAGGACGACGGCAGCACCACCTGCGTGTTGGTCCGCCGTCTGAATGCGAGCGACAAGTCGCCCATCGCACGATAGGACGGGCCTGCGTTCGCGAGCGCACCCCGCCACACCAACCGCGAGCAGCGCAAACGGCGCCCTTCTTCCCTACTCCATGGTCATGGCATGGGCTGACAGGGCGAACTGTAGGAGCTCTCGGTCAGGCCTCCCCTGGGAAGCCGGGGCCGTGGCTATCGTCGGACTATTCCCAACCTCCACCTACCGGGATGGACATGAACAAGGCTCAGCTCGTCGAAGCGATTGCTGACAAGCTCGGTGGGCAACAGCAGGCCGCCCAGGCGGTCGATGCGGTCCTCGACGCCATGGTCCGCGCAGTTGTCGCGGGCGAACGGGTGTCGGTCGCCGGAATCGGCAGCTTCGAAAGGCTTGACCGGACCGCTCGTTACGCATGCAAGCCGCAGACCGGCGAGCGCGCGCCCGCCAAGAAGAGCGCCGATTGAAATCCGGCGACGCCTTAGATGCCGTCCTCTACCGAGTTGCCAGCAGACGGCACGATTTCCATGTCGAGGCAGAGGCGGGCCACGGAGCAGCGGCGTGACGACAGTGGCGACGACGGCCACCCCAGCCTGAGCAGCAGGGCTTGCTCGACGAGGTGCTGGCCGTAACCGCCGTTCACTCATGCCGTGTGGATCGAGGTGTGGGTCGTGGAGATCTTCTTGACGTGCTGGGAGCCGGCCACCCGGGAGGGCGCGCTCGCGGCGGTGACGAGCATCGCTGGCAGCAGGCCGAGTGAGTCGATGCCAGGGCGAGCTGCACCCGCAGCAGATCGTGGGTGCAGTTTCTGCCCTCTGCCCGGGGGCCCTCAACTGTGCAGGTTCGTTCTTCAGCAGTCATGAGATCGGTCCGGCAGCAAGGGATGCGAAGGTCTCCAGAAAGGGCAGGAGCCTGCGGGAGCTGCGGGCGGACCTGCCGTTTCTGTACTCCGGTGAACGCGCAGAGGCCCACGAACGCGGGCCGGACGCGGTGGTGGAGCCGGGAAGGATGTCAATGGCGCCGCGGCCCCCTTTGAAAATATTCAAATAATTACGAGGAGTGGAACAAATCAGCTCATCACCGCTTATCCCGCCGGCTGACCCGGTGGTCACTTCGTGGCTTGACTGTGCAGTGTGCAGTCGCAGCACCGTGCTGCGGCTCACGGACACGCCGAAGCAACTCGCCATGCGGGCACCGGCCCGACCGGCGAGCGCGAGGCCGACTGCGGCCAGCGTCGACCGCAGCCGCTCGGTCCGCCGGCTCTACGACCTGCTGCGGATGTTCGGCCGCGAGGGACGCCCCACCCCGCTGGGCACCGCGTCGTCGAGTACGGGCGGATCGGCAAGACCCTGCATCTGCTGCGCGTGGTCGACCCGGTCGACGACACGTACCGGCGGCAGATGAACCGGCAGCTCACCGTGCAGGAGTCCCGCCACAAGCTTGCCCGGGACATCTGCCACGGCAAGCGCGGACAGATCATGTAGGCGTACACGACGGGGCAGGAGGACCAGCTCGGCGCGCTCGGGCTGGTGCTGAATGCCGCCGTGCTGTGGACGACCCGCTATCTGGACGCCGCCGTCGAGGAGTTGCGAGCGCTGCCGACCGATGAGCGCGAGCACGACGTCCTGGACGAGGACGTCGCCCGCGTCTCCCCGCTCAAGCACGCGAACCTCAACGTGCTCGGCCGTTACAGCTTCACCGCCAGCGTCCCGGCCGCCGGCGCCCTGCGCCCGCTGCGCGACCCGGACGCGCTGGAGCCAGAGGACGAGACCGGCACGGAGTGAACCGCGCGCGGGTCAGCCGACCGGGGTGAGGGCAGCGTCGTACTGCTCGACGGCCCAGGACAGCACTACGCACGGCAGCACGAACCAGTCGGCGTAGCGGTGAAGGTGTGGCCCAGATATACGCCAAAGGGCAATGAGTTGATTTCGAGGCCGTGAAGGGCCGAGACCGTCACCCGCTTGGCTCGGTGCCCCGTGGTTCAACCGGCTGATCACTGAACATGAGTTGCATCTGTTCTTCTCGCCGACTCGCGACGAGCTGAAGTGGGCGGCTGAGGCGACGGACAGCGGCGGGACAGCAGGCATCCAGTCAGCGCGGCGGCGAGGCCGGCCAGCCCGGCCGCCGCGAAGCCGCCCGCTGGCACGGAGGCGTCGATTGCCACCCCGACGATCGGGGATCCGAGCGCGAAACCCGCACTCTGCGCCGAGGATTGCAGACCTGTCGCCTCACCCCGCACGCTGGCTGGCGCCAGTCGGCTCACCGCGTCGGCCACCGCGGAAAGGGTCGGCGCGGCGAGAAACCCGGTGCCGACAACGGCCACGCACAACCAGGGCCAGTCGTGGGCAAGCCCTGCTGGAATCGTCACGAGCCCGAGCAAGCCGAGCAGCAACCACATGGGCACCGACCGGGACAGCGCGCCGTAGATCAGCCCGCCGGCGACAGAGGTCACGCCGAGCACGGCCACGACCACGGCGGCCCAGGACACCTGACCTGCTTCTTCGAGCGTGGCGACGATGGCGAGGTCGACGCCGCTGAGCAGTGTCGTAGTACCGAACGCCATCGTCAGTACGGCAATCATGCCGACGCCCAGCCACTCCCGTCGCGGGGGCCGTCCGGCCGCGCCAGCATCCGCCTCGTCCTCGGCACGCAGCGGCGGGTTGAGCAAGGCGATCCCGGTTCCGCCGGCCACGATCGCGACGCCGAGCCCCCACGCCACCACACCGGGGGACACCTTCGCGGCGCACAGGATCACGACCGCCGGGCCCACCATGTACGACAGCTCGCCCTGCACCGACTCCAGCGCGAACGCGGCCCGGCGCTGTTCCGCCGTCGTCATCGCGGCGATCGCCTGCCTGGTCACCGGCTGGGCCGGCACCATCAGCAGACCCGCCGCAAAGGCGGCACCCAATAGGGCCCTGTACGGCAGGATCGGCACGCTCAGCCAGAACACGACCTGCACTGCGACAGTTACCAGCAGCACCGCACGCAGGCCCCGCCGATCGATCATGCGGCCAAGCAGCGGCCCGCCCAGCGCCAGCCCGGTGGTCAGAGCCGCCGCGACACCGCCGGCTGCCGCATAGCTCATATTCAGGCCCAGCACGACATACATCGTCAGTGCCATCACGACAGCCGTGATCGCGGTACGGGCGAGAAAGGAAACGCCCAACAGCGATGCCATCCCTGGCACGGCGAGTATCTGCCGGTATCCGGTCACTTGCGTGACGCTAGATCCTCCGTCATGCCATAGGTAGTGGTTCATTTGCTGGGGCTGACATAATGAATCGTTATGGCCAGGGATCTTGAAACCGCATTGCTGCGGTCCTTCGTCACCATCGTGCAAGCGGGCAGCATCAGCCGCGCCGCGACCACGCTTGGACATACCCAGCCCGCGCTCAGCCAGCAGGTGCGCAAGCTTGAGAGGGCCATCGGCCGTCCGCTGCTTTACCGATCACCGTCCGGTGTTTCGCTTACCCGGGCGGGCGAGGAGCTCCTGCCGTACGCCGAACGCATTCTCTCGCTCTCCGCACAGGCACTCACCGAAACCGGGCGCACGCTTACCGGCCGCTGCGGCGTCGGGTTGCTCGAAGACCTCGCTGCGTCCCAGCTTCCGCAGGCCCTCGCCGACCTCGCCCGGCTGCACCCCGGCGCAACCCTGGAGGTGCTCAGCATGTCCAACGCCGCGATGCGGGAGGCCTACGACACGGGCCGCGTCCAACTCGTGCTCAACGAGGTGCCGGCCGTTCCCGGACCGCCGCGCTGGACGGTACGCCGCCCGCTGGTCTGGGCGATCGGCCAGGGTGTGGACGTGGCTGCTGATCCGCTGCCGGTGGTGCTGTTCTCGAACATGTGCTCCTGGCGTACGTCGGTGCTGGAAACCCTGGAACGTGCCGATCGGCCCTGGCGGGTGGCGTTCGAAAGCAACAGCCTGGTCGCTGTGCTCGCCGCGGTACGGGCAGGGCTCGGCGTCGCGGCGCTCATGCCCACGAACCTTGAACCGGCCATGGCCTGCCACGACGCGGACGCCCTGCCCGCCCTGCCGGACGTCGAGCTCGGCCTCGCACGGCACCCACGATCCGAAGGTGATCCGCTGATCGATGCCGTTGAGACCGCGCTACGACGCATGATCTGAGTTTCGCGGCTGGCCAACGCGCCGGTTTGCGTCCAACCCGCAACAGGAATTGGCCAGGCGCCCTTGCGCTGGCGTCGTGAACTTTCCTGTGGTGCCGGAGCTCTGCCGGTCTGGAACCGAGGTGGGAAACGTGGCTGCCAACTGCCCGTGACACGGGAAGCCAGGCCGACGAATCCGTGCTTTCGTCCCGCCCCACGGGAGCCCTCAGTTTAGGCCGTTGACCAGTGCTTTTTCGGTGCTGTGCTGGGTTACACGATGACGTTCAAGCAAGTCAGCAAGGGCTCCGCGTACAAGTATTACGGGCGTCAGGTGGTGGTCGGTGATGGCCGTCGGCCGCGGGGGAGGAGCCTGGAGCAGGCGCAGGAGGAGACGGGTGTCCCGCCGGGTGTGTGGATGGGCCGGGCGCTGCCCGCGGTCGGCCTGGTGGCCGGGGCGCGGGTCACCGAGTGGCAGATACGGAACCTGTTCGGCGAAGGTCTCCACCCGGACGCGGACCGCATCGTTGCCGACCGCCTTGCCGCCGGGGACAGTCCCGCAGCGTCCACGCGCGCGTCCCGGCTCGGCTACCGGCTGCGTTCGACAGGATAAGCCCAGGTCGGAGAGGTGTGGACTGGATGCCGCAGCTAGATTGGAAACATGGTGTTGCCGGGGCGTTCCGCGGTTTTCCTGGGTCGGCGTGCTGAATGTGCGCTGTTCGACCGCTGGCAGGATGCCGTCAAGGCCGGTCGAGGTGGCGCTCTTGTGGTCCTCGGTGAGCCTGGTATTGGCAAGTCCGCGCTGCTCGACCACATGGCTTCGACTGCGGTCGGCTTCCGCGTGGTGCGGGCCGCCGGTGTGGAAGCGGAGGCGGAGCTGCCCTTCGGGGTGTTGCACCAGGTCTGTGCGCCGTTCCTAGCCACACTGGAGCACCTGCCCGGACCGCAGCAGGACACCCTGGCTGCGGCATTCGGGCTGCGGACAGGAGCGGCGCCCGACCGCTTCATGCTGGGCCTGGCCGTACTGGGCTTGTTGTCCGAGGCGGCGGCCCGCCAACCGCTGATCTGTGTGATCGACGACGCCCAGTGGCTCGATCTGGGTTCGGCCCAGGCGTTGACGTTTGTGGCGCACCGCGTCGGTGCGGAGCCCCTCGGCCTCGTGTTCGCCACTGCCGGTGGTGGTCTGGGCGGGTTGCAGGAGATGGTGCTGACCGGGCTCGGCCCTGGCGACGCCCGCGCCTTGCTGCACTCGGCTCTGCACGTGCCGTTGGACGAGGAAGTCGTGGACCGGATCGCAGCGGAGGCCCGCGGCAATCCGCTGGCCCTGCTCGAACTGCCCCGGGCCATGACGGCTGCCGGGTTCGTGGGCGGTTTCAGTCCGACGGACACCGCAGCCGTGCCGGGGCGCATCGAGGACAGTTTCCGTAGCAGGGTCCTCAGGCTTCCGCCGGCCACCCGGATGCTGCTCCTGGTGGCCGCGGCGGAGCCGACCGGCGACTCCGCGCTGCTGTGGCGCGCGGCCGCCCGTCTGGGAATCGGGGTCTCGGCCGCGACGGCGGCCGAGGCCGACGGGCTGCTGTCCATCGGCACGCAGGTGGTCTTCCGCCATCCCCTGGTGCGGTCGGCTGTCTATCAGGCGATGCCGCCGTCGCAGCGGCGGGCCGCGCACCGGGCTCTGGCCGATGTCACCGGTCCTTCGGAACCGGACCGGCGAGCCTGGCACCGCGCGCAGGCTGCCGTCGGCTTCGACGAGGAAGCCGCAGCGGAGCTCGAGGGGTCGGCTCACCGGGCGCTGGCACGCGGCGGTATCGCTGCCGCCGCGGCATTCCTGGAGCGGTCGGTCGCGCTCACTGCCGACCCCGCCGCCAGGGCAGAGCGGGCGCTGCGGGCGGCACGCGCCAAACAGCAGGCCGGCGCATACGACAGCGCTCTGGACCTCCTTGCCCTGGCTGACCGAGGGCCCGAGAACGAGCTGCGGGCCGCCAACAGTGAGTTGCTGCGAGGGCAGATCGCCTTTGCCCGCAGTTTCGGTGGCGGAGCCGCCCCCGTGCTGCTGCGCGCGGCCCGCCGTTTCGAGTCCATCGACGTCTCCCGTGCCAGGGATGTCTACTTGCAGGCCCTGACCGCAGCGATGCTCGCCGGCCGGCTGGGCGACGAGTGCCGGATTGCGGAGGTTGCCCATAGTGCTCGCAGGGTGCCTGCGGCGTCCGTGCCACGCGCCTCCGACCTCTTGCTGGACGGGCTGACGCTCCTGATCGTCGAAGGCCGCGACGCCGCAGTTCCGGTGTTGCGCAGGGCGGTGTCGGCGTTCACCACAGAGGAATTGGCCCCTGAGGAGGAGCTGTACTGGCTGTGGCTGGCCTGCCACGGCGCCGGGCTGTTGTGGGACGACGAGGCATGGCGACTCCTGGCCACGCGGCTGCTGCGATCCTGCGAGGAACGAGGAGCACTCAGCATTCTCCCGGTTGCCGCAGCCACACGTGCGGCACTGCACCTGCTGGGCGGGGAACTCCTGAAGGCCGCGTCGTTGGCCGAGGCGGCCGCCGACGTCACTTTCATGACCGGAGCCGGCCCGGTCCCCTACGCGGAGGTGGGGCTCGCCGTCTTCCGCGGCCGGGATGATGAGGCTGCTGCCGCGATCCGCACCGCGACCCGGGACGCGATGGCGCGGGGCGAAGGCATGGCGCTGACCTACCTGCAATGGGCCACCGCCGTGCTCCACAACGGTGCATGCCGGTACGATCAGGCGCTGGAATCCGCCCGCCAGGCCGGAGCCGACTCCAGCGTCCAGCGGATCCGCAACTGGGCGCTGGCTGAGCTCATCGAGGCGGCCGTACGCACGGGACACCAGGACCTGGCCGACGAGGCGTTGAGGGAGCTGTGCCGGACGACCAGACCCTGCTCCAGCCACTGGGCCGCAGGCGTCGAGGCACACTGCCGGGCTCTGCTTGCCGTTGGCGCGGACGCCGAGGACCTGTACCGCACGGCTTTGGGACGGCTTGAGTGCACTGGCCTGCGCGCCGCGGTGGCCCGTGTCCATCTTCTGTACGGGGAGTGGCTGCGGCGCGAGCGCCGCCACCTTGAGGCACGAGACCAACTGCGGCAGGCACACGAGATGTTCGTACGGTTTGGCATGGACGGTTTCGCCGAACGGGCCCGCAGCGAACTGTCTGCGGCCGGCGAGCCCACCCACAAGCGTCGGTCTCGGTTCGGCGAGCAGCTCACTCCCCAGGAAAGACGTGTTGCGATGCTGGCGGCCGAGGGAGCTACCAACCCCGAGATCGCGTCGCGATTGTTCATCAGCGCCAGCACGGTCGACTACCATCTGCGCAAAGTCTTCCGCAAGCTCAAGGTCACCACGCGTACTCAGCTTGCCCGGCTGCTGCAAGATGGCCAGCCGATCCCCGGAGACACAGATCGGCCCTGATGCCGCAACCCGGGCACAACTACGCATTCACGTGATGCCCTCGGGCGGGGGCGTGTGCCTACCGTTATCAGTGAAGCGGCACCGGCGCGCGCTGGCGGCACACCGTCGGCCGTGCCTCGCGCGACACACCGCGGAAAGCGAGCGGACCGCCATGATCACGCGTAGGACCACACCTGATTCTCTCCCGTGTCCTGCTACGAGGTATTCCACCAGTGGGCATGCCTCCTGCTTGCCCGCGACCCGCCCAGGCAGCACCATCGTCCTGAAGCGCCTCCAGGGGTGCACCCGACCTCCACGATCGCCACACCGCTCGACCGCATGCGACGGCGAGGTGACGATCCGTAAGCTCCCGTGGCACGGCGGCGACTTGGGCTCGGACGCCTTCAATCGCCTCGACAGCGCGATGCTCGTCCTCGACGACCTCCCTGGACTGGCTGCTCACGAGCGGCACCAGGGACATCGCCATCCA
This sequence comes from Streptomyces sp. NPDC002206, assembly GCF_053593595.1. Taxonomy (NCBI): domain Bacteria; kingdom Bacillati; phylum Actinomycetota; class Actinomycetes; order Kitasatosporales; family Streptomycetaceae; genus Streptomyces; species Streptomyces sp. NPDC002206. The sequence goes on from NZ_JBSFCW010000017.1 coordinate 55,821, forward strand.
CCCCGAGCTGCACATGGCCTGCCACCGACCGCCCAGTTCCTCGCACCAGAGCAGGACCGACACGGGCACGCAGACCCCGCCGGGCGGAGGGCGGGCGACGGCCCGGCCTCGGCCGAGCGCCGACCGGACCCGCACTGACCGGCCCGGCGACGGCACCACACCCCACGCAGCAACTGCCACCACCGTTGGGCAAACCCAACGATCAAGAAAGGCGGTGGGCACATGCCCACCCCACCTGTCGGCGCGGCCCAGCGCATGGTCGAGACCCTCTCGCAGTACGGCGTGCCGTACGTCTTCGGTGTCCCCGGAGCCACGAGCGACGCCGTTCACGATGCCCTGGCAGTCGGAGGCCCCGAACTTGTGATGTGCCGCCACGAACAGAACGCTGCCGTGATGGCCGCCGCTGTCGGGCTGCTGACCGGCACCCCCGGAGCGGTCCTGGCCGCCTCAGGAGTCGGCACCACCAATCTGATGACCGCTCTGCTCACGGCGACGACTGAGCAGCACCCCATGATTGCTGTCTGCGGGGCCGGGACCCGCAGGGACCGGTTCAAGCGAACCCAGCGGTCGATGGACGCCATCGCCGCACTGAGACTGGTCACCACTTACACCTGCGAAGTCCACGACCCCGACAACGTCCCCGAAGCCATCGCCAACGCCCTGCGTGCGGCGGTCACCCCGCCCCGCGGTGCGGCGGCGGTGGTAATTCCGGCCGACGTCGCAGGCGCGCTCACCGCCGCAACCATCGTCCAGCCGCACAGGCACCCCTCTCCCGGCCCCGCTCCCGCCGAATACATCCACCGTGCCGCACAGATCATCCGTGCCGCAAAGCAGCCCGTCCTGCTGGTCGGGTTGCGTGGTGCAGATCCCGAGGCCTGCGCCGCGCTGCGCGAACTGATCCGTGTCACAGGCCTGCCCGTGGTGGAGACCTCCCAGGCGGCGGGCATCGTCCCGCGCACGCTGGAGGAGCAGTACGCCGGCCGGGTCGGCCTTTTCCGCAACCAGCCTGGGGACGGCGTGGTGACACACGCCGACGTTCTGATTACCGTCGGCTACGACCCCGTGGAGTACGACCCGGGCCTGTGGAACACCGACCCGGCCCGTACGGTCGTCCACATCGATGCACTGCCCGCCGAGATCGGCAGCCACTACCAGCCCACTCTGGAACTGCGGGGCGATGTGGCCGCGACGGTCGGTGAGCTGTCAGGGGAGCTGTCCGGGCTGCCGATCAACGACCGGACCCGAGCTGCCCTGGCCGAACAACGCGCCGCTCTGGCCTGTATTGAAGAGGAGGCCAGGTCGGTCCCGGCCACCGCTGCCGGCCTCAATCCCGCCGCGGTGATCCTGAAGATCGCTGAGAACGTGGAGGACGACGCCACCGTGGTGTCCGACACAGGCTCGCACATCTACATGGCCCGACACTTCCGCGGACACCAGCCGCGGCGCATCCTGCTCCCCAACGGCCTGCAGACACCGGGAGTCGCCCTGCCACGGGCGATGACCGCCGCGCTGCTGCGACCGGGGACACAGGTGGTGTCAGTCTCCGGGGACGGCGGGTTTCTGTCCAGCGCACCCGAAATAGAGACCGCTACCCGTCTGGGCCTCCACACCACGCACGTGATCATGCGGGACAACGCCTACGACATGGTGGCCTTCCAGGAGCATCGCAAATACGGCAGGGCCTCCGGTGTCCGGTCGGGCGACTACGACATCACCCTGTACGCCAGCGCGTTCGGCGCCAGAGGAATCCGGACCGAGACCATGGACGCCTTCGAGACCGAACTGCGCAGATCTCTCGACCCGGGCAGACTCTGCGACCCCGGTATCACGGTCATCGACGTCCCGGTCGACTACGCACACAACACAGAACTCTTCGCGCAACTCCACGACAGCAATCTGAGATGACGGGCCGACGACCGCGGCTCCGTCGCAGCTCCCTCGGTACGCAGAGGCCCCGGGCACGGCGTCATGAGCGCCCGCTGCTCGCAGCCGGGAAGCCGCAGGGCCCACCGGACAGTCATACGCCGCGTCGGGGGAGACTGACCGCGCCGTGGCGCCAGAGCATGGAGATCCTCATGAGCAACAGCACCGTGCCGGCTCCCGGAACCCCGGCACCCTGGAGACCCCGCTGCGCAGTCGCGGTGCGGCCGTCACACGGCGGGAACGGCGGACCTCGGCCTGGCCGGACGCCTGCGGTCCACGGTGGTGACTGTCGATCAGCAAGCCAACTGGTCCGGTCGGTCGACCCGGCCCACGTTGCCCGATCAGCCGCGGTGAGGCGAGGTGAATGACATGACGCCGACCGAGGCTGCCCTCCGGCCCCACAGGACACCTGTCATGCCAGCCGGACCAGCCCCATGTCGTACGTGGCAGGAGGGTCTCATGACGACGCAGACGACGCAGACGCACATCGTGACAAGCAGGAGGTTCTCATGACGATGCAGACGCACATCGTGACAAGCACAGGCCGCGCGACTGCCGCGGGACTTGCCGTCAGCTTCTCGGCGGTACGGCTACGACCGCTCGTCGCGGTCGTGGTCGCCTCGGCCGTCCTGCTCGGCGTCACCCTGGGGGGCGTGATCGTCCCCGCGGACGTCCACCTGGTAGTGCTGCTGGTGGTGGTGCCGGCTCTCACCGCTCCGGCAGACAACACGCGTACCACCGTCAGTATGACCGCCCTGGCCTGTCTCGGCCTGGTTGCGGTCGACGTCGACGACGGTCTGCCCAGCTCACCGATCCTCCCGATCGACGTCCTGGGCCTGCTGGTCGTCTGCGTCCTGGTCCTCGTGTTCCGGCGCCTGCGGGACGTGGACCATCGAACGCTTCATGCGGTGCGCTCCGTCTCGGAGACAGCGCAAAGGGCGCTGCTGCCCCCGTTGCCCTGCCGTGTGGCAGGTCTGGAAATCGCCACTGCCTATCGCTCGGCCGCCGCCCACGCACACATCGGCGGAGACGTGTACGCCGCCGAACGTGTCGACTGCACGGTCCGAATGTTGATCGGTGACGTGCGGGGCAACGGCTTGGCGGCAGTCGACGACGCCGCAGCCGTCATCGGTGCGTTCCGCGAAGCCGCGCACCGCGACGTGCAACTGGAGCATGTCGCCCTGTCCCTGGACGCCAGCGTGCGCCGCCATGTCGACCAGGCCGGCCAGACGGACAGCAACGCCTCGGAGCGGTTCATCACCGCTCTCGTCCTGGAGATACCCGACGACCTCGACGTCGTCCACGTGATCAGCTGTGGCCACCCGGACTTGATGCGCTCTCACGGCACAGACGTGGACCTCCTCGAAGTGCCGCAGCCGGCACCACCGCTCGGGCTGGGCGGCGACCAGGCGGCCTATCAGGTCAACACCTTCGGATTCGAGCCGGAGGACACGCTGCTCCTGCACACCGACGGCCTCCTCGAGACCCGCGACCCGGCGGGCGTCTTCTACCCGGCGCTGGACCGTTTCGCGCTCCTCGCCGAGGACGAGCCGCACCACCTGATCGAGCGCCTCATGAGCGACCTGACCGTCCATGCGGGCGGGGAGGTCCAGGACGACGTCGCCATGGTCGCGGTGCGCCGCCGGGCCGCACCGTCCACGGCGGGTGCCGACGAGGACGGCCACCATGCTCTCCTCGGGATCGACGGTTCGTCCTGCTGACGGTGCCCCCTTTTCGGCCGGTGGCGGCGGCCTGCTGGTGTGTGCGGACCACTGCGGAGTCGATCTGGACCAGCCAATCGACGTCACCGGCCGCATCGGCCTTGGTCTGGACTTGGAGGTGGGGTGGGATCACTCGCGTATCGCCACGAGGAAGACGGAACTCGTCCAAGGAGCCGGCGGTGACGTCGTCGGTGTCGTCGGACAGCGCGGAAGAGGGTCCTCTCTGCGACCGCGACCAGCAGACTGTCGTAGGGGTGGTTCTCGACGCGAGCTTGGCGACGCTGGTGTGTGCGCCCGTCGCTGCGGCCGCGCTCGGCGGCGAGGTCGAGCGGGTGCAGGTGGCCGACCGCACCTTCCGACGGGCCCGACCCTCGTCAGCCGCCTCCGTCCTGGGCGAGGGGGGCTCCCACTTGACGAAGCGGAGTTAGCCTCCGAATTCTCGAAAAGTACTGCCGTTGAAACCGCCACCCGCGCTGCCCCACACCGCGCTACGTCATTTCACCGCCGCGATCGCCGACTGAATGACCTTGCTCACGGCAGCCGGATCGGACACCAGGGTCAGATGCGAACCGCCTGGGTAGACAGTCACCTTCGCCCCCGCGCGACGCGCCATCTTCTTCTCCGACTCCGGTGTGATGATCTGGTCCCCGCTGCTGATGAAGTACCAGGAGGGGATCGTCTTCCATGCCGCAGCCTTGGAGGGGGTGTTGAAGGCCACTGTGCTGGCAGCCCGCTGGGTGGCCCACAGGTTGATCGCCTGGTCACGTGGCACGCTGCTGGCAAACTTCGTGACGAATACGTCCTTCTTGAGATAGAGGTTGGACGCCTTGGCGGGGGCGTCCGCGTACGACACGACGTCGTACAGCTTGGACGGCGGCCCCGACAGCGCGGACGTCGAGCCGCTGAGCTGCCCCGTCGTCTCCCCGACCGCCGGAGCGGCCGCGTCGACGTATACGAGTGCCTTTACGTTACTCACTCCTGCCGCGGCGTTCGTGATCACCGACCCGCCATAGGAGTGCCCCACCAGCACGATTGGCCCCGAGATGCTCTTGAGGAAGCCTTTGACCGTGCGCGAGTCGGTCGTCAGGTTCTGCAACGGGTTCCCGATGGCACGCACTGTATAGCCCGCGCGGCGCAGGATGTCGACCTCGCCGTTCCAGCTCGACGTGCCCGCCCAGGCCCCGTGCACCAACACCACTGTGGGCTTCGCCTGCGCATTGTCCGCTGCTTTGGCAGCCGGATGCCTGACTGTCGTGGCGCCGTCAGGAGGGGACGCAGCCATGGTCACAACAGTGACTGTGGCCACCGCCAGAGTCATCGGGATGAGCCGCCGCCGTGTAGTGGACGCCTTCATCAGAAGCCTCCTTGCTACAGCTTTGCCGGGGAACGCGTCCTCAAAAGGATGAAGGGCCAGCGCACAAGTCGGAAGCGAACCGCGCTTCAGCCAGCGACACGTCCCGAACCGTTCTCCCGACGTTAGCGCCAGGCCGCTGCATCGGCACCCGGGGCCACGGGGCCCGTCCTGTCGGCGCAGATCCGCCATGGTCACAGCGCCAGCGAAGGCTGCCCCCGCCCGACCGGCGTGCCCCAGGCACCCGTAGTGCAAGGCGTGGCTGGTCACTTTCCATCCGTTGTCTTGCGTGGGTATCCCCGGCTTCAGGCGGGGAGGGCCGCCCGGATCGCCGTCTCGACCACGCCGCCCGCCGTCTGACCGAGGCGATCACACGCGTGCCGAGGAGCGGCGCCGGCGCCGGCGCCTGGCCGCCGCCGGACGAGGCCGGCATGGTCGAGGTCGGCTGCTCGTGCCCGGGTACCGCCGCGAGGGCTATGCCCGCGCCATGCTGACGGCGCTGCTCGTCAGGGCGGCCGCCGAACCCGGTGTCAGGACCGTGCGGGCCACTATCAGATCCGACAACAACGCCTCCCTGGCCACCATCGCGGGCTTCGGTTTCACGCGCGTCGGCGAGCAGGGGGACGAACGCGACGGGCTCGAGATCGTCTTCGAGGTCCCGGCAGACGCGATTCAGGCTGAGCAGCTTTACGGCCTCGGCGGACATGGCGATCGTCCTGGTCGGGCCGTGACATGAGAAGGGCCGTGCAGGTTGGGTGAGTTGTGAAGCTGACCTGGGCCCGTGCAGCCTGCCCTGTCCGGGGTCTCCCGTGCACATTTCGGCGATTTACTCGAAGAGCTCGCTGGCCCGTGGGAAGCCGCCCGGGAATCCGTACTGCGTGCCGAGCGTGGCGGACCTCGTCAGCGGCGCATCCGCATCAACGCCGACAAGCACCGCGGGGGCAGTCGGCGACCCGTCACACCTGCGCGCCAAGGGTGAGCTGCGCGCGGTGGAAGTCAAAGTGCTTGGTCGGATATTGATACACCTCTTCGAGGGTCATCACGTCCTTGAAGAACGGATCCCACCGAGTCGGAAAACCCATCGTCCGGGCCAGCGCCGCGTCCGGCTCGGCCTCCAGATGACGATGAAGTGCCGCAAGCGTGCGATCGAGCTTCGCTCCCATACGCCGGTGGTTGTAGAACCGGGCGCCACCCACGGCACCGAGGTAATTGATCACATCGAATGGTCGTGTGCTGGCGTTCAGTGAACCGGCCCAAGCACGACTTGCGCCCGGCGGGAGGCGACCGAACAGGCGCACCAGCGGAAGCAATGCACGTACGACGATGTAGCCGAACAGCATGTGGTAGAGCAGTTGCTCGTTGGTCCAACGGGTTCCGTCGCTCCGGCGACTCAAGTCCTCCGGAGTGGCCGAGTCCAGGAGCTGGTGGAAGGACGCGCTGGTTTGTCGCAGCTCTGCGTGGACGAGTTCCCTGTCCATTCATGCCTCCTGCTCACAGGCATTGGGGTCGCTGCCTCATGATGACGCTCGCCGCGGCACCCAGCACCAGGTCCGGGCGAGAATTTTGCGGACAACAAACAACATCAACCCTGTCCATAACTTCGACTCGAACCACCACCCCGGCCGGGGGCCGGCGCCCGTGGCGTGCTCGCGTGGTGGTGCCGAGCGCCTCGGGATGGTGGCCGGCGCAGCAGCGCGGATCGTCGAGCCGTTCCACGGCCAGTAAATCCGTCAGGGCGCACGGTCCGTGATCACACGGCCCGGCATACGAAGGCACCGGGGCCGTCAGGACGAGCGGCTCCCCGGGGGCCTGATGTTTACGAAAGTCCACCACGGACCTGATTATGTTGGTGTTTGTCGGTACCTCCGTACCAGGTCCTGTTCGGTCAGCAGGCGGGCTGGCTTTATCGAGCAGCACTGAAGTCACTTGTCGATGGGTCTGGGAGGCGCGTCAATCCACGGAGGGGTGGTGTTGATGAGTTCGGGAGGCGCTGGATCTCTTGCCGGCGCAGCATCGGGATGCCGTTGGTGAAGGCTGCTGATCAGGCGGCCACAGCGTGTCAGTGGGCTCAAGAATCGAGCATGGCGGCGACGGCCTCGATCTCGACGAGTTGGTCCTTGTAGCTGAGCACGGTGACGCCCATCAAGGTGCTGGGGACGTCATGCCATAGTCGTTGGGTCCTTCCCCTCGGGTGTCGAGCTCAGGCATATTGCCAACGCCCCATCGGTTCCTGCCTTCCCTTTTCTTCGCCGCCCCCACGCGCAGCGCCGTCACTTCTGCTCGACAATCACGAGCCGAGAGATCACCAACTGACTTCGGAACCCAGGCTCTGGTCCACTTCGTGTGGTCGCGTACACAGGGTGACTGTTGATCTTCGCCTCATGGTGGTTTTAGTGGTCGTAGGCGGTCAGTGCGCGCATGACTGGCTGGCCGCGCATGAAGCTAGCTCCCCTCATCAGGCCCCTTGGAATCGATCACCTAGGCTGGCGCGGTGACTGATGAGCAGGAGCGGGTGCAGCCGTCGGGTGTGTGGGCCACGGCGGTGGGGGTGGCCAGGGTGCGGGCGCTGGAGACCGAGCGAGAGAACGCACTGTTCCGCGACCCACTGGCACAGGCCTTCGCCACCGCCGGCGGCCTGTGGCCCTCCTCGCCGCCGCTGCCCGATGACGAGGCCGCTCGACGCCGCCGGCTGGCCGTGTCGTTCTCCATCGTCATCAGGACGAAGTTCCTCGACGACCTGTTGCAGCAGGCCTCCGCGTCCGGGGTCCGGCAGGTCGTGCTGCTCGGCGCCGGGATGGACAGCCGGGCCTTCCGGATGGACTGGCCCGAGGGCACCCGGCTGTTCGAGGTCGACACCGCCGCGCCACTGGACTTCAAGGCTTCGGTGCTGCGCCAGGAGCGGGCCGTCGCACGCTGCGAGCGGATCACCGTCGCGGTGGATCTGCGTGAGGACTGGCCAGGCGCGCTGGCCGCCGCAGGGCACGACCCGGCCGTGCCGACCGCGTGGATCGCCGAAGGACTACTGATCTATCTGCCCGAGGACGCGGTGGAGCTACTGCTGGCCCGGATCAGCGCGCAGTCGGCGGCAGGCAGTCGGATGGGGCTGACGTTGGGCTCGCGCGGCGTGATCGAGCGCTTCGGCGCGGACGCCGTGCCGGGATCGGCGGCGTCCATGTGGGTCTCGGAGATGCCTGACGATTCGGTGGGCTGGCTGGCCGGGCACGGCTGGGAGGCCGACAGCCACACCCTGCGCGAGCGCGCTGCCGCCTACGGCCGCCCGATCAGCACCCCGCCGCAGCGCGAGGAGCGGCCCGGCGGACTGATCTCGGCGGTCCGTCGGTAGAGCGCCTCTCGGTTCCCTAGATGATCGATTCCAAGGGGGTCTGATGAGTGGAGCTAGCTTCGAACTCCTGCGCAAACGAGTCCTGTTGGCGTAACCGAGAGTCACGCGACGACACGAAGTGGACCAGAGCCGGAACCCATCGACAAACGCTGTTCCCAGAGATCGACGACGCCAGCGGGCGGTACGCAGGGACAGGTGCCGGACTGTCTGTAAGCGCTTCACGAAAGAACAGCCGCGACGGGTCGGCCGTCCCAGGGCAGGGTGGCCGGTACCGGGGCACCGCGACCGCGACCTGGACTGTGAAGTGGCCGCGCCGGCTCTCGGTGACGGCGGAGAGTTCACCGAGACCCGGCAGGCCGCGTTCAGCGCGCGGGTCGTTGATGTCCAGGTCCTGTGAGAAGCCGGGCCGCCTGAGCCGGATTGGGGACCGCCGCCGGGTCTACCTCCTCGTTGAGTGCCGAGGCGTTCCACGATCCCGTTGAGAGGGTTCTCCGCGAAGTACCCTTTTTCAACTGCCGTGTTGAGCACTTCGCTGAGTGCAGCCCGCTTCCGCCATGCCGTTTTTGCCGCAGCGGCCTTGCCGTCCAACTGGCGACCCAGCGCATCAAGCGCTCGTCGCAGCACGTCGGCTTCCGCAAGCGCACTCACGGGAGTTCCAGTGATCCAGCCCAAATCCTTCTGCCACTCTTCGACTGGTTCTTGGTCCCACGCGTTCTTGTTGAACGCCCACGAATACGGGGCACGTCTCAGCACCCGCGGCTCGGGGTATGCCGCGCCGGGTTGGACCAGCGCAGGCGTGATCGTGGCAAAGGCGTCGGCCAGAGTACGGCGCGTGTTTCCTGGCGTTCGTTCCCAACTTGGAAGCGGCTCAGCCGACCAGGGCGCTCGCGCGTGTCGCGGAATCGGACGTTGTAACTCATCGGCAAATTTCAGAAGCTTTCTCGCACACATCCCACCAGGCATCCAAATCCGTTCGACGGCATCGGAGTTCACCATTGGGCAGTTTGATCATTCGGGGTGCCTGGCTGCGGGCGGGCAGACGGTAGAAGGCCGCGTCGGTGTGCGGCCGGTGCAAAGAAACCGGAAGGCGGCACCGGGCCCTGCAGCTTCGGGCCCTTGCCGACGACCCGGACGTCATTCCCTTACCCGCGCAGCGCATCCATCGCCACGACGTCCTCAGCGGGCTGATCCCTGAGTACCGCAGCACCGCCTGCGAAGATCACGACGGTCCGGAGCGTGCCCCGCTGGACCGGTACGGGGCTCCTCCTCTCCCTTTGCCCCGGTTTGCTTCGGATCGGCTGGTGGCCGGCCGATCCGAAAGTTGCGACACATCTGCGAATGTTTTCGTGACCGTAAGGTCCGACTGACGAGACGTCAAGGGATCGCGCAGCGCGGACCGAAAACGGACGGGCGCGATCCGTGGAGAGCGTCGAAATGTTTCGGTAGCCAACCCTGACGGGCATTTATAAGTTTCGGTGAACTTTCGGAAATGATTCATTGACTGCCGCTCTGCGCTGAGCGCATACTCTCCAGCGATCGGCACCTCCCCGTAATGGACACGACTCCATACGGTCACACCCGTCCACCTGGCACGTCCACACGCGCATGCCCGGAGCCGGAAAGCAGGGGTTGCAGTGGTCGTCACTACTCCCGACCCTCACTGTTGCCACGGCCGTCATGCCGCTTCGCACCATTTGTGTCAATTACGACAGATCAGGGATTTCCACGATGACGAGGAAAACACGCAGCGCGACGGCTGTCGCGATCGGCTTGGGCATCGCACTCGCTGCCACCGGCTGCGCCGGCGGCAGCGACGGCAACGGCAGCAGCGGTTCGTCCGATGGCAAGGTCACGTTGACCGTCTGGGAGAACGCGCAGCCCGGGCCCGGTGCGGAGTACTGGAAGGTCGCCGCGAAGGCATACCACTCGCTGCACCCGAACGTCACGGTCAAGATCCAGGCGGTCCAGAACGAGGACCTCGACGGCAAGTTGCAGACCGCGCTCAACTCGAACTCCGCCCCGGACATCTTCCTGCAGCGCGGTGGCGGCAAGATGCAGGCCATGGTCAACGCCGGCCAGCTCCAGGCGCTGAACCTCACCGACGCTGACAAGGCAAATGCAGGCGCGGCAGGTGTCGCAGGCTATTCGATCGACGGCAAGGTCTACGCGATGCCGCTCGACACCCAGCCCGAGGGCATCTACTACAGCAAGGACCTGTTCCAGCGGGCCGGTATCACCTCGACGCCGACGACGATGGACGAGCTCGAGGCCGATATCGCGAAGCTGAAGGCGATCAAGGTCGCGCCGATCGCGGTCGGTGCCAAGGACGCCTGGCCGGCTGCGCACTGGTACTACAACTTCGCCCTGCGCGCGTGCAGCCAGGACACCATGGCGGCGGCTGCGAAGTCGCTCAAGTTCACCGATCCGTGCTGGACCAAGGCCGGCGACGACCTGGCTTCGTTCCTGAAGGTCGACCCCTTCCAGAAGGGTTTCCTGACGACCTCGGCGCAGCAGGGCGCCGGGTCGTCGGCGGGCATGCTCGCGAACCACAAGGCGGGCATGGAGCTCATGGGCAACTGGAACCCCGGTGTGATCGCCGGCTTGACCAAGGACCAGAAGCCGCTCCCCGACCTGGGCTGGTTCCCCTTCCCTGCCGTGGCCGGTGGCCAGGGCGACCCGACCGCCATCATGGGTGGCCTCGACGGATACTCGCTGTCAAAGAACGCACCGAAGGAGGCCCTTGGCTTCCTCGAGTGGCTTGTGACCAAGGACCAGCAGGAGGCCTACTCCAAGGCCTTCTTCACGATTCCGGTGAACAAGGACGCCCAGGAGGTCGTCACCGACCCCTACAACGTCTCGGCACTGCAAGCCTTCAACAAGGCGGCCTACTCCATGATGTTCCTTGACACCGAGTACGGCCAGAACGTCGGCAACGCCATGAACACCGCCGTCGTGAACCTGCTGGCCGGCAAGGGCACCGCCGCCGACATCGCCAAGGACACCAACGCTGCCGCCGCGAAGGGCTGAGTAAGCAGACGATGAGCAACACCCTGGGTACTGACACGGCCACCGGCCGCCAGTCGCAGGGCACGCCTGGAGTCGGGGGCGCGGCCGAGTCCGCGTCCCCGGCTTCGCTGCGAGCGGCTGCGCGCCGCCGCAGCCGTGCCAAGATGCGACTCGAGATCGCGGTCCTGTCCGGACCGGCGATCATCATGTTCTTGGCCTTCGTGATCTTCCCGGTGGCGCTCGCTGCGTTCTACGGCTTCTACCGGTGGCACGGCTACGGAGCGCCCACCGACTGGGTCGGCCTGAACAACTACAAGCTGATCCTCACTGACCCCGCGTTCCAGCAAGTTCTGTGGCACAACGGCCTGATCCTGGTGCTCTCACTGGTCATCCAGGGCCCGCTGGCGATCATCCTCGCGCTCCTGCTCAACCAGAAGATCCGCGGTCGCTCGATCATCCGCGTCCTGATCTTCGCGCCCTACGTCATCTCCGAGGTCATCGTCGGCACCGGCTGGAGCCTGATGCTCCAGAGCAGCGGCGCCGTCAACGACCTGCTGCAGAACATGGGCCTGGGTTTCCTGCAGACTGAGTGGCTCTCCAACCCGAAGCTGGCCATCTGGACGCTGATGGGCATCATTTCGTGGAAGTACATCGGCTTCGCGGTGATTCTGATGCTCGCCGGCCTGCAGTCGATCCCCGAGGAGCTCTTCGCGGCCGCTCAGATCGACGGCGCCTCCTACTGGCAGATCCAGCGCCGCATCACGCTGCCGCTGCTGGGGCCGACGATCCGCATCTGGGCGTTCCTGTCGATCATCGGCTCGCTGCAGCTGTTCGATCTCGTCTACATCATCTGGGGTCCATACGTCGCGGGCACCGCGGGCACCTCGACCATGGCGATCTACATGGTCGCCCAGGGCCGCAACGCGGGCAACTACGGCTACGGCAGCGCCATCGCGGTCGTGATGTTCCTGATCTCGCTCGTCGTCGCGCTGATCTACCAGCGCTTCGTCCTGCGCCGCGACCTCCAGGGTGCCGTCACTGAAGGAGCCATCTGATGAGCGCGACGACCGCCAACTCGGCGTCTTCCTCCGCCGCGGAGCCGTATGCGCCCATCGGCCGTCGCGGCAATCGTGACAAGCCGCAGAAGTGGGGGAATCCCTTCACCTACTTCATCGCGCTGCTCTTCATCGGGGTCTGCATCGCACCAGTGCTCTACATCGTGCTCGGCGGATTCCGTACCAACTCGCAGATCAGCACGAGCCCGGCCGCCCTACCGCACCCCTGGGTCGTCAGCAACTACATCAGCGTCCTGAAGTCGGTGACGTTCTGGGGTGAATTCGCGAACTCCATCATCGTCGCGCTCGTGAGCACCGTCGGCACCGTCGTCCTCGGCCTGATGGTGAGCTTCGTGCTCGCGCGCTACGACTTCAAGCTCAAGGGCGCGATGTATTCCATGTTCGCCGCCGGCCTGATGTTCCCGATGGTCATCGCGATCACCCCGCTGTACATCGTCATCAAGGAACTCGGCCTTGTCGACAACCTGTTCGGCGTGATCGTCCCGCAGATCGCCTTCGGCCTGCCGACGACCGTCATCATCCTGGTGCCGTTCCTCAGAGCCATTCCGAACGAGATCGAGGAGGCCGCCGCGATCGACGGTGCAAGCCGACTCGGATTCTTCTTCCGCATGGTGATCCCGCTGTCACTGCCCGGTGTGGTGACGGTCGGCATCCTCGGGTTCATCGGCAGCTGGAACAACTACGTCCTGCCCCTGTACGTCCTCAACTCGCAGGCGAACTTCACCCTGCCGCTCGGCGTCCAGGCCTTCTCCTCGCAATACTCCGTGGACACCGCGAGAGTCCTCGCGTTCACCTCACTCGCAATGCTGCCCGCACTGATCTTCTTCGCGATCTTCGAGAAGAAGATCGTCGGCGGTCTCACCGGCGCCGTGAAGGGCTGAAACCGGCACCGGTATCTGCACCGGACCGTCTCACGCCTGCCCCTGCCGTACCTCCGGCAGGGGCAGGCCGCTGACCGGCGGCATCGCTCAGCCCGCGGCGCGCCCCGCGCCATCCCATAGAAAGGACCATTGAATTGCCCCGCGCCCACATCGAGCTCGACAAGCAGGCCGTCATCGCTCCTGTCCGACGCCGCACCTTCGGCTCATTCGTCGAGCACCTCGGCCGCTGCGTGTACACCGGGCTCTACGAGCCGGAACACCCGAGCGCGAACGATGAAGGGTTCCGCATGGACGTCGTCGAACTCGTCAGGGAGCTCGGCAGCACGACCATCCGCTACCCGGGCGGCAACTTCGTCTCCGGCTTCCGCTGGGAGGACTCGGTCGGCCCGCGCGAGAAGCGCCCGGTGCGCCGCGACCTCGCCTGGCACTCGCTCGAATCGAACCAGTTCGGCCTCGACGAGTTCGCCAAGTGGCTCAAGCTCACCGACTCCGAGCTGATGCTGGCGGTCAACGTCGCCACGCGAGGCATCCTGCCCGCCCTGGACCTACTCGAGTACGCCAACCACCCGTCTGGCACGGCGCTGTCGGACTTGCGCATCGCCAACGGCACGCCGGACCCGCACAACGTGCGCATGTGGTGCCTCGGCAACGAAATGGACGGACCGTGGCAGACCGGCTTCATGACGGCGGACGACTACGGCAAGATCGCCGCCCGCACCGCCGCCGCGATGAAGACGGCCGACAAGGACCTCGAACTCGTCGTCTGCGGCTCCTCCGGGTCCGGTATGCCGACATTCGGCGACTGGGAGCGCACGGTGCTCGAGCACAGCTACGACTATGTCGATTACGTCTCGTGCCACGCGTACTACCAGGAGCACGACGGCGACCTCGGCTCCTTCCTCGCTTCGGCGATCGACATGGACTACTTCATCGACACCGTCGTCGCGACAGCCGACCACGTGGGGTACAAGAAACGCTCAAACAAGAAGATCAACGTCTCCTTCGACGAGTGGAACGTCTGGTACCTCAAGGAGCACCAGGAGTCCGAGGAGGTCAACGACGAGTGGCGCTACGCCCCTCGGCAGCTCGAGGACATGTACACGGTGGCGGATGCCGTCGTCGTCGGCAACCTGCTGATGACGCTCCTCAAGCGCAGCGACCGCGTCACCTCGGCATCGCTCGCGCAGCTCGTCAACGTGATCGCGCCGATCATGACCGAGCCCGGCGGCCCGGCCTGGCGGCAGACGACCTTCTACCCGTTCTCGATCACGAGCCGGCTCGCTTCCGGCGAGGTGATCCGGCCCGTGATCGAGACGCCGACGTACAAAACGGCGCGCCACGGCGAGGCATCCGTCATCGACGCCGTCGCGACCGTCGACGAGGACCGGGCCGCGGTCTTCCTCGTCAACCGCGACCTGAACGAGGCCGCGCAGGTCACGATCGACGTGCGCAGCCTCGGCTCGTCGCGCATCGTCGAGGCGGTCACGCTCGCCGACTCCGACGTGTACGCGAAGAACACGCTCGCCGAGCAGCACCGGGTGACCCCGTCCGCAAACACGAGCGCGACACTCGCCGACGGCGTGCTCACCATCGAGTTGCCGCCGATGTCGTGGACGGCGATCGCCCTCCGCTGAGCGACGACACGAAGCAGATCTGGCGCCGTGACGGAGTCCTGTCGCGGCGTCAGATCATGTCACGGCAAACTCGCTCGGAACGTTCGCAACTCAACGAGCCCGCTCGCGACCGTTGGAAGTTCACAGCTCGAACGCCGGGATCCGGGTGTGGTTGAGTCGGTAGGAGTCGGGGCCGGATTCGATGATGGTGCCGTGGAAGGTGAGGCGGTCGACGATCGCGGCGCACGGGCGCAGGTCGGTGAAGGTCTTCGTGCAGCCGGAGAACGCCTCGTTGCCTTCGATCGCGATCGATGTCTTCTCCTCACGCTCCGTCAGCACCTGGAACAGCAGTGCGGCAAATCATCCCGGGGCGGCGAGGGGCAATCCCGGCGCCTTGTAGGCGCCTGAGCCGTCCCGGCAGACGATCTCAGCGCCGGGATGCTCGCGCAGCCACGCCTCAAGGGTGTCCGCACTGCGGTCAGCGTATCGGTCGTGCTGCCGAGGCCACCGGGTCGGAGAAGTGCAGCTCCACGCCGCGTGCGGCCCCGGGAACCCTCACCGAGGCCCTCACCCTCTTCCGAACCTGGGTAACAACGACCGCCTCCTGATCCGGTACATAGCCGGAGATACCAAACCGGTGAACCTATGCGGTCAGATCACTAGGCTCAATGAGTGAGCCGCCGGGGGCTCGGCCGTGATTGCCAGGGTGCGTGACCAGAGAGAGGAGGACGGCCGTGACAGACGCGACGCCCTTCCTGCTCGAACGCCTGCACGCGGCTGGCCTGGCCGACGTCGTCGCGGTCGAGCCAGCCACTGGAGGCCTCGCCGCGATCGCGGGGCTCGCGCGCCGCGGTGACGGCACGTCGGTGTTCGTCAAGGCGTTCGGCGAGCCGCCGTCGGACGACGCCTTCGCCGCGGAGGCCGAAGGGCTCACCGTGCTGAGTGAGGCAGGCGGCGTGGCCACGCCCGAGATCATCCTCGCGGACCGCGACCTGCTCTTGCTGTCCGTGCTGCGGCCCAGACCGTGCACCGAGGCCTTCTGGGAGCAGCTCGCGCATGCACTCGCCCACCTGCACACCACCACTCGATACCCCCGATTCGGGTGGCACCGGGACAACTGGTTGGGCCGTCGCCGACAAGTCAACACCTGGGATGACGATGGGTTCGAGTTCTTCGCCCAGCACCGTCTGCTGCGCTGGCTCGGCGAGCGTCGCGTCCAGGAGGCGCTCGACGCCGCGGACCGGGCGGCGCTGGAGCGGTTGTGCGACCGGCTGCCTGAGTTGTTGCCGGTCAGGCCTGCGTGCCTGACGCACGGCGACCTGTGGGCGCTGAACATCATGGCCACCCCCGACGGGCGGCCCGCGCTGATCGACCCGGCCGTGTCGTATACGTGGGCCGAGGTCGACCTGGCCCACCTGTGGACGACGGCTCCGCCGCCCCATGCGCACGTGTTCTTCGAGCTGTACGCCGAGCTGACCGGGCTCGACCGCGACTGGCGCGAACGCATGCCGATCCTCCAGCTACGCCAGCACCTGGCCGTGATCGCCCAGTTCGACCCCGACTGGGGCGCCGCCGACCTCGTGCGCGCCACGCTCGCCCCGTTCCGGCGGCGGCCCTGAGCTCAGCTACCCGCATCGACGGGGGATCCGCTGCACAGTTCCGGACAACGTCGACCAGGCCGCCAACCGCAAGAAAAGCGGCTCGCGCGGAGGCCGGCCGCCCGAGTTCAACAAGGCCGACCGGAAGGAAAGGCACACCGTTGAGTGCGGCATCAATCGCCTCAGGAGTGCCGCTCAGGCAGCGCTTTCCGGCCGGGCCAGAGCCACCGCGAAGACCGCCAACGGGCCGGTAAAGACGACTGCAAGACCCCCCTCTCGCTCATTCGCTGAGCGCTGTGTTCTCGATGACTCGGCCAAGCCGGCCGCGGAAAGCGCACTCCGGCCCCCAGTCACCCAGAGCCCTAGTTCGGAAGACGCCGTATGCGGATCGCGGCTGACCTGGCAAGGCACTGACCTGGGTCGGAACGCGATCGGCGCCGAGCCCTTACGGCACACCCCTTAGCTGGCTATATCTTGTCGACGAGCTCGATCTCCACAAGTTGCCCGAATGCCAGCCTGGTCGTGCCGACCTGGCGTCCGACGATCGCTGTCGGGCGGCAGCTGGCCGTGGTTACGCGGGGTGCGCACCAGGTAGCGGACGAGTCCGATGACATGTTCCGGTACGAGTCGCCCGACCCGACACGTATCTGACGCTGATCCACGAGCAGGGGAGGACCGGTCACTGTCCCCGAGTCCTCACGGACGAACGCGGATGATCGTCTTCCCCTTGCGTCGCTCGGTCGGATTGAGGGCGGCGACGGCATCGTCGAGGGTCGAGACGTAGCCGATGTTCGTCCGCAGTCGTCCGTCCTGCACCCGCCGGACGATCTCACTCAGTTGGGCACGATCGGACTCGACGACGAAGTCGACCGTCAGGCCGTCGGCGGGCCGCGCCTCCGGTGGCCCGACGATGGACACCAGCGTTCCTCCGGCCCGAATCAGGCCCGCGGACCGCTTCCCGATGTCGCCGCCGATGCCATCGAACACCAGATCGACGCCGCCGACCTCTTCCAGGACGTCGTTCTCAAGGTCGACGAACTCCTTCGCGCCGAAGTCGAGCACCGTCTGACGGTCGGCAGCGCGGCCGGTGCCGATGACGTACGCACCGAACTCACGAGCGAGCTGCGTCACCATAGACCCGACTGCGCCGGCCGCACCGTGCACGAGCACGCTCTGCCCCACCTGAAGGCGGCCGTGCTCGAACAGTCCCTGCCACGCAGTGAGGCCCGAGATCGGCAGGCTCGCGCCCACAGTGAAGTCGACGTCGCCCGGCAGCGGCGCGAGGTTGCGTGCCTCGACGGCCGCGTACTCGGCCAGGGTGCCGTCGCGAGTCCAGTCCGTGAGGCCGAACACCCGCTGTCCCACCGACAGTCCCGTCGTGCCATAGCCGAGGGCGGTGACCACTCCGGCCAGCTCGTGCCCAGGGATCGACGGTGTTCGGTCACGGTCTAGGCGATCGGTCCAGGTCGAGGGCCACGCCATCTCAGTCGGGACGAATCCCGAGGCATGAATCTGAACGACGACATCGTTCAGCGCTGCCTGCGGCTCGGGCCGCTCCACCAGCGTCATCCCGGCCGTTCCCGCAGCCTGGTCCGTCACCACGATCGCTTTCATGGGAATCGTCTCCTCGGCCATTTGTCTCTTTGGTGGAAATGTTGCAGGGATGGAAAGCCTGTTCGACATCCCCTCGGCGGGGCTGATAGGACGCGGCCGGCCGATCTGCACAGCGCCGGCCGGACTGCTATTCGCTCGCCGTCATGTCTCCGATCTTAGGAGCGGAGCAGCCCATGAGTATGGTCCATTTCCATGGCGAAACCTTGGGCCACTCCGGGGTTCGACCTGCATGTCGAGCCGACCGGGCCGGGCCTGCGCAAAGGGCTGACGAAGGCGCTGCGGGAAGCGGTCCGCTCCGGGCGGCTGGCGCCCGGCACCCGGCTGCCCTCCTCCCGCACGCTCGCCGCCGACCTGGGCATCGCGCGCAACACGGTCGCCGAAGCGGCGGCGGATGGGCTCGCCGGTGGCGCGGTCCAGTACGGCGAGAACGGGCAGGCCGTGACGTCGCAGGATGCGGTGGGCGGTGGAGGCGGCGACGCCGGCACGGGCAGCCAGCCGCAGCGGGCCGATACGGTGTTTGCGCCGCAGACGGATGGCACGGCGTTTCCCTCACCCGCCCGCCGGCTGAACCGAGCCTCAGAAGCCGATGTCCCGTGCTTCGTAGCCCAACGGTCAGTAGGGACGGCACCAGTGCGTGGAGGTACCAGCCCACATCGGTGAAGTCGGACGAGCCGGACAGCCTCCGCCTGTTGATGGTCGGGATGAAACTGCAGGCTGTGCGGCGCGGGAAGAAGAGGAGCTGACCGCCCGTTTGTTGCAACTTGCCGGAAATCACGGAACGGACCGTCAAGTCGCCGCTACACCCTGTGTGATGTGAGTAAAAGAAGTACATCCTGTGACGAGATTCCTCCCGTGAAGATTTGAATGATCACAAGATGGTCACTAGGGTCGGGCCTCGAACCTTCGCGCGATTGATCACCCATTCGGGGTGGCAGTGAAGGAACCGCCGAGTCCGTGACGTGCACGGAGCCGGGGATTCACATCCCCTCATAGCCCGGTAGGCGGCTCAAGGAAGAAGGAGCCCGCCTTCGTGGCGTCCCACCGTCGTCCCAAGCAGCCGAGCCGTACCCGCGTGACCGTGCTCACCGCGACCGCCGCTGCGGCCGTTGCCCTGACCTCCCAGGCAGCCCACGCCGACCCCAAACCGACCAAGAGCGAGGTCAAGGCGAAGGTCGACAAGCTCTACCACGAGGCGGAGGAGGCCACCGAGCAGCACAGCCTGGCCAAGGAGAAGCAGGAGAAGCTCCAGAAGCAGATCGGCGCGCTCCAGGACAAGGTGGCCCGCGGTCAGCAGGAGCTCAACAACCTCCGCTTCGGCCTCGGTTCCCTCGCCGCCGCGCAGTACCGTTCCGGAGGCATCGACCCCTCCGTGCAGCTCTTCCTCGCCTCAGACCCGGACAGCTTCCTTGAACAGGCCTCCGCACTCGACCAGTTGACGGCCAAGCAGGCCGAATCGCTGGAGAAGATCCAGGAGAAGCAGCGGTCCCTCGCGCAGGAGCGCAAGGAGGCCCAGGACAAGCTGAGCGACCTCGCGGATGTCCGCAAGACGCTTGGCGAGAAGAAGAAGCAGCAGCAGGCGAAGCTCGCCGAGGCCCGCGAGGTGCTCAATACTCTCACCGTCGCCGAGCGCAACAAGATGCGCCAGGACGACCTGCGTGCCAGCCGCGCCGCCGGTGACCGGGTCGACCTCGGCAACGAGGTCCCCGCCTCCGCCCTCGGCGCCGCCGCCCTCCAGGCCGCCGACACCCGGGTGGGTAAGCCGTATGTCCGCTCCGCCACGGGTCCCGGCTCCTTCGACTGCTCGGGCCTGACCCAGTGGGCCTACGCCCAGGCCGGTGCCCAGATCACCCGCACCACGTACACCCAGATCAACGAGGGCACCCGGATCGCGCGCAGCCAGCTGAAGCCGGGCGACCTGGTCTTCTTCAACAACACCACGCACGTGGGCCTCTACGCAGGCAGCAACACCGTGCTGCACGCCCCGTACCCGGGCGCCTACGTCCGCTACGAGTCGATGAACACCATCGGCAGCTTCCAGGCCGCGGTGCGCATCTGATCACGCCCGACCGGGCGGATTCCCGCGCCGTACTGACTGTCCGTCTAAAGGATGAGGCGGCCTGAGAATAATGTCCGCCCCTGGCTCGATATCCCGATGGTTACTCGATGTCGACTCCGTGTGCGCGGGCGGTGCGCGGTCGAACGGACCAAGCCGAGAAGGCCGACGGTGCAGTCCCCAGCGGAGGATCACTCTTCGAAATCGACCGGCGCCCGCGCCCCTCGCCGACATGCCGCAGGAGAGCGAGCGCACACTCACTGAGCCGACGGAGACGTTCCAGTCGGTTTCTCCGGCTGAGTGGGGCTCGGCGTCAGCGGGCTGCTCACCGTCGGGGTCGGAGTGCTTGTGGGCGAGGGCGTCCTGGTGGTCGTGGGCTTCTCGGAAGGCCTGGGCTTCTTCGTGGGCGTCGGCTTCTCCGACGATGAGGACGACTTGTCCGTCGACGCCTTCTTGTCGTGGGCGGACATCTTCTCTGCCGACGGCGTTGCGGTGGCGGCGGCCGGGTCGGACGGGGGAGGCTGCGTCGCGCTCACTGTGCCGTGTGTCGATGAGGGCCGGGCCGTGGTCGAGGTGTGCGGCTTTCCCCTCCCCTCCTCCGTGATCGGGGGCGCCGCGGAGAGGCTCACGACCGCAGCGGCTGCGACCGCTGCCACAAGCGAGCCGGTGGCGACCCGCGACCGGAGTGAATGCAGGCTGCCGGGCTCCTTCTGCCGCACGGCACCCTGGCTGACGGCCGTCGCGGAGTGACCGGGGACACCCGCGGCAGGAGGGGTGAATTCGCCCGATGACGGCTGCCCGGCGCTCCACTGTTCCGCGGAGGCCAGGAACTCGACGGCTTCGGCAGCGGTCGGCCGCGCCTCGGGGTACTTCGCCAGCAATTGCATGACAAAGGCCGCGAACGCCTTGGGCAGATCTGAACGGTGCCGATTCGGGGAGTCGGGCACCACATCGACGTGCTGGTACAGCATCGCGGCGGGGGTTTCCGCCCGGAAAGGAGGGTGACCCAGCAGCAGTTCGTACAGTACACAGCCCAGTGCGTACATGTCCGCCGGAGGGCCGGCGGGTTGGCCCACGGCTCGTTCGGGCGCCAGATAGGCACTGGTGCCGATGATCTGGCCCTTCAGCGTCAGCCCGGCCGTGGACTCGTCTGTGAAGTGGGCGATCCCGAAATCGCCGACTTTCACCGTGCCGTCGGAAGCCAGCAGGAGATTTCCCGGCTTCACGTCCCGGTGCACCACCCCTTGCCCGTGTGCCGCGGCCAAGGCGTCAGCAACCTGCCCACCGATCCCGGCGACGCGCGCGGGCAACAACGGCCCGCGCGCGGCCAGCTCCTCGGCGAGGCTGCGACCGTCCAGAAACTCCGTCACCAGGTAGTGGCCTTCCAGGTCGGTGCCGGTGTCGTACACAGCGACCACGTGCGGGTGGCTGAGCTGCGCCGCGGTCCGGGCCTCCAGATGGAACCGGGCGATCGCCGCCTCGTCGGCTCTCTGGTTCAGGAGAAGCTTGACCGCCACCGGGCGACCCAGTACTTCGTCCACCCCCCGCCACACCTCGCCCATTCCCCCGCGGCCGAGCCTGGCGACGATCCGGTACCGACCAGCCACCAACACGGAGCACACTCCCTTCTGATCTTCTTGCGATCCGTATCCGGCGGCGGTCACAGAGCTGGCGGGCCGACGGAGGAGTCCACTGCTCCGCCCGGCGCGTAGGGCGGAGGCGGAGCCAGGACACCGGCGAGTCCGCCCGGCCGCCGACCAGCAGGACAGTGCGGCCCGGCGACCGGGACCCTCAGGGAAAGGGAAACCGTGGTGCGGGAGACGCCGGGGTCTCTTCGACCGGTGAGCGTCCGCGCCCTCGGACAGAGGCGGCGCGTTGTCTCAACCAATAGCTGCGGAATATCGGGCATCTACCTCGTGTGCCCGCTACAAGTCCCCCCACTCAGCCGCATGGCTCTCAGGTCTCCGTGCACCGACCGCCGAGCCCTGCGCCGAACCCCGGGCGCGCCGTCGGAAGGGGCCGACCAGTTCCTTCTTCTTCGTGTCCACGCTGATCACCGGGCCCCGCCGTTCTGGTGGTCCCGAGCTCGTTCGTTGAGGTAGTGGAACTGTGCGTCCCGGTCGGGGTGCTGCTTGCCCTCCAGGATCTTGGCGTTGCTCTGCAGGCTGAAGCCCTCCTGGCGCAGGATGTCGCCCACCGTATCCGCGGAGATTCTGTGGCCCTGGCGGGTTAGCTCCTCGGCGAGCTTCCGAGTGGATTTGGTGGTCCAGCGCAGCGGCGACATGGGGTCCCCGCGGACATCCGGCTCGACCAGGGCGAGCAGCGCAGCCCGTAGTGCAGGGTCCAGGTCGACGACGCGTTTGCGGCCACCCCCGGGCCGACGGACCGCCCCAACGGAGCCTCTTTGGCGTTGAGTTCCCGCACCCCGAGCGACACAGTGGCCGCACGGACACCGACGGCACGGGCGACCGCCCTGATCCCGCCGTGGCCGAGCGACCGGGCCTCCGCCCCTATCAACAGACGACGCTGCCGCTCATCCAAATGCGGCAGGGTCGCCCCGAACTGGGCTGACAACATGGCCCGTTGCCCTTCCAACCCACCCATGCCAGACCAACGAACCACCGAGCGGAAAGCCACGGGTTAAAGATCTGCACGCCCTAACCTAAGGGGAATCACTCCGATTGTGTGGCGTGAGCTGAAGGCAGCTCACCGTTCCACACGCGTACCCCCGGAGATCCTCAACACGCACAGTGGCGCAGCACGCTGGGGGACTGGCGTCAGGGCCGGGTCCGCGGGCAGGTGAGCTGCCGTACGCCCGGGCGCGCCCCCGCGGCGCAACACCAGGGCCGGCCCCTGCCGACCTTCGCCGACGACGCTGTGGGCCCCGAACTCAGTTGGGCCCCTGGCCCCCCAGCCCGTGCTGCTGGATCAGCCGTGAAATGTCCTTCGCGGTGACGATCCCCACCAGATGGCCCCCGTCCACGACGAGAATGCGCATGCCACTACCCGGGCGCAGCTTCTCGAGAGCCTCACTCAGAAGATCAGTCGAGGCGGAAACCGCGCACTGTGAGAGCGGCATTGCCACCTCGCGCACGCGTACGGCCTCCCGGCGCGCCTCCGGTATCCGGGCAAGCCTGCGTACCTCAACGATCCCACTGGGGCGGCCCTCGAAGTCGAGCAGCGGCACGGCGGAATGGCGGGAGTTCACTGCCACGTCGTCGATGAAATGCCGGATGGTCAGCCAGTCGGCGCCGGTGGTCACCGGGCTGGACATGGCATCGGCGACCTTGATGCCCCGCAGTGCTGTGCGGATCACGGCGCGCTGCCGTTCGGCGCCGGCGACGACCGTGATGAAGAGACCGACGAAGATGAGCCACAGCCCCCCCGGCACCCCGCGCAGGAAGGAGATCCAGCCGAAGGCCATCAGTAGCCCGCCCATGACCTGACCGCTTCGGGAGGCAGCCCGATCCGCACGGTCCCGGTCTCCGGTGCGCCACCACAACAGCGCCTGCACCGCCCTTCCGCCGTCGAGCGGCGCAGCGGGCAGTAGGTTGAACGCACTCAGGAACAGGTTCGCCCAGCCGAGCCACACCAGCACGGCGGCGGGCACCGCCCAGCCGGACATCGGATGCAGCCCGATTCCCGCTCCGAGCGCGGCGCCCCCGATGACCAGGCTGGTGAGTGGCCCGCTGATCGCCACCGCGAAAGCCACCGCGGCCGTCTGCGGTCTCCCCATCCGGGTCATCCCACCCAGCGCCCACAGCGTCACATCCTGTACCGCGATCTTCTTCCTGCGGGCAGTCGCAGCGTGCGCCGTTTCGTGGAGCAGGAGGCTGCCCATGAGCAGCACGGCCCCCACGGCACTGGCGAACGTGTACACCGCATCCGAGCGCCCTGGAGTCCATGCCGGAAGGGTCTGGTGGCCAAGACCGTACGCGAACAGGATCACCAGCAGCGGCACGCTCCAGTGCATCCGCAGTGGTACCCCGACAACTTGTCCGACACGGACCGATCCGTTCATCGTCGTCTCCTGTCGGCCCGGAACCCGGTCCAGCGGGCAGCATCTCGCGACCTGACGCCGTGAACCGACCAGTACCGGACCCACCCACAATTGTCGCTCTCAAGCTCCCGCCCACGACAGCCCTGGTCTGCCCACAGGCGCCGGAGCCGAGGTAGCTGAGGCTCAGGCAATCCCGAGACGCCACAATGACGTGACCTCGCCCGCACGGGCTCTGTGCAAGGGGTTCGACGGGTCCGTCGCACGCGGGTGCCGCGGCTTCGTGACCGTGCGGGACAGCACGCGCAGGACCGCCGCTGCGATCGCGTCCGGCAGTTCTGTACGGCTGCGCAGCCCTAGGCGTTCCGCGAGGTCGGAGAGGATCAGCCAGCCTTCGCCGCCCGGCTCCAGATGGTCCGCAAGTCCGTCGAGGAAGCGGCGCAGCATCCGGCTGTCCGGGTCGTACACCGCCTGGTCCAGCAGCGTGCGGGGGAGGTCCGGGAGCCAGGGTGGGTTGCAGACGATCAGGTGGGCGCGGCCTGCCGGGAAGAGATCGGCGTGCCGTACGTCGATCCTGTCGGCCAGGCCGAGGCGGGCGGCGTTGTCACGGGCGCAATCCACGGCGCGCGCCTCCTGGTCGGTGGCGACGATGCGGCGCACTCCACGACGGGCGAGGACGGCGGACAGCACTCCCGTACCCGTGCCGATGTCGAAGGCCGTGTCCCCCGCGGGCAGTTCGGTCTGGCTCGCTGCCTGCCCACGGCGTCAACGTCGTGCTGATCCGGCGGGATGGCCACGGGTTGCTAGAGCCAGTCGCGGCGTTTGAAAACTACGTACAGGCCGACGCAGACCACGGCCATCAGGGCGATGGCGAAGGGGTAACCGAGGACCCAGTGCAGCTCGGGCATGTGGTCGAAGTTCATGCCGTAGACGGTGCCGATGAGGGTGGGCGCGAAGAGAATGGCCGCCCAGGCGGAGACCTTCTTGATCTCGTCGTTCTGTGCGTGGCCGGCCTCGGCCAGCTGCTTCATCTCCTCGTTCTGGGCCTGATTGACCAGAGTGGCGTTGACGGTGAGGATGTCGCCGAGCATCTCGCGGAAGCTGTCCACGCGCTCGACCACGGTGGTGTCGTGGTCGGCGACGTCACGCAGGTAGCGCTGAAGCTCCTCGTCCGTGCCGTACTTCTCGAAACCGGCCTCGAGCCCGCGCATGATGGTCAGGAGCGGCCGGGTGGCGCGCTGGAACTCGACAACTTCGCGGGAGAGTTCGTAGATACGGCGGGAGACCTTCGGGTCGCCGCCGAACACCTCGGTCTCGATCTCGTCGATGTCGTGTTGGAGGCCGGCCACCACGGGCGCGTAACCGTCGACCACCGCGTCCAGGATTGCGTACAGCACCGCCTCGGGGCCCAGCGCCAGCAGCTCGGGGTCGCCCTCCAGTCGCTTGCGGACAATGGCCAGGTCGGGTGCCTGGCTGTGCCGTACGGTGAGGACGAATCCGGGGCCGACGAACAGATGGAGTTCCCCGAAGTCCACCTCCTCGGCCTCGTCCATGTACCGGGCCGAGCGCAGTACGACGAAAAGTGTGTCCCCGTAGCGCTCCAGTTTCGGCCGCTGGTGGGCCACGATGGCGTCCTCGACGGCCAGCTCGTGCAGCCCGAACTGCTCCGCCGCCTCCCACAGCTGCGCGGGGGAAGGGCGATACAGCCCGATCCAGGCCATGGTGCCCGGCTCTCCCGGAAGCCGCTCGTAGATCTCCTCCAGCGTCGAGGGCGTCGCGATCCGCCGCCCGTCACGGTAGATCGCCGCGTCCACCACGCTGCGGGCCAGAGACGCGGGGGGCTCTTCCTGCTCCGCCCGTGGATCCATCGAATGCTCGGGGGCCGGGTCCGGCCCGTGTCCGCCCGGGCTCAGCGGCCACTTACCCGCTCGGGCCGCACGCGATCGCCAATCGGACATGACAGAAACCTCCAGAAGGAAATCCACTTGAGTTGGGTCCATGTGGCGGCCCCGAATCAGGTGGTACCTGGCCGGGCGAGGTCTCTTGCAAACCGGCCCTCGGCACAAAACAGCCTATGGGTGGCCGCGACACCTGTCGTGTCGCGGCCGGTATGGCGCCGCTGAGCCCCAGTGGCTCGACCTGCCCGGCGCTACTGTGGGACATGCCGGTTATACGTGACGGTGGAGGAGATGGCAGGCATGTCGACCTCAAGCCACGCGATGTTCGGCGCTCCATGTTGGGTCAGCCTCATGACCCATGATCTCGAAGCGGCGCAGCAGTTCTACGGTTCTGTCCTCGACTGGACGTTCCGCCGCGCTCGGCTCGGGGATGCCTGCTCCGTCGGTCTTCACGAGGGGATTCCGGTCGCCGGCATCGGCGCGCTTGCACGGGATCTCGCTGTGGCCGTGGCGTGGACGCCGTACTTTGCCGTTGACGACGCCGACGTGACCACAGCACGGATCCGCGAGCGCTGCGCCACGCTGGCCGTCGGCCCCCTCTCCTTCGGCACCGGCCGGGCGGCACTGGCCGCGGACCGTGACGGCGCAGTCTTCGGGATCTGGGAGGGAGAGGTCATCCCGGACTGGGGGGTGGGTCGCAAAGGGGCCCCCGCTTGGCTCGAACTGCGTACCAGAGATGCCTTCGATGCCGCCATCTTCTACGGCGAGGTCCTCGACTGGGGCGGCGAGCGCCCGGGCTGCTGCCAAGTCGCCTACGAAAACGATCACGTCGTGCTCCGTCACGGCGAAGACACGGTGGCGCGGCTCAGCGGCGGAGCCGTGGAGGCCGCTCCCGACCCGCAGGTCCGACCGCGCTGGCACGTCCATTTCCGGGTGCCTGACATCGAGGCTGCCGTTCACACGGCCACCGGCCTCGGAGGCAGCAGCGTCTCTCCCGTGGAGCAATCCGAGACCGACCACTGGATCACGTTGCGTGATCCGGAGGGTGGACTGTTCACCGTCACCTCGCCCCGGCTCGGGGACTGAGCCCTCCGGAGGCGGGATCACCGAGCATCCGCCGACACCCGGCCGAGGCCCCGCCCCCGACGGTCCGAGAGCGGACGACACGCAGGCACTTCGACCGGTTCGGAGCCGTCCCTGTTCGGAGCCCTCCCTGGCGGACGGCTGTTCCGTACCGTTGTTGCGGTCAGTCGCCAGTGCGTCACAGGCGGTCGGCGTCGGGCGGCATCTCCTCGACGACCTTGGCCAGTCGCCCGAGCATGGTGCGGTGCCGGATCTGTAGGAGGGCGTCGAGCGCGGCGTTGTGGAACTGCCCTCCCGGTCCGCGCAAAGGGTGTTCGTCGACAATCACGAGAGTGTTGTCGCCCCAGGCCCGGATGTCGAAGGCGATTCGTGCGGTGCCGAGCGGACCGTTGTCCGCCTCGAGCTCGAGTGCACGGGGCCGATCGATGCGACGGACGGTGGTGTGGCCCTGGAACTCCTTGGGGCCCAGACGCACCGTGAAGTCGATCGAAGATCCGACCTCGGGCCATCGGCCTTCCCCCGGGCCGGTTTCGTGCGTGCCGACGACCCAGTCGCCGTAACGGGTTTCGTCCTCGAGGAGAGACCACACCACACCTGGCTTACGGAGGATGAGCCTGTGCCGTACGGCCATGATCGCCTCCTGCGCATTCGGCTCCGCTGTCGAGGTTCTTCGATTGCTCGGCCCGTCGGCAGCCGGTGCACTGCGCCGATTGCCGACGGGCCCAGGACGAACCCTGCCTGTGGGGGTGGGATCCGGTCTGCGAACGCGAAAACTCTTCTCAGCTCCCTTGCGAAAATTCTCCCATTCATGACGAAGGTGGGCACATCGGGTCGATGTCGCATAGCTCTGAGTGCGCACGAGAGTCGCCTCCAATGTTCGAATGAATGTGCGAGGAAAATTTGTCCTCCTACAGGTCCTTCATCGGAAGTGCACACACTCGGCGGAGCGCCTCCCGGCCCCTCGTAACGACGGGGTTGGCGGCCCGGAAGTGTGGCCGCCGCAGCTCGGGGTAGTCGGCCGGTCAGGCCAACGGCCCGTCCAGAGTTGTCGAGCGGAAGGATCGTCCATGTTGATGGCTCACCCGGCCGTACTGCGGAACTTGATCGAGCAGTACGAGACTCTGATGGTGCTGGAGGCAGGGAGCGGCGCCCGTGACGCCCGGCAGCGGATAGGCGATGTGGCATACACGCTGTGTGTGGCCACGGGCACGGGGGACATCGACAGTGCGCTGGTGGCCGCCCGTTATCAATTGCCGGGGGCCCGTCCTCAGGATGACTCCCTGCTAGCGGCCGGACCTGTGAACCTGCCATCAGGCGCAATCACAGGCATCCAGAGATGACTGGAGTGGTCCGTGAGGACGGCCTAACCGGTCAGTGGTGGGTGTCCCCACCCGGACTACGAGCCAACGCCGAGGGGCACGCCCCTGAGCGAGACGACGCCTTCTCAGGCCGAAGGCGAAGAGCGGAACACGAAGAAGATGAGCCCGGGGTTCGAAGGGGCATAGGCGACGCCGAAACGATGCATGAGGCGCTGCGTACGAACGCGTCCCAGGCGTAGGGAGCCCGGAAGGAAGGCCGAATGCACCCGGCGACCAACGCGCAGCACATCTCCGGCCGGTCAGAGGCGCCGCACTGCCATCTCGACCGCCGGGCCATGGCGCGTGAAAATCTCACAGGGAGATTCCTTCATGGCTTCCGAGTCTGCAGAAACAGCAGAATCCCCCTGCCCCTTTGTGATCACGCTGCCCGGCGTCTACGCGCCGCAGTACGACACGCGGCTGCTGATGGTTGCCCTGGACCGGGAACACGTCGCAGCGGGTGCGGATGTGCTGGACCTCGGAACGGGGAGCGGTGCTCTGGCCGTGCGCGCCGCTCAGCTCGGTGGACGGGTGACCGCCGTGGACATCGCGCGCTGTGCCGTGGCGACCACGCGGCTCAACGCGCTGTTGCACCGCCAGCGCATCACTGTTCGCCACAGCGATCTGGCCTCTGCCATGCAGGACCGCCGCTATGACCTCATTCTTTGCAACCCGCCGTACGTCCTGTCGGCGTACGGACTTTCCTCCCCAGTTGCGTACGGACCAACATCCCCAGCTCTGTCCGCGGGCGGCCGCCCGACTATTCCTGGTGTCCGAACTCGGACTTCCCGGCCGTGTCAGTAGCAGCCCGTAGGGTGAGTGCAATGTCTCGAAGGAGGGGGTCCCGTGGGGTTCTCGGGTCACCTGGTCTTTGCTCGAAGCGAGCGTCCGCTGCTGGAAGCACCCATGTTCGACGACATCAATCGGGAGCTGAAGGACACTGTGCAGTCGTGGTGGCCGCGACCGGGCGGCTGGCAGACCCTCCAGTTCGGTCACGGGCTGTGGAAGGACGACTACCTGGTCGCCTTGGTCGAATGGACCGGTGGGCCAGCCTGTGTTGCCGACGTCTCTGACAGCGACATCGCCCTCATCACCGGGCTGGGAACGAATGGTGAGCGTTGGCAGGCGTGGCTCAACCTGGACAACGCGGCAGCACTCCTCACCGAGGAGCCCGAGGAAGTGGACGACGTGAGCCTGTGGATGGGCACACCCGAGTTCGACGAGGCCGTGAGCCGCAAGCGCGCGGAGCTCGAAGTAGAAGTTCCAGCCGATGCTGGGGGATCCCTCGCCTGGGCCGTAGCGGCCGGCATGCCAGTGGCGGTAGCGCAACAGCCCCGGATCGAGGAAATGCTGCGCTCGCGGGAAACCTTCGTGGAGGATCTCTTCAGCACGCTCCTCGACGAGTTGGGCTTCCCCAAGACCACCGAGCCCTCGCCAGAGCCAGAAGGCACCGCTTCCAGTCTCTGACGCTCAGGACAGTCGCGGGACTCGCAGTGTCTTGAGTGCTCTTGACATCGAACCCAGTCGCCGCTGGTCAGCCTTTCTTGTCGACTAGGTTCAACATCTCAGGACAACCGACGCTCAGTGGGCTTATTCGACGACGCGGACCCTGCGGCCGACCGCCCGAGGATGGGTGGCCAGCAGCGCCTCGCCGCTGGCCCCGCGACGGTGGAATGCAGCATGACCTGCGACTTCGTGGCCCGGATCTCCACCAGCTGACGCGGTCGGACCTTGCGGGCAGGCACCGAGTAGAGGTTGCCGCCGCAGGCGACCAGGCAGTCTTTGTCGACCGGACGCAGGTTCCGTTCGGCCACCAGATACGGAGTCGGCGGTAGCGGCGGCGGCCTGAGGGCCATGTGGTCGCGAGCCGCCCGCCCTCCGAACTCCGAGGGTCGACCGCTACAGCCAGATCGCGGTCCGCACGAACCGCTACTCGGTCCCGGCCGGCTGATCGGCAAGTGGGTCCGGGTTGTGCTGCACGCTTCCCACCTGGTGGTTTACGACCGGAACATGGAAGTGGCACGGCATGAGCGTCTGATCGCGAAGGGTGGCTGCCGCCTGGATCTGGACCAATACCTGGAGGCTCTGATCCGCAAGTCGGGGGCCTTCCCCGGCGCTACCGCACTTGAACAGGCCCGCTCCGCCGGCAAGTTCACCCCGGTCCATGACGCCTGGTGGGCAGCGGCGGTCAAGGCCCACGGAGACACTGCCGGCACCAGGGCCTTGATCGAGGTGCTGCTGCTGGCCCGCTACGTCTCGCACGAGCACCTGGTCGCCGGCCTCGCAATGGCTCTGCGGGCCGGGGCACTGACCGCGGACGCGGTCGCCCTCGAGGCCCGCAAGGTCGCCCAGGCCGAGGACGAACCCGCCGGGCACCCTTCGCCCGCCGGCTCCGCCGGTGAGGCGAAGGTGACGTTTCTGCACGAGTGGCGGCTCGCGCATCTTCCCCCGGACACCAGGCCGCTGCCCTCGGTGACCCACTACGACCAGTTGCTCCCACGCCGTCGCGCCAGCGGCGGTGAATACCGCGAGGGAGAAGCACAGTGACCCTGCCCAGCCAGCGCGGATTGACCAAGCGGGCCGCGAACACGGCCATCGACACCGCCTGCCACCTGCTGCGCCTCCCCTCGATCAGAAACGAGTTCGCCGACATCGCCGATCGGGCGATGAAGGACCAGAAGACCTATCGCGGCTTCCTCGCCGAGCTGCTGATGGCCGAGTACGACGACCGGTCCCGGCGCCGTTCGGAACGGCGGATCAAGGCGGCTGGCTTCCCCCGGGACAAGTCGTTGCGGACCTTCGACTTCGACGCGAATCCGAACATCGACGCGGCCACCATCCACACTCTCGCCAGCTGTGAATGGATCAAGAAGAGTCAGCCGCTCTGCCTGATCGGCGGCTCCGGGACAGGCAAGTCCCACATGCTGATCGCGCTGGGAACCGAGGCGGCGATGGCCGGCTACCGGGTCAAGTATGTGCTGGCGACGAAGCTGGCCAACGAGTTCGTCGAGGCCGCCGACGAGAAGCAGCTCTCCAAGACGATCGCCCGCTACGGCCGTGTCGACCTGCTCTGCATTGATGAGCTCGGCTACATGGAACTCGACCGCCGCGGCGCAGAACTCCTCTTTCAAGTCCTGACCGAACGCGAGGAGAAGACAGCGTCGCCATCGCCTCCAACGAGTCGTTCGGCGGCTGGGCCAAGACGTTCACCGATCCCCGCCTCTGCGCGGCCATCGTCGACCGTCTCACCTTCAACGGCACCATCATCGAGACCGGAACGGATTCCTACCGTCTCGCCAGCACCCGAGCACGCGCCGAGCAGGCTGCAGCCAGCTGACTGGAGCCCCCTGCTGGTCCGCTGCCCCAAGGGTGATAGCGGCCAGTTGATGGGGAGTCAACTGGCCGCGATTGTCACTGGTTGTAATGGCACAATCGGCCCGGCCGATCCGCGCAGGCATGGCGACTGCGATCCGCGCGACAGAGCCAGCGAGCTATGGGGTGGTGATGCTGTCGACGGGGGCTAGGAACCGCCGGACGCATTCGGCGAAGGCGTCGGGCTGGTCGTGGTGAACGACGTGTCCGGCGGGCAGCTCGACGAGACGGATCGATCGCTTCGCTGCCATGTCGCGGGCGTGGGGGGCCGACAGTTCGTCGCTGCGCGTGCCCCGGATCAGTAGGGTCGGGCATCGCACGCTCAGCCAATCGTGCCAATGGTCACCGGACAGTGCTTGCTGGGACCGGACCGTGTCGGCCGCGTCGAAGGAGAAGCCCCAGCCTTCTGCTCGCTCCCTGAAGGTCATCTCCAAGTACGGCGCGACGGCGCCCAGGGCTCCGACGAGCCCGTCTCGGGTCGGGACGCGGTCGGGCAGGTTCTTCGCGAAGGTCAGGTCGATGTCGCAGACCGCTCCGATGTCCTCGACGATGAGCGCGGTGACGCGGTCGGGATGCCGGGCGGCGAACTGGTAGGCGTTCACGCCGCCAAGGGAATGACCGAGCAGTGCGACCTCCGCCAGCCCGAGGTGGTCGAGGAAGGCTGTGACGTCGCCGACGTAGCTGCTGCGCTCGTAGTCGGCGGCCTGATCGGACTCGCCATGCCCTCGCTGGTCGAGCGCGATCACTCGCCAATGGAAGTCCAGCCGCTCGGCCAGCGAAGCAAAATCCGCGCCCTCGCTGAAATGCCCGTGCAGAGCGATCAAAACCGGGCCGGGCCCGCCGAAATCGAGATAGGAGAGGCTGCGCCCGTTCACCTCGAAGCTGCCCCGCACACGGTCGTCCATGGCCTGCGAGTCTACGTGACCACTCACTCCCCGTAGCTCCGAGTCGGCCCTTACTCGGCACCCGCAGTCACCGAGCTAAGTGGCCGTACACGGGGAAATCACGCTGGCGCTGTCACCCAAGGGGCAGCGGACCAGCCAAGCCTCATGACCTGCTTCATTCTCCGAGTGCGAACGACGCCCGTTCTTGCCACTTCACGCCGTCGTGCACAATCAGTTCAACCGACGCGACGTGAGACGTGAACGGGAGCCTGCCTGCGAGGTCGGCCTCGATCTCCTCCAGGACGGCGTCTTCCTGGCCTTGAGCGATGGTCAGGTGCGGCACGATCTCGGCAAACCGGCCGCCATACGGCGGAGCCTCAGGCCAACGATCAGCGATCGCCTCCGTGAGCTGCCGCAACTGCGTGTCAGGCTCGGGGACGAGATACAGCACTTCCGGGAGCCGCCCACACCTCTCGAACCGCAGGTCAAAGGCCTCGTGGCCGCTCAGCACGTCCGCGAGAGCGGAGTAGACGAGCGCATCTATTCGGCTCTCATCGAGGAACGGGAAGAGCACGGTGACGTGGGCTGGAACCCCGGCCTGGGCCGAGGGGTCGAGCCGTTCACGCCACCCGCGGACGGACGGCTCCGCCTCCGGGATCCGGACGATGAGCCCCGTCTGGCCCGCCTGAAACGCACTGGTGCTGTCATCTGCCATGACACCGCATGGTGTCACCTCTGCCGCAGACAGCACGGCTCCCTTTTCGCTGAACGATCACGTCGATCTGCGAAGCAGGTCGACGAGCGGGACGACCAAGACGCTGCCGCTATTTCCCGTGAACATCCAGAGCGCCGATGATCACTGAACGCCGCCGGAACCCACGAACAAACGCTGTCGGTTGAAGTGAACGAAGCCAACACCGAAGTGCTGCGCGACAAGGGAATGATCTACTTTGATGCGCGTCTCTCCCACCGCTACCCCACCATCGATGTCAGAGTTGCGGACGTGTGCCTTGATCCGGTGGTCACGGTGCTGCTGGCCACCCTGATTCGTGGTCTGGTCGAGACAGCGGCGCGTGAACGGCGGGCCGGTAAGCCGCCTGCCGAATTCCGTACAACTCTCCTGCGCATGGCTGCCTGAAGCGAGCCGTTCCGGGCGGGATGACCGGCTGCTCCACCCTCTCACCATGCGTCCCGAACCCGCCGAAACCGTGGCTCGTGCGCTACCGGCGCATGTACGCGGGGCCCTGGAGGAGAGCGGCGACCTGAAGGCGGCCGAGGACGCGCTGGACTCTTTGCTCACTGCGGGAAACGGAGCGTATGTCCAGAGAGACCTGATGCAGCGGACCGGTAGCCTCCGCGCCACCATTGCGGAGTGCGTACGGCGCACCCGAGGATGACGACGAGACCTCGCGTTCATCGCAGCACGGGCTGCAGGACGCGAGCCACTTTCTCACCTGCACAGTTGTTCCGCGCCGGGCCGCGGACCATCTGCGCTCCCGTCCGGCCCGGGCCGGAGCGACTTCCCATTCATTTCCCCTGCTGCTCACGGAGAGCCCCGCAGGCATCTACAACCGTACGCGGGTCTATCAAATGAACGTGTGTCCAGGGTGGTTGGGGTTACTGACGTGCTGTCGAGAGGCGACGGTCAAAGGTGATGTCGAACGCGTTCAGGGCAGTCTTCCAGCGCATGGTCCAGCGGGCCCGGCCCTTGCCGGTGGGTCCAGGCTCATGATGGCCATGTAGACGCACTTCAACGCGGCCTGCTCGTTCGGGAAGTGGCCGCGAGCCTTGACCGCCCGCCGGATCCTGGCGTTCACGGACTCGATTGCGTTCGTCGTGCAGACGATGCGCCGGATCGCGGTGTCGAAGCGGAGGCCACCGCTTTCGCCAGCTGCGGCTCGGCCACCCCTCACCCGTCAGCTGCAGGCCCTCGGCCTGGGCGCGGCCCACCAGCTCGTCGATGAGCTGGGCGTCTGGGAAATCGTGTGGGAGGAGTTCACGCCGAGTGAGAACGTGAC
The DNA here is from genome assembly GCF_053593595.1 of Streptomyces sp. NPDC002206. Lineage (NCBI taxonomy): Bacteria > Bacillati > Actinomycetota > Actinomycetes > Kitasatosporales > Streptomycetaceae > Streptomyces > Streptomyces sp. NPDC002206. The sequence continues at coordinate 90,610 of NZ_JBSFCW010000017.1, forward strand.
CGAGGCGGAGTCTGCCGAGGCGTTTTACAGTCCCCAGCGGCCCGCCCCCTCAGCAGGAGGCAGAGCTTTCCAAGATGCGACTGACACAAAACGGGCGAGACTTGTGAGTACAGGACCGGCATTGAGTGATGGCTCTCGTGCCGAGGCGACCGGGCGACGTGGCCTGATTCGCCGGGCTGTAGAGGGCCGGCCCCGCCCGAAGTGAGCAGGACTAGGTTCCCCCTTCGTTGCGCTCCCCAAATCGGCAGTGGCCGCCGTTAGGGCAGAGACCACTGACAGCCACAGAACTGCGTCTGCGCGGCACAGGCGGGTCCCGCAGTAAATTTGAAGGTGACGTGCGCATGGACGATCAGACCAAGGCGACTCTCGCCGCGGCCCTTGTCGGCGGATACGTGCTGGGACGCACGAAGAAGGGCAAGCTCGCGCTGAGCGTGGCGACTTATCTGGCGGGCAAACGGCTCGGTCTTGAGCCGCGCCAACTCGCTACCGAGGGAATGCGCAAGCTGGGGGAGATCCCGCAGGTGGCCGAACTGCAGGATCAGCTGAAGGGGGAGTTCCTCGAGGCCGGCCGCAAGGCAGTGACAGCTGCTGCGACTCGCGGAATGGGGACGCTCTCGGACACGCTCCGTGACCGCACAGCCAGCCTCGGCAAGAAGGAAGAAGCTGAACCGGCGGAGGAGTACGAAGAGGAGCAAGAGGAACCGGAGGAGGAACCGGAAGAGGAAGAGGAACCGGAGGAGGAAGAAGAGGAACCGGAGGAGGAAGAAGAGGAACCGGAGGAGGAAGAGGAGGAACCCGAACGCCCGCAGCGCCGGAGAAGCTCCCGGAAGCCGGCTCGGCCCGAGAGGGGCACCGCGTCAAGGCGAGAGAGGGCCCCCTCCGACCGGAGTTCTCCCGAGGCGGCGGCGAAGGAGCCATCCCGGAAGAAGAAGTCCTCTGCGACGAAGCCGGCCGCGAAGAAGGCAGCCCCAGCGAAGAAGTCTGCCCCCAAGAAGCAGGCTCCCGCAAAGAGGGCGGCGTCCTCAGGGCGGCCAGCGAAGAGGACATCCAAGCGCGCCGATCGACGGAGGTAACCCACCATGGCTGGGAAGGAGACGAAGGAGCGAGAGACGCAGGGGTCGGGGACGGACGGACTGCGTGAGGCGTTGTCGGGTTTCGTCGAAGCACAGGTGGGACGGCTCGCGGAGAAAGCCAGCGACAAGCTCACGGACGTCACGGGACAGCTCACTGATGTGGCCGACAACGGCGGGTCACTGCTCAAAATCGGCTCGCGCGTCCTCGGGGGCGAATCCCCCGTGAAGGCGTTCTTGTCCGAGAAGGCCAAAGGTCTCAAGGACAGTGTCGTGGGCAAGGTCAAGGAGGCGTTCGGCCGCGGCAAGGGCAAGTCCGGCAGTAGTAAGAGCATGAACATCATTGAGGTCCTCGATGTCGGCGTGCCCCTTCGCACGGCTTACGACTACTGGACCCAGTACGACAAGTTCAGCAGCTTTACCAAGGGCGTTCGCAGCGTCTCGATGACCGACGAGATGACCAGCGACTGGAAGGTCAAGGTCGGCCCCTCTTCCCGCAGTTTCAAAGCGACTGTTCAGGAGCAGATTCCGGACGACCGAATCGTCTGGAGCTCCGAAGGCGCCAAGGGGACGACCAAGGGTGCCGTAAGTTTCCACGAACTGGCGCCGGCGCTGACGCGGATCGTCCTGGTCCTGGAGTACTACCCGTCCGGGTTCTTCGAAAAGACCGGAAATATTTGGCGGGCCCAGGGCCGCCGGGTTCGGCTGGACTTCAAGCACTTCCAGCGGTACGTCTCTCTCACTGGGGAAGAGCCGGAAGGCTGGCGTGGCGAGATCCGAGACGGTGAAGTCGTCATGTCGCACGAAGACGCCCTGGAAGAGGAAGAAGCAGCACAGGCCGAGGACTCGGAGAATGACGGCGAGTACGAATCCGCGGAAGACGACGATGCTGAGGACGAAGGAGAGGACGTGGAGGAAGACGAATGGGAGGACGAGGCCGCCGATGAAGACCGGGAGGAGTGATCCCGGCATGCGACATGAATAGGTGGCCTAAACCGCACTGTGACGGTCCGTCTCCTGCATTGTCGCTCGCGAAAAGGTCGACTCATTGGGAGTCGCCGGTCCAGCAGAGGTGCGGCGGCGAACCGTGAACGGCAGCAGCACCGACCATTCTCTCCACGGAATCCGGGAGCGATCGAAGCCGGCCAGCTGAAGTGGGGTGCTCTCGCCACTCGCAGTGCGCCCGTCGCAGATCGGGATTAGGGGGTGGGCATGTTGGGGAACAGGTGGTGTTCGATCTGGTAGTTGAGACTGCCGAGGGCTCTGCCGGTGACCCGGCCGCCGCGCACGAGCAGCGGCAGGAAGGTCTCCAAGGAGGAGTTCGAAATCCGTCCCTCGTGACACCGTCGAGAGCACCAGCCCTCTCGGGGGACAGTGGGGCAAGGGCTCCGGCGAAAATGGGCATGCGCGACGAGGGCCGGAGAGGTCGCTCGCATCGTCGGAGCGGAGGAGAGGACGTCTCCGCCGCGACTGGTTTGGACAACCCAGGACGCGCCCGGCAAACGGAGCGCCGCTAGTAGCCGATACGGTCCCCCTCAGTGCGCAGACTGATGGCCGAACAGTGCAGACTGCCACGGTGACGTGGCCCCGTGTCCGCAGGGCGATCTTCCGACTTGCACCTGGATCGCCTCGGCGACCCGAGTGAAGACCTGATCATGAAGCTCCCCGTCGGCACGAGCGTGTTGCCACGTGACTGGGTGGCGATTGGCGCGCGCCATCAGCAGCGGGAGCATCCCGAGCACAGCCACCGCTCCGATAACGATGCCGTACACGAAGCGCGTCGCGGTGGAACGCGTGACCTCTTAGCCGAAGACCGAGAACCCGCCAGTAAGTCCGTGCGCGCTCTTCGAGAAGACGCCTCCCACGGCGATCAAAACAACGAGTCCGAGGAAGAGGATCATGAAGCACTCTTTAGATCTATAAATCCCAGCCCTTGTTGGCCATGCCTGAGGACGTTCAATCTCATCCGGACTTCACATAATCTCGTTTCGGTCCGACCGGTCGGTAGATTGCGTTTACGGAACCATTTACGGTTGAGGTGGCAGTCATCCATCGAGTTTGAGAAGCGGGATGTGAGTGTCGTGGCCAAGGATGAGAAGGCCAAGGCCAAGGTGGAACAGGCCAAGGGCAAGGTGGAGGAGACCGCCGGCCGCGCGGTAGGCAACGAAGGTTTGACGGCGAAGGGTCGCGCCGAGAAGGCTAAGGGTGACATTCGTCAGGCGAAGGAGAAGGCGAAGGACGCCTTCAAGCGCTGAAATGAGCCAGGCAGGTCCGGTGCGAAAGGATAGTTGCGGGGTCCGCCGTTATGGCCTGGCCGGGAATGCGTTGCGGTCCGGATGCGGCAGATGCTCCCTCGCGAGCCGACGCCACGGCGCCGGTGGACAAGGAGCCACCTCGTGACTTCGTGGCCCCTTTCCTGGGCCGCACATGACGGCAATCCCGCCGGTATTCGGCCCACGCCGGCCCGGCGTCTACTGCCGTTTCGCCCAGCGGAGCCGGGCCAGGGCCCCGGGGATAGTCGCGTTCGCCCGCTTTGACCATGGGCGTGAGCCGGCGCCGGATGCGAGGCGAGCACGGCACTTGTGGGTCATGGAGTCCTACCTTTCTTGATGTGGGTCTGAGCTGGTCATTCGTAAGATCGGCGGGGCCCAGGGGTTCCGGATATGGCTGTCATGGAGTCGCCGCTGGATGGCTCAGAGGACTTGGCCGCCCGGAACCCCGCGACGACTCGACCGCTAATTGGGAGACGCGACGCGACCTGCGCCCCTCGAAAGGGTGCTTGGCCTGCTGGATGGCCGGGGTCTGATGGACGTATCCCCGAGCAGTGCATGCGTGACTCGGCTCTCCTGGAGTTGCAGTACCTGGTGCAGGGGAACGAGCGCGGGCGAGCGGGGGCCGCCCTGAAGCGCGTGTTGGCTCCGCCGACAGGACCACCGCCGTCCGGCTTGAGCGAGAGCGGGAGGCAGCTGCGGCCACCTCACCTCTCGGACGCCGCGCTCAAGCGGCCAGGGCCCGCTCACCCATGGACGAAGCAGCCCGGAAGGCAACGTGCGGCATCAGGCATCGGCGGCAGCCCCTGCGTAGGCCCGGGTGCGTCGCCCGAGCTCATGACACCCGCCACCACCAGCGAATCCTGTGCCCGCTTCCACCCCGCCCGGCTTCGGCGCGCGACTGGTCGCCGACGTGCTCGGCGTTAACGAGGCCGCCGAGCTTCTGTCGCGTCACGCCTTTGTCAGTCCGCACGGACGGCTGGGCGCCCTCATCGCCGACGCCGCTGGAAGGTCGACGACCTCGACCACAAGGGTCCTCGCACTGGAGTGTCGGTGAGGGATCGCTTTGCCCCAAGGTCCGGGGGGCGGCTGTTCCCGCATGCGCCCCCCTTCAGCGGCCGTCGGGCCGGGGAATGAGGCCGTCGGCGACCAGGCCGGCGAGTACCGCCTCGCCCAGGGCGTGCACCGCGGACTGTGGGCGGACCATCACGGTGAATTCCTTGATCCGGCCCGTCTCGTCGAAGTGGAGCAGGTCGATGCCGTGGATCTGCTTGCCATGCACGGTGGCCCGGAAGAGGAGGATCGCCGACGGAGCCTCCTCGCCGTCGGTGCTGGTTTCGGCCGCGCCCTCGAAGTGTCCGATGTAGCGGAAGTCCTCGAAGGTGCGCAGGAGGACGCCGAAGAGTCCCAGCACCATGGGCTTGCCCTCGAAGGGGGTGAACTTCACCGGGCTGTACAGGCGGATGTCCTCGGTGAACAGGTCTTCCAGCGCTGCGAGATCGCGCTTCTCCACGACGGTGCGGAAGCGTTCAGCAGTCTCCATGACCCCTCCTGATACTCAATAATCTGACTAGTCACTTTCTTGAGTATGATGCAGTGGCGGACGAGGAAAGGGAAGGGGTACCCATCGATGGCCTTGCGACATGCCGTACTGGCGGCGCTGCTGGACGGCGAATACAGCGGATACCAACTGGCCAAGGCATTCGACGTCGGCGTCGCGAACTTCTGGCACGCCCTGCCCCAGCAGCTGTACGCCGAGCTGACCAAGCTGGAGAAGGAAGGGCTGGTCGCAGGTCGGCAGGTGGTCCAGGAAACCCGGCCCAACAAACGTCTGTTCCGGGTCACCGACGCCGGTCTCGCCGAGCTGGAAAAGTTTGCCGCATCCGTATCGAAGCCGTCGTTCATCCGCGACGACCTGCTCGTCAAGGTCCAGGCCGCCGACCGCATCGGTACCGCGCCGGTGATCGAGCAGCTCGAAGAGCGAGCGTCCGCAGCCGAGGCCAGAATCGAGCTCTTCGGCAAGCTGCTGCGGCAGATGCGCGGCGATGCGGACGAGGAAGAGTTCCTGCGTCAAGGCGAACGGATCGGGCCGTACCTGACCTGCCTGCGCGGCCTGGCCTTTGAACAGGGCAACCGGGACTGGTGCCTGCGGATCTCAGCCGTACTGCGGGAAAGGCTGACGACCCATGAGCAACGGTGAATACCTGCGCTACGTCGCCCTGGGCGACAGCCAGACCGAAGGACTCGGCGACGGCGACGACACCGTCGGTCTACGGGGCTGGGCCGATCGGCTCGCCGAGCACCTCGCGGCCGTCAACCCCTCTCTCGAGTACGCCAATCTGGCCGTACGAGGACGTGTCGCCGGCCAGGTCCGCGCCGAACAGCTGGGGCCCGCCCTGGCCCTGCGCCCTGACCTGGCCACTGTCGTCGCCGGGGTCAACGACCTGCTCCGGCCCCGGTTCAACGCCGCGGAGGTGGCCGGGCATCTGGAAGAAGTGTTCACCGCGCTCACAGATACCGGGGCCCACGTAGTGACTCTCACCTTCCCCGATGTCGGGAAGATCGCGCCACTTGCCCGACCAGTCAGGTCCCGTGTATTCGACCTCAACGCCCGCATCCGCGCTGCGGCCGCCCGGCACGGGGTCACGGTCGCCGAAACCGCCGGGCACGCTGTCACCACTGACCCACGCCTGTGGAGCGCTGACCGACTCCACGCGAGCCCCCTGGGCCACGAGCGGATCGCCGCAGCCGTCGCCCACGCCATTCACCTGCCCGGAAGCGACGACGCCTGGACGCTCCCGCTGCCTCCACGGGCGGTCCCTGCCGGCTGGCAAGCCGCAGCAGCCGAACTGCGCTGGGCGGCCGCATTCCTCGGCCCCTGGCTCGCACGCCGTCTGCGCGGCCAGTCCTCCGGCGACGGCCGCACCGCAAAACGCCCCCAGCTCCTGCCCCTGAGCGCCACGCCCGACTCCCCGGCGGACACCGGTCCCAGGCAATCGCCGTAGGGAGGGCCTCTGCATCGGTCGGGCTTCTCCCGAAAAGGTTCCACGCTGTGCTGGACACCGGAGTGGGCACGTCCATCCACCCCCGGTTGGGCCCGCTTGCGAGTACGCCGACACCGGGCCGGGTGGAAATGGCTGAAGCCGGAGCCCAGCAGCTCCGGCCTCGGTTCGTGGAGAGCCTGCACTTGAACCGCAGGGTTGTGAGGCGGGCAGGTCTACTGGTCGAGATATCGATAATCGTCGCTGGCGCGGGCGATGAGTATGCCGCCTTCACGGATCTGCCACTCGTTCATGCCTGCGGTTTCGTGACTGGCCAAGAAGAGACCGGTGACCAGGTCGTTGTCCTCGTCGGAGGGTGAGATCCTAGCTATGACCTGTAGCCCGCCCGGGGGAGCGGCCATCCACAGGTTTTGGCAATTGCTCGCACCCCTCGGGCGTAGCCCGGTGTATTGGGCTGCCGGGACGGCTCCGAGGCCGTGATCACACCAGACACGCCAAGACCATCGCGCCTGTGGCCAGCAGTTATGGGACAGGTCTTGGTGGCTCTGATCGGATGGGTGATCCGGTGACTGATCCGCCGTCGGTTATCCAATCTTCCAGGATTCCCCGGTGCTGGGATGCTTCACAGATCGGTAGCTCGCTCGTGGCGGGGCTCGTACATGCCCACCTCGCCGCCGCCCGGCAGGCGGAACCTGGTCAGCCGCCCCCAGCGCGCGTCAGTGACTGCCTGCGTGAACTCCACTCCCTTCGCGGCCAGCTTCTTCATGGTTGCGCTGATGTCGTCGCACATCAGGTAGAGCTCCTGCGTCTCCGGACCGTCTGTGGGATGCACGGCGATCTCGGTCGGCGGAAGTTTGAAGATCAGCCAGCCGCCTCCCGCATCGACATGCGGATACTCCAGCACATCCCGGAAGAAGGCCCGATCCGCTTCCGCGTCACGGCTGTAAATGATGATGTGTCCACCGGTGATCATGCGGTCAGGGTAAGCCCCGACGCGGACACCCGCTGCTGCGACGTCAAACCGTGTGCTTGCGGTTCATGACCGGGTCCGCCGGCTTCACCATGACGGTCACGTCCCCGCTGCATGATCCGCTGTATCGGCCTACCGTCGGGACATGAGCGAGATCTTCGTGATGTATGAGCTCGATCAGCCAAGTGCAGCGCGATCCGTCACCGGTGCATCACTGGTTGAGGGGCGGCCCGTCCGCTGCGTGCACGCGGCGCCCGCAGCCCCTGGGTCCACCACGACTCCAGGGCCGCGCACCCTCTGCGGTAAGGACACCTTCGCCATGGAGCCATCTCCCGGCAGGCCAACAGATCCCGGTTCCTCGTGGTACACCGCAGAGTACGCCCGGCTGGTCTGTGCTCAATGTGATGCTGTGCTGGAGGCGTGATCAGTCCTCCGATCGGCTGTGTTCCCGCTGGTTCCAGTGCTGGTCGAACGACTGCAGTCAGGAATGATCGGCAGGTAGAGCCATATGGCACAGGCCAGGCCCCAGTACCTACGTGACGAGCAGGAGGGATGAGATACCCGGCCGCGGTACTTGCGTCTTCCGCGCATTCGGGTGTGTACCCGTGCCGCTTGGCATAGGGGAGGCCTCGGAGGTAGTTGCGCCCAAGGGACTTGACCGGACTGCGTTCGGTGCCTGGGATGGGGGCCAACCGTGATGACGCACCGGGGCGTGAACCGTTCCGGGTTCGGTAGAGATCTCAGATGGTGGTTGTGGCCTGGGGTTTCGTGGTGGTCAGGTAGTGGTTGGCTTCGTATTCGGCGGGTGGATGTGCCCTATTTCACCGTGGCGTCGGGTGTGGTTGTACCAGTCGGTCCATTCGGCGGTGGCCAGCTCGACCTGGGACAGGGACCGCCAGGGTCTCTTTGCGGAAACTGTGGCAACAAGCCAAAGCCTTGCGCCGGTTGCGGCGGCGAGGAAGGCCAGCGCGAGCATGGCGAGGCGTCGGCGCCAGCCTATTGGCCAGCCTGGACAATCCCGGCGTAGACGCGCAGGTCAGAGTGCCTGGTCGGCACCTTCCACCGACGCAAAGCGTCCATTGCACCGAATGGCCAGGCAGCCTCGTCCTGGTCGGCGACGAAGCGCACGACACGCTGCTGCACGTTGCTCAGGTCACCGAAGGACTGCGGCGGTTCGGCAGGATCGCCCGGGAAAACCAGCGTGAACAACGTATGCCCCGTGTAGTACCTGTCGTAGAACCCTTCGGCGCCCGTACAGTCAGCCAGGCCGACCAGCATGGCATCGACCGCCCGGAGCGTCGTGGCTTCGGACGTTTCGGCCAGGGCCATCGCCGCGAGGCCGCTGTAAGAACCGCTCAGGAACGACATCGTCTCGGTCTTCTCAGGCGGACGGGCGACGACCTGCGTCAGCACGTCGACGACGGCCGGGCCGGCGATGCCGAACCGCGTCAACGCGAAGGCGGAGGCCCAGCGCAGCTCGACGATCGGGCTGTCCAGGTAGCGTCCGATAAAGGGGACGGTCGCCGGCTCGCCGAGCAGACCGAGGGCAACTACTCCCGTTGCTGCCGCGCCAGGCGAGCCTTCATCGGCGATAAACGCCTTCAAGAGCGGAATCGACGTCTCCGCGGACTCGGGGAACCACGCCAGCAAGTTCGCCGTCTCGGCCCGCAGTTCAGAGCTGCCCGAGGTCAGCAGGACGGCGAGTGCGGGAAGTGCTTCCCGGACGGCGTCGTAGGAACGCACCACCGCTTCAGCGTCGATGAGCACTTGCGCGTAACTCTCCTCGCGCTGTTTGCGCTGCTTATCGTCCGCCGCTTCGCCGATCCACTGAGCCCAGTCGTCGGCTTCGCCGCGTAGATTCGCCAGGTTGGCGCGGTCTTCCCGAGGGTCATAGCCGTTCGGCAGATAGTTGTTGTCAAGCCCGATCGCGATGGCGACCAGCAGCCCGACGAACCGATGCCTATTGACCAATCTCGGGTCGAGTGCCATACGCACGAGGAACGGAACGGTATACACCGCAGCCTGCGATCGCGTGCCCTGGTGCACGATATGGTTCGCGAGCTGCGCACTCGGCGGGTACCGACCGTCCCAAACCCCCGACTGCATCGCCCGGAGGTGTCCGGGGACGTCGTCGGCCATGCCGTTGGAGTGCTGCAGCTGGGCCCAGGGCACATCGTCCAGGCCGGCGAGAGGGTTGTCATCCGTCACAGCAGCAGATCCTGGCATACCAGGATTCCGTCCTGCGATCCGACGTCGTCCCAGGTGAGCGGCTGACGGAGCGATGCTCGGCCGGTGCTCCTTTCAGCTCCCCAACCTGCCCGACGGCCTGCGCCTGGGGCTTCTGCCGCATCATCCGTGGCTGGCCGGCATGCTGTCCGTCCTCGAGAGGTGCGTCCCTGAGGGCTTTGATGTGTGGCTGGTTGCCCAGGTGGACCCGGCTGAGGTTGGCAACGCGGTGACGGCCAACTTCCTTGTCCGCCTGATGATCACGGGTTAACGACCCGGGGCACGTATCGGGGGATCAGGGCGGGTGGGGGATATGGCCGACGATATTGACGCGCCCACGAAGGGCGCGGGCGCGTGGGGGCAGGCCGTTGCGGCCGTGGCGATGGTAGCGGCGCTCGGTGTCGGTCTGTGGGCGCTGGGGGAGACTTCGTCCTCGGACACCGACTTGCCGCCTGCCAGGTGCTCGGGCGGGGAGCTCGAGGAGCCGCCGGGGGAGCCCGGGAAGGTGCCTCGGCGCGTCTCCGGGGCGCAACTGTGCGAGGCGCTGAACCGTCCGGACCTCGCTGAACTGCTGGGCACGCCGGGGGAGACCGCGAAGACCGCCGGCGGCAGTGGTGGCGCCGTCAAGCTTGTCGGCGGCAAGGAGATCGCCACTCCCTCGGCCCGGGTCGAGTTCGGGACCTACACCGTGACGCTGTTGGCCACCTACGACCGTTTTCCCGTGGCCGGGTCCGCCGCCCTTCTGGGGGCGGCGCCCGGCAGCAAACGGTTCTGGGCCGCCCGGCGGTCTTCTACTCGGACCGCACCATCAGCATCAGCTTCCGCCTCGACGGGAGCGACACCGACAGCGGTCCCGGCGTCCCGGCCCGCGCCCTCACCGTCGCCCTGGATACAAAGGACAGCGGCGGCTGCTTCGAGGTGGTCCTGTGGCGCGCGGACGGCGGGGTGCCGGACGACGCGGTGCTTCTTCGCGTAGCCGAGAAGGTGCTGCCGACGGTCCCGGGGTGGGCTGCCGACGCGTGACGGGCTCCGGCAGCGCTCGGCATCCGGCGCTCCGGCCGGGGGCAGGCCATGCGTTCCTAGCCTTCGCCGGCATGGCCTGCACTCTGATCTGCCTCCGGCGACTTGCCAGATGAAGTTCTTTGCCGGGTGTCAGGCTGGCGGCGTGCGAGAAGGATTCCCCCGAGCGTGCTCTCGGCTGAGCTGAGAGTTCTGTGTGCCTCGACGGTGAAGCCGGCATCGTTGAGCCAGGCGGTCATTTGGCAGGGCTGGCGACGATGGACGTAGACCTTCATCGGGTGGCCGCCGTAGCCTTGCGTCTTCAGCCGCGACTCATCACCGACGTGGAAGCTGAGCAGCAGCGGACCACCGGGGCGCAGCACTCGCTGGAAATGCGTCAAGACCGAGTCGATCTCGTCGTCGGGGACGTGGATGAGCGAGTACCAGGCGACCAGACCAGCCATCGAAGCATCGGCGAGGTCGAGGTCCGTCATGGAACCGACCTCGAACCGTAGGCCGGGGTGTTCACGCCGAGCTACCTCGATCATCGCGGGCGACAGGTCGATCCCGAACGCGTCCACGCCAAGTTCACGCAAGTGGGCCGTGACCCTTCCCGGCCCGCATCCCACGTCCGCAACCGGCCCCCCGCCGCTGGTGCGCACCAGGTCGGCGAACAGCGCCAAGACCGCGCGCTCCTCGGGCGTTTCATCCAGGAGGTTGCGTACCTGTTCCGCATAGCTGGTGGCGACGGTGTCGTAGGACGTCCGAGTGTCTGCTAGCCAGCCTTCAGTGTTCATTCCGATTCCCACGACCGCAGGCTACCCAACAGCCCAAATGAGATGACCTCCTCGTACTGCAACAGCATCTGGGTTGGGTGGCCTCGGCGTTGGGAGTGGCAGCTGTGGGCTCGGGGCCTGGCTGGTACGTCGGTAGCGTGACCGGTGCAGACGGTGCTCGTTGCTGAGGCGGTGGAGTGTGACGACGCCCCTGCCCGATCAACCGGCGGATCTCCGGAACGCTGAGAGGAATGGGGGTGGGGTTCCCGGCATCCGCTCCCCTCTTTCGGCTTCTCGGGCACGGACGGTGGTCAGATAGGACAGGGCCGCCATACCAGGCCGGGTAGAGCCTCACCTGGCAGTGGTCCAGGCCGCACTCGCCCTTGGCCATGTGGAAGCACACCTCCAACGCGCCCCCCGCGGTCTTGAGTAGTCCTTCCGGCGTGAGCCGCAGCAGACGTAGCCGCATCTAGTTTCAGATGAGACGGTATCGAACGAATGGATGGTTGTAATGTGGCCTCATGACCGCCCACGTTCCTCACGGAACTGCCGCCTCGCGTGTGACCGACCGCCCCGGGGATGCCTCGCCTTTCGCTCTCGGCTTGCTGCTGCGCCGGGCGCACTGGCACGCGGCTGCGGTGATGGAGGAGGCGCTTCGGCCGCTCGGCATCGAGTTGCGGCATTTTGCTGTGCTGATCGTGCTGGTCGACCGCGGACCCACGGTGCAGCGGGACTTGGCGGCCGCGACGGGGTCGGACAAGGCGGGAATCATGCGGGTCGTGGACGACCTGGAGCGTAAGGGGCTGGCCGTACGCAAGACCGTTCCGGGGGACCGGCGGGTGCGGGCAGTGGAGATCACGCCTCAGGGCCTCGAGCTCTTCGATGCAGCTCATGTGGCGGCGACGCCGCTGGCTGAGCGTCTGGTCGCCGAACTGGGGCCCGGCGAGCCCGAGCAACTGACGGATCTACTGACCCGGTTTGCCTATCCCGCACGCGGTGAGGCGTAAGCGCGTCCGCGCACCGGGTTGCCCGCCGCGTGGGCGCGGTTCGTCGCATGCGGCTTTTGCGGCGAACCCTGCCTTGAGAGCTGCGGCCATCCCTGGCTGCGGGCGGTGGTCTGGGCTTCGTCGCCGACGGGGACCGAGCTGTCCGCGCGGCATACCTGGCCGGCGGTGTCCTCTTCGCCCTCGCACGCATCGCCGTCGTCTCGATGTGCGGCCCGCCGGCAGGCCGAGCGCCCTGGCCGCCCCGAGTGCCGGGCCACCGGCCTCCAGGGGCAGAGTGCCAATGCCACCGGCGGAGAGGGTGCAGGCGACGAGGACGCCGTATGACGTCCTGGGTCGAGGCGTCACGCGGCGTCTATGGCCCGGGGGTTATGCGGCGAGGCGCTGCGCGAGCTCCTTGGCTTTGGTGGTCGCTTCCTCGATGGCGCGCTCGCGGGAGGCCTCGTAGAGGGGTATCAGTTCGGACATGGCCGGGTTGCGGGGGGCCATGGTGAGTTCGGGGACGATGAAGTCGAGGTCCAGGCCGAGGGTGCCCTTGAGAACGGCCTCCAGGTAGTTCTGTACGAACTCATAGCCCTCGCGCGGTGTGCCCGGCGCGTAGGAGCCGCCGCGGCTGGCGACGACGGTGACCGGGGTGCCCTGGGCGGAGGGGGTCTCGCCCGTGGTGCGGCCGAGCAGGATCACGTTGTCCAGCCACGCCTTGAGAGTCGACGGGATCGAGTAGTTGTACATGGGGGCGCCGATCAGGACGGCGTTCGCCTGCTCCAGCTCTTCAATGAGCTTCGCGCGCGCGGCGAACGCGGCGGACTGCTCCGGGGTGTGCTCGGACGGGGCGGCGAACCCGGCGTTGTGGGCGTCGGCGGTGATGTGCGGGACAGGGTTGGCGCGAGGTCGCGGTAGATCACCGTGCCGTCCGGATGCTGCTCCTCCCAGGCCTTGCGGAAGACGCCCGTGATCGAACGGGACGAGGACGCCTCGCCGGGAAACACGGACGAGTCGATATGCAGCAGCGTGGACATGGGCTTTCTCCAAAGAGCAATGCCCGAGGCGGGGAGCCAAGGGCTGAGGATTCGTACTCGACGACAGTCAAATACAAGATGGTATTGAATGATACTGTCGTTAGTAATAAGGTAGTGAGTGCAACGAAGGTAGTCGCGTTGAGCAGGGAGATGCGCGTTCATGGACGTCTATGAGGCGGTCACGAGTCGACGGGCAGTGCGCGGATTCACCGACCGGCCTATCCCGAAGGAGGCGCTGGAGCGTGTGCTGTCCGCCGCGGCTTGGGCGCCGTCCGCATCGAACCTTCAGCCGTGGCGCGCGTACGTTTTGACCGGCGCGCCGCTGGCCGAACTCAAGAAGCGCGCCGGTGAGCGCATAGCCGCAGGCGATTCCTGGGACGAGCCGGAGTACGAGCAGTACCCGCCCGCACTGAAGTCCCCGTATCGCGAACGCCGATCCGCCTTCGGCGAGCAGCGCTACGGCGCACTCGGTGTTCCGCGCGAGGACGTGGAGGCGCGCCAGAGGGCCACTTCCGCGAACTGGGACTGTTTCGGTGCGCCCGCCGCGCTGTTCTGCTACATCGACCGCGACCTGGGCCCGGCCCAATGGGCCGACGTCGGCATGTATCTGCAGACTGTCATGCTGCTGCTCCGCACCGAAGGGCTGCACAGCTGCGCGCAGATGGCATGGGCGAAGTATCGCAAGACCGTCGCGGAGGTCCTGTCACCCCCGGACGAGCTCATCCTCTTCTGCGGCATGTCGATCGGGTTCGAAGACGTCACGGTGGGTTACACCCGTACGGGCCGGGCGCCGCTCGACGAGACGGTCACGTTCGTCGATGGTTACTGACCCAGCCCGCCCTCGGCCGGTCGAGGCACCGTTTCTCACCCGTCCGCATAGGGGGCTCATATGCAATATTTCGGACACACTCCCGATGAAAGGCATGTCATGAAGGTCGCAGTCATCGGCGGTACCGGGCTGATCGGATCGCAGGTCGTCAAGAATCTGAACGCCGCCGGGCACGAGGCGGTACCGCACTCGCAGTCCACCGGAGTCGACGTCATCAGCGGCCAGGGACTGGACGAGGCGGTGGCGGGTGCCGACGTCGTCGTCAACCTGACGAATTCCCCGACCTTCGACGAAGCCTCCCCGGCCTTCTTCGAGACCTCGATGGACAACCTTCTGGCCGCGGCCCAAAAGGGCGGCGTCGGCCACTTCGTCATCCTCTCGATCGTCGGCGCGGACCAGGTACCGGAGCTGGACTACTACCGGGCCAAGGTGCTCCAGGAGGACATCCTCGCGGCCGGATCGATCCCCTACTCGATCGTCCGGGCGACGCAGTTCATGGAGTTCATGGACGCCGTCCTGGCCTGGACCGCCGACGGCGACACCGTCCGGTTGCCCGCCACGCCGATCCAGCCGATCGCTTCCAAGGACGTGGCCAATGCGGTGGCGGAGGTAGCCGCGGGCGCCCCGCTGAATGGCATGCGCAACATCGCCGGCCCCGAGATCTTCTCCCTGGACGAGCTGGGCCGGATCACTCTGTCCCGCAAGGGCGACAGCCGCGCCGTCGTCACCGACCCCACCGCCGGCATGTTCGCCGCAGTCAAGGGTGACGTCCTCACCGACAAGGACGCTCACCTCGCCACTACCCGCTACGCCGACTGGCTCTCCTGACCCGCTCGCGCCCTCTCAGGCGCCAGCCGGCGGACCGCACAACGACCAACCATGCCCGAGACGGCACTGAGATCATTTACGGGACAGCCCCATCCGTTCCCTGTCCACGCTGGGCACGTTCCTGCGCGCCTTCACCCACGGCCACGCTCTTCAACTCCACGCCGTGCACCACCGGTTCCTTAGAGCACCCGCCGCGCATACCCCGCTGCTGCCCGGCGCCGACGCGATAGCGTTCATCGACATCGACTCCACCCACAAACGTGTCTACGCACGTGCCAAGCGCGGCGCCGAGTACGGCCGGTTCGAAGGCATCCGCACCCTGCACCCACTGCTCGCCACGATCTGCACCCCGCAGTCGAGACCGGTGATCGTCGGAGTTCGCATACGCTGTGGCAGGGCAGCCGACGCCCGCGGCGCCCCCAATCCGTCAGCGAAGTTTTGGCCACCGTCGTCGAGGCCGGCTCCACCGGCACCCGAATCCTGCGCGCGGACTCCCAGTTCTACAACGCCGGTGTGATCGCCGTCTGCCGCCGGGCCGAAGGCCCACTTCTCGATCACTACCGGCATGAAACTCTCCACCAAACGGGGCAGGCCTCGGCCTTCCCGACGATATATGGCAGCAGATCAGCTACCCGACCGCGGTGCCCGATCCCAAGACCGGCGAACTCATCTCGGACGCCGAAGTCGCCGAGATATCCCGATACACCGCCTTCGTCGGCCGCAAGAAAGCAGAGCGGGTCACCGCCCGGCTGTTCGTGCGCCGCGTCCGTGACCTGGCCAAACCCGCCGTCGTGGGTGAGCAGGGCGAGCTGTTCCCCGTCTGGCGCTACCACCCGTTCTTCACGACAACCCCGCCGAGATGCTCCGGGCCGAGCGGGAACACCGTCACTACGCGGTGATCGAGCAGGTTATCGCGGACAGCGAAGCCTCCGCCCTGGCCCACCTGCCCTCCGGGCACTTCCACGCCAACGCGGCCTGGCTGACTCCGCGGGCGATGACCTACAACCTGCTGCGGGCCACCGGCGCACTGACCTCCGCCTTCCACGCCAAGGCCACCACCGCCACCCTCCGAACCCACCTGGTCCAGGTTTCCGCCCGGATCGCCCGCTCCGCACCACGCATCACCCTGCACCTGCCATACAACTGGCCCTGGCAGCACACCTGGACATACCGGTTCGGCACCGTCCACGGCCCACCCGGCCCGGCCTGACAGCCCCTGCCCACCCCGCCCGCCAGGGCCTGACCACGTCGGTGGATCAAGGCATAGCGGCGTAGGGGTCGCGCCTTTCGGTGAAACCAGTGCCCCCGAAGCCGAGAACGCGGCGAGAGTGTGCCGTTGCGGCCCGCGCAGCGTCACAGGGGCCGGATGTTGTGGTTCATCCGGAACATGTTGGACGGATCGTAAGTGCGCTTCACCCGTGCCAGGTGATCGTAGCGGTCGGCGCCGTAGGCCTGGCGCACCCCTTCGGGCGTTGTCGCCTCGTCACCGGACATGAAGTTCACCATGTTCCGGTCGGCCGCCCAGGGCGCCAGTGCGTCCATGACACGGCCGAGGTGGCCCCGCATCGTTTCGCGCTGCTCGGGACCGCCCACGCCGAAGCCGAACGCGACGAAGGGGATGCCTCGGGTCGACACGGCGTCGGGCACGGCAGGCTCACGGTCGAATGCTCCGCCGAGGGCGCGGACCTCCACGTTGGCGAGCGGGCACTGCGAGTCCGGTCCGGTGAGCTCCACCAGCATATCCACGGCCTCCTCGGGCAGCTCGCGCAGGCAGATGGTCTGGTCGTAGTAGGGCAGCGGGTCGGTGGGGTCCAGGTGCATCTTGGCCATCGTCGAGTACGGCCTGTCCCGGATCGTGTCGAAGAGCGGCGTCGCCAGGTTCCGGAACGGAGCCATCAGCCGCTCGGCGTCCTCGGCCTCGCCGAGGGAGCCGATCCGCAGATGCACCACGAAGGCTCCGCGCAGCCGCTCCGGAAGCTCGGGCCGACCGGGAAGCCGTTGGACGGCGACCGAAGAGGACATCTCCTCCGGCAGATCGTCGACCCATTGGCGCCAGGTGTGCAGCACGTCGGCTATCTGCTCGCCCCGGTACCACAGCCCCCCGCCGTAGAACCGTGCCACTGGGAACGCCTCGAGGTCGACAGAGGTGACCACGCCGAAATTTCCCTTGCCGCCTCGCAGTGCCCAGAACAGGTCGGGCTCACTGTCGGCGGTCACGGACCGCGACACACCCTCGGCGGAGACGACCCTCAGCTCCCGTACATGGTCGGCCGTGTATCCGAAGGAGCGGCCCAGCAAGGGACTCTGTCCGCCCCCCAGTGTGTAACCGACCACGCCCACCGTCGCCGCGGACCCGCTCGCCGGCGCGAGACCATGAGCGGCCGTCGCGCGGACCACATCGCGCGCGCGTGCGCCGGCCTCGATCCGTACGATTCGGCGGTCGGGATCCACGGTGACGCCGTTCATCCGCCCGGTGTTTATCAGCAGCGCGCCGTGGCCGGGCAGGACCACCTGGTGTCCGGTGGCCTTCACCGCCACGGGCAGGGAGTGCGCCGCTGCGAAGCGAACGGCGGCGCACACATCGGCCTCGCAGGTCGCACCCACCGCGAGCGCGGGCTCCAGAACACGGTTCAGGTTGTAGGTGGCGCATTCTCCGGCGTAGCCGCCATCGGTGGGCAGAAGCACCGGGCCGTCGACGTGCCTTGCCAGGTCCGCGGCATGGCCGGCGATCGCGACAGGGGCGACTGGCTCCGCCCCCGTTTCCAGCTCGCCGTCCTCGTCGCTGATGACGTCGCCGACCGTTGCGTAGAAGGCGGCGACGCCGGGCAGGCCGGGCCCCTTGGCGCGGGAGGCGGCGAGGTCTTCGGGCGTGTCCCAGGTGAGGACATCCAGCCACTCGTCGTCCGACAGTCGCACGAGGCGCGCGCCGAGGAAGCCGTCCAGGTCGGCGGCGAAGTCCGCCAGCATCTTGGAGTGGGCGGCGAGCAGATCGGCGACCTGGTCGGGGTTCACCCGGAAGCGAGTCAGTTCCACTGTGGTCATGGATGGTCCTGATGTCGATTCGTACCTTTTTCATAGTATGAGGCACTTGCCGGGCGCCTAAATCCCGACGGCCCCCCGCCCCGCGCATCGGCGCGGGCAGGGGGCCGTTGAGGGCGTCGGCCCCGGCGGGGTCAGCGCCAGTACGGGGCTCCCGCTCCGCCTGGCGTCGTCGCCTCGATCTTTGTTCGGATTTCGCGCATGACCCTGATGATCTGGGACTCATGGGCGGGCGTGAGGCGGGCCACGGGGACCGAGCAGCTGATGGCGTCCTGGGCGGGGGCGTCGTAACGGAGGGCGAAGCCGAAGCCGATGATGCCGAGGACGCCCTCCTCGCGGTCGATGGAGTAGCCGCGGGCGCGGGTTGCCTCGAGGTCGGCCGCCAGGGTGTCGCGGTCTGTGTGGGTGTTGGGTGTGGCCGGCGTGTACGGGCCCTGGGGGAGCGTGGAGTCCGGGCGTTCGGCCAGCAGCGCCTTGCCCAGCGCGCCCGCGTGGGCAGGGAGGCGGCGGCCGACCCGGCTGATCGTGCGCAGGTACTCGTGTGATTCGCGGGTTGCCAGGTACGCCACGTCTCCGCCGTCCAGGCGGCCCATGTGGATCGTTTCGCCGAGTGCCTCCGACGCCTCGTCGAGGTACGGGCGTACGGCCCGGACGCGGGGGTCGGAGTCCAGGTAGCTCGTGCCCGTGAGCAGGGCGTGGATCCCGATGCCGTAGAGGGAGCCCGTCATGTCCGTGCGGACCCAGCCGCGGCTTATCAGGGTCTGGAGCAGGGCGTACATCGAGCTGCGGGGGACCTGGAGTTCGGCCGCGAGTTCCTGGAGTCGGGCGGGGCGATCGCCGCGCTCCGCCAGTACCTCCAGCAGCTCGACCGTGCGCGCGGCGGACTTCACCTCGCGCACTCCACGCTCCTCGTCCGTGTTCATGGGGTCCGGCATGTGCTGATCGTAAGCGAGGGCCGCCGAACCATTGACGGCCCTTGTTTGCGTATCTAACCTTCATCTTCATACGTAGATAACATCTACATACGGAGATGACACGCAGGAATGAACACGGACATGGAAACGGAGGCCGTCGTCGGGCGGCTGCGGGGCGCGATGGCGAACGGCGTGCTGTCGTTCCCGCTCACCAGCTTCCACGACGACGGCTCCCTCGACCTCGATGGATTCCGTGCGTACGTGGCTGCGCAGATCGACGCCGGTCCCGGCGCCGTCTTTCCCGCCTGCGGCACGGGGGAGTTCTTCTCCCTGGACGAGGATGAGTACCGGGAAGTCGTCACCGCCGCGGTGGAGGAGGCGGCGGGGAGGGTGCCCGTCGTGGCCGGCGTCGGGTACGGATGGGCCCAGGCCGTCAGGTTTGCCCGGGTCGCCGAGGAAGCCGGGGCCGATGCTCTGCTCGTGCTGCCGCACTACCTCGTCGCCGCGCCGCAGGACGGGCTCGTCGCGCAGCTGGAGCACCTGGCGGCGCGGACCCGGCTGCCGCTCATCGCGTACCAGCGAGATCAAGTCACCTTCAACGTCGAGTCGTTGAGGCAGATCGCCCGGATTCCCGGGGTCATCGGACTCAAGGACGGGCACAGTGACCTCGACCGGCTGCAGCGCCTCACACTCGCCGCGCCCGACGGTTTCCTGTTCTTCAACGGGGCCGCCACCGCGGAGATCCAGGCCCGCGCGTACGCCACGGTCGGAGTGCCCGCGTATTCGTCGGCCGTCCACGCCTTCGCACCCGAGATCGCCGACGTCTTCTTCGAGGCCCGTAGACGGGGCGACCACGGTGTCATGGATCGGCTGCTGCGAGAGTTCTACGTCCCGCTCGTCGAACTCAGGGACCGGCACCCCGGATACGCCGTCTCGCTCGTGAAGGCCGCCGCCCGGCTGCGCGGGCGTCCCGTCGGGCCCGTACGCGCCCCGCTCACCGACCCCTCGGCCGCCGACCTCGCCGACCTGGAGCGCCTGCTCGCCGTCGGCCTCGACCTCGCGTCCGCCCTCACCCCCGTAGGAGCCGCCCTGTGACTCACGATCTGACCATCACCGAGGTTCGGCTGACCCCGATCCTGGTCGCCGACCCGCCACTGCTCAACACCCAGGGCGTGCACCAGCCGTACACGCCGCGACTGATCGTGGAGGTCGTCACGGCGGGTGGCGTGACGGGGGTGGGGGAGACGTACGGCGACAGCAAGTATCTGGAGCTCGCCCGGCCCTTCGCCGAAAAGCTCGTCGGGCGCCAAGTCTCCGATCTCAATGCGCTGTTCGTCGTGGCGGACGAGGTTGCCGTCGATCAGGGACGGGTCGAGAACCAGGTCGACGTGGGTGGGCTGCGGGGGGTGCAGACCGCCGACAAGTTGCGGTTGTCCGTGGTGTCCGGCTTCGAGGTCGCCTGCCTTGACGCGCTCGGCAAGACGCTCGGGCTGCCCGTGCACGCGCTGCTCGGCGGCAAGCTGCGGGACGCGGTGGAGTACAGCGCCTATCTCTTCTACAAGTGGGCCGACCACCCGGCGGGGGTCGCCTCCGAGAAGGATGACTGGGGGGCCGCCGTCGATCCGGCTGGCGTCGTGGAGCAGGCGCGGAAGTTCACCGAGCGGTACGGGTTCACCTCGTTCAAGCTCAAGGGCGGTGTCTTCGCACCGGAGGAGGAGATCGCCGCCGTACGGGCACTCGCCGAGGCCTTTCCCGGGCATCCGTTGCGGCTCGACCCCAACGGGGCCTGGTCCGTGGAGACGTCGCTGAAGGTCGCTCAGGAGCTGGGCGACGTACTCGAATATCTGGAGGACCCGGCGCTCGGCACGCCGGCCATGGCCGAGATCGCCGCGAAGACGGACGTGCCGCTCGCCACCAACATGTGCGTGACCACCTTCGCCGAGATCCAGGAGGCCTTCACCCAGGGGGCCGTACAGGTCGTACTGTCCGACCACCACTATTGGGGCGGGCTGCGCAACACCCGTGAACTGGCCGCTATGTGCCGTACGTTCGGCGTCGGAGTGTCAATGCACTCCAACACCCATCTGGGAATCAGCCTTGCCGCGATGACCCATGTCGCGTCGACCGTGCCGAATCTCCACCACGCCTGCGACTCCCACTACCCCTGGCAGTCCGAGGACGTGCTCACCGAACGTCTCACCTTCGAAGACGGGTTGGTCAAGGTGTCCGACGCGCCCGGTCTCGGCGTCGAACTCGACCGCGAAAAGCTGGCGTTCCTGCATCAGCGGTGGCTCGACGACGACGGCCGCCTGCGGGACCGCGACGACGCGGCCGCGATGCGGATCGCCGACCCGGAGTGGGTCACGCCGACCGTCCCGCGCTGGTAACTCCACTCGCGGGACCGGAAGTTCGTGCGACCCGGTCCCGCTCCCCCCTCTCCCTGCCCACGATCGGAGCCGCTCGTATCCGCAGTACCACCAGCACAAGTGCGTGCTGTTGTGCACCCGCCCGCCGTCCAGTCCGCCATCCGTAAGATCTTCCGGCGCGTCGTCCCTCTCTTCTTCGTGATGTCCGTCGCGAACTACATGGACCGCGTGAATCTCGGCTTCGCCCAGGACCAACTCCGCTCGGACGTCGGGCTGTCCGCCGCAGCGTTCGGGCTCGGCGCCGGGATCTTCTTCATCGCGTACGCCATTTTCGAAGTGCCCTCCAACATGATGATGGAGCGCTTCGGGGCGAAGATCTGGCTCACCCGGATCATGATCACCTGGGGGCTCGACTCCGCCCCCGGTGCGTGCGACCGAGTCCTGGGCACTCGGGATGGGGTGGAGCCCCGGCTGTGTGGCGAACATGACGACGGCGTCGGCCCGCCTCGGGCCGCTCAGGACCTTCCCCCCGGCGGCTCGACCACTACGTCGTCCTGGGTGGTCGCTGACGGGGCGGGGGAGGGGAGAGGCAGGTCACATTCACCCATGTCACAACTTGCTGGAGCTGTTCCGTCCAAGAGGTGTAGCCACCAACCACGACAATGGGAGTGCACCATGGAAGCTCGGTTGAACCTCTTCGCCAGCCCGGTCGCAGCCAAGTTCGGGAAGCACATCGTCGCTGCGGGCAAGGTGCTCGCAGACTCGACGCTGCCGGTCGCGACACAGGAACTGGTGAAGCTCCGCGCCAGCCAGATCAATGGCTGCGGCTTCTGCACCGACATGCACACCAAGGACGCCGCGCACGCCGGGGAGACCTCGACGCGTCTCAACCTGGTCGCGGCCTGGCGCGAGGCCACGGTGTTCACCGACGCCGAGCGCGCCGCCCTGGAGCTGACGGAGCAGGGCACCCGCATCGCCGACGCGGCCGGCGGTGTCACGGACGAGGCCTGGGCGAACGCCGCCAAGCACTACGACGAGGAACAACTCGCCACCCTGGTGTGCACCATCGCCCTCATCAACGCCTTCAACCGCGGGAACGTCATCGTCCAGCAGCCCGCCGGCGACTACCAGCCCGGCCAGTTCGCATAACCCAGGAGTGCCTGGCCGGGACCGCCCGTGCCCCGCACCTGCAGCAGCACACACCCCGGGCGCCCTCATCGGGGCCCGGGGCGTTGTCCTGGTCCCGCCCGGCAGGCCGACATACCCAGCAAATCGGCCTGGCCAAGACGTTCGTTTCCATAGCCGTCTGGCTGTGGGTGAGCGTGTTGGTGCGCTGTCTCTGTCGCAGTCTCCTCGCGTGGACGATCTCGTTGGCACCCAGCACCGCGCTGCCGTCTGACCGGCCCTGCTGATTCGGTCGCGGAGCTC
This sequence comes from Streptomyces sp. NPDC002206, assembly GCF_053593595.1. Taxonomy (NCBI): domain Bacteria; kingdom Bacillati; phylum Actinomycetota; class Actinomycetes; order Kitasatosporales; family Streptomycetaceae; genus Streptomyces; species Streptomyces sp. NPDC002206. The sequence goes on from NZ_JBSFCW010000017.1 coordinate 113,350, forward strand.
GAGCGGGCACTGCCCGGTCTCCCGTCTCACCGTCTGCCTGCACCCGTGGGTGTCGACTGGCAACGCTTGGAGAGCGAGTTGGGAACGGCTCTACCTGCTGACTACAAGCTGCTCTTCGAGCTCTACCCGGCGTTCGAGCTGAGCGACCTCATGCCAGGCAGTACCTGCGCCACGGTCAGGCGCAGCGGTGCCGCGTCCGACAGCTTCGGCGGTCGGACCGATCCGGCGACAAGGCGGCGCATGGACGCCGATGAACACGTAAAGGGCCGCCAGAAGGGCGTCCAAGCCGGAAGCCACCCTTCACCGCCGGGCGATGGACTGTTCTATGAGGGCCACGGTGGCGCGGGGATCGTCGACCTCGATGACGAGGCGGTCGTAGCTTTCGGCGTCGGCGAGTTCAATGACGACCGCCTTCTCCGAGTTCTTCACGTCCCAGAAGAGGCGTTCACCGTTGTGGAGGAAGCGGCCGGCGGTGATCACACCGGGGAGGTTGGTGCCACCGACGCGGATGCCTTTCCGTTCGCGGGCGATGCCGGGGTCGTGGGTGGCGCCACGCACATGAGCGAGTGGGATTTCCAGGCGGCTCTTGAGACTCCAGAGCTTGTCGAGACCCTGGATTTCGGCGGTCAGTAGGTCGCGTTCACGGTCGATGGAGATCAGGGCCATGTCAGTACTCCTTGGGGGGGGTGGGTTGGGCGCGCAGGCGCAGGCGGGCGCCGAGGACGGTGGAGGCGAGTTGAGGGGCGGTGTCACCGTGGGAGGGGCGCAGGGCATCCTCCAGCGCGGTGATGCCTTCCGCGACCAGCGCGGCAACCTCCGGATCGTGGGGAGCGCGTTCGGCGGCGGCGAGGAGCAGGAGTCCGGCCGCCGGGCCGTTGTCGTAGGAAGCTATGGCTGTTGTCAGTGCCTGCGCGGGGTCGGTGAGGGTGGCGATGGCGGCGCTGGCGGGGTGGATCTCGTGGTCGAGGTGGTTGCGGAGGGCGGTCAGATGCAGGTTCCGTTTGGAGCCGAAGACTTTGTAGAGACTGCCTCGGTGGATGCCGGTGGCTGTGACCAGGTCGTCCACCGAGGTGCCCTCATAGCCGTGGGCGGCGAAGAGAGTGGCCGCGGTACTGACGGCCTGATCGGTGTCAAAGGTGCGTGGTCGTCCCATGGGTATGACCGTATGTGATTGAAGAACGTCCAGTCAAGAACGAGTGTTCTTTTATGGGAGATGCTGGAGGCGTGGGCAGGCAGACGCCCCCAGGGCGCGCCCCATCGACTACTGGCCCCAACCGGACCGTCCCTTGTCTCAACGTGCAGCAGCGGCAGCATCCTTCGGGGGAGGGCAGGTCACGAATGGCTGTGCCAGATGGCTGCGGTTCCTGCTGCCGATGACATGCCGTCGACGGCGCGGGCCAGCACGACGGCGTCACCCTTCGATGGGGGACCGACGATCACGATCCTTGAGATCGATCTCGGCCTTCCGTGGACCGGTACCGCAGGAGACCGCGAGCCGGCGGTCTTCGGAGACCTGCCGGTCGACCCATGCGGCACGGTGCTCGGTGACGCGGTTCCTTTGGACTCCTGGACGGGTGAAGGTCAGGCTTCGGGCAATGGACTCGCCGACGTCACCTACTGGGCGGCTATGCAGAGGCCGCCCGTCGGTTCGACCACGCCTATCCGTAGCGCTTGAACACAATCATGAAGGCCGGACGGCGCTGCGCTGGACTATCCCGCCTTACATCCCTGGCGACGAACCACGTGGCAGGCTTCAATCGCCAATTTCGGGCGCCTCAGCGTGCCGTCACCTCGGGAGTGAACGTCACAGCGCAAGCGCCTTGTGGACTTCGGCGAGCCGACCGCGCTTGATGCCAGCAGACGTGTCACCCAAAGCGACAGCGTGGATCTTGAACCCGTCCCTGCGGTGGAACTCTGCGCCATGCAGCCCGTCGGTGACCGCGACGATGTCCTCCCGGCGCAATCGGTAGGTGGCCAGCGGATTGACGATCACCACTACCTCGTCATGTAGTTCCACTCGTGGCCGAAGAAGCACCAGCCACCAGATCAGTGACACTGCCGCGAAGATCCCTGTCGCCACAGCGGCGCGCACTGCCCGCGCCTCTGTCGGACCCACCAACCAAGCCAGCCAAGCTCCCACCACTGACAGTACGACCAGCGTCCACAACCCCCCTGCCCAGACCATCCGGCTCGGGTGCACGCGCCACACTACGGCCGGATCCCCACCCTGTTCGCTCACGGACTCATTGTGCCGCTGACCAACCTCGGAGTCCCCGTCCTGTTGGCCCCAGGTCGAAAACGCCCCCTGGTCGGTGCGCAGGTGGTGCGAGTGGCGGGCGGGGTCATGTCCGTCAATCCGTGGTCGCTACTCAGCCGCGTAGACCGTCGGGCGAGCCACCCTGAGGCACGCGGACCACCGTTTACCCCGCCCTCGGTGACGGTACGGGCGTGCTCGATGTAGTTATGGATCGGAAGTTCCCCGTTCCGCAACCGTGCCGGGCCGGGCGGGGGCTCACGGGGAACTGCGGCTGCCGACGGAGGTCACAGCCAGCAGACGCCGAAGTCGGCATCCCGCAGGGCAGACTCCAACTCGCCCCACCTCGCTCCTATAGCGGGTGTCGCAGGTGCGAACCCGGCCGAGGTGCGTCAAAGGTGCGGTTCAGCAGATCAAGGCCGGAGGAAGAGCAGTGGCAGTCGCCCAAACTCGACCCCAGACCAAGCCGACCGTCACCAGGGCCGCCTCGCCGGAAACCCCCAAGTGCTCCGATACTCACATTCGTGGACATCCGTCTAAAGACCTTCGTTGCCGAGGCAACGACGAGGATGAACTTCCTGCGTGACGATCTCGGTTGCATTGGTCCCGAGGCTCACCATCCAAGCGACAGCTACCCGCTGGTGATCAGCGTCCAATACCGCCGCCGCGATCTGGCCGTGGAGGTCTTCCTGCTGCTGGCCTACGCCGGCGAGGAGTACGTAGCCACGAGGCTGTCACTCGCAGGCGGATCAAAACCGCGGGAACAGGAAGTCGGCTCACATACTGCGCACACGGCCTATGCGATGCGCCGGGCGCTCGATCGCCAAGCCGAGGCGTTACGCGATGCCCTTCGCGATGTGTAGCGGCATGCCCGCCACGAGTCCGACCCAGCGGGCAGCCGCGGTGAATGGACAGGCAATATCGCGGTCCCGGGGAGTTCTCGATCTACGGGCCTCTCGCGGGGTTCGTACAGCGGCCAGACGTCAGGTCCATGGACCAGCTTCACGTTTGTCTTCCGCAGGGTCGCGATGCGACGCTCCCACGCCGGGTGCCGGACATGCGCCGCATTGACCCGAGGGAATACCACCTCGGACACACCGGTCGTGCCGAGCGCCTCGCACACCTGCGTCAGGGCTTGGTTGTCGGCGATGGGCAGTTCAAGTCAGTGGCGCCCAGAATCGTTCCGCAGACCCCGTGCTGTCGCGAGGCGCCACGTCTTATGCGATGCGCTCGCTTGTAAGGAACGTCGTGTAGCCGATGACCGCGGGCAGCTCCACGTGCAGTGCCCCAGAGTCCGTGGTGAGTTCTTCCTCGTATGCGAGGAGGGACCCGGTGGACGAGTCGAACACCATGGTCGTCTTGGTGGGGAGGCCGCCGAACCGGGATGTCAGGGAGAATGCCTCTCCTGTTCTGCCCGCACGGTCTTTCACCGTCCCGTCGTAGGCGACTCCCTTGGTGTTCTTGAGGACGCGGAGCAGGGCAGCTCGCTGCGTGGGTGAGAACACGTGATCCATGAACCGCTCGGGTACGACCTCGAACGTCAGGCCAGGGCTCAGTGAGGACTGGCCGGTGGCCAGCCACTTCTTCATCCCGTCCGGCGAGGATGGGGGCTCCCCGGTCGAGGTCTCGGAAGGCCCGCCTGAGCCGGACCATGTCTTCGGGTCCTCGCCGATGGCCCCGGTCTCCTCCCAGAGCTTTCGCTGCTCACTGGTCTGGAACTGCGGTCGCCGTGTCCGTACGGTCCACCGGCTGGACCCGTCGGGCTTCTCCCACGTCTCGCGCTGTTCGGGGATCACCGCAGAGGTGACCTGAGTGCCGTCGACGCGGGTGGACAGCGACCAGCTCTGTCGCACGAAGTGCTCCGCCGACCAGGCTGGGGGTCGATCGTCCGGCAGTCCCTCGATGCGCCGGGCGATCTCTTCAAGAACCTGGTCGGCCGACCCGGTGCTGTGGTGGTAGTGCAATGGCTGCGGAGTTACCGCGTAGGCGGGCTGCGTTGTCGAGCCGAACGGGTCGGCAGCGACGAAGACGGTAGCCATGGCCGCGGCGACAGCAGCACCCACCAGTACCCAGCGGCGAGGCCGGTGCGATCGGCCTGGCGAGGTCGGACGCGGACGACTCACGATCGTGTCGAGCCGAGCATGCACCCGCACGGGGTCCTCGCCGCTGGTCAGTTTGGCCGGGTCCAAGGCGCGCAGGGCTTCGTCAATGTCACGCATCTGCTCTCCCAAGGCTCGTCTGAGGGGCCCGCTGTGCAGGGCTGAGGTGATTCCGCAGTCGGGTGCGGGCACGGTGGAGGCGCACATGGAAGGTCGCAGCTGTGCAGCCGAGAACTGCGGCTGCCTGTCGGGCGGGCAGCTCTTCCCACACAGCGAGGCGCAACACTTCCTGGTCGGCATCACTGAGCGCATCGAAAGCTCGGGCCAGGCTCAGATCGACGATCACCGAGTCGGCCTCGTCGTCAACGAGGTGACGTGGCTGCGCGGCCAGCATCTCGGTCAAGGTGCCCCGCCGTCGTTGTGAGCGGTGGGCGTTGGCGAGAGTGCGGCGCGCGACTCCATAGAGCCAGGGAAGAGCCATTGCAGGCGGCATCTCGTCGAGTCGGCGCCATGCCGTGAGGAAGACCTCCGACACGACGTCCGTGGCATCATCGCTCGCCGTGCGGCGGCGTACGTAGTTCGCCACGGCCGTGTGGTGCCGGTGGTACAGCTCAGTGAAGCGCTGCTCATCCGTGTTGATATCCACATCCCCTCCACCTACGTCTGTGTCCGGCACCTGTGGGCCCCTTACAGGCAAGGTGGGTCGAGTTCAGGGCGGGCACCACCGGAACGGCTCGTGATTCCCAACCTGAGAGCAGCCGTTCACTTGGACAGTCGGCGCCTCGGCGCACGGCGCGTGCCAGATCGAGCAGTCAGTAACGATCAATTGGGGTGTGAAGCGGTACAGACTCCCGCTGACAGGCTGGGCGCTGTTGTTGTGCAGCTATTGACCAGCCAAGACCGTCCTGTGCTCGGAGCCAGGCTTACAAAGCTGATGTCGGCGGTTCGAAACCGTCCGAGCCCACCAGCCATGACGCCCCCGCAGCGACTCCCTGCGGGGCGTTGACGGTAGTGATTGACGGCAGTTCCTCGGGTGCATCGCGTAGCGCTGGGCTGCGTGAGTAGAAACCTTCTCTACGGGTCAAGGCTCCTCGCTCCGCTCGTCGCGCGCTCCGCTCGTCGCGCGCTCCCCGGCTCATCGCCGGGGCCCTGCGCTCTTGTCTCCGCCCCGCTCTGGGCCCCAGCTACGCCGGTCGCGCAAAGTGCCGCATCAACGTTCGCCCTGTTGACGACCTCGCGTAGGTGCTCGTCCTGGCCGTGGTCCTTGGAACCAGCTGAGGCGTGCCCCCGGGGAAGGCGTTGACCCGGGGCGCTCACTTACGACGGCCGTGAGAGCCGGTCAGGCGTTCGTGCGTGATAGGTGGTTGGGGAGGTCAGTGAGTCGTTCGATGCGGAGTACCGTCTCGTCTGCCGTCGGCGATGGTCCACCGGTGACGAAGTCGATGCCGCGGTCCAGCCAGATGGCGGTGAGCCCGGCGAGGACGGCTGCGTTTACATCGCTTTCCAGCATGTCGCCCACGTTGACCGCCTGCGCGGGGTCCGTCCGCATCCGCCGGCAGGCGGTGGCGTAGGCGACGGGCTTGGCCGCACCGAGGTCGGTCGGGGTCAGGACGGCTTCGAAGTATTCGAGGAGGCCGAAGCGGGCGAGCTTGGCGCGCTGCTGCTCGGGGTCCCCGTTGGTGAGAACCGCCAGACGCGGTCCTCGGGGAAGCCGCTTCAGGGTCTCCAGACATGGCTGGACATCGGGATAGCACCGCCAGGACTCCTCGAACACGGTGAGGTAGCGCTCGGCGATCCAGGCGTCCAGAAGGCCGGCACTTTCAGGAACCGGCTCGCCGAGCACCGGCAGGAAGGAACGGAGCCTGCGTCGGTGGTGCTCAGCGAAGGAGCACTGACCAGCCAGGTATTCCCGCATGTGGCGCGCCTCCAGCGTCCACCACAACGTCTCCAGCTCCTCCGGTGGAGCCGTCGCGTTCGGCGCGGCCTGGACGATCTGGCCGATCGTTTCCAAGACCGCGCTTCGGTGATCGACCAGGGTGCCGTCCAGATCGAAGAAAATCACATCTGCCATAGGATGATCATCTCGTGGTACCTCTCCCTGACGCCAGAAGGCAGGTATCGCGATCTTCCTTTCGGGATGGTTGTCCAGTCACAACAGGGCGAACGTTGTCTGATGTGGCGCTAGAGCGAGAAATCCTGGACGAAGGGAAATGGAAGGCACAGACGCCTCCGGCGGGGGCGCTCAGACTCCGGGATGGATGAGGCGCCGTTCGCGAGTGCCGGCCGGATCGTGGCGAGCGTCGTGGGCTCCCATCCCGACCACCTTCGCCCCAGGCAGAGCCGAGCAGTCGCGGCCCAGGGCGTCAAGGTCGTTCGTACGGTGGCGTGCTCCACCTTGACGCCCTGAACCACGCCCGCTCCACGGTATGTGGGCCGAAGGCGGACGGGATAGGAGCTGAGGTGAGTGGTGGGTTGGGATGGGGGCGGCAGAAAGCGGCCGGTCAGTCCAGCAGCCCTCTACGCATCAACTCTTCCTCAGTGGCCTGTCGTCCGGCCTTCCAGGAACGACGCCCCTTGTTTGCGGCGGCCTGAGCTTCTCCCGCCCGGTACCTGCGCAGCTCCGCACGAAGTACGTCGTCCGACATTGAGCGATACCTGAGGTCCTCGGCGGCGTCCTTCTTCCAGCGCGGCACGACGGCCCTCTCCCCTGATTCACCCGGCGGCGTTGATCGAAGTACAGCAACCGTCCCCACCGCAGTCAATCCAGTTTGGCTTTCGGCCCCTCTGCGGTCGGCGTGGTTACGGCCGCCGCGACGTTGATCACGGCAGTGACCCAAGGCATGCCCGTTGCCTGCCCGACGTGGCAGAACGTCAAGGGGAATGGCGGGAAGTCACGGTCTGCCCGTCGTAGAGACCCTGGTCAGGACCGCCCCAGGTCAGGCGTCATCTGCGTACGGCGTCTTCCAAACTAGGGACATCGCGAACTGTTCTCCCGATGCCTGTCCGATGGATCATGGGTGGATGAGTGAACGGGGTCAATGGGCGCGCCTGCTGGAGGTGGGATTCGAGCAGGTCTACGTGGAGAACGACTGGTACGACGCCCCTCGTTCGGGCCTGGCCTCCATTGGAGGGCTGCCGCACTACTTCGAGTCATTCGACGGCTGTGCGAACCCTGAAGTCGACGCCGAGGAGTTCCTCGTCTGGCCCGCCGACCGCCTGACCCTGGACATGGAACGAGAGCAGTGGAACATCTTCTGCTCATGGAATGCCCGGTACGAGGCAGGCGAGGCTGCCGCTGACACGCATCCAGGGGCCGGGGGTGTCGACGCGCGCTACGACGAGTTGCAGGTGCTGCTCGCCCCTCGGCGCAAGGCGCCGGCGGATGCCCAACACCTCGTGCCCGAGTGGCGGTCCTACGAGCGGCCCGGCGGTTACTACCTCCCAGAAGGGCCGGACTACCTGGCTCGGTGGCGTCCCGCCTGAACACCAGCCGCCTTGTCACGAACGGAGCCATATCAGAAGGTGCCGTGCCACAACCGCGCCAGACCGGGCGGGGACTCACGGGGAACTGCGGCTGCTGGCGGAGGCCGGAGACAGTGGACGCCGAAGTCGTATCCCGCAGGTCAGACCTCGACTCACCCCACCTCGCTCCAGGCCAGGGTGTGGGCCAGGCTTCACCGGCTGGTCCTGGACGAACTGGGTTCCCGAGGCATGCTGGACTGGTCGCGGTGCGCGATCGACTCCGTCAGCGTCCGAGCTCTCAAAAGGGGCAGCTGACGGGACCGAATCCGACCGACCGTGGCAAGAGCGGATCGAAAATCCACCTCACCGTCGACCGAAACGGCCTGCCACTGTCGATCGGTATCTCTGCCGCCAACTTCGACGACAGCCAGGCTCTCATCCCGCTGGTTCGCGGCATACCGCCCATCTGTTGCCGACGCGGCCGTCGGCGTCGACGGCCCGCCAAGCTACACGGAGACAAGGGATATGACTACCAGCACCTCCGACGCGGGCTCCACTCCCGCGGCATCCGCCATCGCATCGCCCACAAAGGCATTGAGTCGTCCCAGCGGCTGGGCCGGCACCGGTGGGTCGTGGAGCGCACGATGCCCTGGCTGTCAGGCTACCGGCGTCTTTATCGCCGCTACGAGCGCAAGCCCGAGCACTCCCTCGCCTTCACCGCCAACGCGGCGACCCTCATATGCCACCGCAGACTCGCTGAATGAAGTGGGATCCAACGCCTCTCGAATCGACGTCAGGTACGTCTGTGAGCACGTCCATTGTCAGTGCGGTGCGCTTCACTGTCCGCCATGGAGCTCACACAAGCGACCGTCAACGACCTGCTGGCCCAACTCGGTTCGGGGGACAGCTACATGTACCTGCCCAGCGACCCGGACCCGCAGGACCTGACCGACCTGCTCGACGGCAGGTACGGCGCCCCGCGCACCCTCGTCCTCGACGGCTTCACCGATCCGACGGTCGACGAGTCCAGGGGCGCGGCTCTCCTCGTCCCCTTCGAGGACCGGGCCGTGACGATAAGGGCGTGGGCGTACGGGGACCGGTGGGTCGGCACGGGTACGGCGCGGGACACAGAGGGGGTCGAGCGGCCGGTGTTGGTGGTCGCGCACAGGGAGGTGCCAGAACCCTTGGTGGTCGCTCCGCACGAGGACGAGGACATCGACTGGATGGAGCGGCTCAAACGGATCACCGGCTGGACACAGCCCGCCCAGCGGCCGGACGTGGACTGGGCTGAGGTGGAGTCGCGCCTGGGCACCGCGCTGCCGAGTGACTACAGGCGCATGGTCGAGACTTTTGGCGAGGGCGCCTTCGACGGTTTCCTGGACCTGAACCAGGAGCCGTGGACGCATCTCAGGGAGGGCGGCCTGCTCATCTGGGCGAGCACTGAGCACGAGAACATGTACTGCTGGAGGGCCGACGGCGACGACCCCGACCGGTGGCCCGTCGTGGTCCGGTCCTTCGACGGCGAGCACGTCCCCTTCGACTGCCAGGCCGCGGAGTTCGTCTGCCGCATCCTCATCGACCCGCACCACCCGTTCACGATGGCCCGCTTTTTCGACACCCACTGGTTCATGAACTACCGGGAGAGCGACTGACCGAACTCCGCCGCCGACCGGGAGACAAGTACCGGGTAGACATGCAGCCGCAGGCGTCGGCCGAGCAGACCAGGACGGGCTCAACCTGCCCGCTCAGCGGCTGCCGTCGGACGCGCGGCCGGAGGCCGCTCCTTCTTGCCCTTCCCTACGACGGACCGACAGCCGGGGGCCCCAAGAGTTCGGCGGTGGTCAGCCCACCGTCATCCACGGACCGGATCGGCCGGCCAGCGGCTCGATCCGGTCCCACATCGCATCAGTAATCACTAACCGGACAGACACATCCGATCAACTGGCCCATCCATCAAGGAGACACGCTCTACGCGCCATCGGTCCAGGTCAACGATGGTCGCGCCGTAGCTCCGGCCAGTTATCGAATTGCTTCGGGACGAAGAGGTCCGGGGCTCACAGCTCGCAAGCCAGCAGGCGTAATGCTGGTTGAGCCGTTCCGGAACTGCCGAGGTCAAGCCAGCGCAGGCATGAAGCCGCCGCGGACCGTGCCCGAGGACAGCAGGGCAGACCAGTCGAGTACGTCGGGCAGTTGGTCCAAAGACAGGACGACCGCTCCACCGGCCTGCTCGGCGTCCTCGCACCAGTCGGCCATGCCGCTGGATGCCCCACCATCGTTTGCCCCGCCGACCACCGGCGCAGCGAGAGCGGGGACGACGAGCCCGTGGTCCCCCGGTCCGTCTACGACACACAGAGTGAGTCGGGGGACGATGCTCCAACCCTCACAGGAGGGCACCGCCCCGTCGGGCGCGGCCAAGAGCGGCAGGGCATCGTGGACAGGCGCGTCGGCCAGTAGGAGCACGGGCGTGGCGCCACGGACGAACAGAGTGTTCTCGGGATCCAGCAGCATGGGAATACTCTCGCAGGCTGGGGAGTAGGAGCGGCAGACGGGTGCCCGGAATGGCGGCGAGCACCCGTGAGGCATGGCCACCGAAGCAACGCCTGACATCCAACGTTGGCATCAACGACCTCGGACAGCGGCGTACCTCCTGGAAGACCGGCACACAACGCGTGGCAGCAAAATGCTGATTGGGCGACCAGCAGGTGTTGCCACGACTGGGGGCGTGACTGTACGCAGCCGAGGCGGAGCTCTGCGCCAAGGCCGGGATGCCGGATGACTGCCGCCAGGCACTCGACCGAACCGCCGCTTGCCTCCCCGAAGGCGAAGAAGCCCGCGACCCGGACATGTTGAGCATCTTCCTGAACGGTGGCCATCTGGCGCGATGGTGCGGGAACGCACTTGCACTGCTGGGGGACGACGACGCGCTCAGCAGCCCGGCTTCTGCTGATCGTGGCCGGGCTGGCAGTGTTGGCGACCAACCCGGCCCTGTTGACCACGTTCAAGGTCACCAACCAGTGGGCGGTTGGCTTCGCCCTCCCGGCTCCGCCCTCCCAGGACAGCCATACAAAGCACCAGCGTCTGTCGGCCAGCCTGCAAGAGTGCTCAGACGACCCTCTTTGAGCATGTGGCTGAAGCCATCCTCGACAGCGAGCCGCTTCCCACTTGGGAACGCAATCAACGCCAGGACGTGCTGTGGAGCGGACGCCCCGGACCGTGGCCCGGCGCCCCGGTCCGTACCGGCGGTGCAGCGCTCAGGTGGTCAGCGGGCTGGTTCACCGTGCCCCGGGCCTGCGCGAGTCCGGTGGCCCACAGCTGGTCGACACGCGAGCGCTCGGTGGCGTTCGGGTAGCGGTTGGTGCAGGACGGGCCGGGGCCGCCGCCCGACATCAGCTCACTGCACGGCCCGCTGTAGTCGTCCGGCAGGCCCAGCACGTGCCCGGTCTCGTGGGTGACGACGCGGACCGAGTCGTTCTGCTTGTTCTGGGCGTAGTCAAGGAAGATGTCGCCGCTTCCGTGGCCGTTGGTGGTGGCGTGCGACCCGCGCGGGTCGTTGCCCTCGTGGTAGGAGAAGTCGGCACCGCTCGAAGCCTCCTGGAGCTTGACGTTGGACTCGGAGCTGTTCCAGATCGAGGCCGCGCTTGATATCTGCGAACGGAAGCTCGGTGCCTGGGAGGCGTTGTAGTAGACGGTCACCGCCTGCGCGTTGGGCTGGGCGGCGCGCTTCTCGGCGACCGACTTGAGCACAGCCTCGAAGAACGCCTTGTTGTTCGCGGCCTCCTCAACCGACCCGTTGTACCGGGCCGCGGAGGTGCCGGCGGAAGCGGACGGGGTGGCGGCCGTCTGGGCGCTCGCCGGCACCGTCGCGCCCAGCGCGCTGGAGGCCAGACCCAGGCCGAGAGCGAGGGCGAGGAGTTTCGCGGACGTTCGGGACGACTTCATGTGGGGGGCTCCTACTCACTCGGTGACGCCGAGCGCCCAGTGCGCGGTCGGCTCTGTGTGAACACCGGTTCCGAACTGCAGCGACGTCCTGTGGGTCGTCATTCTTAGAACGGCTCGACAGGGAGCGCAAGGGTCCCGTCACTACGTCGCCTCGTAGGTCCCAGGACCTCGCCAGGGCAGTGCGCGGGACTCCAGTCCGCACATGGCGGCGGGGGGGAAAGCTGTCGCGACGTCAGAAGCCTTACATCACAGGGCAGCGGGCGTGCGGGCCGGCCGGGCGGAATTCCGGGACGCGCGGCGAGACCCGCATTCAGGGCAAAACGGACAAATGCTCAGATATTTACCACGTCGCGTCTACTAAGTACGCCGATTGGTTGCCGGAGCGCTGTGACCGACGTCATAAAATATGGGCCCCTTTCTTTCGCGCTCCACCGGCTCCGAGTCGCCCCCAGGGAGTCACCCTCGGCGCTGGGCGACATCCCTCACCGCTGAGCCGCCGCCGCTCAGTCCTGATCAGGATGGAAGCCGGGCCCGCCGTGCAGCCCGGCGAGCGGCGTGGGGGAGAGGTCGGTCGGTTCCTCGCCCGCCTCCAGGATCGGCAGCGCCGCCACCCGGACCGCGACCCTGACCGTCAACACGCCTGTCGCAGTGCTGCGTCAACGGATGGCAACGGCCAAGCTGACCACGTAGTGCTCTTCGACCGTCCCGTTCGGGAAGACCTCGGCGAGGAGGCCGCGTTCCTGGGCAAGGAACGTGTTGGTCGCCTCCTTGCCGAGAACGAGGAAGTCGGAGTAGCTGGAGAGGTTGGCGAGATGCTTATCGAGTGGAACGCTCCGGGTCCACGGCACGTGCCGATTGACGAAGCCGAGCTCGGGCGGCAGTCCGCGGAATCGAGCCATGGGGTCGGGGGCGCTGTCGTCGGCTCCGAAGAGGCGCCGCAGGCGGGCGTCCTGGTCGGCAATCCACGGAACAGCGCTGTCTGAGTCGTTCCACCAGAGGGCGAGGGCACCACCGGTGCGAAGGACTCGGAGAGCTTCCGGCACGGACTTGCGTTGATCGGTCCAGTGCCAGGCTTGGGCATACGTGAGGATGTCGATGGAGCCGGAGGCCAGCGGCAGGGTGTTGCCGTCACCGATCACGAGTGGGACTTCGGGCAGGCCGAGGCGGAACTGTGAGGCCATTCCGGGGCCGGGCTCGACCGCGATGACGTTCGCACCGCGGGCGCGGAGGAGCTGCGTCGCGAGTCCGGTGCCGGCCCCAACGTCCGCGACACGGGCGTCCTTCAGGGAGCAGCCGGTGAGTTCCTCGACCGCGTCGAGCAAGGCGGGCGGGTATGAAGGGCGGTTCGCCGCGTAGCTGGCGGCAGCCAAGTCGAACGAGCGAGCCTGCGAAGTGATCGTCATACGAACATTCTTGACGGGCTGAAGGTGTCTAGCGTCGCACTTTGTGCCTTTCCTTCGACGACCAGTACTCCGGGCACGCTCACGCCCAGCACACCCCCACTCCCGCTCGGGAACCGGGGTGAACCGGTCGGCAGGAGACTGCATGTCCAACGCCTGATGCGGCCGGGAGGAGTTGCACTCCTCTACCCACGCATCCAGCGCCGCCTGAGCCGCCCCGATTCTCTCGAACACACTGCAGCCGTCCAGGAGTTCGCGCCACGGCCGCCTCCACCTCGGCAGACGCCTGTTGCGGACAGGACGCCGGCCTGCGCGACCGGTCCGCCAGACCCGCCAGACCCGAGGCGGCATACCGCGACTTCCCCCCGCTCACCGTCTGCCTGGACACACCCAGCGAAGCCGCGACCTCCGTCACCGTCGCACCCGCCAGCACTGAGTACGACACTGACCGGGGCAGGTGTGGCCGGGCCGGTCGGCGTCCGTGGAGATCTGCTGGCCCCAGAGACGGATGGCTGGTAGCCCGGCTCACCTGCTGCACCGCCGGCTCGCGCGTCAGCGCGCCAAGGTCGATGCGGCAAACCCCGTGAAGTACGTCACAGTGCCGTCTGCGGGACCGTGTTCGCTGTTGGCTCCCGGTGCCGGCAACGACCCACCGCTGTCTGCCGATCTGAAGATTCCCCGTTGACGGGCCAGACTCCGCGTCGCTCCGGGTCGACTTAGGTCACCCTTCCCTGTCGCTGCAGTCGCCTGATACATGTGGAATTCCGACAGCTCATCGAAGGTCGCACAATGAACGAGGAAAATCTCACCGGTCCCATACCCTTCACCATCGATCTGACCTTCGAGGAAGCTCGACGACGGGCGGAGGTCGTGACCGCACTCGGGCCCGACTGGAACCCGGTCGCCGCTCTCCAGAGCGAGGACGAGGCCTACACGCTCCTTTACTCGAACCTCGACGCCGAGCAGCAGCGCACCTACGATCTGCTCGTGGCGGCCGGCGTCCTGCCAGGAGGGGAGCCGGGCCGTGCGGCTGCCCATTGATCCACAGGCGGACGTCGCCCGCCGCGCCTGGCTCGACTGCCCCGTCTGCGACGACGCCCGCCATTGCGAGCCCTGCGCCGACCGCCGTAACTGTGGTGAGCACTGGCGCTATCTGATATCCAGCAATGGACCGTTCGTTCACCTTCAGTGTCCGCGGTGCACACATATGTGGTCAGTGAACACGCGGCCCGGCGTCACCCGCCGCGACGACAGCACACCCGGTTGGTGACCGACGGCCGTTTCAGAACGTGGCCTGTTGGTCACAGGACTAAGTGCTGGCCGGTCTGTCTTGGCATTCATGCAGGTCAGAGCTATTTTGCGGGGGCTCAGGTCAGCAGGTCGTCAGCATCGGTCCTGGTTCTGGCTCACGGTTGTTGACCTTGGACACGGTAGGGGGCCACGGGACTCGGACCTGTAAGTTCGCCCCTGTTTTAGCGCGTACGTGGGCGGAGTCGAGGACGACGCGGAAAGACGTCGATCAGGCCGGCCTCGTCGAGCTGGTGCAGGACCGCCTCGTGCAGCCAGCCCCACACATCGGCCCGCGTCCGGATCATGAAACGGCGATGGGCCGTTGACTTCGATATCCCGAAACAGGGCGGCAGAGCCCGCCAGGAACACCCGCTCACCAGCACGTAGATGATCGCCGCGAACAGCGATTCATCAGGCGTGTTCTGCGTCCCGCCGCCCTGCGGCCGCACCCGGGCCTCCGGGATCAACGGCCCTCGCGATCTCCCACAGCCCGTCCGGAACAATCCAACTCCACGTACCCCGCCCCATGACCAGCCCAGCGAGCGAACCCCACATAGGACACCGTCTAAGCTGATGCGACAAGTGGACGGCAAGCGGTTGCCATCTGTTGTCGCGCACGTCAAAGGACGGAGCAGGTGAAACCCGTGGCCGAACCAACCCCACCCGTAGGGCGGCGCCCGCCGACGATCTATGACGTCGCACGGGCCGCGGGGGTGGCCGCCTCGACGGTCTCCCGAACCTTCTCCCGGCCAGGCCGGGTGAACGCCGAGACCGCCGAGCGGATCCGGCAGGTCGCCGCCAACCTCGGCTACCGCACCAACCCGCTGGCCCGCGCGCTGCCCACCGGGCGCACCTCGATGCTCGCCTTTGTGATCTTGGATATCACCAACCCGTTCTACGGGGAGATCATCCGCGGTGCGCAGTCCGCCGCAGCCGAGGCGGGGTACGTCATCCTGCTGGTCGACGCCCAGGAGTCGCACCAGCTGGAGCGGGAGGCGCTGGAGCGGGCACTGCCGACCGTGGAGGGCGTCGTCCTCGCCAGCTCGCGGATGTCGGACTCGGCGATCCGGATGACCGCCAAGCAGCGGCCGATGATCGTGCTCAACCGGCACGTCGCCGACGTGCCGAGCGTCGTCACCGACAACGTCCACGGAATGCGGCTGGCTGTCCAGCACCTGGCGGACCTGGGGCACCGCACCGTCACCTACGTCTCCGGGCCGGAGGCGTCCTGGGCGGACGGCATGCGGTGGCGCTCACTGCGCGAAGTGTCAGCAGAACTGCAGCTCCGGGTGCACCGGATCGGGCCGTACCCGCCGACGGTTGTCGGAGGGACCATGGCCGCCGAGGAGCTCGGCCGCCAAGGGACGTCGGCCGTCATCGCCTACAACGACCAGCTGGCGATCGGCCTGATGCGCGGCCTGCAGGCGGCGGGGCAGCGGGTGCCTCAGGACGTCAGCGTCGTCGGCTTCGACAACATCTTCGGCGCGGAGCTGGTCACCCCGGGCCTGACCACGGTGGCGGCACCGCTGCGGGCCCAGGGGTACACGGCGGTCCGCGATCTGCTCTCGGTCCTGGGCGGTGCCCATGCGAGCACCGGCCGACCGATGGTACTGCCGACCCGGCTGGTGGTACGCGGATCCACTGCCCCGCGCGGTCGGGGGCAGGCTCGTCCCGCAGCCCCGGACGGCCCCGCCCCCGGCTCGCGGTGACAGGGCCTGCCCGACGGACCATGCGCTCGCGGCCAACCAGCTGGGTTGCTGCCTGCGGGACGAAGGTCCGCTGGTCAGGCCTACTGCGCAGCGGAGCCGGAACAGGACATCGCCGGCCTGGGGAACCACCAGGGTGTCCGGGTCGGCGCTGAATGCCTCGATGTCCACCTCGGACGGGGCGAGGTGGTCCAGGTTGGCGCCGCGGACGACCTCCTCGGGGATGCCGGTGGCCAGGGTGACGATGACTCGGAGTCGTTCGCCGTGCTGCCCGTCCCAGGCGCCGGCGCCGCGCAGGTGGGTGGAGTGGGCCAAGACGCCTCAGTGCAGGCCCTTGAACCGTCCCACTGCTTGGTGAAGTAGTCGCGGCAGTGGTAGCCGATCTCCGCAATCTCCGGGTTCGTCGCAGAGATCTCCCGCACGTGCGGCGCGTAGAGGATGACCTTGCCGCCGTCCTTGGCCGCGGTCCAGATGTCCTCATACTTCTCGGGCATGATCGACAACACCCCGCTTGACGGGTGCGTCCAGGTAGCGGACATGGGTCTCGGCGGAGACGTCGGCAGCCGCCACCCAGGCCTCCTCCGGAGTGCCGAACAACGCGGCGTGCAACGCCCCCGAGCCCGACTGGGCAACCACACACAGCGCGCGGCGCCGGCTCGGGATCAGCTCGGCGGCCTCGTCGATCAGCGCCCGCACTGGGGTGATGCCGTGCGTCCCGACGATCTCGGCGCTGGTGATCAGGCCGCCCAGCCAGTGCGACAAGTCGATGATGTCGGCGCCGGGTACGCCTGGGAAGAAGTACCTGTTGCCGCCGGAGAACCCGACCACCTCGTGCGGGAAGACCGGTCCGACCACCAGCACCACGTCATGCTCCACCACGGCCCGGTTCAGCCGCACCTCGGCGCCGTTGTGCAGCAGCCCACCGGAGAGCTCGCCGACCGGTCGGCGGAGATGATGCAGAGCGAGGCGAACGTGGACATCTCCCACCCCGCGTGGTTGAGCACCGTCAGGCCCGGGTGGCGCTCCTCCGGTCCACCCTCGGGACAGCCCAGATGGGCCACCCAGCTCCCGCTCGCCCATGGCCGCGTGGGTGGCCCAGGGCGATCAGCACGGTCAGTCGGCTCACCCGCCCGGACAGCGCTCCGTTACGGCGGAGAGCAGCAGCGGCAGCGGGCAACTGCGGGTGCCGTCGGGCACCACCACGCAGACACTCTTGCCGTCCAGGTCGACGGCGGCGAGCTGCTCCGCGCCGAAGGCCCTCACCTGCTCATCGGTGAGGACCACGTCGGGGCCTCCGATACGCGCAGCCCGCGTCACTGCTCCGCCGGTGCTGTGGCCGGCCACCAGGTGTGCTGTCTCGCTCATATTGCGCGACCCAGGGGGAGGCCGACGAGCTCTGGGCGATGCTCGGCGAGGGCGGGGAGGGGGGCACCTGCGGCTGGCTGAAGGGCACGTTCGGCCTGTCGTGACAGGTCGTCCCGAAGACGCCGACCGATCTGCTGAGCGACCCCGACCCGGTGAAGTCCGAGCGGGCTACGAAGGCCATGCGGGGGATACGGCAGCTCGACATCCAGGCTGTGGTCGACACGTACAAGGAGTGACGCTCCGCCTGCGGTGACGGGCCATCAAGCAGTCCGGGCCGTCGCGACGCCGCCCGCCCCGTCCGGACCGTTGAGGGATCGGGGTCCGGACGGGGCAGGCAGCGTCGGTGCGGTGGCCGGCTCAGCCGACCGTGCGGTACGACGCGCCGTAGCCGAGGCCGTAGGCCGTGCCGTTGTGGTCGCGGTAGACGTATCCGGGGCCCTCGTCGTAGCCGGGGACGTCGGGCTTGCTGATGTCGACCGCGTGCTTGTCGGCCGGCAGGGTGATGGGCAGTTTGCCGGTGGGGGCGAAGCGGCCGCGGACGACGTCCATCAGTGCCTCGGACTTCACGTCGAAGGTGCCCAGCACCGCTGCGGCCCCGGCCTCGATGTCCTTGATGATCCACGGGTTGGTGAGGTTGACGGCCAGGGCGGTCGGCGCCGCGGCCTCGATGGCCTTGATCCGGGCCACGTCGATGCCGGTGTCGGCATTGAGCTCGAGGGACTGGCCCTCCGCGTCGGAGACGGTGAAGGTGTTCGGCCTCGCCCAGACCAGGGCGTCCGTCGCCTCGTTCAGGTTGTCGGTAAGGACCACCGACGGGTCCGTCCTGCGGATCAGAGCCTTCAGCGCCTCGGTCTGGGCGGCGCCGCCCGTCTTGGTGACGACCTCCACGAACAGCTTGCCGCTCCTCGCCTTGCCATCGGTCAGCGGCAGCAGCCCACGGTCGTTGCGCAGCAGCACGACGGACTTGCGGTTCGCGTTGTCGGCCTTGGCCTGGGAGGCCGGGGCGGTTGCGATGGTCTGGGCCCGGCCGGGGTCGACGTAGGGGTTCTCGAAGGCGCCGACCCTGAAGAGCTCGGTCAGCAGCATCTGGGCCGACTCGGTGAGCCTGCTCTCCGGTGCCAGCCCCGAGGTCACCGCCTGGGCCAGCAGGGCCGGGTCGCCGGTCACCGAGAACAGGTTGCTGCCGGCGTTGAGGGCCTTGGCGTACCGCTGCGGGACCGTCAGGTCCTCTACGCCCCACGGGGTGGTGGTCATGATGCCGCTGTCGGTGTTGACATAGCCCTTGTAGCCCAGCTGCTTGCGCAGCAGGTCGGTGATGATCGCCTTGTTGTAGGCGCCTCCCACTTCCTCGAACGGTGCGCCGCCCTTCAGCTGGGGAACGCTGAGCGCGTTGCTGGGGGCGTTGTAGTAGCTCATGATCGAGGTCGTACCAGCCTTGATCGCAGCCTTGAAGGAGGGGAGCTGGTACTTAGTCAGGCTTCCGGGGGTGGGGTAGGTCGCGAACCGGCCGGATGCGAAGTGCGGGTCGAGGCCCTGGTCCACGGCGCCGTCGCCGGGGAAGTGCTTCACGGTCATCGAGACGCCGTCCGGGCCGAGTTTCTTACCCTGGAAGCCCTCGACCAGCGACTGCGTGATCTCCGCGACCAGCTGCGGGCTCTCACCGAAGGTGCCGCTGACGCGGGTCCAGCGCGGTTCGGTGGCGACGTCCGCCTGGTACATATAGCCCTTGTGGATGCCGGAGGCGACCCACTCCTTCGCGGCGATCTGCGCGAACTCCTTCACCAGCGCGGGGTCCGCCGTCGCGGCCAGGCCGAGTGTGCCGGGCCAGGTCGAGAACTGGCCGGTCGCCTCGCTGATGCCGAAGGCCTGGTCGGGGTTCACATGGTTGCGCGGGTTGGAGACCATCATCGCGGGGATGCCCAGCCGGGTGTTCTCCGCCACCTCCTGGACCCGGTTGACCCAGATGGCCAGGTCCTTCGCGGTCGGGTTGTCGCGGATGATGAAGTAGCGCTCGCCCAGGTCCTGGATGCGCTTGGTGGTCCCGAACGTCGCCTCCGCACCCGACCTGCCGTTGCCGGTCTCGCACAGCAACCCGTTGCCCGGGCCCGCAGGGCAGGACCGGCTCGACCCCATGTTCAGCGAGTCGGCGAGCATCAGGCCGGCCTTCTCCTGCAGCGTCATCCTGGTGACCAGGTCTGCCGCGCGTTGCTCGGCCGGGAGCCGCCAGTCCTCGTAGCGGTCGAGTCGGCCGTTGCCGTTGGAGTCCTTGAACCGCTTCCCGTGGACGGTCAGCACGCTCTTCGTCTGTGCCCCGATCTGCGGGTCGTGGCCGTCGCCGCCGGGGGCCTGTGCGGGCGCCACCGCCGTGGCGTTCGTGTCGAGGCCCACCGACAGCGGCAGGGCGAGCACGAGCAGGGACAACGTGGCCCTTCTTGCGTACGGTGCGATCGAGCGCATGGGGCATCTCCTTTTGGCCGTCATCTGTACGAGGCCGTTGTCTGTATCGGGGGAGCGGCGGGGGCCGCGGCACGGCATGCGTCGGCCCGGGGCAGGGCGGACTGCTCCTGGGGATGCAGAACCCGGCTTCGGCAGCGGATCTTGGGCTGCGGCGGAGGGCGCCGGCGCGGGTTCTGAGTCGGCTGAGCCACCACGGGCGGTGCGGCGTGGGTGGCGGCTGTCGATCGTCGGTGTGCCGATTCTGAAAGCGTTCGCAGGGCCCTGGCAAGGCGCGGGGCGATGAATCTTGTTTCATGTCCAACAAGGAGGCCGGGGGATCCCAGGGCGATCGCGGTGCCTCGTGCCTCGTGCCGTTCGCAGGTGAACTATCACGGGATGCTCGTCGCCGACGATGGCCGGGTCGACGTCGGCCGCCTGGTCCACCCCCGCGTGGAGTCCGAGGTGGCGTTCCCCCTGGGGCGTCCCCTGGGTGCCGGCGCCGAGGCCGTCGCGGCGGTGGCGTCCGCACTGGAGGTCATCGACTCCCGCTACGAGGCCTTCCGCTTCGACCTCCACGAGGTGGTCGCCGACAACACCTCGGCCGCCGGTTACGCGGCCGGCCCCTGGCGCGAGCCCGTCGGCCTCACCGACCTGGCCGTGCTGCTGGAGATCGACGGCCCGGTGGTCCGGACCGGCTCCACCGAGGCGATCCTCGGCCATCCGCCGCGCACCCTGGAGCCGCGGCGCGGCTCGCCATCGAAGCGGGCATCACCCTGGAACCGGGCTCCACCATCCTCGCCTGCGCCGCCACCGCGGCCGTACCGCTGGGCCCGGGGAACCGCGTCCGGGGATCTCGGCGGACGGGCGGCGCTGAGGCGGCCTGCCGCGCGGTGGACGACACCGCTTTGGCGAGCTGCTCGCCGTGCTGATTGACATCGGTGCGGCGGCGCTCGCCGTCCGGGCCCGCGCGGTCGATGCCGGAACCGGCGCGAGGCCCGGAGCGGACCGCGGCTCCGGTGGGGTCAAGTTGTCCGCCGCCCGACGCCCCCCTTTCCCGTCCGCCCGCCGGTCGGCGAATCCCGTTGCCTCCGAACCGTTCTGACAGAGGATCTGTCGACGCAGTGGCGTGCCCCGGTCGGAGGCAACATATGGCAACCAGTTGCCAGGGTGTTCCGCTTGAAGTCACCATCGTCCGCAACTCGGCGCTCCTACCCGTGCGCTGCGAAGGCCAGTGGCCGCGCACCGCTCCGAGCGGCACGTTCCGTGTACTGCGTAGCACCACTTGCGCACCTCTCGCTCGTGGACCCGTCAAGGAAATGGAGTCACACCGTGCCAAGACCCCCCGGATCCACCGGACCGCGCACGCTGCGCAGACTGCGCCTGCTGTGTGTCGTTCTCAGCACCGTCGTCGTCGCCGGCCTGGCGTCCCCGATGTCGGCGGCCGCGGAGCGGCCCTGGATGAACACCGCGCTCACTCCGGAGGCACGCGCCGACCTGCTGGTCGACGCGATGACGCTCGATCAGAAGATCCAGCAGATCGCCATGAAACCGGTTGTCAACGCCGATATCCCCGGCTGCGACTTCTCTTCGTCCGGCCGCCATGTCGAGGGAATCCCCGCGCTGGCGATCCCGACGCTGAGAATGACCAACGGCCCGTTCGGCGGCGGGGACTGCAAGGTGGCCCCGACCTCGACCGGCCTCACCAGTGCGCTCTCCGTGGCCTCTTCCTGGGACACGGGCGCTTCGGCCGACTGGGGTGACATCCTCGGTGAGGAGACCCGGGCGAGCGCCCACAACGTGCTCCTGACGCCCGGCATCAACCTCGGACGCATCGCCAACGCGGGCCGCAACTTCGAGTACTTCGGCGAGGACCCCTATCTCGCAGGACGGATGGCGGTCGCCCAGGTCAACGCGGTGCAGGCGCACGGCGTCCAGTCGGTCGCCAAACACTACGCGGCCAACGAGCAGGAGACGCAGCGGTCGCAGATGGACACGGTCGTCGACGACCGCACCATGCACGAGCTCTACCTGCTGCCGTTCGAGATGACCAGCCGGGATGCCGGCCTGGCCTCGGTCATGTGCTCTTACCCGCACCTCAACGGCGTGTACGCGTGCGAGAACAAGCAGCTGCTGAGCGACTGGCTCCGCGGTGACCTGGGCTTCGACGGCTATGTGATGTCCGACCGCGGCGCCACGCACAGCACCGCACCGGCCATCAAGGCCGGGCTGGACCTGGAGTTCGCCAGTCCGCTCTGGTTCACCCCCGCACTGATCCATGCTGCGCTGGACACGGGCGACATCGCGACCGCCGACATCGACCAGATGCTCGAACGCCGCTACAAGGTGATGTTCAAGCTCGGCCAGTTCGACGATCCCGTCAACTCGCTGACGCCCATCGACTTCAGCACCAACGGCCAGCGGATCCGCGAGCTGGGCGAGCAGGGCAGCGTACTGCTGAAGAACGAGAAGAAGACCCTGCCGCTGGACGCGGGCTCGTTGCACTCGGTGGCGCTGATTGGCAGCCAGACCTTCGCGGGGCAGGCGAAGTTCAACTCCCAGGGCCCGTCGGACACCATCGTCGTCACCTCCCCGTACACGGTGACGCCGAAGCAGGGCCTGGAGAACGCTCTGGGCAAACTGGGCTCGGACGCGACCGTGACGTACAACGACGGGACCGACCCGGTCTCGGCCGCGGCCCTGGCGGCGGCGTCGGACGTCGCCGTGGTCATGGTGGGCGATGTCTCCCGCGAGGGCGTGGACCGGTCCACTCTCTCGCTGCCGGTCAGCAACGGGGTCGACCAGGACGCGTTGGTCTCCGCGGTGGCGGCCGCCAACCCCAACACGGTCGCCGTGCTCAAGAACGGCGGACCAGTCCTGCTGCCCTGGGCGGACAAGGTGCCCGCGCTGCTGGAGGCGTGGTATCCCGGGCAGGAGGACGGCAACATCGTCGCCGATCTGCTGTTCGGCATCACCAACCCGTCGGGCAAGCTTCCGATGACCTTCCCCGCCGGGCAGCGGGAGGGCGCCAACGCCACTGTGGAGCAGTGGCCCGGGGTCGACCCGGACGGCGACGGCAAGCTCACGACGACGTACAGCGAACGCCTGGAGATGGGCTACCGCTGGTACGACGCGAACGACGCCAAGCCGACGTTCCCGTTCGGGTTCGGGCTCTCCTACACCGACTTCAAGATCTCGAAGCTGCTGGTCACCCCGGAGAGGTCCGACGGCACCGCGCCGATCAAGGTTCGGTTCTTCGTGGAGAACACCGGGCGGGTGGCAGGCGCGGAGGTCGCCCAGGTCTACCTCGGTATGCCGTCCGCCACGGGAGAGCCGCCCCGGCGCCTCGTGGGGTTCCAGAAGGTCCAGCTTGACCCGGGGGAGAAGCAGCGGGTCGAGCTGACCATCGACCCCGCGGCGTCGAACCACCCGCTCTCCGTGTGGAACACCGGGGCCAGCAAGTGGAAGACCGCCGACGGCACCTACCGCATCCAGGTGGGCAACTCCTCGTCGAACCTGCCGCTCACCGAGACGGTCACGATCCGCACCCCCAGGGGCCACCAGGGATAGTGCCCTGACGGGGGACCGCCTTCGTCGCTGGACCCGGCCGCTACCGAGCGCTCGACGCTCCGGGGCCGGGTCCGGCGACACACGATCAGCCCCACCCCCGATCCGCATCCCCGGAGAGGACCGTCATGGCGGTAACGATCCGCGACGTCGCAAAGGCGGCCGGCGTCTCAGCTTCCACAGTGTCACGAGCACTGTCGCTGCCCGACATCGTCGACCCCTGCACCCGCGAGCGGGTGCTGAGGACGGCCGACCAGTTGGGCTACCAGCCCAACCGGGCGGCACGTGGACTGATCACCGGACGCACAGGCAACCTGGGACTGATCGTCCCCGACCTGGCCAACCCCTTCTTCCCTATGGTCATCAAGGGGATCCAGGCGCAGGCCAGGGATGCCGACTACGCGGTCTTCCTCGCCGACAGCGACGAGAAGCCCGCCCTCGAGATCGGTCTGGTACGCGCCCTGGCCATACAGGTCGACGGCATCATCCTGTGCTCCCCTCGGATGTCCGACGGCGAACTGCGCGAGGCGGCGGGATGCGCACCCGTCGTCCTGGTCAACCGGCGCTCCGGATTGCTGCCCGCCGGCCTGGTGGACAACGCCGGCGGTCTGCGCGAGGCGGTCGACCACCTCGTATCGCTCGGCCACCGCCGGATCGGCTTCGTCGCCGGCCCGCGTTCGAGTTGGTCGAGCGGCGAGCGGCTGCGTGCAGTGCGAGCGGCCGCCGAGACGGTGCGGGTGGAGCTGGTCGAAATCGGCAACTTCGCCCCGCAGTTCAAGGGAGGCGTCGTGGCGACGGACGCGACGCTCGCCTCCGACGTCACGGCCGTCATCACGTACAACGACCTGATGGCACTGGGGCTGATCCAGACGCTGGCCTCCCAGGGGGTCGAGGTACCACGACGGTTGAGCGTCATCGGTATCGACGACATCCCCACGTCGGCGATGGTGCACCCCTCACTCACCACCCTCTGCGTTCCCAAGGAACAAGCCGGACGCGTGTCCGTCGATCTGATGGTGCAGCTGCTGGCCGACCCGAAGGCCGACTTCCACCCGCAGCGGACACTGCCCACGAAGCTCATCGTCCGCAACACCACCGCCGTCCCCTATCTCTGACTCAACCCTCACACCACACATGTCACGCAGTGCCGAGAAAGGACCCCTCATGCGCACTTCCCACCGCACAGCCATGCTCGGATCCGCCACAGCCGCCCTCATGCTCCTCACCGCCTGCGGCGCCCCCACCACTCCCGGTCAGGGCACGGACGCCACCCCCAAAGCCGTTCCGGAGACACCGTCCAAGCCGGTCGCCCTCAACGTGCTGGACGTCGCCGGCAATCTCCAGCTCACCCAGGGCATGATCGACGAATTCGTCAAGGAGAACCCGAAGGTCATCTCCCGGATCACCTACTCCAACGCACCCGCCCCCGACCTGGTCGGCAAGATCAAGGCCCAGCAGGGGGCCGGACGGGTGGACATCGGTCTGGTACTGACCGGCGTCGACGGCATGGCGGCCGGGGCGGAGCAGGGCCTGTGGCAGAAAGTGCTGCCCGCCCACGCCGACCGGCTGAGCAACATGAAGACCTACCAGGAACCTGCGGCGAAGATGCAGGAGCTCGCCGGCGACTACGGCGTGACCGTGACCTACTACCCGTCGGGACCACTGCTGGAGTACCTGCCCGGCAAGGTCGCGCAGCCACCCACGACGGCACAGGAGCTGCTGGACTACGCCAAGGCGCACCCGGGCAAGGTGGAGTACGCACGCCCCGCCAATTCCGGCCCCGGGCGTACCTTCCTGATGGGCCTTCCGTACATCCTGGGGGACAAGGACCCCAAGGACCCGGAGAAGGGCTGGGACAAGACCTGGGCGTACCTGGGTGAGCTCAACAAGTACATCAAGACCTACCCGTCAGGCACGAGCCAGACGATGAAGGACCTGGCCACCGGCTCAGCCGACATCGTCGTGACCACGACCGGCTGGGACATCAACCCGCGGGTGCTGGGCACCGTGCCACAGGAGGCGAAGGTCAGCACCCTGCAGGGCTTCCACTGGGTCACCGACGCGCACTACGCGGTGATTCCCAAGGGCGCGTCGACCGACCAGCAGGCGGCGGTACTGAAGTTGCTGCAGTTCATGCTCACCAAGAAGCAGCAGGCCAAGGCGTACGACGACGGTTACTTCTACCCCGGTCCTGCGGTGCAGGGGGTCGACTTGTCCATGGCGCCGGAAAAGAGCCAGGACGCGATCAAGAAGTTCGGCCGGTCCGAGTACGACGCGCTGATCGCAAACAACCCCAAGGAGGTCCCGCTGGACGCGAAGTCCGTCATCAAGGCCTTCGACCGGTGGGACCGTGAGATCGGCGGAGCAAAGAAGTGATGACCACTCAGAACCGTTTCACAGAGCTGCGGCTCGACGGGGTCGGCCGTCGCTTCGGCGGCCAGGACGCCCTCAGCGGGTTGGACCTCGGCATCCGGGCCGGCGAGTTCATCGCCCTCCTCGGACCGTCGGGCTGCGGCAAGTCCACCGCGCTGAACTGCCTTGCCGGGCTGCTCCCGCTGACGGCCGGGCGCATCTGGCAGGACGACCGACGGATCGATGTGCTGCCGCCGGAGAAGCGCGGGTTCGGCATGGTTTTCCAGAACTATGCGCTGTTCCCGCACATGTCGGTGCGCGCCAACATCGCCTTCGGTCTGAAGATGCGGCGCCTGCCCAAGCCAGAGGTCCAGCGCCGCACCGACGAGGCGATCCGCCTTGTCCAGCTGGAGGAACACGCCGGCAAACTGCCCGGTCAGCTCTCGGGCGGCCAGCAGCAACGGGTGGCGATCGCCCGTGCCGTGGTGCTGGAACCCTCGGTGGTGCTGATGGACGAGCCACTCAGCAACCTCGACGCCAAGCTGCGGCTGGAGATGCGCACCGAGATCCGGCGGCTGCACCAGAGCCTGGGACTGACGACGGTGTACGTCACGCACGACCAGGAAGAGGCGCTGTCCATGGCGGACCGCCTGGTCGTGCTGCGCAGTGGCCGGGTACAACAGGTCGGTACCCCTCAGGAGCTGCACAATCGGCCGGCGAACCGGCATGTGGCGGACTTCATGGGGTTCCGCAACCTGCTGCCGCTGACCGCCGGGGCCGGGGACGCGGACGGGCTGGTGGTGGAAGGGCGCGGGCTGCGGCTGCGTGCCACGCCGGTCGGCCGGATACCGGCGGGGTCGCCGGTCGTGGTGGGTGTCCGTCCGGAGGACCTCACGGTGGTGGACACGAAGGCCGCAGGCGGCGACCCGGGCACGGGCGCGGTGCCGGACACCCTCCACGCGGTGGTGGAAGTGGTGGAGTACCAGGGCCACGAGCTGGCGGTCGAGGCCCGCACGCCGGAGGGATTGCGCCTGCACCTGAAGAGCCGCGAGCGGCCGGCTCCGGGCGACGTGCTGACGCTGACGGCCCACCCCTCCCGCCTGCTGGCGTTCCTGGCGGAGGATGACGCCGGGCTGCCGTCGGACGCGGCCACCGCACCTCCCGCGGTCGTTCCGGCCGAGGCGACCGCGCGAGCTGCGTCATGACCGGCACGATGCCACGCCCCGTTGAGACCACCGAGCACGCGCACCGCGGTGTGCACGGCCCTGGCCTGCGGCACCGGCTGGCGGAGCGCGGTGTGGACAGCCGACTGCTGCTGCTGGTGCCCGCGGTGGTCTTTGTACTGGGCCTGTTCGTCTACCCGTTCCTGTACGGCCTGGGGCTGTCGTTCCAGCCGACCTCGGGCGGCAATCCTTTCGCGAACTACCAGCGGTTCTTCACCGACTCCTTCCAGCGGGACACGATCGGTAAGACGCTGGGTCTTGCTGTGCCGGTCTCCCTGCTGAACGTGCTGGCCTCGGTGCCGATCGCGCTGCGCATGCGCGGCAAGTTCCGCGGTAAGCGTGTGGTCACGACCCTGCTGGTGATACCGATCACCCTGGGCACGGTGCTGGCCGCAGAGGGTCTGCTGAATTTCCTCGGCCCCTCCGGGTGGTTCAACCGAATCCTGCAAGGCACCGGGCTCACCGACCAACCAGTGCAACTCGTCAACAACTACTGGGGTGTCTTCTTCTCCCTGGTGATCACCGGTTTCCCGTTCGCGTTCCTGCTGATCCTCTCCTACCTGTCCGGCATCGACCCGACCCTGGAGCGCGCCGCCGCCACCCTGGGGGCCGACCGGTGGGCGCGTTTCCGCCGGATCACCCTGCCGCTGCTGGCTCCCGGCCTGGCGACGACGTTCTGCCTGACTTTTGTGCTGGCGTTCAGCGTCTTCCCGTCGGCGATCCTGGTCGGCAACCCGAGCGGGGAGACCAGGGTCATCTCCATCGCCGCCTACCAGGCGGCGTACGAGCAGTACGACTACTCGTTCGCATCGGCGATCGCCATGATCATGGGTGCCGTCGAACTTGTGGTGATCGCGGTGGTCATGCTGTGGCGATCGCGCCTGTACACCGGATCGACAGGAGGGAAGGGCTGATGGCAGGCGTACTCGGCGCACCCGCTGCCGCGGGCCCGGCGGCACGGCCCCGGCACAGGATCGTGGCCGGCCCCGGGGCGTGGCTGGTATGGGGGGCGGTTGTCCTCTTCATGCTCGGCCTGCTCGGTGTCGTCGGATCGGTACTGGTCAACTCCTTCGGGACCCGGTGGTTCGACACCTGGTTGCCACAGGGGGCGACCACCCAGTGGTACTCCCAGGCCTGGGAGGACTTCGGGCTGCCGCAGGTGATCACCGTGACCCTGGAGGTGTGCCTCGCGGTGGTGTTGCTGTCGGTGCTCGTCGGTGTGCCAGCTGCTTACGTGCTGGCCCGGCGCGACTTCCCCGGCAAGCGGATCATCTACCTGGCTTTCCTGCTGCCGATCCTGATGCCACCGATCACTTACGGCATTCCGCTGGCGACCGTGCTCTACAAGTTCGGCCTGGCCGGTCACCTCTCCGGTGTCATACTGGCCAATCTCGTACCGTCGGTGCCGTTCGTCATCCTGACGATGACGCCGTTCATCGAGCAGATCGACCCGTCGATCGAGCGCGCGGCCCGTATGTCGGGAGCCCGCCTGTGGTCGGTGTTCACCAGGATCCTGGCGCCGCTGCTCGTCCCGGGCATCCTGGCCGCGGCGATCCTGGTCCTTGTGCGGACGGTCGGCATGTTCGAGCTGACCTTTCTGACGGCGGGGCCCGACTCGCAGACCCTGGTGGTTGCGCTGTTCTACTCGATGTCGGCCTCCGGCATCAGGGCCCAGCAGGCGGTCGACTCCATGGCCGTGATCTACATGGCGATGATGCTGGTCCTGCTCGTGGTGGCGCTGCGTTTCGTCAACCCCACCCAGCTGGTGGCCAGGGTGAAGGAGGAGCCGGAGCCCTGACACCTGGTCGGCCGACAGGCCGGGAGGCGCCATCGGGCGCTGCCCCGGCCTGTCGGCCGTGAGGGAGCACAGGATCGCCTTGGTCGGGATGCAGCCCCAGTTCAGGCGCGGGACTGTAAAACGTTCGGCTCTGTCCCGTATTCGGGACAGAGCCGATCGTTTGGCCGACGCCGGCAGGGACGACCCACTTACCGGACAACGGAACACGAACTGCCCGAGGGCACCAGCGCCTGTCCGGCCCACAGGACCTCGGACGAGCGGGCGCACAGCGACACCGCGGCGCCCGCCGCACACAAGGCCAGGCCCACCTGGTACACCTTCTTGCGCCCGTGCACGTCCGCGAACACGCCCGCGGTGAGGATCAACGCGGCGACCGGCAGGACGAACGCATCGGTGACCACGACAACTGCGCGGTGGACGTACCCAGCTCCCGCTGGATCTCCGGAAGACTCACAGCGACTGTGGTCACCGGCAGATAGGCGACGAAGACACCAGCACAGGCCAGGGCAACCGTTGTTGTCCGCGCGCGCCGGGCCACCGTCTCCTTGCTCGAGAGGTTCAAGAAATTTCTCGAGGCACATTGCGATTGATTGTTCTCGCCCCACCGTGGGCCATACCTGTGCCCGATGGTCAGCCAGCACGCGCCGCATGAAGATAATCCGACATCAGCGCCGGCGAAATTGCGGATTCCCGTCACGCAGTCGATGTCGGCAGGATCCTCAAGAGGTGAACTCCCAGCTCATGCCCCATGCTGTGCCAGGGCGATTGTAAAGTCTCCTGACCATGAATCGATGCAGGTCAGTTGAGACTGAGGAGGGTCAGCGGCTGCTCGTAAGGTGAAGGACTGTTGTGCGGAGTCCGGCGGCGATGTTGGCGTGGCCGGCGGTGCGGAGCTGGTTGATGGCGAAGCTGCGCAAGGTGGCCATGTTCTCCGGACTGTGGCCGGTGCGAATCTTGGAGGCGTCCTCCCGGAAGGCGGCGTCCCTGACAAAGTGAAGCCTGTTCTCGATCACCCAGTGAGCCCTCAAGATCTTCGCGATCCGCTCGGGGGACGCCTGGCGGCTGGTGAGGTCGGTGATGACGTAGACCGTCTCGCGGTTGCGTTTGCCGGACTTGGTGTCGGTGCGATGGCGTACGACTCTGGCGACCTGGGCGGCGTACGGGAAGTCGACGCCGAGGTCGGTGACGGTAAGGGCCTGCACGACCCGGGTCTCCAGGCGGCCGTGCCCGGTGGTGCGGTCGTAGAACTTCGCCGTAGCCTCGCCCCAGGGCAGGGTCCGCAGCTGCTCATAGAGGTTCTTCTGGTTCCGTTTCACGGTGAACGCGTAGTGCGCCTTCTTCGCCTCGACGAGGAAGCGGGCGTGGTCGCGCTGGGTGTGCAGAGCATCGCCGGTCACGGTGACTCCGCGCAGGTCGTAGGGGTCCAGGAGGGCGGCGAAGCAGGTGATCTCGTTCGTCTTCTCCGAGACCTTCAGCTGGGTGACGGTCAGTCCGGCGCCGGTCATTACGGCCAGCAGGTGGGCGGCCGGGGTGGTGCCGTGGCGCGAGCCGCGGGCGCTCTTGCCGTCCAGGGCGAGGGTGTCGGTCCCGGCCGGGTCGTGTCCGAGGAGGTCGGCCAGGCCGCCGGGGCAGGTGTCCTTGATGACCCGGCGGATGGTCGCGCCGCTGGGCGGGACACGCACAGCCAGGGCTATCGCGGTGCGAGCCCCTCGCCGACCGCCTGACCGGCGCGGCCTGCCAAGGCGGGCCGCGCACCACACCGCACGACCGCGCACCGAGCACGGACCGCACCACACAAGGGGACACCATGGGCAAACAGCGCATCACCGTCTGTCTGCCGCCCGTCGGCCCCGACGGGCTGAAGGAGGCGATCGGGCATGTCAAGCCGTGTTCACAGACTTCATCCGCGCTCTGGGGCCGCTTCCCGTCAACTGTTGGCCTGTCCCGTGGTTACGCGGGGGATCCTGAATATCGCCATGCTGACCAGAAGGGGCTTGGGACCACCCCCGATGGGATGGTTGTCGATGGTGCCCGCGTAGACGGCGAGTCCCTAGTCGTGTTCCGCCACCTTCACGCAACCCTTCGTACACCTCGTGAGTCACATCTCCGAGAACCTTCGCTCTCATTGCCCCCCTTCGACTCCGGGAGTTCCCCGTGCGTGCACGCCCCCTGGCCGTTACCGCCGCCGCAGCGGCCCTCACCGCCGCCGGTCTGACCCTGCCACTCGCCGGGAGCGCCGCGGCTGCAACGACTCCGCGGTTCGACTTCAACGGCGACGGATACGCGGACATCGCGGTCGGCATGCCCAACGCCACGGTGGACGGCAAGGCCAAGGCCGGCTACATCAGCGTGATCTATGGCGGCCCGCAGAGCCCGAGCCAGTCCACCGGTGTCATCAGCCAGGCTGAGGCCGGCATACCCGGCACGCCCGAGGCGGGCGACCGCTTCGGGTCCTCCGTGGCACCCGTCGACGTGAACGGCGACGGCGTCTTCGAGCTCGTCGTCGGCGCGAGCGGCGAGTCGCTCACCTCCGATCAGCTCAAGGACGAGGGCACCATCACCGTCCTGGACGGCTCGGGATGGAACGTCAAGGGCACCACCGTGGCCAGGGGCGCGGGCGAGTTCAGCAGCATCGGCCGCACCATCGCCACGGGCGACTACGACGGCGACGGCGACACCGACCTCGCGTACGGCGAGAACAGCGAGGAGGGCGGCTCGCTTCGGTTCCGCCCGGGCCCGCTCACCGCGGCCCCCGTAACCACCACCACCCTGCGCCGCTACAGCATGGGCGGCGCCACCCGCGACCTGGCAACCGGCGATTTCGACGGCGACGGCCGGGACGACCTCGCCGTCACCTGGCAGGGCATGGAGGACTCCAGCACCTTCATCATGCGCTGGGACGACCAGGCCAAGCCGGCCCAGTGGTACGCCGACGCCGACCGGGGCAGCTCGCTCGCCGCCGCCGACTTCGACCGGGACGGCACGGACGACCTCGCGGTCGGCCTCGTACAGCCCAACCCCGAGTCGGAGACCACGCATTGCGAGGACCGGCTCGGCGGTGCGGTGCTCCTGCTCAAGGGCTCGAAGACCGCGAACTTCGGCACCGAGAGCGAGTGCATCACCCAGTCGAACCCGGAGGTCGGCGGCACCGCCGAGGAGGGCGACGACTTCGGCGCCGCGCTGGCCGCGGGCGACCTGAACGGCGACAGCCGTCCGGAACTGGTGGTCGGCGTGCCCGGCGAGGACGTGGGCACCGTCAAGGACGCGGGCGGGTACGTCACCATGAACGGCACGGAGCACGGCCTCTACGGCGGTCTGGCCCGCAGCCAGAGCACCACGAACATGCCCGGCACGGCCGAGGCCGGCGACCGCTTCGGCGCCCAGGTGGCCGTCGGCGACTACAACCGCGACGGACTGTGGGACACCGGGGTGAGCGCGCCGGGGGAGAACGCCGGTGAGCCCAGGTCGGGTGGCGTCTGGTTCGTGCCGAGCAGCACCGAGGAGACGTACCCGCTGGGCAAGTCGCTGACCCCGTTCGGCTTCGCACTGCCCCACGGGGCCATCAAGTACGGCGAGGTGCTGGGGCTTTAAAGGTCTGTCAACGCGGCTTGATGATCCATGTCAAGCCGCGTTCATAGCCCAATTCCTTGCATCATTGGGGGTGCTGGTTCCCTCCCGGCGGGTTGATGTCCCTGGCGGCTCGGTCGAGATGAGGCGGCTATGACGGAAACAGCCACTCCATCGCGGCAAGGCTCTTGTCGACGTAATTGCCTTGTTCCGTCTCGATGCCGTATGCCAGATCCTCGAAGACACTGCACCTGGCATAGAACACGGCGCGCTCACTGAGAGCCGCGACGTCGTTGGCGTCGGTTCGATAGGTGCTGATGGCGGCGCGGGTAGCCGCGGGGCCGAGATCGCGGTAGAGCAGCCCGAAGTCGCAGGCCGGATCGACGACGGCGGCGTCACTCCAGTCGATGATGCCGGTCACCGTCCATGCGACCGGGTCGACGAGAACGTGTTCGATCCCCAGATCGTTGTGGGAGAACGTTGGGGTGCAGCCAGCGTGCGGTGGTGCGGCGTCCAGGAACGCTTCGACGGATCGGCGCTGCGCCGCCGGTACTTGCTCGGCCACCGTCACATAGTTCTCCATGGCCTCATGTCGCCACTCGGCCACCGGCTGGTGGTCCGTTTCCACGGCCATCCGATCGATCGCAACAGCATGCAGCGCAGTGAGTAGCTCGCCAAGCGCGGCGCCAATCGACGTGCCGTGAGCCGATCGTTGGTGCCGCGGCATACCCACCAGTGGCACGCCGGGAAGCTTGAAGTAGGCCAGACAACCCTGCTCCGCGACCGTGAACGTCGGCTGGGGCACGGGCAGCGGCGAAACGTCGGCGACGGCAGCAAGCACGCGGGCCTCGTGGTTCAGCAGAGCGGCCCGCCGTGCCAGGTCGGGCTCCTTACTGAAGCGCACGATCAGCTCACCGTTCACCTCGTACGCCAGGTTGTCCAGGCCCTCGCCGAGCTGCACGACGGAGTCGACCTGGTAGTCGGGCATGTGCGCGATCACGACGCTGCGGACGTCTGCGACGCGGTCGCGGCTGCGACTGGTCATTCGCGGACGATATCAATCGGCCACACGACGTCAGCGGTGGTCATCGAGTGGCCGCGCGGTCGCCGACCAGGCCCGCAACGGTGCGGATGGCCTCTCTTCAGGCACCGAAAGGGGCTGTGAACGCGCCTGATGACTCATGTCAAGCCGCGCTCACAGACCTTTCTGACAGCAGTGGGAAGCTGTCCATCATTACGTACGAGGCAGCCGAATGTCGTCCACTCTCTGGCGTGGGTGAGCCCGCTGTGCGCTTCCAGCCGAGCCAGCGCGCTCAGCCTGGATGAGTCAGACCCGAATCCGCAGGTAGCTGTGGGGGCTGGCGGCTGATACGGCGACAGGTGTCCCTGCTGGTTTGAGATGATCGAGGTTCTCTACGCCT